>NZ_JBEYTL010000002.1:0-926856 GCF_040643025.1 Streptomyces sp. NPDC047525
CTCGCCTGGATCCTCGACAAGTTCGCCGAGTGGTCGGACACCGAAGACAGCCCGTTCGAGACGATTTCCATGGACAGGATCCTCGACGACGTCACTCTGTACTGGCTGACGCGGACCGGCGCATCGGCGGCCCGCATCTACTACGAGAGCCACAACTCCCTGGACCCCGAACTTCGGGTCGACGTCCCGTCGGCCATCACCATGTATCCCCGCGACATCGAGAAGTGTCCGCGCCCCTGGGCACAGGAGCGGTACCGGCAGATCGTCCGATGGAGGTCGCCGGAAACCGGGGGCCACTTCCCGTCGTTGGAGGTTCCCGAGTATTTCGTCAAGGACCTGCAAGAGGGCCTCGCGGCAGTGCTGGCCGCTCATCGGTGACCGCGGCTAGGTGACCGCTCCCTTCGGCCCCGGCAATTCGTCCAGGGAGTGTCCACCTGACGGCTGTTCGAGTTCCAGCACGGCTCGTGCGACGGCATGGTGCGGGGCCGCGCCCGGCCGCAAGGTGGTCACTGCCCAGCCGTCCGCAGCCAGGGAAGGCTGCATCCCCGCGGCGACGAGGAGTGCCCGCGCTCTGCCTTGACCCTGCCCAGCGCCGCAGGCATCTTCAGGACCACTTCGAGGCGAGTCGGCACGCCGGCCGTGCTGCGCCACGCACGTCCGTGCCCGCATGGCCATCGCAGAACCGCATGGCCATCGCAGAACACGACGGGGCCCTTCTCGGGGCCGCCCCCGAAAGGCGCCCGATGGGATCCGGCCAGTCTGTTACGGCCGGATGTATTGACACGGCCCGAGGGGCGGGCCAGCATCACACCCACGTTAATTAACTATCTAGTGCGTTAACTACAGCAGTGCCGGGTGCGCACCGCTCGCCACCCGTCCGTTGCGGCGTTCCCCCCAGCAGCGCCGGCCCCCGTCCCCTCGCAGCCGCCCCAGCGGGTGGTTGCGCTGCTCTCCCCCGAGGAGTTCACGTGTCCGCTCACCCGCCGGCCGACCAGGCGTCGGCCGTGCCGCCTCAGGGCAGGCCACGCAAGGCCGCCTTCGCCGCCTGGATCGGCAGCGCGCTGGAGTACTACGACTTCTTCATCTACGGCAGCGCCGCGGCCCTGGTCTTCCCCAAGGTCTTCTTCGACCCGGACGACCCGGCCACCGCCACCCTGATCTCCCTGGCGACCTTCGGTGTCGCCTACGCCGCCCGCCCCCTCGGGGCTCTCGTCCTCGGTCACTTCGGCGACCGGCTCGGGCGTCGGAAGATCATGGTGTGGACGCTGATCCTCATGGGGCTCTCCACCTTCCTCATCGGCTGCCTGCCCACGTACGCGCAGGTCGGCACCGTCGCCCCGGTGCTGCTCGTGCTGATGCGGGTGTTCCAGGGCCTGTCCGCGGCCGGTGAGCAGGCCAGCGCGAACGCGATGACACTGGAGCACGCGCCGGAAGACCAGCGCGGCTACTACACGAGCTTCACCCTCAACGGGACCCAGGCCGGTCAGCTCCTCGCGACCCTGGTGTTCCTGCCGGTCGCCGCGCTGCCGGACGAGCAGCTCTACACCTGGGGCTGGCGCATCCCGTTCCTGCTGAGCGCCCTCGTCGCGGTCGCCGGGTACGTCATCCGCCGCACCCTGGAGGAGACCCCCGTCTTCCAGCAGGTCTCCGCCGACCAGGCGGTGGCCAAGATGCCTCTCGCGGAGCTGCTCAGGAACCACTGGGCCGACGTGCTGCGGGTGGTCGCGGCGGCGCTGATCGCGACGGTCAGCACGATCTTCTCCGTGTGGGCCCTCTCGTACGCCACGAGTGACGCGGTCGGTCTCGACAAGACGGGCATGCTCTGGGTCGCCGGAAGCGCCAACGCGGTGGCTCTCCTCGCGATCCCGCTCTGGGCCAGGCTCTCCGACCGGATCGGCCGCAGGCCCGTCTTCCTCGTCGGGGCGATCGGCAGCGGAGTGATGATCTTCGTCTATCTGTGGGCGATCTCGACCGCCAGCTACCCGCTGGTCTTCGTGACCGGAGTGCTGCTGTTCGGCGTCGTCTACAGCGCGGCCAACGGCATCTGGCCCTCGTTCTACGGCGAGATGTTCCCCGCCAGGGTCCGGCTCTCCGGCATGGCCATCGGTACCCAGATCGGGTTCGCCATTGCCGGCTTCGCGGTGACCTTCGCGGCGCAGATCGACGGCCCCGACGGTGACAGGTGGGTCGGCGTCGCGACCTTCACCGCCGCCTTCTGCGCGATCTGCGCCATCGCCGTGGCCACCGGGCGCGAGACGCACCGCGTGCCCACGGCCGATCTCGGCCTGCGCCCCGGGGACGCGAAGACACCGGCGAAGGCCCGCGAGGCCGCCGCTCTGTGAGCCGGACACGCCGGGGGAGCGCTGCCGCGCCGGGGGCGCTCCGCCGAGCCACGATCAACCGTGCCCGGCCGACCAACAGGAAGACTCGATGACCTCGTACCTCACCGGCCTGATCGGCTCCGGTATCGGCCCCTCCCTGAGCCCCGCCCTGCACGAACGCGAGGCGGACCGGCACGGTGTGCGCCTCATCTACCGCACCCTCGACATCGACGTCCTGGGCGTAGCCCCCGAGGGCGTAGGTGAGTTGGTGCGCGCCGCCCACCGCCTCGGTTTCGACGGGCTGAACATCACCCACCCCTGCAAACAGCTGGTCATCGAGCACCTGGACGAGCTCTCCCCCGAGGCCGCCGAGCTCGGCGCCGTGAACACCGTCGTCTTCAGGGACGGACGCGCCGTCGGGCACAACACCGATGCCACCGGCTTCGCCCAGTCCTTCGCCCGCGGTCTGGCCGACGCGCCGACCGGTGACGTCGTCCAGCTCGGCGCCGGCGGGGCGGGCGCCGCCGTGGCACACGCCCTGCTGAACCTTGGTGTCGACCGGGTCACCCTGGTCGACAACGATCCGGCCCGTGCCGCCACCCTGGCCGCCGCGCTGACCGCGCGCTTCGGGCCTGGCCGTGCGCAGTGCGCGCCGGCCGGGGCACTGGCCGAGCGCCTCGCCGCCGCGGACGGCCTCGTCCACGCCACACCGACCGGCATGGTCGCCCACCCGGGCCTGCCCCTCGCGGTCTCGCTGCTCAGGCCCGGCCTGTGGGTGGCCGAGGTCGTCTACCGGCCGCTGGAGACCGAGCTGTTGCGCGAGGCCCGCGCCATCGGCTGCCGCACCCTCGACGGCGGCGGCATGGCCGTCTTCCAGGCGGCCGACGCCTTCCGGCTCTTCACCGGACTCGAACCGCACACCGGACCGATGCTCGCCGACCTCGGCGATCTGGCCGCCTTCCCGGCCTGACCGGCCCTGACCCGACAGGAGGACACCATGCGCACCTCGATCGCCACTGTCTCGCTCAGCGGTCCGCTGTCCGAGAAGCTCACCGCCGTCGCCACCGCCGGATTCGACGGTGTGGAGATCTTCGAGAACGATCTCCTCGGCAGCCCGCTCAGCCCTGAGGAGGTCCGGCTGCGCTGCGCGGACCTCGGCCTGAGCATCGACCTCTACCAGCCGTTCCGCGATTTCGAGGCCGTCCCCGCCGACGCTCTCGCCCGCAATCTGCGGCGCGCGGAACGCAAGTTCGCCGTGATGGAGCGCCTCGGTGCGGATCTGCTCCTCGTCTGCTCCAGCGTCGCCCCGGAGTCGGTCGACGACGACGCCCTCGCGGCCGAGCAACTGGGGCTGCTCGCCGACCGGGCGGCCGACCACGGCATCCGTATCGCCTACGAGGCACTCGCCTGGGGCCGGCACGTCAGCACGTACGACCACGCCTGGCGGATCGTCGAGCAGGCGGACCATCCCGCCCTCGGCACCTGCCTCGACAGCTTCCACATCCTCTCCCGCGGCTCCGACCCCAAGGGCATCGCGGACATCCCCGGCGAGAAGATCTTCTTCCTTCAGCTGGCGGACGCACCGCTGATGGCCATGGACGTCCTCCAGTGGAGCCGCCACTACCGCTGCTTCCCCGGCCAGGGCGGCTTCGACCTCGCCCCTCTGGTGGCCGCGACGGTGGCGGCCGGGTACCAAGGGCCCCTGTCGCTCGAGGTGTTCAACGACGTCTTCCGGCAGGCAGGGGCGGCCTCCACCGCCGTCGACGCGCTCCGCTCGCTGCTCCTCCTGGAGGAGTCGGCCGGTCTGTCCGTGCTCCCCGCCGCGTCCGCGCCCTCCGGCTTCGCCTTCGCCGAGCTGACCGCGGCCGACACCGAACCCCTGCGCGGCGTGCTCGACGCCCTCGGCTTCGCCCACACCGCACGGCACACCTGGAAGCCGGTCGAGCTGTGGGAACAGGGAGATGCCCGGATCCTGCTCAACACCGGTGTCAGCGGCCGCCGTCAGGATCCGGCGCTGACCGCCATCGGGGTGGAGACCCCCGACCCCGACGGAGCCGCACGGCGCGCCGAGGCCGTGCTCGCCCCCGTGGTGCCGCGCCGTCGCGCCCGTCTCGACGCACCCCTCGACGCGGTGGCCGCACCCGACGGCACGGAGATCTTCTTCTGCCGCACGGAGCAGGCCGACCACATCAGTTGGACCGGGGACTTCACCGAACTGCCGTCGCGCGCTCTTCCGGGAGAGCAGGGAGAGCGGGGAGAGCAGAGGGAGCGGGGAGAGCCGTCCGCGGCCGCCATCCGCCGTATCGACCACATCGCCCTCACCCAGCCCTGGCACCAGTTCGACGAGGCATCGCTGTTCCACCGCGGCGTCCTCGGCCTGGAGGCGGACGGCAGCCTCGATCTGGCCGACCCCTACGGCCTGGTGCGCAGCCGGGCCGTCGCGTCACCCGACGGCGGAGTGCGCATCGTCCTCAACATCGCGCCGGCGCCGGACGCCGATGGCGCGCGCCTGCAGCACATCGCGCTGGCGACGGACGACATCGTCGGCGCCGCCCGGCGCCTCCTGGAGCGCGGCGCGAGCCTGCTGCCGATTTCCGCCAACTATTACGACGACCTCGACGCACGCCACGATCTCGATCCCGAGCGCCTGGCCACGCTGGCGGAGCTCGGCATCCTCTACGACCGCGACGAGAACGGGGAGTTCCTGCACTGCTACACCGCCACGGTCGGGCGGGTCTTCTTCGAGTTGGTGCAGCGCACGGGCGGCTATCGGGGGTACGGGGCCCAGAACGCGGCCGTACGGCTCGCCGCCCAGCATCTTCACCAGCAGGGGGCGTGACCTCCTGGATCTCCGGGGACGTCGGCGACCGGCCACAAAAGCCCCGGGGCGGCCCGAGGTTAGACTGACCGGCGCCGATGAGTCCGCCCTGAGGAGCCGCATGGCCGCCGCAGTCCCCCCGTCGTCACCGCCCGCCAAGCGCACCCGGGACGCGGCCCGTACGCAGGGGGAGATCCTCGACGTGGCCACCGAGGAGTTCGCCCGCATGGGGTATGCGGGGGCCAGGGTGGACGAGATCGCCGCCCGCATGCGGACCACGAAGCGGATGATCTACTACTACTTCGGCAGCAAGGACCAGCTGTTCACCGCGGTCCTGGAGCGCGCGTACAAGGTCATCCGGCACGAGGAGCAGCAGCTCGACGTCGGGCATCTCGACCCGGTGTCCGCCATCCGCCGCCTTGCCGAGCTCACCTTCGACCACCACGAGGCGCATCCGGACTTCATCCGCCTCGTCAGCATCGAGAACATCCACGAGGCGCAGCACATCGGCGCCTCACCGAGCCTGGCCTCCCTCAGCTCCCCGGCGATCGACGTTATCGCCTCGATCCTCGAGACCGGGCGCGAGCAGGGCGTGTTCACGGCCGAGGTGGACGCCGTCGACCTGCACGCGATGATCAGTTCGTTCTGCTTCTTCCGGGTCTCCAACCGGCACACGTTCCGCGCGCTCTTCGGCCGCGACCTCACCGAGGCGCCCCGCCGCGAGCACTACAGGACGATGCTGGGGGACATGGTCATCTCCTATCTGACCTCGGATCTGCCTGGCGTGGGCCGGAGTTGACCACCATCACCTCGGTCCCGGCCGCCCGCACCGCCCGAACCTGCTCCGCCGCGAGGCCGTCGTCCACGATCAGCAGATCGAAGTCGGTCAGCGGCGCAAGCGCGTAAAGACCGTCTTTGCAGAACTTGGTGTGGTCCGCGACCAGCACCCGGCGCGCCGCGCACTCCATCATCGCCCGCTTGACCTGCACCGTCTCCGGCGATGTGTGGTAGCAGCGGCCGTTGGTGACGGCCGTCGTGGACATGAAGAGGACGTCGGCGCGAAAGGCGCGGACCGCGTCCGCGGTGTGCAGGCCCATGAACGCGTCGTACGCCGGGAAGTAGGCACCGCCCAGCGTGATCAGCGAGATGCCGGGTTCCTTCGCGAGCGTGGTGATGGCCGGCAGCGAGTTGGTGATCACCGTCAGCGGGGTGTGCTCGGTGGCCTGGTGCGCAACCAGCAGGCAGGTCGTGCTGTCGTCGAGCAGCACCGTCTGGCCCGGCACGAGGAGGGTCGCCGCGGCCCGCGCCAGGAGCTGCTTGGTCTGCGCCATGGTCGCCATCCGCTCCGCGACGCTGCCGTGGAACTGGGCCGACGGCAGCCCGGTCGCACCGCCCCGCACCTTGCGCAGCCAGCCCTGTGCCTGGAGGGCGTCCAGATCGCGGTGCGCGGTCATCAGGCTGACGCGGAACTCCTCGGCGAGGTCCGCGGTCCGTACGAAGCCGCGGCCGATGACGGCCTCACGCATCTGCCGTCGCCGTTCCTCCTGCGCCTCGACCCGGTCCATCGCAGCGCTCCCTCCGGTGTCCGTGCCCTGTGCGGTGCCAGGGCTCTGCCTGTGCCGTGCGCGGCACGTGTGTGAACTCGCCGCGTTATGTTCGCACGGATTTAACGCGCGCCGCCGGGCGAGTGCGGCGTCCGCGAGCGGCTCCGATGCGACGCAACACGGCAGGTCGCCGCCCCGATGGGAAGATTTCGGCCGCCATTGACTCGCCTTTCCGGCCAGCTGTTCCATCAGCTCGTCCGTCCCTCCTGCCCCTGCCGCAGAAAGGGGAGAGTCGATGATGACTTCTCTGCCCCCTCCTCCGCGTTCGCTGATCACACGCCTGGGCATTCCGCCGACCCTCGCCTGGGGCTACCTCGGGCTGCTCCTCTTCATGATCGGAGACGGGGTCGAGTCCGGCTATCTCTCGCCCTACCTGATCGACGAGGGCATCTCGCAGCCCCGGGTCGCGCTCCTGTTCACCGTCTACGGAGGCGCCGCGGCCATCGCCGCCTGGCTCTCCGGAGTGCTCTCCGACCTGTGGGGCCCGCGCCGCGTGACGTGGACAGGGCTTGGCATCTGGGGCGTCTTCCAGCTGCTCTTCCTCGTCCTGGCCATCCCCATGACCAGCTATCCGCTGATGATGCTCGGGTACGGCCTGCGCGGCCTCGGCTACCCGCTCTTCGCCTACGGCTTCCTGGTCTGGATCGCCTCGGTGGCGCCTCGCGCCCGGCTCGGCACGGCCATGGGCTGGTTCTGGTTCGCCTTCACCGGCGGTCTGCCCACCCTCGGCTCGCTGGTCGCCAGCGGACTCATCCCGCAGATCGGCGCGTACGCCACCCTTTGGTCGGCGCTGGCCCTCGTGGCCGCGGGCGGCCTGATCGCCCTGCTCCTCGTCCGCGATGACCGGGGCGGTAAGCGGCAGCGCGGCGAGGGCGAAGGGCCGCTCGCCACGCTCGTCGGCAGCGTCACCGTCCTGTGGCGCAACCCCCGGGTCGGCGCGGGCTCGCTCGCCCGGGTCATCAACACGGCCTCGCAGTTCGGCTTCTTCGTGATCATGCCGATCCACTTCACGAAGACGGTCGGCTTCAGCCTCACCGAGTGGCTGCACCTGCTCAGCGCGATGTTCGCGACCAACATCTTCGCCAACCTGCTGTTCGGCGTGGTGGGCGACCGCTTCGGCTGGCGCAGGACCATCGCCTGGTTCGGCGGCGCCGGATGCACCGTCAGCACGCTGCTGCTCTTCTACGTCCCGAACGCGGCGGGCGACAACTTCCCTCTCGCCCTGCTGGCCGCCGCCTTCTACGGCGCTACGCTGGCCGGATATGTACCGCTTTCGGCACTGGTGCCCTCGCTGGAGCCGCGGCACAAGGGACAGGCGCTCGCCGCGCTCAACCTGGGCGCGGGAGCCAGCACCTTCGTCGGCCCCGCGGTCGTCGCCGTCTTCGTCGGGCCGCTCGGCGTCACAGGGGTGGTCTGGATTTTCGCGGGGATGCATGCGGTGAGCACCGTGCTCGCGCTCTTCCTGAAGCTGCCGGACGA
Source organism: Streptomyces sp. NPDC047525 (assembly GCF_040643025.1). Lineage (NCBI taxonomy): Bacteria > Bacillati > Actinomycetota > Actinomycetes > Kitasatosporales > Streptomycetaceae > Streptomyces > Streptomyces sp. NPDC047525. Next base: position 8,223 of record NZ_JBEYTL010000002.1, read on the forward strand.
CGCGGGTGCGGCGGAGAAGGCCAGTGCCTCGCCGGACGCCGCGCCCGCCACCGCCTCGGCCCCGGCGTGAAAGGACCCACCTGATGTCCGTACTGACCATTGACGTCGGCACCACGATGATCAAGTCGGTCGTCTTCGACGACCAGGGCAAGGAGATCGCGGTCGCGCGGCTCGCCACCGAAGTCCTGCGGCCCCACCCCGGCTGGGCGGAACAGGACATGGACGCCGTGTGGAACGCCGTCGTGCACACCGTCCGCAGCGTCCTGTCCGGCCTCGCCGACCCCGTCTGGCTGGTGTCCTTCACCGCCCAGGGCGACGGCGCCTGGCTCGTCGACGAGGACGGCCGCCCCACGGGGCCCGCGATCCTGTGGTCCGACGGCAGGGCCGGTGACCTGCTCACCGCCTGGCAGCGCGAGGGAGTCCTCGAAGCGGCCTTCCGCCGCAACGGCTCGCTGACCTGCGCCGGCATGCCCAACGCCCTCTTCAGCTGGCTCGCCGCCCACGACCCGGACCGCCTCGCGCGCTCCGCCACGTCGCTCACCGCCGCCGGCTGGCTCTTCCTGCGTCTCACCGGTGTCCGCGCCTGCGACGAGTCCGACGCCTCGGCCCCGTTCCTCGACCACACCACCGGGGACTACGACCCGCAGATCCTGGACCTGTTCGGCCTGAGCGCCTACCGCCGACTCCTGCCCACCGTCCTCGGCGAGTCCGAGCGGATCGCCGAGATCACCGGCGACGCCGCGGGCCAACTGGGCCTTCCCGCCGGACTTCCGGTGGTCATGTCCCCGTACGACATCGCCGCGACCGCCCGCGGCGTCGGCGTGGTCAACCCCGGCCAGGCGTGCAGCATCCTCGGCACCACCCTGTGCACGGAGATCGTCCGCACGGACGTCGACACCAGCGGCGAACCGTCCGGCATCAACATCGCCTACCGCGGCCGCGAACGGGTGCTCCGCGCCTTCCCGACCCTCAACGGCGCCGAAGTCCTCGGCTGGGCCGCGCAGATGCTCGGGACGTCCGGGCCGCCGGAGCTCGCGCAGCTGGCCTTCGAGTCGGAGCCGGGCGCCCGCGGGCTGATGTTCCTGCCCTATCTCTCCCCGGCCGGTGAACGTGCGCCGTTCCTCGACCCGCGCGCCCGCGGCTCCTTCTGGGGTCTGTCCCTCGAGCACTCGCGCGCCGACCTGGCCCGCGCCGTCTTCGACGGGCTCTCGCTGGTCCTGCGCGACTCGCTGGCCGCTGCCCGTACGGACGTGAGCGAGCTGCGGCTGTGCGGCGGCGGCGCCAACAGCGACGCGTGGTGCGCGCTGATCGCCGACGCGACAGGAGTGCCGACCGCCCGCTCCGGCGACACCGAACTGGGGGCCAAGGGCGCCTTCCTCACCGGCCTCGTCCGCTCCGGAGCCGAGAGCAGCATGCACACCGCTGCCGCCAAATACGTCCGGATGCAGAGCAGTTGGGAACCCGACCCGGAGCGCGCCCAGTTCTACGCCGCCCTGTACGAGGACTTCATCGGCCGGCGCACCATCTCCCGCGAGGCCGGCTGGCGGGGCGGCGCGATATGGCAAGGGAGCGGTGCGGCGGGGCCGGGCGCACCCCCGCACGGAGACGACGACCACCGCACCGCCCCCGGAGGCATCGATGTCTGAGACCCGTTCCACCGACCCTGCCCCCGCTTCCCTCGACGGCATCTGGCTGGGCCTCGACCTCGGCACCCAGAGCGCCCGCTGCGTCGCCGTCGACGGCACCGGACAGCTCCTCGCCGCAGCTTCCCGGCCGCTGACCAGCCACCGCGACGGCGTACGCCATGAGCAGGATCCCGAGCAGTGGTGGACCGCACTGTCCGCCGCCTGCCGCGAGGCGCTGAGCGGCCTCGACGCGCGGCGCGTCCGCGGGCTCGCCATCGACGGCACCTCCGGCACGATCCTGCTCGCCGACGCCGCGGGCCGCCCGCTCACCCCCGCCCTGATGTACGACGACGGGCGCGCCGCCGACCAGGCGGCGACCGTCAACGAAGCGGGCGGCGAGGTCTGGCGGGAGCTCGGCTACCGCAGCATGCAGCCGTCCTGGGCGCTGCCGAAGCTGTGCTGGCTCCTGGACCACGACGCGGCGGCGGCAACAGCGGGAGCCCGGCTCCTCCACCAGGTCGACCTGATCACCTGGCGTCTCGCCGGACACCAGGTCGCCGCCGACGCAAGCCATGCCCTCAAGACCGGCTACCACCTGGTCGAGGAGCGCTGGCCGCACAAGGCCATGGCCGAACTCGGCGTCCCCGAGAGCCTGTTGCCCGACGTCGTACGCCCCGGCACGGTGCTCGGCACCGTGTGCGCCGAGGCCGCGGAAGCCACCGGCATCCCCGAAGGCACCACTCTCGTCGCCGGAATGACCGACGGCTGCGCCGCCCAGATCGGCGCCGGAGCCCTGGAACCCGGCGCCTGGAACTCGGTGCTCGGCACCACCCTCGTCCTCAAGGGCACCAGCACACACCTGGTCCGCGACCCGGCGGGCGTCGTGTACTGCCACCGCGGACCGGGCGACAGGTGGCTGCCGGGCGGCGCATCCAGCAGCGGCGCCGGTGTCATCTCCCGGCACTTCCACGGCGATGACCTGGACGCGCTCACCGAGCGGGCCGCCGCGCTCGACCCGGACGCGGTCACCTACCCCCTGGTGTCCACCGGCGGCGAACGCTTCCCCTTCCGCGCCCCGCAGGCCCAGCCCTTCACCCTCGGGACCGTCCCCGACCGCGCCACCGAGTTCCACGCCCAACTGCTCGGCGTCGCCTGCCTGGAGCGGCTCTGTCTCGACTACCTCGACCACCTCGGCGCCCCCGTCGACGGACCGCTCACCCTCACCGGCGGCGGCGCCCGCAACCGCTACTGGTGCCGCCTTCGCGCCGAGGTCATCGGGCGTCCCGTACGCCTGCCGGAACAGGCCGAGGGCGCCATCGGCATGGCGGTGCTCGCCGCCACATCCTCCGGCGTGGGCCTCCAGGAGGCGGCCGCCGCCATGGTCCGGATCGGCGAGGAGATCCACCCGTCACCGGCCCGCACCGCCCGCTACCTCCCCGTCTACCTCCGCTTCATCGCAGAACTCACCCGCCGTGGCTGGCTCGACCAGACCGTGGCCGACCACGCCCGCAGGAGGGCAGCACAGTGACCGACCTCATCCTCGTACGCCACGGTGAATCCGCCTGGCACGCGGAGAACCGCTACGCGGGACGCACCGACGTGCCCCTCACCCCGCACGGACACGAGCAGGCAGCCGCGCTCGCCGAGTGGGCCGTCAGCGCGCGGCTCACGGCGATCTGGAGCTCCCCGCTCTCCCGCGCCCGGCTCACGGCCGCCCCCGCCGCCGACGCCTGCGGCCTCACCGCGCGCGTCGACGAGCGGCTGTGCGAACTCGACTTCGGCGAGGGCGACGGCCTGACCAGGGACGAGATGCGGCAGCGCTTTCCCGAGCAGCTCGCGGCCTTCCTCGACGACCCGGTCGCCCACCACCTCCCCGGCGGCGAGGACCCGCGCAAGGCCGCCGCACGCGCCGCCGACTGCCTGGCCGACATCGCCCGCGAACAGCCCAACGGCAGGGTCCTCCTCGTCGCCCACTCCACCCTCGTCCGGGTCACGCTCTGCCATCTCCTCGGCATCCCGCTCGCCGACTACCGCCGGGTCTTCCCCCAGCTGCTCAACGGCGCCCTCACGGAGATCCGGATCGAGGACGGGCAGACCGCACTCCTGCGTCTCAACACCCCCGCGACGACCCAGATCCCCGACGTCCACTGACCCACCGACCGGCCACCCGACCGCACCGCCCCTCAGGAGACACCCGCCCATGAGCACCACCGTCCTCGCCGCCGGCAACCACTTCATCCGCCCGAGCCTGTTCACCGAGGCCGTGCGCGCCGCCGCCGGGGAGCTGCCGCTGGACGTCCGCGAGCTCCAGTTCCCCTGGCCGCACACGCCGTTCGGACCGGTCGCCGAGGTCATCGAGGCGTCCGGCAGCGAGGAGGAGATGATCGAGGCGCTCCAGGGCGTGCGGATCTGTGTCACCGAGCACGGCCCGCTCACCGAGCGCATCCTCGCCGACTGCCCCGACCTGAAGCTGTTCTGCACCAGCCGAGGCGGCCCGGTCAACGCCAACCTCGAAGCAGCGACCCGGCACGGCGTCGCCGTCTGCTACGCCCCAGGCCGCAATGCCACCGCCACCGCCGAACACACCCTCACCCTGCTGCTCGCCGCCGCCCGCGGCGTCGGCGACGCCCACACCGACCTGCGCAAGGGCACCTGGCGCGGCGACTACTACGACTACGACAACTGCGGCATCGAGATCGACGGCGCCACCGTCGGACTGATCGGCTACGGCGCCATCGGCAGCCGCGTCGCCAAGGTCCTGCGCGCCCTGGGCGCCGAGGTCCTGGTGCACGACCCCTACGTTCGCCCCGAGGCGCTGGCGGGCATCGCCGAACAGGTCTCCCTCGCCGAACTGCTGCGCCGCTCGCGCATCGTCTCCCTGCACGCCCGGGTCACCGACGAGACCAAGGGCATGATCGGCCGCGCGCAGATCGCCGCGATGCCCCGCGGTTCGATCATCGTCAACTGCGCCCGCGGCGCGCTGCTCGACTACGACGCCGTCTGCGACGCACTGGACTCGGGCCACCTCTCCGGCGCGGGCTTCGACGTCTTCCCCGAGGAGCCGCTGCCCGCCGGCTCCCGGCTGCTCACCGCCCCCGGAGTCGTCCTCACCCCGCACATCGCGGGCGGCAGCCAGCAGGTCGCGCACAAGGCCGCGGACATCGTGGCCGCCGAGGTCGGCCGTTTCCTGCGCGGCGAGCCGCTGGAGCACTGCGCCAACCCCGAGGTGCTCAAGGCGGGTTGAGGCCACGGTCGGCGGCGTAGCCTGCGGTCAGGAGGTGGTTGTATGCGCGAGGCATCCTCATCGGGGCGCCCGGTATCGGGGCGCCGGGTGGAAGCCGACCCGGGGCTCTTCGGCCCCTCGTCCGTGACCTGGCAGATGCACGGCGACCCGATGATGTGGGTCGCCGGGATCCGCGCCCTGTATCTGCAGGCTCTGCACCCTCGGGCGGTCCGTGGCGTCATGCAGAACTCCGACTTCCGCAAGGACGCCTGGGGCCGCCTCATGCGCACCGCGAGCTTCGTGGGCACCACCACGTACGGAACCACGGAGGTCGCCGAGCAGGCGGGCGCCCGAGTCCGCAAGATCCATACGATGCTCACGGCCACCGACCCCGACACGGGGGAGCGGTACGGCGTCGACGAGCCCGGCCTGCTGCTCTGGGTGCACTGCGCCGAGATCGACTCCTATCTGCACGTGGCACGCCGCTCGGGATTCCGGCTGACCGACGCGCTCGCCGACCGGTATGTCGCCGAGCACCGGGAGAGCGCCCGCCTGGTCGGCCTGGACCCCGCCGACGTACCGGCATCGACCGCCGAACTCGCCGCGTACTTCGAGCGGGTCCGGCCCGAACTGGCCGCGGGACCCGAGGCGCGCGACGTCGACGACTTCCTCCAACGCCCGCCGGCCCACCCCCTGTTGGTTCCGGCGCGCGCCCTGCTGTGGCGGCGCGTGGCGAATCTGGCCTACGCCTCGCTGCCGCCGTACGCCCACGAGCTGTACGGCAGGACGGCACCGCCGCCCGCCACCGTGACCCGGCGGCTCGTCACCACCGGCACCATCCTGCGCACCATTCCCGCACGTCTACGCTGGCAACTTCCGCCGAAGCACATTCTGCGCGCCATGGCCAGGCTCGGGCCCGGCGCCCGGCCTGCCCCGTACAAACTCGACAGGCGGGCAGCCATACTGGACGGGCCGGGGAGGGCAGAGCGAGGCAACGGGGGCGGCGGCGGGAGATGGCGGAAACCAGGCTGATCCAGGGCCGGTACAGGCTGCTGGACCTGATCGGGCGCGGCGGCATGGGCGAGGTGTGGCGTGCGCGCGACGAGTCCCTCGGGCGGAGGGTCGCGGTCAAGTGCCTCAAGCCCATGGGGCCCCAGCACGACCAGTCCTTCACGCGCGTGCTGCGCGAGAGGTTCCGGCGCGAGGCACGCGTCGCGGCGGCGCTTCAGCACCGCGGCGTCACCGTCGTCCATGACTTCGGGGAGCACGACGGCGTCCTGTATCTGGTCATGGAGCTGCTCGAAGGGCGCAACCTCAGTCAGCTCCTGGAAGACAACAAACAGCATCCGCTGCCCGTCGTGGACGTCGTGGAGATCGCCGACCAGGTGGCTTCCGCGCTCGCGTACACCCATGAACAGGGCATCGTGCACCGGGACCTGAAGCCCGCGAACATCATGCGGCTCACGGACGGCACGGTGAAGATCTGCGACTTCGGCATCGCCCGGCTCGGCCACGACATCGGCTTCACCTCCCGCCTGACCGGCACGGGCATCGCGATGGGCACCCCGCACTACATGTCGCCCGAGCAGATCAGCGGCTCCCAGGTGGACCAGCGCAGCGACCTCTACTCCTTCGGGTGCGTGCTGTACGAGATCGCCACCGGGGCGCCGCCGTTCGACCTGGAGGACGCCTGGGCGGTGCTCGTCGGTCACCGCGACACGGCGCCCGAGCCGCCGCGCAGCCGCCGCGACGAGCTGCCCGAGTACTTCGAGAGGATCGTCCTCGACCTGCTCGCCAAGGAGCCGGACGAGAGGCCGAGCGACGCACGTGAACTGGGGCGCCGCATCGTCTCGGGGCGCACCGTCCCCACGTACGTCCCGACCGTCGTCACCCCGCCCGTGCGCCGCCCGGAGCAGCCGCCCTCGCGCGAGCCGCGGCTGCCCTCGTGGACCCGCGGCATGACGACCGGGCACAAGGCGAACGGCGCGTCCGAGCTGCGCACGACCCCGCCCGACGCGGCGGCGGGCCTGACCGGCGAGTGGATCGCGCGCACCGACGCACGCCGGACCGCGACGCCGCTCAGGCCCGAACGGCCCACGCCGTCACCGGAAGTGGTCGCCACCCTCGTCAGCCGCCACAACGCGGGCCTGAGCCTGGGTCGCCTCGGCCGCTGGGCCGAGGCGGGCGAGGTGCACCGCGCGGTGGCCGCCGAGCGGGAGCACGCCCTTGGCCCCGACCACCCGGACACGCTCGCGAGCCGGTACGAAGTGGGCTTCACGCTCAGCCGCACCGGCCGCGCGGCGGACGCCCTGCGGGAGTACGGCCGCGTCGCCCAGGGCAGGGAGCGCACGCTCGGCCCCGAGCACCCCGACACGCTCGCCGCCCGGCAGGAAATGGCGTACGTCATGGGGCAGTTGGGGCGGCACTTCGAGGCCCACCAGATGTACACGTCGGTCCTGGCCGTGCGGGAGCGCACCGCGGGCGTCGACCACCCCGACACCCTGCGCTGCCGGCACAACCTGGCGTACAACCTCAGCAGGCTCGGCCGCCTGGAGGACTCCTACCGACTGGCCCGCCAGGTCGCGACGGCCCGCGCGCGCGTCCTCGGCGCCACGCACCCCGACACCCTCGTCACCCGCTACGAAGTCGCCTACGCGCTGGGTCAGCTGGGCCGCTGGCCCGAGGCGCTCCAGACGTACCGCGAGGTCGCCGAAGCGCGGGTGCGGGCGCTCGGCGCCGACCACCCCGACACCCTCGCCGCACGGTACGAGGTGGGCATCAGCCTCGGCCGGCTGGGCCGCAGCGGCGAGGCCCTTGAGCTGTACCGCGACCTGATCGACGACCGCACCCGTGTGAACGGCCCCGCCCACCCCGAGACGCTGCGCGCCCGGCACGGCCTCGGCGTCAACCTCGGCCGCCAGGGCCGCTGGGAGGAAGCCCTGGCCGAGGCCCGGGACGTCTGCGCGATACGCGAGCGCGTCCTGGGCGGAGACCACCCGGACACCCTGGTCAGCCGCCGCGAGGTGGCCGTGGGCCTCGGCTGGCTCGGCCGCTGGGCCGACGCCCTGACCGAGTACCGCAGGGTCGCTGCCGCGCGTGAGCAGGTACTTGGCGCCGGCCATCCCGACGCCCTCGCCAGCCGCAACGACGAGGCGCACTGCCTGGAGCAGTTGGGCCGTGGGACGGAAGCGGTGGAGCTGTACCGCCGGGTTGCCGCGTTGCGGCAGCAGCGGGCCTCCGGGGGGCACTGACTCGCGGGGGCGCGTCGAGCGGTGCCGCGCTGTGCTGTGGGGGTGTGTTTGCTCGCCGCGGCGGTGAGGCATGCAGGTCGTCTGCGGGTGCGTTGTGGTTGATCGCGCAGTTCCCCGCGCCCCTTTGGGGCGCTCCTGCCCCACACGTGTTACCAAGAGCCTATGCCTCCTCGCGATCGATACGACGCCGTCATCGTCGGCGGTGGTCACAACGGACTCGTCGCCGCCGCCTATCTCGCCCGCGCCGGACGCTCCGTCCTCCTCCTGGAGCGGCTCTCCGGCACCGGTGGCGCCGCGGTGTCCAGTCGCCCCTTCGCCGGAGTGGACGCCCGGCTCTCGCGCTACTCGTACCTGGTCAGCCTCCTGCCGCGGAAGATCGTGCGGGACCTCGACCTGGACTTCCGGGTGCGCACCCGCACCGTCTCCTCCTACACCCCGACCGAGCGCACGGGGCAGCCCTCCGGACTGCTCGTCGGCGGGGGCGACGCGCGCACCAGGGACGCGTTCGAGCGGCTCACCGGCGGTCCGCGGGAGTACGAGGCGTGGCGTGCGTTCTACGCCATGACCGGGCAGGTCGCCAAGGAGGTGTTCCCCACGCTCACCGAACCGCTGCCCACGCGCGAGGCGCTGCGCGAGCGGGTCGGTGACGAAGCCGCCTGGCGGGCGCTCTTCGAGGAACCCATCGGCGCCGCCATCGAGGAGCGGTTCGACGACGACCTGGTGCGCGGAGTGGTGCTCACCGACGCCCTCATCGGGACGTTCGCCGACGCCCACGACCCCTCCCTGCGCCAGAACCGCTGCTTCCTCTACCACGTCATCGGCGGCGGCACCGGTGACTGGAACGTACCCATCGGCGGCATGGGCGCGCTCACCGGCGCCCTCGCCGCCGCGGCCAGGGCGGCGGGCGCCGAGCTCGCCACGGACCACGAGGTCACCCGGATCGATTCGGACGGACAGACGGCCGAGGTCACCTACCGCACGCCCGAGCGCGAAGCCACCGTCGCCGCCCGGCACGTCCTGGTCAACGCCTCACCGCAGGAGCTCGCCGCCCTCGTCGGCGACACCGCGCCCACTCCGGCCGAAGGCGCCCAGCTCAAGGTCAACATGCTGCTCGAACGGCTGCCGAGGCTGCGCGACACCTCGGTCGACCCGCACGAGGCCTTCGCCGGGACCTTCCACATCGGCGAGGGATACGGGGAGTTGGCGACCGCGTACGCCCAGGCCGCGGCCGGTGAGCTGCCCGCCGCGCCGCCGTCCGAGATCTACTGCCACTCCCTCACGGACCCCAGCATCCTCGCCCCCGACCTGGTCGAGCGCGGCTTCCAGACCCTGACCCTCTTCGGACTCCACACGCCCGCCCGCCTCTTCGCCCACGACAACGACGCCGTACGAGCCGAACTCCTGAAGTCGACCCTGGCGCAGCTGGACGCGCACCTGGCCGAGCCGCTCGCCGACTGCCTGGCCACCGATGCCGAAGGACGCCCCTGCATCGAGGCCAAGACCCCGCTCGACCTGGAACGCGACCTGCGCCTGCCCGGCGGCAACATCTTCCACCGCGACCTCGCCTTCCCCTACGCCCAGGAGGACACCGGCCGCTGGGGCGTGGAGACACGGCACGCGAACGTCCTGCTCTGCGGCGCGGGTGCCGTGCGCGGCGGCGGGGTCAGCGGCATCCCCGGGCACAACGCGGCGATGGCGGCGCTGGGGGAGTAAGGCACGGGCCCTGGGGGGCAGGCCCCATTCCCGGCCTGCCGCTGCCGCCCCTCAGTCGGCCGAAGGGGCCCACCCCACCGCCTCGATGCGTGCCGAGTCGGCGGGCCGTGCCTCGTCGAACGCCGTACGGCCGCCGTCCTCGACCCGCAGCCCGTCGGCGTACGCACCGCGCCCCACGTAGAGCTGGTCCGTCGCGTACCGCCAGCGCAGCCGCACCCCCGCGCCCCGCAGGTCCGAGAGGTCCGCGGTCAGCCGGTGCCAGACGCGCCCCGACCAACCCGAAGCCGTGCCGTCGGGATGCTGCCGAGGGTCCGACCCCTTGCGCTCCGTCGTGAACGGCACGGGCTGCCACGTCGCGCCGTCGTCGCGCGAGGCCTCCAGCGCCAGCAGGTCCGAGCCCGGCTCGGTGTCCCACCACAGCGCGCACCGCAGCCGCGCCCGGTCCGAGGTGAGGGTGAGCGGCGGCAGGGTCAGGGTGGCCGACGTCGCGTTCGCCATGCCGGAGAACCACGCGGTGCGCCCGTGTGCCGGACGTACCGGAACGGCGCGTGCCATGCGGTTCGCCGCCGCCACCCTGGGGGCGGAACCGGAGCGCCAACTGCGCACCGGGTGGACCGAGTTGCCGAGGACGACGAGGAAGGAGTCGGTCGTCGGGTCGAGGACCAGGGACGTGCCGGTGAACCCCGTGTGGCCCGCGGTGCGCGGCGTCGCCATCGCGCCCATGTACCAGTGCTGGTAGAGCTCGAAGCCCAGGCCGTGCTCGTCGCCGGGGAACTCCGTGTTGAAGTCGGTGAACATCAGCTTCACGGACTCGGCGGAGAGGATGCGGGAACGGCCGTAGACCCCGCCGTTGAGCAGCGTACGGCCGAGGATCGCGAGGTCCCAGGCGCAGGAGAAGACACCCGCGTGCCCGGCGACCCCGCCGAAGCCGAAGGCGTTCTCGTCGTGCACCTCGCCCCACACCATGCCGCGGTCGAGCCCCGACCAGGGCAGGCGGGCGTCCTCGGTGGCAGCGATCTTCCGCTGCCAGGAGGCGGGCGGGTTGTAGCGCGTGCGGTGCATCCCGAGCGGAGCAGTGATCTCGTCGTGGAGCAGTGCGTCCAGCTGACGACCCGTGATCTCTTCGAGGACCAGCTGGAGCGAGATCAGGTTCAGGTCCGAGTAGAGGTACTTGGTGCCGGGCGGGTTGAGGGGTGCCTCGTTCCAGATGAGGCGCAGCTGACCCTCGCGCGTGGGCTCCTTGAAGAGCGGGATCCAGGCGCGGAAGCCCGAGGTGTGGGTGAGGAGCTGGCGGATGGTGACGTCCTGCTTGCCCGCGCCCCCGAAATCGGGGAGGTACGAGGCGACCTTCGCCTCCAGCTCCAGCTTGCCGCGCTCGATCTGCTGCACCGCGAGCAGCGAGGTGAACAGCTTGGAGACGGAGGCGAGATCGAAGACCGTGTCCTTGGCCATCGTGATCTGCCGGTCGGCGGGCAGCTCGACGCCGGTGTCGGTCTTCTCGTCGTACGCCGCGTAGCGCACCGCCTTGCCGATGGGCTGGTGCAGGGCGACCGTGCCGCCGCGGCCCGCGAGCAGGACGGCGCCCGCATACCAGGGGTGCTTGGGGGATGGGCCGAGGAACTGCTCGGCGTCGGCGACCAGTTGCCGCAGATGTCCGGCGAGCAGCCCGGCCCGCTCGGGGGTGCCGGGCCGCAGCGTCGGATGCCCGGCGCCGGCCGCGGACTCCGCTGCCGCCGCGGGGCCCGCGGGGAACGGCACGAGCGCCAGCGCCCCGCCCAACGCCACGGCTCGTGCACCCAGTTGGCGTCGGCTGAGACCGCCGCCCGCTCTGTCCGCCGCCCCGCTGTCCTCGGCCATGACCGCGCCCCCTCCTGAAACTCTCCAGAACTGAAATTATCTTTCGGGATCACAAGAGACTGCTGAAACTTTCATGTCACCGCCGGGCCCTGTCAACCGAGGGCGCCCGGCAAAGATCTGACACTGCATCAGAAAATCTCTTCCGTCGTCCGGACGGCTGCGGCATCCTGCGGCCATGCAGACAGATCTGAGCAGGAAACTGGGGATCGAGCACGCCATCTTCGGCTTCACGCCCTTCCCGGCGGTGGCGGCCGCCATCAGCAGGGCGGGTGGATTCGGTGTGCTCGGCGCGGTCCGCTACACGGCGCCCGACGAGCTGGCCCGGGATCTCGACTGGATGCAGGAGCACGTCGGCGACCGGCCCTACGGCCTTGACGTCGTGATGCCCGCGAAGAAGGTCGAGGGGGTAAGCGAGGCCGACGTCGAGGCGATGATCCCCGAAGGGCACCGGCAGTTCGTCAAGGACACCCTCGGGAAGTACGGCGTACCCGAGCTCGCCGAGGGGGAGGCGTCGGGCTGGCGCATCACCGGGTGGATGGAGCAGGTCGCCCGCAATCAGCTCGACGTCGCCTTCGACTACCCGATCAAGCTGCTCGCCAACGCGCTCGGCTCACCGCCCGCCGACGTCATCCAGCGCGCCCACGACCACGACGTACTCGTGGCCGCTCTGGCGGGCAGCGCACGGCACGCGCGCAAGCACGCGGAGGCGGGCATCGACATCGTCGTCGCGCAGGGCTACGAGGCGGGCGGCCACACCGGCGAGATCGCCTCCATGGTCCTGACGCCCGAAGCCGTCGAGGCCGTCGCGCCGCTGCCGGTCCTCGCGGCCGGCGGCATCGGCAGCGGAGAGCAGATCGCGGCCGCGATCGCGCTCGGCGCGCAGGGCGCGTGGCTCGGCTCCCTCTGGCTCACCACGACGGAGGCCGATCTCCACTCGCGGGCGCTCACCGAGAAGCTCCTGGCAGCGGGTTCGGGCGACACGGTCCGCTCGCGCGCCCTCACGGGCAAGCCCGCACGCCAGCTGCGCACGGAGTGGACGGACGCCTGGGACGACCCGAACGGGCCCGGCACGCTGCCCATGCCCCTGCAAGGGCTCCTGGTCGCCGAGGCGGTCTCACGCATCCAGAAGCACGAGGTCCAGGCGCTGCTCGGCACACCTGTCGGGCAGATCGTCGGCCGGATGAACAGCGAACGCAGCGTCCAGGCCGTCTTCGACGAGCTGACCCGCGGTTTCGAGCGCGCCATCGACCGCGTGAACCGCGTCGCCGGACGCGGCTGACGAGACGACGGAGGAGAGGTCCCCATGAGCAGCACGCCGAGCAGCACGCCGGGCAGCACGCCCCCCAACGGCTTCTGGGCGCAGGCCCAGGCCGACCCGGACCGTGCGGTCCTGATCGCGCCCGACGGAGAGGAGTGGACCGCGCGGCGCCTGCACGCGGCGACCAACCGGCTCGTCCACGGGCTGCGCGCCGCGGGCCTCGAACGCGGCGACGCCTTCGCCGTCGTGCTGCCCAACGGCGTCGAGTTCCTCACCGCGTATCTCGCGGCCTCGCAGGCCGGTCTCTATCTCGTCCCGGTCAATCACCACCTGGTGGGACCCGAGATCGCCTGGATCGTCGCCGACTCCGGTGCGAAGGTGCTCGTCGCGCACGAGCGGTTCGCGCAGGCGGCGACCCACGCCGCCGACGAGGCGAAGCTGCCGGCCACGCACCGGTACGCCGTGGGCGAGGTGACAGGCTTCCGTCCGTACACCGAACTCCTCGCCGGACAGCCGGAGTCCGTGCCGGACGACCGCACGCTCGGCTGGGTCATGAACTACACGTCGGGCACGACGGGACGCCCGCGCGGCATCCGGCGCCCGCTGTCCGGCAAGCTCCCCGAGGAGTCGTACCTCGGAGGCTTCCTCGGCATCTTCGGCGTCAAGCCCTTCGACGGCAATGTGCATCTGGTCTGCTCGCCGCTCTACCACACCGCGGTCCTCCAGTTCGCGGGCGCAGCCCTGCACATCGGCCACCCGCTGGTCCTGATGGACAAGTGGACGCCCCAGGAGATGCTCCGCCTGATCGACACGTACACGTGCACGCACACCCACATGGTGCCGACCCAGTTCCACCGCCTCCTCGCCCTGCCGGACGCGACGAAGGCGGCGTACGACGTGTCGTCGATGCGCCACGCCATCCACGGCGCCGCGCCCTGCCCCGACCACGTCAAACGGGCGATGATCGAGTGGTGGGGCGAGTGCGTCGAGGAGTACTACGCGGCCAGTGAGGGCGGCGGCGCCTTCGCCACCGCGCAGGACTGGCTGAAGCGGCCCGGCACCGTCGGCAAGGCCTGGCCCATCAGCGAACTGGCTGTCTTCGACGACGACGGCAACCGGCTGCCGCCCGGTGAACTCGGCACCGTCTACATGAAGATGAGCACCGGCGGATTCTCCTACCACAAGGACGAATCCAAGACGAAGAAGAACCGCATCGGCGACTTCTTCACCGTCGGCGACCTCGGCCTCCTGGACGAGGACGGCTACCTTTACCTCCGCGACCGCAAGATCGACATGATCATCTCGGGCGGGGTGAACATCTACCCCGCCGAGATCGAGTCCGCGCTGCTCACCCACCCCGCCGTCGCGGACGCCGCGGCGTTCGGCATCCCGCACGACGAGTGGGGCGAGCAGGTCAAGGCGGTCGTGGAGGTCGCGGACGGCCACTCGGCGGGCGACGCGCTCGCCGCCGACATCCTGGGCCACTGCGAGCGCCGACTCGCGGGCTACAAGAGGCCGAAGAGCGTCGACTTCATCGAGGTCATGCCCCGCGACCCGAACGGCAAGCTCTACAAGCGACGGCTGCGCGAGCCGTACTGGGAGGGCCGGGAGCGCGCGGTCTAGGGGCGACGGCCGTACAGCGCGGGCAGGAGCTGTTCTTCCTCGTAGTCGAAGTGCTGCTCGAGACCCGACGCGAGTCGGTCGAGTTCGGCGACCAGATCGGGGGCCGCGTCCGGATCGGCGATGAGCGCCTCCAGTTCGGCGAGCGTCCGCGCGACCGTCTTGTGTTCCTCGCGCAGCCTGGCGATACCCGGGGCCAACTCCGGGAACTGGCGCTCCAGTTCGGTGAAGGCGCCGTCCTCGTTGGTGTGGTGCTCGTGGAGCGCGCCGCAGAGGGTGAGGCAGTGGCGGGTGAGCTGCTCGCCGAGGGACGGCGCGGGGCGCAGGGCGCCGGATGCCGTCTGGTGGGCGGCTGCCTGCCTGCGTAAGTCGGCCAGCTCGTCGCGCAGTTCGGCGTGGACGCGGATCAGGTGATCGGCGATCGCCCGGTGCCGTGCGGGGTCGGCCGCGCTCAGCCGGTGCAGCGCGATGACGGGGATGGGGCGGTCCGTGCCCTGCTGGTAGGCGGCGAAGGCCGGGTCGCGCTCGCACTGCGCCGCGTACCGGCGGTCGCGTTCCTCGCCGGCGAGCGGCTCGGCCGTGGCCGGGAAGCGGTCGACGCCGCCCGTGCCGTCGGCGATCTCGACGGTGAGCCGCGGGTCGGCCAGGAGGTTGTGGTACCAGTCGGGGTTCTTGTCCCCGCCGCCGTTGGAGGCGAAGACGAGGAGCCGGTCGCCGTCGCGTGCGTACACGGCGGGATTGCTCCGGGGGCGTCCGCTGCGGGCGCCGGTCGTGGTCAGGAGGACGAGCGGGGCGCCGGTGAACATGCCGCCGACCTGGCCTCCGTTCGCCCGGAAGTCGGCCATGAGCTGTCGGTTGAACTCGGCGGGGGAGGGGAGCTGCGCGGGCTGTTCAGGCTCTTCGGGCATGGCTGTGAACCCCTTCGATAGCATCGGCACCGCAGGTGCGTTTGCTGTGAAAGCGAAATAGCTTTGAACTCAAAGCTATTAAGGAGGGTGGCGAGTGTCAACCGGCGACCAGGCCGGTCCGGAGGTCGACGACGCCGTCCGGACCCTGCTCCTGCTGATGCCGCGCATGGTCGGACGCGTCAAGCGGATCAAGATCCCCGAAGAGCTCCAGTCGCTGGCGCTCGCGCCCCGCCATCTCTCGCTGCTCGCCTATCTGCTCTTCGACGGCCCGATGAGCGTCAATGAACTGGCCGCCCGCCTGGAGGTCGCGCCGACGACGGTGAGCCTGATGGTCGGTGAGCTGAGCCGCAAGGGAGTCCTGGAGCGGCAGGAGGACCCGGCCGACCGCCGACGCAGGATCGTCGACATCTCCGATGCGCACCGCTCGTCGATCGACGCCTGGCTCGGCCGGGGCGCCGTCGCCTGGCGCAAGGCGCTCGCGCCGCTCACGGGGGCCGAGAGAAAGCTGTTCATCGACACGCTCACGGCGTACGAGGACGGCCTCACCGAAGACTGAACGCCCCCGGACACGACAGAGCCGGGCCGCACGTCATACAGACGCGGTGCGGCCCGGCTCCGGTCAGGGTGTCCTCAGCGGCGCTCGCGCACCTTGACCACCTTCAGCTTCGGATCGCCCATGATGTCCTTCTCGCAGAACCGCGACGTCACCCAGCGCTCATCGGCGTACAGCCGCGTCTGATCGCTGTAGTGCGGCGAGTTCGGGTTCGACGACTGCGAGTAGGTGAGGAGCGTGCGCGCCTTCGGGCAGCGGCCCTTGTCCCAGCCGACCGCCTGGATGTGACTCGAACCGTGCGCGACCTCGGTGTAGCCGCCGCCCTTCGCGTCCCAGACCGGCTCGACCTTGTTCCACACGCCGATCGACTCGGTGCCGCCGTGGATCGGAAGCCGCTCGGAGCCGCGTACGACGAACTGGTTCTTGCCCAGCGGCGCGTCGAGGGCGATGCCCGCCGAGCCCAGCGAGGCCACCGCGTCGGCGAGCGCGGTCGCGAAGCCCGGAGCGTCCGTGTTGAGGGTGTTCGGGGTGCGCACCGGGTCGGCGGCGGAGAACGGCACCTTCCACAGCTGTGCGTTCGGCACAGCGGCGACGAGCCCCCGCCAGAACCGGTCGAAGAGCAGCGCGCCCCTGCTGTCCGTGTTCATGCTGTGGTCCCAGGCCTTGAGGACGTCACAGGCCTTGCGTACGTCGACGGCCTTGCCGTCGCTGCCGGTCGCGCTGCCCCCGGGCAGCGCGGCACACGCACGTGCCGCGTCATCGGCGGCCAGGTCGCCCGCCGGCGCACGGTTCGCGAACTGCTGCTCCTGGAGGTCCTTGACCGTCAGACCGCCTTCCTTCGCCATCGCCGCGACGTCCTCCACGGCGCCGCGCGTGCGCAGGGAACGCTGCGTGCCGATCGTCCCGAAGATCCGCTCGTAACCCGTGATCGGCCGGTCCGCGTTGGTGAGCCAGGCGCTGTCGTTGGAGTTCTCGGCGTACGGGGCGTCCTTGAGGGTGGGCATCTTCGACGGCCCGAAGATGCCGGGCTGCACGGCGTCCTTGTCCGAGCCGATCGCGCAGTCACCGCGCGATCCGTCGAGCACGGCAACGCCCGACGCCGGATACGTCACCTTGCCCAGGTCCGTGGAGCAGCGCTCGGCCAGGTCGTCGGTGATGCGGGGCAGCACCTGGGACTGGCTGAGCAGCGAGTGGCCCTTGCGGTCCGCGGCGACGGTGTTGACCCACGGCAGGCCCTGGGTGTCGCGCAGCGCCTTCAGGATCCCGTCGGTGGAGCGGGCCTTGCCGAAGCCGAGGTCTGTGTCGCTGCCGCGCATGTTCGTGGCGTTCGGGTCGTTCAGGGCGTACGCCGTCTTCGCCGACCACGGCAGCGGGAGCTGTGCGCCGAGGCCCGTGGTGACCGGGCCGTACCGGGTCCACCACTGCGTGCGGGTCACCGGTTTGCCGTCCTTGACCGGCACCTCGACCGTCCGCTTCGTCATCTTCTCCGGCTTCCCGTCCACCAGATAGGTGGTCGGATCGGCCGGATCGAGCGTGAGCTGATGCAGATTGAGGGTCACGCCGGTCGCCACCGTGTGGCTCCACGCCACATCGCCGTTGAAGCCGATGTTCACCACGCTCGTGCCGAGGAGCGAACCGCCCGAGACGTTCAGCTCGCCGGGGATGGTCTGCTGCGACTGCCAGAAGCGGCGGCCGCCCTGCCAGGGGTAGTGCGGATTGCCGAGCAGCAGACCCTTGCCGTTCGCGGTGGTCTTCCCGCTGAAGGCGACGGCGTTGGAGCCCATGACGGCCTCGTCGGCCGAGAAGAGCCTGCGCGCTTCCCTGGCGGTGCGCTCGGGGTCCGGCGCGCGGTCCGGGGCCTTCGCGGCCGGCGGCTGCGCGGCGGTGATGCCGTCGATGCCGCGCCCCTGACCGCCCAGGACCTGCACGGCGAAGCCTTGCCGTGCCACGTCCAGGGCGCTGATCGGGCGCAGCCACTTGGCGCCCTTGCAGGCCGGGTCGGTGACGCGGTTCTGCTTCAGCCAGGCGTTGTAGCCGGCGGCGAATCCGGCCATCAACTCCTTCGAGGTGGCGCTCGGACCCGCCGGTGCGGGCTGCTTGAGGAGCTTCTCCACCGTGCGCGTGTCGCGGACGCCGCCGAAGTAGAGGTCGCTGGAGATGTTCGTGGTGGCCGATGACAGCGAGCCGTCGGGCTTGCCGTCGGGGCCGAAGTGACGTGACCGTTCCCCGCGCACGGTCACGTATCCCTCGGCGAGGGTGCACACCTGGTCGGCGGCCTGCGCCCAGCCGGTGCCGAAGCCGAGGTTCTCGTAGTCCTTGGCGAGAATGTGTGGAATGCCGTACTGGGTGTAGCGGACGGTCGCGGACAGGCCGCCACCGGTGGGGCGGGCGTCGCGCGCCTCCGCCGCGCCGGCGATGGCGCCGGACGACGGCAGGAGAGCCGTGGCCGTCAACAGGCTGATGCCGAGGGCCGTCAGGCGTCTCGTGCGGGTACGCATGGTGCCTCCCAACTGGAGTGAGGGAAGGGGCGGTTGAGCGTACCAACCGGTATGTCACTTGATCGAGTACCGAAACCGGACCAGTTCGCGCCCCGTCCGGAGCCTTGACCACCGCGACGCGCGCGGCACAGGATCACGCCATGACGGGTGTACGCAGCAATACGGTCGACGGGGTCCTTCGGCGGAGCGCGCGGCGCGTGCCGGGGCGAGTGGCTCTGCGCCATGGCGAGCGGGTCTGGACGTACGCGGAGCTGGACGATGCCGTCTCGCGCGCGGCCCAGGCGCTGTGCGCCGAGGGCCTCGGCCACGGTGACCGAGTCGCCGCCTACGCGCACAACTCGGACGCCTATCTCATCGGCTTCCTGGCCTGCTCGCGGGCGGGCCTGGTCCATGTGCCGGTCAACCAGAACCTCGTCGGGGACGACCTGGCGTACATCGTGGGCCAGTCGGGCAGCTCCCTGGTCCTCGCCGATCCGGACCTCGCCCCGCGCCTTCCCGGCGATGTCCGCGTGCTCGCCCTGCGCGACGCGGACGACTCGCTGCTCGCGCGGCTCGCGGGCACGGCGGCGTACGACGGAGAAGAACCCGGCGCCGACGACCTCGCCCAGCTGCTCTACACCTCCGGCACCACCGCCCTCCCCAAGGGCGCGATGATGACGCACCGCGCCCTCGTGCACGAATACGTCAGCGCCATCACCGCGCTCGACCTCAAGGAGACGGACAAGCCCGTCCACTCGCTGCCGCTCTACCACTCGGCGCAGATGCACGTCTTCCTGCTGCCGTACCTCGCGGTGGGCGCCGAGAACACCGTCATCGACGCGCCCGACGCCGAGCGGATCTTCGAGCTCGTCGAGGCGGGCCGTGCCGACAGTCTCTTCGCGCCGCCCACCGTGTGGATCGGCCTCTCGAACCACCCCGGCTTCGCCACCCGTGACCTCGGCGGCCTGCGCAAGGCCTACTACGGGGCGTCGATCATGCCCGTCCCCGTCCTGGAGCGGCTGCGCGAACGGCTGCCGTCGCTCGGCTTCTACAACTGCTTCGGGCAGAGCGAGATCGGCCCCCTCGCCACGGTCCTCGGGCCCGAGGAGCACGAGGGGCGGATGGACTCCTGCGGGCGGCCGGTCCTCTTCGTCGAGGCGCGGGTCGTCGACGAGCGTGGCGCCGAGGTGCCCGACGGCACGCAGGGTGAAGTCGTCTACCGCTCGCCGCAGTTGTGCGAGGGCTACTGGGACAAGCCCGAGGAGACCAAGGAGGCCTTCCGTGACGGATGGTTCCACTCCGGAGACCTCGCCGTGCGGGACGAGGAGGGCTACTTCACGGTCGTCGACCGGGTGAAGGACGTCATCAACTCCGGCGGCGTCCTCGTCGCATCGCGCCAGGTCGAGGACGCGCTCTACACCCACGAGCGGGTCGCCGAGACGGCCGTGATCGGCCTGCCGGACGAGCGCTGGATCGAGGCGGTCACCGCCGTCGTCGTACGCAACGGAGACGTCACCGAAGCCGAACTCATCGACCACGCGCGCGAGAAGCTCGCCCACTTCAAGGCGCCCAAACGGGTCCTCTTCGTGGACGAGCTGCCGCGCAACGCGAGCGGGAAGATCCTCAAGCGGGAGCTGCGGGACCGCTTCAGCGCGTCGTAGGGGTACGTGTCAGGCGCTACTTGTCCCGCAGGTCCACGATCCGCTTGAACTTGCCCACCGACCGCTCGATCGTCTCCGGATCGACGATCTCGACCGCCACCGAGACGCCGATGCCGTCCTTCACCGCTGACGCGATCTCCCGTGCCGCCGCCTCGCGCCGCTCGGGAGTCGTGTCCGCGCGGGACTCGGCCCGGACCGTCAGCGCGTCCATGCGGCCCTCGCGGGTCAGGCGCAGCTGGAAGTACGGGGCGACGCCCGGAGTCCGCAGGACGATCTCCTCCACCTGCGTGGGGAAGAGGTTCACGCCGCGCAGGATCACCATGTCGTCCGTGCGGCCCGTGACCTTCTCCATCCGGCGGAAGGTCCGTGCGGTGCCGGGCAGCAGGCGCGTCAGGTCGCGCGTGCGGTAGCGGACGACGGGCATGGCCTCCTTGGTGAGGGAGGTGAAGACCAGCTCGCCGCGCTCGCCGTCCGGCAGCACCTCGCCGGTGATCGGGTCCACCACCTCCGGATAGAAGTGGTCCTCCCAGATGTGCAGGCCGTCCTTGGTCTCCACGCACTCCTGGGCGACACCGGGGCCGATGACCTCGGAGAGCCCGTATATGTCGACGGCGTCGATCGCGAACCGCTCCTCGATCTCGCGGCGCATCTCCTCCGTCCACGGCTCGGCGCCGAAGATGCCGACCTTGAGGGACGTCGTGCGCGGGTCGACGCCCTGGCGCTCGAACTCCTCCAGGAGCGTCAGCATGTACGACGGGGTCACCATGATGATCTCGGGGCGGAAGTCCTGGATCAGCTGGACCTGGCGCGCCGTCATGCCGCCGGACGCCGGGATCACCGTGCAGCCCAGGCGCTCGGCGCCGTAGTGCGCGCCGAGGCCGCCGGTGAACAGGCCGTACCCGTACGCCACATGGACCTTGTGGCCGGGGCGGCCGCCCGCCGCGCGGATCGAGCGGGCGACGACGTCCGCCCACATCGACAGGTCCTGCTCGGTGTAGCCGACGACCGTGGGCCGCCCCGTGGTGCCGCTGGAGGCGTGCAGGCGCCGCACCTCGGACTGCTCGACCGCGAACATCCCGAAGGGGTAGTTGTCCCGCAGATCGGTCTTGGCCGTGAACGGAAAGCGGGCCAGGTCGCCGAGTGAACGGCAGTCGTCGGGGCGCAGGCCCGCCTTGTCGAACGCCGCCCGGTAGAACGGAACGTTCTCGTACGCGTGCAGCAAGGTGTCCTGCAGGCGCTCCAGCTGCAGCGCCTCGAGCTCCTCGCGCCCGAGGCGCTCCGCCGCGTCCAGCATGGCCGTCATATGGATGCTCTCCCGTCCCAAACGGGCGACCGATCATTCGGTCGTGGATCTTCTGTCGAGGTCAGTAATCCAGCCCCGGGGGCGGCCGTCAAGAGATCGCGCAGGGCCGCATTGAGCTGGGGCGCTGCCGCCGAACGGCATTGTCCGGGTGCGGCGCGAGATGTGATGATCACCCCCATGCCGACATTCACCGCATACGACGGGACCGAGCTCGCCTACCACGAGAAGGGGGAGGGCGAGCCGCTGCTCTGTGTTCCGGGCGGTCCCATGCGCGCCTCCGCCTACTTCGGCGACCTCGGCGGCCTGACGGCGCACCGCCGTCTGATCCTGCTCGACCTGCGCGGCACGGGCGACTCCGCGGTGCCGGCCGACCCGGCGACGTACCGCTGCGACCGGCTCGTGGACGACGTCGAGGCGCTGCGCGAGCACCTGGGCCTCGACGAGATCGACCTGCTCGGCCATTCGGCGGCGGGCAACATCGCCACGCTGTACGCGGCCCGCCGTCCGAAGCGGGTCCGCTGCCTCGTCCTGATCACTCCGGCCACCCAGTCGCTCGGCCTCACGCTGGGCGCGCGGGATCACCGTGACGCCGCGGCGGCGCACAAGGGCGAGCCCTGGTACCCGGCCGCCGAGGCCGCCCTGAAGGAGATCGAGGGCGGTCGCAGCCCCCTCGAGGTGTGGGACGCGATCGTGCCCCTCGCCTACGGCCGCTGGGACGACGCGGCGCGGGCGCACCAGGAGGCGAGCGCGAGGGAGAAGAACGCCGAGGCGGCCGCCCTGTTCTACGGCGACGGCGCCTTCGACCCGCCCGCCACGCGCGCCGCCCTGGCCGGTCTGGCGGCACCGGTGCTCGTGCTCGCCGGTGAGTACGACGGTGCGCCCAACCCCGCGCACGCGGAGGAGTTCGCCGGGTTCTTCCCGGGAGGCGTGTGCCAAGTGCAGCCGGGCGGCGGGCACTTCCCGTGGCTGGACGATCCGGAGTGGTTCGCGCGGCGCGTGGCAGGATTCCTCGCGCAGGACTAGGAATACGGAGGAGAACACCGTGCGTCTTACCGCGTCCGTCGGGCGTCTGTTCACCGCTGGAGCCGTGGGTGTGGCTCTGCTGGCCGGAAGCGGGGGTGTTGCCGCTGCCGCTCCGTCGCAGCGGTCCGCGGCCGTCGCCACCGCGGGGTCGTACGCCCGGCTCCACCCGCTGGTCGATCTCGCCGCCCAGCGGCTGGCCACCGCCGATCTCGTCGCCGCCGCGAAGTACGGCACCGGCAGCCCCATCGACGACCCTGCCCGCGAGAAGCAGGTCCTGGACGATGTGGCCCGCCAGGCACGGGAGTTGGGCGCTGATCCCGAGGCGACCGTGCGGATCTTCCGGGACCAGATCGAGGCCAACAAGGTGGTGCAGCGGGAGCTGCACCGGCGGTGGGACGCGGATCCCTCGCAGGTGCCCGTGGAGAAGCCGGACCTCGGGGAGGTCCGCAAGGAGATCAACCGGGTGAACGGCGAGTTGGTGCGGGGGATCGCTGACTCTCCCGCTGCGCGTTCGGCGCCGGCTTGCCGTGGGCTTGTGACCGTGGGTGCCGTACGCGTACGGCATGAGCGGCAGCTTGACCTGCTGCACACCGTGGCTCTGGAGCGTGCGCTTCGGTCTGTGTGTGCGGGCTGACTCGCTTCCGGGCCGCCGCTTCGCGGCGGATGCTTTCCCGCCCACCCACCCGTCACCCCGCGGCTGATCCCTGATTCCCCGAGCGGTGGCTGCGATCAGCCCCCCGCCGCCACCGCCTTCGCCCACCGGTAGTCCGCCTTGCCGCTCGGTGAGCGTTGGATCTCCGTGGTGAAGACCACCGCTCGCGGGATCTTGTAACCGGCGAGGCGTGTGCGGCAGTGGGTCTGGATGGCCTCCAGGTCCAATGAGGGTGCGCCCTCCCGGAGTTGGACCACCGCGGCCACCCGATTGCCCCAGCGTTCGTCGGGGACTCCGGCGACCAGTGCGTCGTACACGTCCGGATGGGACTTGAGCGCCTGCTCGACCTCCTCCGGATACACCTTCTCGCCACCGGTGTTGATGCACTGCGAGCCGCGCCCGAGGACGGTGACTATGCCGTCCTCGTCGACCGTCGCCATGTCGCCGAGCAGCACCCAGCGCTCGTCGCCCTTCTGGAAGAAGGTCTCGGCGGTCTTGGCCGGGTCGTTGTAGTAGCCGAGCGGCACATGGCCGCGCTGGGCCAGGCGGCCCACTTCGCCCACCGCCACCGGCTCGTGCGTGACCAGATCCACCACCTGCGTACGTTCGTTGACCTCCAGGCGGAAGCCCTTCTCGGGGCCCGAGTCGTCCGTCGCCTTGCCGTTGGAACCGGACTCGGACGAGCCGAAGTTGTTCAGGAGCAGGACGTTCGGGGCCAGTTCCTGGAACTGGGCGCGCACCGTCTCCGACATGATCGCCCCGGAGGACGAGACGCTGAAGAGCGACGACAGGTCGGTGCCCTTGAGCGGGCCGTGCAGGGCGTCGATGAGGGGCCTGAGCATCGCGTCGCCCACCAGTGAGACGCTGGAGACCTTCTCCCGCTCGATGGTGCGGAGCACCTCTTCGGGGACGTACTTGCGGTGAATCGCCACCCGCTGGCCGTAGTTGAAGGCGATGAACGACGTCAGCGTCGACGTGCCGTGCATCAGCGGGGGAGCGGGGAAGAACGTGATGCCGGGGCCGCCCGCCGCGACGCGCTCGGCCAGTTCCTCGGGGCGCTTCACCGGCTCGCCCGCGGGTTCGCCGCCGAAGAGCCCGGCGAAGAACAGGTCCTCCTGGCGCCACATGACGCCCTTGGGCATGCCGGTGGTGCCGCCGGTGTAGATGATGAACAGGTCGTCGGCCGAGCGCGTCGCGAACCCGCGTTCCGGCGAACCCGCCGCCTCCGCCTCGGCGAAGGCCACCACGTCGAGCGCGGGCGTGTCGGCCGGCGGGGTCCCCACCCGCACCAGATGCCGCAGCTTCTCCGTGCGCGGCATCGCGGCCGACACCCGCTCGGTGAACTCCGCGTCGAAGACGAGGGCGGCGAGATCCGCATCGCGGTAGAGGTAGACCAACTCCTCTTCCACGTAGCGGTAGTTGACGTTCACCGGAACGAGACGCGCCTTGAGGCAGGCGAGCACCGTCTGGAGGTACTCGACGCCGTTGTAGAGGTGGAGCCCCAGATGTTCGCCGGGCTCGAGGCCGCTGTCGATCAGGTGGTGCGCGAGGCGGTTGGCGGCCCGGTCGAGCTCGGCGTACGTCAGCCTGCGTTCCGCCCCGGTGCCGGGGTGATCGATGTAGACGAGCGCCTCGCGGTCGGGGACCACGTCGACGACCGACTCGAACAGGTCGGCAAGGTTGTACTCCACCGCTCCTCCTGACCCCGGAGTCATCTCTTCTGGCGGTCATCAGAGCAGAGGCACCCACAAGTGGGAAGGGTGCTCGTTCAAGAAATCTGACTGACTGTCAGAAAACTATTGAACTGGCTCCCCGCCTACTGCAACCTGTTCCAGGTCCGAAGCCGACAGCAGATGGCCGACGCGGGCCGGCCGTCGACGAGCCGTCACGAGAGGGAGCACGGCCATGGGTGGGACGGAACATCTCGCTGTACGGCGCGAAGGCGCCACACTGATACTCACGCTCAACCGGCCGGAGGCGAGGAACGCGCTCTCGCTGCCGATGCTGGTGGGCCTCTACGACGGCTGGGTGGCCGCCGACGAGGACGACACGATCCGCTCCGTCGTGCTCACCGGGGCGGGCGGCGCGTTCTGCGCGGGCATGGACCTCAAGGCCCTCGCGGGCAAGGGGATGGACGGCGAGCAGTACCGGGACCGGATGAAGGCCGACCCCGATCTGCACTGGAAGGCGATGCTGCGCCACCACCGCCCCCGCAAGCCGGTCATCGCCGCGGTCGAGGGGTACTGCGTCGCGGGCGGCACGGAGATCCTCCAGGGCACCGACATCCGTGTGGCGGGCGAGTCTGCGACGTTCGGGCTCTTCGAGGTCAAGCGCGGCCTCTTCCCGATCGGCGGCTCGACCGTGCGACTTCCGCGGCAGATTCCTCGTACGCACGCCTTGGAGATGCTGCTCACGGGGCGCCCCTACTCGGCGGCCGAGGCCGCCTCGATCGGCCTCGTCGGCCACGTCGTCCCGGACGGCACCGCCCTGGAGAAGGCGCTCGTCATCGCCGAACAGATCAACGCGTGCGGGCCACTCGCCGTGGAGGCGGTCAAGGCGTCCGTGTACGAGGCCGCGGAGATGTCCGAGGCGGACGGGCTCGCGGCCGAGTTGAAGCGGGGGTGGCCCATCTTCGACACCGCCGATGCGAAGGAGGGCTCCAGAGCTTTTGCGGAGAAGCGTGCCCCCGTGTTTCGGCGCGCCTAGGCCGGTTGTTACCTGCGGGCCGGCGGGGGCTGGTCGTGCCCACGCGGCGGAGCCGCACATAGACACGGCCCCGCGCCCCTGACGGGGCGCCCCTCCGTCCCCATCGTCGCCGAGAAACGGAGTCCGTCCCATGCCAACCGAAGTGCTGCGTGCCCCTCTTGTCGTCGAGTTTCCCTTCACCCGGTCCCTCGGGCCGGTGCAGAGCGCGTTCCTGACCGGGCTGCGCGAACGCACCGTGCTCGGCGTGAAGACCAAGGACGGCCGGACGCTCGTCCCGCCCGTCGAGTACGACCCCGTGACCGCCGACGAGATCCGTGACCTCGTCGAGGTCGGTGCCACCGGCACCGTCACCACCTGGGCCTGGAACCACGAACCCCGCAGGGGCCAGCCCCTGGACACTCCCTTCGCCTGGGTCCTGGTGCAGCTCGACGGCGCCGACACCGCTCTGCTGCACGCCCTGGACGCCCCCGGCCCCGACGAGGTCAGGACCGGGATGCGCGTCCGGATCCGCTGGGCCGCCGAGCGCACCGGTGCCATCACCGACATCGCCTGCTTCGAGGCGTACGACGGGGCGGCGGAGGGCGAAGTCGGGCCGCACGACGGGGAGTTCAGCGACCCCGTCACCGGCATCGTGGCGGCCGCGCGCCTCGACTACACCTACGCGCCGGGCCGCGCCCAGACCGCCTACATCAACGCCCTCTCCGACCAGAAGACCGTCGGCGAGCGCTGCCCCTCCTGCCACAAGGTCTACGTCCCGCCACGCGGCGCCTGCCCCACCTGCGGCGTCGCCACGACCGAGCGGGTCGAGGTCGGGCCGCGCGGCACCGTCACCACGTACTGCATCGTCAACATCAAGGCGAAGAACCTCGACATCGAAGTGCCCTACGTCTACGCGCACATCGCCCTCGACGGCGCCGACCTCGCCCTGCACGCCCGTATCGCGGGCATCCCCTACGACCAGGTGCGGATGGGTCTTCGCGTCGAACCGGTGTGGACCGAGGGCGGCCGCTTCCCCGATCACTACCGGCCCACGGGCGAGCCGGACGCCGACTACGACACGTACAAGGAGCTGGTGTAGATGCCGTCCGCGAAGCCGTCCGTGATGCGGCCCGTCCGGGACATCGCCATCGTGGCCTTCGGGCAGACCGACCATCTGCGCTCCACCGACGAGCTCTCCGAGGTGGAGATGCTCATGCCGGTCCTGCACCAGGTCCTCGCCGCCACCGGCCTGAAGACCAGCGACATCGGCTTCACCTGCTCCGGGTCGTCGGACTATCTCGCCGGGCGCGCCTTCTCCTTCACCATGGCGCTCGACGGGGTCGGTGCCTGGCCGCCGATCTCCGAGTCGCACGTCGAGATGGACGGGGCCTGGGCGCTGTACGAGGCGTGGACCAAGCTGCTCACCGGCGAGGCCGACACCGCGCTCGTGTACTCCTACGGCAAGTCGTCCCCCGGATCGGTGCGTGACGTGCTGACCCGGCAGCTCGACCCGTACTACGTGGCGCCCCTCTGGCCGGACTCGGTCGCTCTCGCGGCCCTCCAGGCGCAGGCCCTGATCGACGCGGGGGACACCGACGAGCCCGCTCTCGCCGGGGTGGCGGCACGCAGCCGCCAGGACGCTTCCGCCAACTCCCATGCGCAGTTGAGGGGTTCGGTGCCGCAGGGGGATTACGTCGTACGTCCCCTGCGCACCGGCGACTGCCCGCCCATCGGGGACGGCGCCGCAGCCGTGGTCCTCGCGGCGGGGGAGCGGGCCCGTGACCTGTGCGAGCGGCCCGCGTGGATCCGCGGGATCGACCACCGCGTCGAGGCGCACAGCCTCGGCGTGCGCGACCTCACCGACTCGCCGTCGAGCCGCCTGGCCGCCGAGCGGGCCGGAGCGTTCGAACGGCCCGTGGACACCGCCGAGTTGCACGCTCCGTTCACCTCCCAGGAGGTCGTCCTGCGCAAGGCGCTGAAACTGGGCGCCGACGTCGCGGTGAACCCCTCCGGGGGCGCGCTCGCCGCGAACCCCGTCATGGCCGCCGGGCTCATCCGGCTCGGTGAGGCCGCCGCCCGCATCCACCGGGGCGAGTCGGACCGGGCCCTCGCGCACGCCACATCCGGTCCCTGCCTCCAGCAGAACCTGGTCGCCGTCCTCGAAGGAGATTCGTGATGAGTGGGGTGGGCAAGGAGCCCGTGGCCGTCGTCGGTATCGGCCAGACCAAGCACGTCGCCGCCCGGCGGGACGTCTCGATCGCGGGACTCGTCCGCGAGGCCGCCCAAGCCGCCCTCGCGGACGCCGAGTTGACGTGGGCCGACATCGACGCCGTGGTCATCGGCAAGGCGCCCGACTTCTTCGAGGGCGTGATGATGCCCGAGCTGTACCTCGCCGACGCGCTCGGCGCGGTGGGCAAGCCGATGCTGCGCGTCCACACGGCGGGCTCCGTCGGCGGCTCCACGGCGCTGGTCGCGTCGAACCTGGTGGCGGGCCGCGTCCACGGCACCGTCCTGACCCTCGCCTTCGAAAAGCAGTCGGAATCCAACGCGATGTGGGGGCTCTCCCTGCCCGTCCCCTTCCAGCAGCCGCTCCTCGCGGGCGCGGGCGGCTTCTTCGCCCCGCACGTGCGCGCGTACATGCGGCGTACCGGCGCCCCCGACACGGTCGGCTCGCTCGTCGCCTACAAGGACCGGCGCAACGCCCTGAAGAACCCCTACGCCCATCTGCACGAGCAGGACATCACCCTGGAGAAGGTCCAGGCGTCGCCGATGCTCTGGGACCCGATCCGCTACTCCGAGACCTGCCCCTCGTCCGACGGGGCCTGCGCGATGATCCTCACCGACCGTGCGGGCGCGGCCCGTTCGCCCCGGCCGCCGGCCTGGATGCACGGCGGCGCGATGCGCAGCGAACCCACTCTCTTCGCGGGCAAGGACTTCGTGTCGCCGCAGGCGGGCAAGGACTGCGCGGCCGACGTCTACCGGCAGGCGGGGGTCACGGACCCGCGGCGCGACATCGACGCCGTCGAGATGTACGTGCCGTTCTCCTGGTACGAGCCGATGTGGCTGGAGAACCTGGGCTTCGCCGCGGAGGGCGAGGGCTGGAAGCTGACCGAGTCGGGCGTGACGGAGCTGGACGGCGATCTGCCCGTCAACATGTCGGGCGGCGTCCTGTCCACCAATCCCATCGGCGCCTCGGGCATGATCCGCTTCGCCGAAGCGGCACTTCAGGTGCGCGGCCAGGCCGGCGAGCACCAGATCGACGGGGCCCGCAGGGCGCTCGGGCACGCCTACGGAGGCGGCTCGCAGTTCTTCTCCATGTGGCTGGTCGGCGCGGAGCCGCCCACCACGTGACGGGTCCGCCGGGCCGGACAGGCGGCCGTCCTCCTTCCGCGGCCTGTCCGGCATCGGAACCGAAAGCTAGGCTGGCGGGCGGACGACGCATCGGGAGGAGCACGGACGTGGCCGAAGGCACCATTCAGCAGCATCCGCTCGCAGGTCAGCAGCGCCCGCTC
The DNA here is from genome assembly GCF_040643025.1 of Streptomyces sp. NPDC047525. NCBI lineage: Bacteria > Bacillati > Actinomycetota > Actinomycetes > Kitasatosporales > Streptomycetaceae > Streptomyces > Streptomyces sp. NPDC047525. The sequence continues at coordinate 37,544 of NZ_JBEYTL010000002.1, forward strand.
GCAGGCTGGGACAAGCCGGAGCTCGACCTCAGCACAGCAGACTGGCAATCGGGCAGTGAGGGTCGGGGTGATGTGGAGATCGCCTTTGTCGAAGGATTCATCGCGATGCGCAACGCGGGCCGCCCCGAGAGCCCGTCCCTGATCTTCACTCCGGCGGAGTGGGGAGCGTTCGTGCACGGCGCGCGTGCGGGGGAGTTCGACCTGACGTAGGCCGTGTGGGGCGTTGTGGACCCTCGTCTCCGGCTGTCGCCACCGCTCACGGCCTCTGCCGTGCTGACCTGGTGACTTTGGACTCTGCCCCCGGCCCGCCCCCTGGGCGGGGCCGGGACCGGAAGCAGAGCCGGTCGACCTTGGCCTTGCGCCGGAGACGAGGAAGCCATGAGTGGCGACGCGCCCGTTGAACCCGTTGTTGTGGCCGTCGACGGCTCGGCAGGCAGCGACCACGCCCTGGAATGGGCGCTGACCGCGGCGCGACTGCGGGGAACGCCGCTGCGGATCGTGCATGTGCGGCAGTACGCGATGCCGCTGGCCGACGGTCCGCACATGCCGACCATCGACCACCGGCTCGACGCCGACCCGGTCATCGACCGCACGCGCCGGGCCCTGGAACGCCGCCCGGAACTGCCTCCCCTGGACTTCGCCGTCGTGGAGGGCGCCCCAGGCCGTGACGTCCCGAGGCTCGGCGACGGGGCGCGGCTGCTGGTACTCGGCTCACGCGGACGGGGCGGCTTCGCCAGTCTGCTGCTCGGCTCGAAGGGGCTCGCGAGCGCGCGGGAGGCGGCGTGCCCCGTGGTGGTGGTGCGGCCGGGCGACGAGCTGACGGCGGGCACCGAGCCGTGCGTGGTCCTCGGCCTCGACGCGCTCTCCCCGCACGACGAGACGATCGGCTTCGCCTTCGCGGAGGCGGCGCTGCGGGGCGTGGCGCTCCGGGTCGTCTGCGCCTATCCCGGGCCCGTCCTCGTCTACACCGCCACCGGCGACTTCGTGACATCGGCGGAGGCGGACGCGGCGACATCGGCGCGGTACACCGAGCTCGCGGGCGAGCAGCTCGCGCCCTTCCAGGAGCGGTATCCCCAGGTGAACGTCGAGAAGGAGATCCTGCCGGGGGACGCGGCGGCGCTGCTCGTCGAGGCGTCGCGGGACGCGGAGCTCGTGGTGGTGGGGCGGCATCAGACCCGGATGCCGCTGGGGAGGCTGATGGGGTCGGTGACCAACGCGGTGCTGCTGCATGCGCGGGGTGCGGTGGCCGTGGTGCCTCTGGAGTCCCGGTAGGGCCACAGGTACGTGCCCCATGCCTCACCGCAGCACCACGCACCCCCGCCCCTCCAGCCTCACCAGCAGCTCCCGCGGCACGGTGACGTCGTTCCAGCGCAGGTCCAGCTTTTCCAGCGCGGGCAGATCGCCGATCCAGGGCGGGAGTTCGCGCAGGAGGTTCGCCCGCAGGTCCAGCCTCCGCAGCAGGGGCAGACCGCGCAGCGCCTCCGGCACCGTCGTGAACCGGTTCTCGCGCAGCTCCAGTTCGCGCAGGCCGCCCAGCCGGCTGACCGATGCGGGGAGCGAGGCGAGGCGATTGCCGCGCAGCCACAGTTCGCGCAGGGCCGCGAGGCCGCCGAGTGACGCGGGGACCGAGTCCAGGCGGTTGTGCTGGGCGCGCAGCTCGACCAGGGCCTCGAGCGATCCCAGTGTCTCCGGCAGCGCCGTCAGCCGGTTCTCGCCGACGTTGAGGTACGTCAGCCGCTTCAGGTTGCCCAGCGACTCCGGCAGTGACGTGAGGCGGTTGTCGTGGAGGTAGAGGTAGCGGCTCAGGGCCGTCAGGCCGCCCAACTCGTCGGGGATGCGGGTGAGTTGGTTGTGGCCCAGGTCCAGTGTGTGCAGTGAGGTCAAGGAGTCGATCCGCGCCGGGAGATGTGTGAGCGCGTTGTCGGGGAGGAGCAGGACCTCCAGGGACGGGTGGTGCCACACCTCGTCGGGCACCTCGCTCAGGCCGCCGTGCCAGTAGTTGAGTACGTTCTCGGTGCCGACCGCCACGTGAGGGTCCCTTCGTCCGGGGTGGATGTCACAGCCAACCGCATCGCTGTGGCCGAATCGGCTCCCGGCGGGCCCCGCGGGCGTAATCTGAGGCTCCTGAAGGTCAAGGCACGCGCAGCAGGAAGCGCCCGGCGCACCACCATGGCGGAGGGTGTCCCATGGTGCATCACGTTCCCCATGGCAAGCGGACCCTCTTCGAGCGGGAAAGCGAACTCGCGGCAGTCGACGAGGCGTTGAGTGAACTGTGCGGTCTGTCGCGGGACGGCTCCGAGCCCCCGGACAGGCCCCGGGGAGCACTCATCGCCTTCGCGGGGCGCGCGGGCCTCGGCAAGACCTCCCTTCTCGTCGAGGCGCGCCGCCGTGCTGCCGCCAAGGGCTGCACCGTGGCGTCGGCACGCGGCGGTGACCAGGAGCAGCGGGTCGCCTTCCATGTGGCGCGGCAGCTGGTGCAGCCCCTGCTCGCCTCCGTCCCCGACGCGGAACTGCGGGACGTACTGGGCAGTTGGTACGCCATCGTCGGCCCCGCCCTCGGGCTCTGCGCCCCGCCGGGCGGTGCACCGCCGGACCCGCAGGGGCTGCGCGACGGTCTTGACTGGGTGCTCACTCATCTCGCCGTGCAGCGCGCCCCGTTGGTGGTCGTGATCGACGACGCGCACTGGGCCGACGCCGAGTCGCTGAGCTGGCTGTCCGCCTTCGCGCCCCGCGCGGAGGCCCTGCCGCTGCTGCTCGTCGTCGCCTACCGCCCCGAGGAACTGCCCGACCACGCCGAGGAGTTCAGAGGTCTGCCCGGACGTGCCGGGCAGCGGCCCATCGGACTCGAACCGCTCAGCGCCACCGCCGTCGCCCGCCTCGTACGCGACGCGCTCGGCACCCGCGCCGACGACGCGTTCTGCCGCGAATGCTGGGCGGTCACCGCGGGCAACCCGTTCGAGGCCGTGGAGCTGGCCGCGAAGGTGCACGACCGCGGGCTCACCCCCGACGAGGCCGGTGCGCATCTGCTGCGCGATCTCGCCGCGGCCGTGAAGGGCAGTGGCCTCGTCGCCCGCCTGGAGCGTCTTGGCACCTCCACCGTCCGGTTCGCCTGGGCCTGCGCCGTCCTCGGGATCTCGGTCCCCCCGGCGCTCGCCGCCGCCGTCGCGGGCATCGGAGAGCGGGAGGCCGCCGACTGCGCCGACCGGCTGCGCCGCGCCCGCGTCCTGACCGGCGCCCACACCCTGGAGTTCGTGCACCCGCTGATCGCCACCGCCGTCTACCGCGCCATCCCCGGCGGTGTCCGCGTCGCCCTGCACGGTCAGGCAGCCTGGTCCGTGGTCAACGCGGGGCTCGGCGCGTCCGCCGCGGCCCGCCATCTCCTGGAAGTCCACCCCGACGGCGACACCTGGGTCGTGCAGCAACTGCGCGCCGCCGCCCGCGAGACCGTCCGCGCGGGCGCCCCCGACGCGGCCCGCCGCTATCTCGCCCGCGCCCTGCGCGAACCCCCGCCCTGGGAGGACCGCGCCGCGGTCCTCTACGAACTGGGCTGCGCGTCCTACCTCACCGAACCGGCGACGACCGTCAACCACCTGCGCGCCGCACTCGAAGAGCCCATCACCGACCCCGTCCTGCGCAACGGCATCGTCTACCGCCTCTCCCAGGTCCTCGCCCACTCCGACCGCCTGGGCGAAGCCTCCGACACTCTCGCCCGCGAGATCCGCGTGACCACCGAGCCACGGGTGCGGATCCGGATGCAGGCCGAGCAGTTCATGTGGGACGCCTTCCGGGCCGACGAGCCGGACTCGCCCGCCCGTTCACGGCGTCTTGCCAGGCTCGCCGACCGGCTGCCCGGCCGCGATCTCACCGAGCGGTACATCATCGGGCTCCGCGCCTGGGACGCGACGCTGCGTGCCGAGCCCGCCCGGACCGCCGTCCGGCACGCCGAGCGTGCCCTGGTCGGCGGGCTCGGCTGGGCCGAGGAGGACCGCGGCTTCGAAGTCCCCGTCCTGGTCGCGCTCACCTTCCTGTACGCCGACCGGCCGGGCCGGGCCGAGGAGCTGTTCGCCGCCGGGATCGCGGATTTCGAGCGCCAGGGCTGGCGCGGCGCCCATCTGTCGTTCGCGTACACCCTTCTCGCGTACGTACGCTTCCGGCGCGGGCGCCTCGCCGAAGCCGAGGACTTCGTGCGCGCCGGGCTGCGGATCGCCGAGCGTGTCGGGTCGGGAACGCCCGCGCACTGGTACGCCGTCGGCATCCTCATCGAGATCCTGCTGGCCCGCGGCCGTGTCGCCGAGGCCACGCGCACCGCCGAGGCGTACGGCTTCGGGGAGCCGTTCCCCTCGGCCGTCGTCTTCCCCGACGCGCAGGCCGTGCACGGCGAACTGCTGCTCGCCCGCGGGCTCACCAAGGACGCGGCGGCCGAACTCGCCGCGGCGGGCCGCCGCCTCGACCCGCGGGGCATGCGCAACCCCGCCTGGTGCCCCTGGCAGCTCCACCTCGCGCTCGCCGAGGCCGACGACGCCCCCGAGCGCGCGCTCACCACCGCGTACGAAGCGGTCCGGCGCGCCCGCAGGTTCGCCACCGCTTCGGCGATCGGGCAGGCGCTGCGGATCACCGCCGAGGTCGCGCCGGGCTCCGCGCGCGTCAAGCTCCTTGAGGAGTCCGTCAGCCACCTGGAGCGGTCGCCCGCGGCGTACGAACTCGCCTGTGCGCTGGTCTGCCTGGGCGCCGAGCTGCGCCGCGCCGGCCGCCCGAAGGACGCAGCGGACCCCCTCTACCGAGGGCTCGAAGCGGCCGTCCAGTGCGGTGCGGACGGCCTGGTCGAGCGGGCCCGCGAGGAGCTGGCGGCGGCAGGTCTTCGCCCCCGGCTGCTGCACAGCACCGAGAGGGACACGCTCACCGCGCGCGAGCGCAGCGCCGCCGCGCTCGCCGTCCGCGGTGAGCCGGCCGCCCGCATCGCCGAGGAGCTGCACACCGACGAGGCGGCCGTCGTCCGGCTGCTGTCCGCCGTGTACCGGAAAGTGGGAACGGATCACTCCGGTCTTGCCGCCGCGCTCGGCGTCCCGCCACCCCCGCTGACCTCGCGCTGAACGCGGGACCGCGCCATGGCCGCCCCGCGCGGACCGGCGCCGCCCCCGCGCCGACAAGCACCGCGGGCCACGTACCATTGGCGCATGTCCTTCCTCCGCCGCCGCAGCTCCGCCACTCCCGCTGGCCCGGACTTCGATGTCCTGGCCATGGACCCGGGTGACTGGCCCGGCAACCTCGGCGCGGGCCTGCTGCCCGCCCCCGACGGCAGCTGCCAGGGCGTCTTCCTGCGCTACGACCTCTTCGGCGGGCGCGGCCCCGCGATGATCATCGGCAATCTGCCCGAGGGCTCCCCGGCACGCGAGATCGCCGACGACGAGGTGCCCTTCGAGGTGGCCCAGCTGATGCTCGCCCTGGAGAACGACGAGGAGATCACGGTCGTCACCACCGAGGACATGCCGGTGATGCAGGGCGACAACCTCCTCATCGTGCGCCGCCTCAAGCTCTCCGAAAGCCGCATCTCCTGCGTGCAGTTCGACCGCAGCGACGGCGTCCTGGTCACCATCGCCGCCTGGGACCGGCCGATCACCGACGATCTGTACGCCCTTCTGAAGCCGCTGCCCGCCGAGCTCTTCCAGCAGGGCTGACCCACCCCGGACCACCGCACGCCACGCGCCCACCCCTTCTGCCGGAGGGGTGGGTTTTGTCATGTGCCTTGCCAGGCCAGTCATCGGACTTTTAACGTGACCGGTCATGACTCCCGGGATCTCGCGAAGAACCACGATGAAGACCGCCGTAGGCGGAGCAGCCGTACTGGCATCGGGCGGAGGGGTTCTCTCCGGTGTCGCCGCCGCAGCCGAGGGGCGGCGCCACACCTCCGATGAATCGCTGCTCTGGTACGCGGCGCCTGCCGCCGACTGGGAGCGCGAGGCCCTGCCCATCGGCAATGGCGCACTCGGTGCCATGGTCTTCGGCACCCTCGCCTCCGAGCGGCTCCAGTTCAACGAGAAGACCCTGTGGACCGGCGGCCCCGGCTCCCGCGAGGGCTACGACCACGGCGACTGGCGCGAAGCCAGGCCCGGCGCCCTCGACGCGGTGCGGGGGCAGCTGGACGAGAAGGGCGCTCTGGCCCCCGACGCGGTCGCCGCCGAGCTCGGCCAGTCCCGCCGCGGCTACGGCGCCCACCAGACCTTCGGCGATCTGCACCTCGACATGGCGGACGCCCCGGAAGCACCCGACGCCAGCTACCGCCGCACCCTCGACCTCCGCACGGGCCTCGCGACCGTCACGTACACCCACCGACAAGTGCGCCACGAGCGGGAGTTCTTCGCCTCGTACCCCGACGGCGTGCTCGTCGGGCGGCTCACCGCCGACCGCCCCGCGAGCGTCAGCTGCACCCTGCGCCACACCTCGCCCCGCGCCGACTTCACCGCGAAGGCCGACGCCGACCGTATCGCCGTACGCGGTGAACTCGCCGACAACGGACTGAAGTTCGAGGCGCAGCTGCGCGTCGTGCACCACGGCGGTACCCGCACGGCGAACGCGGACGGCAGCATCACCGTCAGCGGCGCCGACCACGTCTGGTTCGCGCTCGCCGCGGGCACCGACTACGCCGACACCTACCCCGACTACCGCGGCGACGACCCGCACGCCGACGTCGTACGCACCGTCGACCAGGCCATCGCCCAGGGGCACGGCGCACTCCGCGCCCGCCATCTGCGCGACCACGCAGATCTGTTCGCCCGCGTCGCCCTCGACGTCGGCCAGAGCACGCCGGCCGATGTCCCGACCGACCAGCTGCTCAAGGGGTACGGGGGAGGGGCGAGCGCCGCCGACCGTGCCCTCGAAGCCCTCTTCTTCCAGTACGGGCGCTACCTCCTCATCGCCTCGTCCCGTGCGGGCTCGCTGCCCGCCAACCTCCAGGGCGTGTGGAACAACAGCACCACGCCGCCCTGGTCGGCCGACTACCACACCAACATCAACCTCCAGATGAACTACTGGCTCGCCGAGGCCGCCAACCTCGCCGAGACCACCGCCCCCTACGACCGCTTCGTCGAGGCCCTGCGCGCGCCGGGACGGCGCACGGCCAAGGAGATGTTCGGCTCGCGGGGCTGGGTGGTGCACAACGAGACCAACCCCTACGGCTTCACCGGCGTCCACGACTGGTCGACCGCCTTCTGGTTCCCCGAGGCCGCGGCCTGGCTCACCGCGCAGCTCTACGAGCACTACCGCTTCGGCGGCTCCACGGAGTACCTGCGCTCCACCGCCTACCCCGCGATGAAGGAGGCCGCCGAGTTCTGGCTCGACAACCTCCGCACCGACCCGCGCGACGGCACCCTCGTCGTCACCCCCAGCTACTCGCCCGAGCACGGCGACTTCACCGCGGGCGACTCCATGGCCCAGCAGATCGTCCACGACCTGCTCACCAACACCCTGGAAGCCGCCCGCGTCCTCGGTGACTCGGCGGCCTTCCGAGCCGATCTCGAGAAGACCCTGGGCAAGCTCGACCCCGGCCTGCGCGTCGGATCCTGGGGCCAGCTCCAGGAGTGGAAGACCGACCTGGACGACAAGAACGACGATCACCGGCACGTCTCGCACCTCTACGCCCTGCACCCCGGACGCCAGATCCAGCCGGGCAGCAAGTGGGCCGACGCCGCGAAGGTCTCCCTCACCGCGCGCGGCGACGGCGGCACCGGCTGGTCCAAGGCGTGGAAGGTCAACTTCTGGGCGCGGCTTCGCGACGGCGACCACGCGCACAAGATGCTCGGCGAGCAGCTCAAGTCCTCGACGCTGCCCAACCTCTGGGACACCCACCCGCCGTTCCAGATCGACGGCAACTTCGGCGCGACATCGGGCATCGTGGAGATGCTCCTGCAGAGCCAGTTCGACGTCATCGAAGTGCTGCCCGCCCTGCCCGCGAGCTGGCCCGAGGGTTCGGTGCGCGGCCTGCGGGCGCGCGGCGGGGCGAGCCTCGACATCGAGTGGAAGGGCGGACGTGCCACGCGCATCGTGCTCACCGCGTCGCGCACCCGCGAACTCACTGTGCGCAGCGGCCTGTTGAAGGGCGGCGAGAAGACCTTCAAGGCGCGAGCGGGGCAGCGGTACGTCTTCGACTGAGTCATCGCCTCACCACCGTCGCCTCATGAGTCGGGGCCGGGCCCGCCCCCACGCGGACCCGGCCCCGACCGGCCTCGACGGCTCTAGGAGCCCGAGCGCACCACCTTCACGTCGGCCGCCCTGACATACGCCACGCGGTGCCCGAACTGGACCTCGTAGTACGTGTCCTTGCCGCGCACCACCTTGTGCGGTGCGGTGTCGAACGTCGGCGCGTAGAAGTACTCGCCCGGCATCTTGTCGCCGATCGCGTACTGCTGTCCCGCGAGCAGCTTGTACGGCAGCGGCGTGACCGGCTGCACCGGAACGCCCGCCGGGTACGCCTCCTTCTCCGGATAGGCGCGCCCGTACACCGGGACCTCCTTGGCGTCGCCCTTCGGCGTCACCACGAGCCCCGACGCGTCGACGGCCGTCGGCTGCTTCTTCGGGTTCTTGAACCAGGCCTTCTGGCCCAGGTACCAGACGGCGGTCCAGTCGCCCTTGCGGTCGGCGACCGCGTACTGCTGGCCGGTGGACAGGCGCGCGCCGGTGTCGTTCACGCCGGTCGTCGAGTCGCCGCCACCGGGCCGCAGGCCGATGTCCTTGATGAGCGGCGCGTCGTCACGCGGCTCGGTGTGGACGCGCACCGCGGCCGAACCGTGCGTCTCGCACTTCTCGCCCGGCTTGACGCAGCCCGTGTACTCGGGACGGTTCTTGGAGTACGTGGGCGCCACGGTCACCAGACCGCCGTTCGGCCCTGCCGTCCGCTTGAACGGCTTGCCCATCAGCGTGAAGTAGTGCTGCCAGTCCCAGTACGGGCCGGGGTCGGTGTGCATGCCCGCGATCGTCGACGGCAGCGTGCCCGGCACGTTGTCGTGGCCGATGATGTGCTGGCGGTCCAGCGGGATGCCGTACTTCTTCGACAGATACTTCACCAGGCGCGCCGACGAGCGGTACATCGCCTCCGTGTACCAGGTGTCGGGCGCCGTGAGGAAGCCCTCGTGCTCCAGGCCGATCGACTTGGAGTTCACGTACCAGTTGCCCGCGTGCCAGGCGACGTCCTTGGCCTTCACGTGCTGGGCGATGTGGCCGTCGGTGGAGCGCAGGGTGTACTGCCAGGACACGTACGTGGGGTCCTGCACCATGTTGAGGACGCCTTCCCAGCGGCCCTCGGTGTCATGGATGACGATCGTGTCGATGCTCTGGCTCTTGGGCCGGTCCGACAGGTCGTGGTTGCCGTAGTCGTCGTTGCCGTTCGGGTCCTTGAACTCCTCGTACGGCGCAGGGATCCACTCGCACGACACGGTCGAGGGGCACTCGGTCTCGCCCTTCGGCGCCTTCCGCAGCCCCATGCCCCGTACCTGCGCGGCGTCCGGCTTCAGACCGCTGACCGCGGGCAGGGCCACGTGCTGGCCCGCGTCCGTGGTGCGCTCCTGGCCGTCGTGGATGACGGCGAAGACGTCATTGGCGTACGTCGCCGCGGTGGCCTGGTCGTCCGCGCCGGAGAAGCGGGCGATCGCGCCGTACCAGTCGGCAGGGTTCTCGCTCAGCGGCTTGCCGAGCTTCTGCTGTGCGGCGGCGAGCAGGGCGGCGCCGCCGCGTACGTTGGCCGCCGGGTCGGTGCGCAGCCGCTCGGCGGAGAGCCCGCTGACTTCGGCCGCGCGGGGCAACGTCTTCAGCCGGGCGGGCAGTTGGGAGTTCTCCGGCACCTTCGCCGTGAACTCCTTCGGCTTGAGGACGCCCCGTGACGCGTCGCCGCGCGGGTCCTCCTCGCCCTCGCTGTGATGCGGGGCGCCGGCGACGGCGGTGCGCGCGTCGGTGAGGTGCATAGGGCCGTAGCCACCGGTCACGCTCGGCGCGCCGCCGTGCGCGTCCCAGCGGGACTGCAGATAGGACACTCCGAGCAGCACGCTCTGCGGTACGCGGTACTCGGCGGCCGCTGCCGCGAAGGCGCTCTGCAGACCGTCCGGCGACGCCTGGGCGACGGTGCCCGACGACGAGGAGGACGGGGCGGCACCGAGCAGCGGAAGCAGCAGACCGGCGGAGACAAGGGCGCCCGCGGTCCTGACGGCGCGTCTGCGCGCGGCAGGGGTGCGGGCGGTGGCGGATCCTCGCAATGCAGCCTCCTGGGACGGTGAAGCGTGATGGGGCGTGCGGGGCCGGGCGTGCGTCAGTGGTACCGGCTCTCCGACGATCCGTCAATCATGCCCAGGAGACGGGATTTCCCATGTCAGCGCCGGTCCCGGCGGGTTTCGCCCAGGGAGGCCGCACGGCCTGCGACGCGTCAGTGGATTGGACCAATGAGCAGGTCGAACACCATGCCGACGGGTGGGCGGACCGCCTGGGACGTCAGAGGTCCGGTCCACCTGTTCGGTCGACATCGTCCGCAGCACCGGCGTGACCGAAATACCGATGCAACGCGTGCGACTGGACACCGGTGGCCCCCGGCAACGGTGACCAGGGAGAAGCGTGCGCAACGACCAGCAGGCCCTCGCTGCCTACGGGGTCTTGCCGGCGTCGGCCTCTGCGATGCGGTCAGCAAGGATGGCGGACAGGCTGTGGATACGCGTGCTCCGCTGGTCGGTCGGATCGTCCATCTGATGCGCCATGCCGATGAAGGTGCCTTGACGGAAAATCAGGGAGCGGTTGATGTACTGCTCCCTCGGGTTGCTCTTGGTGTCCGTGCCGTCTTGGTCGAAGCTCTGGCTCTCATCGCCCCTTCGCTCAAGCTCTACCTTGATCCACCCGGGTTTGGTCCTTTCGATGTCCTGCACGATGTCGAGGTAGGCCAGGTGGGCGGTGGCGGCATCCGGGAACGCCAGGACGAGGAACTCGGCCCGGTTCTCCCCCTCGTTCTCCCCTCGACCGAATTCCACTGCTCCGGCCGCGCTGGCATTCCTCTCGCATACGGGTGCTGCCCGGCAGATGGAGAGGCCGGCTGCTGACGTCCTGACCTCGGGTGGCCCATCCCAGGGGTACTCCTGGGCATCCATGCTGCTTCGGTCCGGAAGGATCTGGCGGACCGTCTTGGTCGTGGGTGGGAGAGCAGTGGCGCGGCTGCCGGAGCGCGTCGCGCCGGGTTCTGACGGCGCGTTGCGTGGCGAGTCGTCGGTGTTGTCGATCAGCCGCACACTCCCGTAGATGGCAAGCGCGACCATCAGCACGGCCAGGACGATGCCCGCAACGAGGGACTGCCGTCCGGAACGGGTGTTATTGATGGTCAGCGGGCCAAGTGCTATCTGGCTGCGCGTCACTTTGCTGCCGGTCATGACGATGCTGCCGGTGTGCTGGTGTGAGGGAGCGTGGAGGAGCACCGCGAGCCGCCCGGCGAACTCGGCATCGCTGCTGATCTCTTCGGCAAGGGCAGCTTGCACACCACTGCTGTCGCTCGGTGCAGTGGCCAGCTCGTCCAGGGCTGCCCGTCCGCGTGCGGAATGGCTGAGCCTGCCTCGCACGAGATCTGATACCGCCGTATTGGCGGCGCCTGATGCCACTGCGGACAGAGCTTGGGCAGCCATCGTCGCCAGGTCGGGTGAGTCCATGCTGGTCCCCCATGTCGTCCCAGTCCCGTCATTATGGTCATGCTCGCGACAGCTGGGGCGCTTTCGGGGGTGGAGATGCTCTCACCGTTGCAGAGCCGACTCGGGGCCCAGGATCCATCAGCGGTGCCGCTGGGAGGCGACGGTGGTCTGCGGTGATGTCCAACTGGTGCGGTACATCAGGAGTTGTAGTGGTCTGCCGCTGTACCGCGAGAGTTGAGACCACCCTCCATTGCCGGGTTGACGCTCCTTGGCTGCGAGCGTCCTAAGTTGCTGGCCACACCGGGGCGAACGGCCGCCCGCAGCATGACGAGGCGGGTGGCCTGCCCAGATCAGGTGCCACGGGGCAACAGGCCTCAGGGGTACGTGCTCCGGCTTGAGTGATCCACAGGAATCGTTCTGATGGAAACGAGGAGACGCATGCGTACAGGCAAGCGATGGGCGGCAATCACCGGTCTGGCCACGATGGCAGCTTCAGCCGGACTGCTGCTCGCAACGCCCCCGGCCTCGGCCGACACCAACTGCTCGTCCGGCTATCACTGCGTGTTCTACCAGGGTCTCAACGACTCGGCCCGCCACTCGTACTTCAACAGCGACACCGACTTCCGCAATGACACCTTCAACCAGCTCACGGGCCGTGTGGGCGGCGGCCAGACCGTGCACAACAACGTGGTGTCCGCCAGCAACTCGAGCAACAGCGGGTACGAGAGCCACTTCTACACCGGGGTCGGCAGCGACTGGGGCGGGTTCCTGTTCTGCGTCAACCCCGGCAGCGAGGTCAACTACATCAACCCGTCTCTGCGGGACAGGGCCAGCTCGCTCCGGGTGCGGAGCACGACCAGCGTCAACTGCTACTGAGCGAATGCCCCGCAGGTGCCGGGGGCGGCGGCGTGCCACACACCGCTGCCCCCGGCACCACCGCTCATCGCACCCCGACCCCGGACCACGGAGAGAAGATCTGCCATGCCCCCGCTGAAAGTGGGCCACGGGGTGGGTATCACCACTCTGGCGCTCGCCCTCCTCGCCCTCGCCGGGACCATCGTCTGGGCGCTGCACGACAACACGACGCCGCCCGCCCGACAGTCCGCACAGCAGTCCCGTCCTGAGCCTGCCGTACTGCGTTCCCGGCTCCCTTTCCATCCCCTGCTGCACGCACCGACCGCCACCTCCCGCCGCGTGCACGAGGCCCGGCAACGCCTGATCACCCACTGCATGACCGAGCACGGCTTCCGCTACGAGGCACCTCCCGTCGATGCCACGCCCTCGGCAGACGCCGGCTCAGGCCCGGCGCAGTTCGGCATCGAGGCCCTCAACCTGCCGGACTCCGCCGGCCGGCCTGGCACGCAGCCCGCAGAACGACCCCGTGGGAAGGCATTCGGCCGGGCGCTCTACGGGGACCCGCAACGCAAGATCTCCGCCCGCAACAAGGAGATCACCGTAAGCCGGCCCGCCACAGGCTGCTCGGCCGACGCCGAGCGACGGCTCCTGGGCGCGGGTGGGCCGCGACGCGCTCTCACTCTGCAACTGCGGCTCGACCAGGGGGAGCGCGACGCACTGCGCACACTGGGAAAGGATCACGCGTTCCGCGGAGCGACGGCACGCTGGCGTTCCTGCATGCGGCAGGCGGGATTCCCCGCCGCGAAAGACCCACAGCGGCTTGCAGCGGCGCTACGCCCGGACACCCCCCTCGCCGAACAACCCGCAGCCCGCGCCGACGTGACCTGCAAGCACGCCACCGGCTACCTGGAGCGCGCGTACGCCAGGCTCGCCGTGCTGCAACAGCGCTGGCTCGACGCCAACCCGCAGTCGGCGATCGAATGGCGCTCCCTGCGCCAGCGGGAGGCCGAGGCCGCCACGAAGGTACTGAAGACCGGGTGACGTTTCGGGCGCGCAGTCGCCCGGACATCACACCGATCGAGCACGCGCTGTGCAGGGATCGTGACCGATGAGACGTCGGTCAGACGAAGCGGCGCACGAAGGTCAGTGAGGTGTCCGCGACCTCCTGCCAGCGGCTGTCGATCGTCAGCGCGTGGTCGCGGCCGGCCATCTCCGTGATCTCGGTGACGCCGGAGTTCTCCCGCTGCTTCTTGTACGCGCCGTTGGCGAGCGCCCAGGGCACGGCGTTGTCCTTCTCGCCGGAGATGATCAGGAGGGGCCCGCGCCGGGGGTTGCGGCAGTCGACCTTCATCTCCGTCCGGGGGTTGATGTTGGCCCCGGCCGCCTGGAAGGGCGGTGCGCAGGGGGCCGGGACCGCGTGCTTCTCGTAGAGCTCCTTGGCTTCCTGCTCGCTGACGGCGTTGGCGTAGGCGTAGCGGAACTGCTCGAAGGTGAGCGGCAGTGCGCGCTTGCGGTTGGCCGGGTTGCCGATGATGGGGCGCAGGGAGCGCAGCGTCGAGAGGGGCAGCGCCAGGACGCCGCGGAACGGCACAGGGTCGATCGCCACCGAGGCCGCGGAGAGACCGCGCCCCGCGAGGATCTGCGTGAGCAGCCCGCCGACGGAGTGCCCGATGATGGCCGGTTTGCGCTCAAGGCTGTCGATCAGGCCTGCCAGGTGATCGGCGATCCGCCCGACCGTCTTGCCCGCGAGGGCGTCGGGGCGCTGCCTCGCCTCGGTGACCGAGTCCGGGTCGTCGGGCCACGACAGGGCGACGGGCATGTATCCGGCGGCCTCGAAGTGGGCCGTCCAGAGGTCCCAGCTGCTGGGCAGCATCCACAGACCGTGCACGAACACGACCGGAACGCGCTCGGGGGCGGCGTTGGCGCGGTCGATCTGCTGTGCGTCATTGAGGGACATAGCCCGACGTTATGGGCGTAAGCCCCCCTGCGGTATAGGGCTGTCGGCGGTATGGCCGGTGTTGCATGGTGCTTGTCCGGTCTGCGTGGACCGGGGGCGGGCGCCCCGTGGGGTCCGGTGCTTCTCAGCGCGCCGCGCCCGACAGGGCCCGGTCCACCTGCCGCGGGGACAGCGCGTGCTCGACCGCGAGGATGCCCGCACCGATCGCCGCCGCGTTCTCGCCGGTGCGGCTCGGCTCGATCCGGAGCACATGGGTGGCCAGCGGATGCGAGCGGCGGTACACCGCCTCCCGCACGCCCGCGAGGAGTTGGTCGTGGACGGCGGCCAGCGCCCCGCCGACCACCACCGTGTCCGGGTTGAAGAAGTTCACCAGGCCCGCGAGCACCTCGCCCACCGCGCGGCCCGCCTCGCGCACCATGCGTACGGCATCGCGGTTGCCGGACTTCACCAGGCGTACGACATCGCTGCCCGAGGTCGCGTCGAGGCCGAGCCCGGCCAGCTTGCGGGCGATCGCCGCGCCGCCCGCCACCGCCTCCAGGCAGCCGGAGTTGCCGCACCGGCAGGGCTCCTCGATGTCGCCGACCCGGATGTGCCCGATGTCGCCCGCACTGCCCTGCGCACCCCGGTGCAGCCGGCCGTCGGCGACGATGCCGCAGCCGATGCCCGTGCCCACCTTGATGTAGAGCAGATAGCGGGTGTCGGGGAAGGCGCGGCGCTGCTCGGCGAGCGCCATCACGTTCACGTCGTTGTCGACGAGGGCCCGCGGGCCGAACCGCTCGGCGAAGAACTCCGGGATGGGGTACTGATGCCAGCCCGGCATGATCGGCGGATCCACCGGGCGGCCCGTCGAGAACTCCACCGGTCCGGGCACCCCGACCCCGATGGCCTGGAGCGACGCGGGATCGCGCCCGGCCTCCTCCAGCAGGGCATGCAGCGTGCGCTCGACATGGCCGAGAACCTCCTGCGGGCCGTCCGCGATGGAGAGCGGGTCCTCGCGCAGGGCGAGCATCTCGCCGCCGATGTCAAGGAGGGCGACCCGGCAGTGCGACGCGCCCAAGTCGACGCCCGCGACGGCGTGTTCGCGGGTGCGCAGGCGGAGGCGGCGTGGTGGCCGGCCGCCCGTCGACCCGCCGTCCGCCTCCTCGGTGAGGAAGCCGTGCGCGATCAGCGCGTCCACCCGCTGCGAGACCGTCGACCGCGCGAGCCCCGTCACACGGGCGATGTCGGCGCGGGTCTCCGCCGCCCCCGTGCGGAGCAGGGCGAGGACTTCGCCGGGTGACGACGGCAGGGAAACGGGGTGATCCGGCGCTCCAGACATGGCAGCCACCTTAGGGACGAGTTTCGCTGCTCACAAGGCCGATGGTGTTCGACGATCGACTTAAGTCACCGTCAACTCGCTTGCAGAGAAAGCTGCTTGGGCTCTTGACAGGTCAAAGCTGGCTCATCACATTGCTCTGCAGACCGCTGCCGAAGGAGCCGAGGGTGCAGGCGATGCAGGCGACGCAAGAGATGTTGGCGATGCGCGGGGTTTCCAAGAGCTTTCTCGGAGTGCGTGTGCTGCACGGGGTGTCCCTCGACCTCGCCGCGGGCGAGGTGCACGCGCTGGTCGGCGAGAACGGCGCCGGCAAGTCCACCTTGATGAAGGTCCTCGCGGGCGAACACGTCCCGGACGAGGGCAGCATCGTGCTCGACGGAACGGAGCATTCCTTCAGCCATCCCGCGCAGGCCCAGGCCGCCGGGATCGGCATCATCCACCAGGAGTTCGCGCTGCTCGCGCACCGCACGGTCGCCGAGAACGTCTTCCTGGGCCGCGAACCGACCCGTTACGGACTCGTCGACCGCCGCGCGATGGAGGCCCGCACCGCCGAACTCCTCGCCGAGGTCGGCGTATCGGGCATCACGCCGCGCACGTACATCCGCGATCTGTCCGTGGCCCGGCAGCAGACCGTCGAGATCGTCAAGGCGCTCGCCTCCGACGTCCGCGTCCTGGTCATGGACGAGCCCACCGCCCCGCTCGCCGACCACGAGGCGGGCCTCCTGCACGACCTCGTGCGCCGCCTCGCGGGCCGCGGCCTCGGCATCCTGTACATCTCGCACCGCCTGCGGGAGGTCTTCGAGCTCTCCCGGCGGATCACGGTCCTGAAGGACGGCCGCCACGTCACGACGGTGCGCACCCAGGACACGGACACCGACCAGGTCGTACGCGCCATGGTCGGCCGGGAGCTGAGCGCCTACTACCCGCCGCGCGCCCGCCCCGACGACATCGGCGAGGTACGCCTCACGGTCACCGGCGGCGGCAACGACCGCCTGCGCGGCATCGACCTGACGCTGCGCGCCGGCGAGGTCACCGGCATCGCGGGCCTGGAGGGCTCCGGCCGTACGTCCCTCGCGCGGGCCCTGTTCGGAGCCGCCCCGTTCACCGGCGGGGCGATGACGGTGGGCGGCGAAGCCCTGCGGCCCACCACCCCGCGGCAGGCCATCCGAGCGGGGATCGCCCTGGTGACCGAGGACCGCAAGGCCGAGGGGCTCGCCCTGCGGCAGTCCGTGCGCGACAACGCCCTGCTCGTGACCCGCGCCGTACCGGCCCGCGGGGGGCCGCCCGCCGCCCGCGAACTCACCGCGCTCCTTGAGCGCGTACGCCTCCAGGCGCGCGGTGAGGACCAGCAGGCCCAGTACCTCTCGGGCGGCAACCAGCAGAAGGTCGTCATCGCCAAGTGGCTGGCCGCCCGCCCCCGCATCCTGCTCTTCGACGAACCCACCCGCGGCGTCGACGTGGGCGCCAAGGCCGCCATCCACACCCTCGTCCGCGAGCTGGCCCGTGAGGGCATCGCCGTCCTGATCGTCTCCTCCGAACTGCCCGAACTCATCGGCATGAGCGACCGCATCCTCGTCATGTCCGAAGGCCGCATCGCCGGTGAACTCCCGCCGGGGGCGGCCGAGGAGGACGTGATGCGGCTCGCCACGACCGACGCGTCCGCAGACACGAGCGCCCCGTCCGGAGAGGAGCCCGCCGCGTGAGCGGTACCACCGGCACCACCGTCGCACCACCGCCCGCCGTGAAGACCCGTGCCCCGAGCCGCAGCAGGCTCACCGATCCCGCCGTCGGCGTCTGGCTCGCGGCGGCGGGCGTCACCGCGCTCGGCTGGATCGTGGTCGCCGCGCGCGGCGGCGACTTCCTCACGCTCTCGAACGTCGTCGGCATCCTGCAGAACTGCGTCGCCCTCGGCCTGGTCGCCGTGGGGCAGACCGCCGTCATCCTCACCGGCTCCCTCGACCTGTCGGTGGCGTATCTGATCAGCCTCGGCACGCTCGTCGCCGCCACCACCATGGAGGACGGCAGCGTCGTCACCGCGGTCCTCGCCGTCCTCGCCCTGTCGGGCGCCGTCGGGCTCGCCAACGGCCTCATCGTCACCGGGCTCAAGGTCAACGCGTTCATCGCGACGCTCGGCACCGCGTTCATCCTGCGCGGCTGGATCGAGGACAACTACACGGGCCCTGCGGGCAAGGTCCCCGCCTCCTTCCAGCATCTGGGCTACGACCGGATGGGCCCGATCCCCGTCTCGCTCTTTTTGCTGGCCGCCGTCGCCGCCGCGATGTGGCTGATCACCCGCCGCACCCGCTTCGGCCACCACCTGTACGCCACGGGCGGCGACGAACACGCGGCCCGGCTCTCCGGCGTCCGCACCCGCCGCACGATCATCGCCGCCCACGTCCTGTGCTCGCTGTGCGTGGGCGCCGCCGCCCTCTTCCTCGCCTCACGGCTCGGCGCGGGCGCCCCCTGGGCGGGTACGGAAGCGCGCTACGACCTGGAGTCGATCGCCGCCGTCGTGCTCGGCGGCACCGTCCTGGCGGGCGGGCGCGGGGGAGTGGCGGGCACGCTCGGCGGGGTCCTCGTGCTCGCGGTCCTCGACTCCGTCTTCAACCAGCTCGGCGTCGACCCGTTCTTCAAGAACGTGGTCCGCGGCATCGTCATCATCGCCGCCGTCGCGATCTACGCCCGGCGCGGCAGCAGGAGGTCCGCATGAGCAGCCAGACGGCCGCACCGGCCAAGGCGCCAACACCCGCCCCGTACAAACGCGTTGTCCGCACGCTCGGCACCGGCGCTCCCGTCTACGCCCTGCTCGTCGTGCTGCTCGTCGCGCTCGCCGCCACCGACCCCGGCTTCTACGAACCCGACCGCTTCCTCGCCTTCGTCAAGCGCGCGGCGCCCCTGGTGATCCTCGCCGCCGGGCAGTATCTGGTCATCGTCTGCGGGGAGTTCGACCTGTCCGTCGGGGCGATCGTCACCGCGGGCGTCGTCGCGGCGGCAGAGGTCTACGGCTCGTTCCCGGACGCGCCCTGGCCGCTCATCACGGCGGGCCTGCTGCTCGCCGGGGCGGCCACCGGCCTCGTCAGCGGGCTGATCACCACACGCCTCAGAGTGCCCTCCTTCATCACCACACTCGGCATGATGCTGATCCTGGAGGGCGCCGTCTTCTTCTGGACGGGCGGCTCTCCGCACGGCCAACTGTCGGAAGGATTCCGTCAGATGGGGCGCGGCACCGCCATGGGCTGGCTGCCCTGGGCGGTCCTCGCCTGCCTCGTCGCGGGCCTGGTCGCCGTCCTGCTCATGCGCTCCGACTTCGGCCGTACGCTGATCGCGACCGGGGACAGCGAACGCGCCGCCGCCCTGGCGGGAGTCCGCGTGCACCGCGCCCGCGTCATCGCCTTCGTCCTGTCCGGCGCGGCGGCCGCACTCGCCGCGGTCCTCGTCGGCGGCTTCTCCGGGGTCTCCGCGCAGGCGGGCCGGGGCTACGAGTTCGAGGCGATCACCGCAGTGGTCCTGGGCGGGGTCGTGCTCGGCGGCGGCCGGGGCAGCGTGGTCGCCGCGATGGCGGGCGCCTTCTCGCTGCAGGCCCTGTTCACGCTGCTCAACCTGCAGGGCGTATCGGGCGCCCTGGAGTCCACCGTCCAGGGCGTCATCGTCATCGCCGCGGTCGGGCTCGGGGCCGCCGACTGGTCCCGGCTGCGCCGCCGTCGTATCCACTCCTCGGGAGGCAGACCCTCGTGATGCACAGCCCCTTGAACCCTCTGACGCGCAGGCGCGCGCTGATACCCGCGGTCGCCCTCCTCGCGGGCGCCCTGCTCACCTCCTGCTCCAGCGACACACCGCCCGACTCGCCCGCCGGGGCATCGCAGGCCGCCGAGTCCGGCAAGGGCGGGGACAAGCCGTCCAAGTTCTTCGAACAGGCCGAGTACGAGCGCCAGTTGAAGCTGGGCAAGGAGACCCCGCAGGGCCCTGCCGCCAAGCCCTGGGAGCAGATGCTCGAACCGGAGATGACCGACACCGCCCAGTACAAGAAGAAGGGCTCGGGCGGCACCCACCTCTGCTTCTCGAACGCCGGTGTCTTCAACCCCTGGCGCCAGGTCGGCCTGAAGAACATGAAGGCCGAGGTGAAACTCCACGAGGAGATCAGCGACTTCACCGTCCTGGACGCCCAGGGCAAGGACGACAAGCAGATCTCCGACATCCAGGAGCTCGCGGGCAACAAGGACTGCGACGCGCTCATCGTCTCGCCGAACACCACCGCCACCCTCACCCCCGCCGTGAAGGAGGCCTGCGGCAAGCTCCCCGTGATCGTCTTCGACCGCGGCGTGGAGACCGACTGCGCGGTCACCTTCGTCAACCCCATCGGCGGGTACGGCTACGGCGCGGTCGCCGCCGACTTCCTCGTCGACAAGGTCAAGCCCAAGGGCAAGATCCTCGCCCTGCGCATCTCGCCCGGCGTGGACGTCCTGGAGACCCGCTGGTCGGCGGCGAAGCTGGCCTTCGACAAGAGCGAACTCGACGTCGTGGACGCCAAGTTCACCGACGGCGACCCCGCCAAGACCAAGTCGATCGTCTCCGACGCGATCTCCCGGCACGGCTCCATCGACGGCGTCTGGATGGACTCCGGCGCCACGGCCGTCGCCGCCGTCGAGGCCTTCGAGGACGCGGGCGTCGACGTGCCGCCGATCACCGGCGAGGACCAGCAGGACTTCCTCCAGGCATGGAAGGACAAGGACCTCACCGCGATCGCCCCCACCTACCCGACCTTCCAGTGGCGCACGCCGGTCATCGCGGCCCTGCGCGTCCTCGACGGCAAGCAGGTCCCCAAGGAGTGGAAGCTCCCGCAGCCCACGGTCACGCAGGCCAACCTGGACGAGTACCTCCAGGAGGGCATGCCGCCGCTGCACTACGCGATGTGCGGCTGCCAGGACATGCCGGGCTTCCCCAAGGAGTGGGGAGGCAAGAAGTGACGTACACCGCATGGCAGTTGGGCGCCAACCCCTGGATCTGGCACTCGCCGGTCACCACCGAGGCGCTCGGCGAGACGCTGCCCCGCCTCGCGGGATGGGGGTTCGGCGCCGTGGAGCTGCCCCTGGAGCAGCCCGACGACTGGGAGCCCGCCGCGGCGGCCAAGCTCCTGGACGCCACGGGCCTGACGCCCGCGGCCGTCGTCGCCGTCATGCCCGACGGGCGCGACCTGGTCCGCGCCGACCAGGGCACGCTGCGCGCCACCCAGGACTATCTGCGCCGCTGCGTCGACGCGGCCCACGCGATCGGCGCCCCCGTCGTCGCGGGCCCCGTCTACGCGGCGGTCGGCCGCACCTGGCGCATGGACCGGGCCGCGCGCGCGGCGGCGTACGAGGAGTGGCGCGAGCACATCGCGCCGGTCGTCGAGTACGCGGCACGCGCCGGTGTCCGTATCGCCGTCGAGCCCCTCAACCGCTACGAGACCAGCCTGTTCAACACGGTCGCCCAGACGCTGGAGGGCCTGGCAGGCCTCCCCGAGGCGTCGATCGGCGTCGCCCTGGACACCTACCACCAGAACATCGAGGAACACTCCCTGCCGCAAGCCGTCCGCACGGCGGCGGACCGCATCGCCCATGTCCAGGTGTGCGCCAACGACCGCGGCGCCCCGGGCGCCGACCACCTCGACTGGCCCGGCTTCCTGCGCGCCCTGGGCGAGTCCGGCTACCGCGGTGCGCTCTGCATCGAGTCGTTCACGGCCCACAACGACGCCATCGCCGTCGCCGCCTCCGTCTGGCGGCCCCTCGCGCCCACCCAGGACGCGCTCGCGACCGACGGGCTCGGCTTTCTGCGCCGCACCGTGGCCGCCCTCTGACATCCGGCAATCCCGCACGTCCGTCCGTCCTTCCCAGCAGAGAGGACCACCCATGGACTGTCATGTGCGTGACAGGAGACCGCGTGACGCGAAAGGCCTACGAAGAACGGTGATCGCCTTCGTCGCGGCGCTGCTGCTCGCGGTCGGGTTCCTGCCCGCCACGTCGAGCGCCGCCGACAAGGCACCCGCCTTCCGCGCACTGCTCTTCACCAAGGCCGTCGGCTACGTCCACGACTCCATCCCGGCCGGCGTCCAGATGGTCAAGGAGCAGGCGGCGGCGAACAACTTCGAGGTCGTCGAGACCGCCGACGCGACGGTCTTCGACGACGCGAAGCTCAAGGACTTCGACGTCATCATCATGCTGCAGAACTCCGGCATGGTCTGGGACACCGAGGCCCAGCGCGACGCCATGAAGACGTACGTGAAGAGCGGCAAGGGCGTCGTCGCCCTGCACAACACCCTGGACATGGGCGTCGAGGACTCCTTCCCCTGGTGGGACGACCTCATCAACGCCGGCGCCCACATGCCCGCCCACTCACCGGGCGTCCTGAAGGGCACCGCCAAGGTCGCCGACCGCGCGCACCCCTCCACCAAGGGTCTTCCCGAGCGCTGGGAGCGCCCGGAGGAGTGGTACAACTTCGACAAGAACCCCCGCGGTGACGTGCACGTCCTGGTCACCGCCGACGAGACCACGTACGACCCGGGCGGCTCCAAGATGGGCGCCGACCACCCCATCTCCTGGTGCCGCAACGCCGAGGGCGGCAAGGTCTGGGCCACCGCCATGGGCCACGACAAGGCGTCGTACACCGAGCCCGCCTTCCGCGAGCACGTGCTCGGCGGCATCCAGTGGGCCGCGGGCAACAAGCCCGGCGACTGCGGCGGCACGGTCTGGTCCGGCTACGAGAAGACCGCGCTCGACGACAACACCGCCGACCCGATGGAACTGGACGTCGCCAAGGACGGCAAGGTCTTCTACGTCCAGCGCAGCGGCGAGGTGAAGATCTTCGACCCGAAGAGCCACTCCACCTCCACGGCCGGCAAGCTCGACGTCTACACCGGCGGCGAGGACGGCCTCGTCGGCATGGAACTGGACCCGAAGTTCGCCACCAACCGGTGGATCTACCTCTACTACGCCCCCTCATCGGCGACGGACGACGTCAACCGCCTCTCCCGCTTCACGGTCAAGAAGGACAACACCCTCGACCTGGCCAGCGAGAAGAAGCTCCTGGACGTCCCCGCCTACCGCGACCGCACCTTCCCCGAGCCCGGACACACGGGCGGCGCCGTCGAGTTCGGCCCGAACGGCACGCTCTACCTCGGCGTCGGCGACGACGTCCCGCCCAACCTCGACCCCAACTGGCAGGGCTACGCCCCGATCGACTGGCGCCCCGGCAAGGAGCGCCTCGACGCCGCCCGCACCGCCGGCAACACCAACGACCTGCGCGGCAAGATCCTGCGCATCAAGCCCAAGGACAGCGGCGGTTACACCATCCCCCAGGGCAACCTCTTCGCCAAGGGCACCGCGAAGACCCGCCCCGAGATCTACGCCATGGGCTTCCGCAACCCCTTCCGCTTCACCGTCGACCCCAAGACGGGCTACGTCCACGCCTCCGACTACGGCCCCGACCGCGGCGCGCCCGAGACCAACCGCGGTCCGGAAGGCCTCGTCGAGTACAACGTCATCAAGAAGGCGGGCAACTTCGGCTGGCCCTTCTGCCACGGCAACAACCAGGCGTACGCCCCCTACAACCCCGACACCCAGGAAGTCGGCGCCAAGTTCGACTGCACCAAGCCCACCAACCCCTCGCCGAACAACACCGGCCTGGGGGACCTGCCGACGATCCAGCAGCCCGAGATCTGGTACGGCTACGGCGAGTCCAAGGAGTTCCCGGAGATGGGCGCGGGCGGCTCGGCTCCGATGAGCGGACCCGTCTACCACTACGACGCCAAGAACCCCTCCAAGACGAAGTTCCCCGCCTACTTCGACAAGGCGAGCTTCTTCTACGAGTGGGCCCGCGACTCGGTCAAGGAGATCCGCTTCGACAAGGACGGCAAGCTCCTGAAGATCAACGACTTCCTGAAGTCGGCCAAGTTCGCCAAGCCCATGGACATGACCTTCGGACCCGACGGCTCGCTGTACGTCCTGGAGTGGGGCAGCGAGTTCGGCGGCGGCAACAACGACTCGGGGCTCTACCGCATCGACTACGCCCAGGGCCAGCGCACCCCGCTCGCCCAGGCCAAGGCGTCCGCCACGAACGGACCGGTCCCGCTGAAGGTCGACTTCTCCAGCGAGGGCAGCAAGGACCCGGACGGCGATCCGCTCACCTTCTCCTGGGACTTCGACGGGGACGGCACGTCCGACTCCACCGAGGCCAGTCCCTCCCACACGTACGACGCCAAGGGGGACTTCAACGCCCAGCTGAAGGTCACCGACTCCACCGGAAAGTCCGGCTACGCCAACGTGCCCGTCACCGCGGGCAACACGGCACCCAAGGTGAAGGTCGAGACCCCGGTCGACGGCAAGCTCATCGAGTTCGGCGACAAGATCCCCTACAAGGTCACGGTCACCGACCCCGAGGACGGCACGATCGACTGCTCCAAGGTCACCGTCAACCCGGCCCTCGGCCACGACGACCACGAGCACCCCACCACCGACATCCCCGGCTGCGAAGGCACCGTGGACACCGGTGACCTCGGCGGACACCCCGAGGGCGCCGACCTCACGTACGTCCTCAACGCGAAGTACACCGACAAGGGCGGCGACGGCGTCAGCGCCCTCACCGGCTACGGCCGCTCGGTCATGCACCCCAAGCACAAGCAGGCCGAGTACCACGACGACCAGTCGGGAACCCGCATCGTCTCCCAGGAGGGCGCCGAGAACGGCAAACGCATCGGCGACATCAGCGACGGCGACTGGATCGCGTACAGCCCGATGAGCGTCGAAGGCGCTGGCAAGGTCAGCTACAAGCTGTCCTCGCCCTACGGCGTCGGCTCGATCGAACTGCGCGCGGATGCCCCCGACGGCAAGCTGCTCGCCACGACACCCGTCCCCAACACCGGGGGCTGGGACACCTATCAGGCCACACCCGACGTGCCGGTCGAAGCGCTGGCTGGCACGCACAAGCTGTACGTGGTCTTCAAGTCGCCACAGAACAATTCCTTCGACCTGGACGCGGTGCAGTTCACCACGTCATAGTCCCGCGGAAGTAGCCGGGGGCATACGAAGGTCCGCAGTGCGCCGCTGTCCAAGGCGCACTGCGGACCGTCATCCCCGTCAGCGAGTACCGACCGCCGCGCGCACGGCCCGACGGGCCAGCTGGCAGTCGTCGTGCAACCGCCTCAGCAGCAGCCGCTGTTCCTCACCGGACGGCGCAGCACCGGGATGGGCCGGGCCCGGTGCCGCCGGGGCCGCGTCGTGCATCGATCGCTGCACGGCCATCTCGTACGTACGGATCTCACGGGTCAGGACCAGCATCAGGTTGACCAGGAACGCGTCACGCGCCGCCGGTCCCTGCTCCTGCGCCAGCTGGCTGATCTCGCGCCGCGCCACCGGTGCGTCACCGAGCACCGACCACAGCGTCGCCAGGTCATAGCCCGGCAGATACCAGCCCGCGTGCTCCCAGTCCACGAACACCGGGCCCGCGGGGGACAGCAGGATGTTCGAGAGCAGCGCGTCCCCGTGGCAGAACTGCCAGGTGCCGTGCTGCCCGGCCGAGTGCGCGATGCCGTGCAGAAGCTTCTGCAGGTCGCCCATGTCCCGGTCGGTGAGCAGGCCAAGGTCATGGAAGCGGGAGATCCGCTTGCCGTAGTCCATGGGCCTGCCGAACAACTCCTGCGGCGGGCGCCACCGGTTGAGGTGACGGATCGCGTTGAGTGCAAGACGCACGTCCGCGCGCGGCGGCGGCTCCACGGGATGGCGGGACAGCGCGGCGACGCGTCCCTGCATCCGCTCGATCACCAGCGTGCAGTCCTCGGGGTCCGCGGCGATCAGCCGCGGGGCCCGGACCGGAGGACGGTGCCGGACGAACGAGCGGTAGGCAGCTATCTCATGCCGGATCCGCTCGGCCCACACCGGCGAGTGATCGAGTAAACACTTGGCGATCGCGGTGCTGCGTCCTGTTGTCCCCACGAGCAGCACGGTGCGTCCGCTGCGGCGGAGCACCTGCACCGGATTGAACTCGGGACAGATGCGGTGCACCGAGGCGATCGCGGTGCGCAGTTGCGCCCCCTGGGGGCCTGACAAGTCGAGTCTCCCGCTGAGCGGTTGCGTGCCGGGCCCCGGAACGCGTCGCGTTCGGCCGGCGCCGAGCGACCCGGCCGCGGGGCGCGCGGGCTCCAGATACGGACCGCTGCCGGGCTGTCGGCTGTGCAGTGGCCGGGGCGGGGCGGACACGGAGGACGATGCTGTGTACATGGGCGATACAGATCCCTTCGTGTGCCTGCGAATTGCTGCGCCTCCCGCCCCGGCCCCCTTGGGAGCACCCTGGGGAATGTCCCGCGGCGGGCCGGGTCGGGGTGGCGCATTCCTACCTGACACCCGGCGTCCCCTGGCACACCATGTGGCGCACCCTGGCGAACCGTGGCGAATAGTCGCTCAGCAACTGACAGAGGGTTACTGTCAACTCAGCCGAGAACCTGGGGGCTTGACGTGAACGGACAACCCAACACCCGACTGTCGGACCTGTTCGGCCTGGCAGGCTGGTCAAAAGGGGAACTCGCGAGACTGGTGAACCGGCAGGCGGCGGCCATGGGCCATCCGCAACTGGCCACCGACACCTCGCGGGTACGGCGTTGGATCGACATGGGAGAAATCCCCCGCGATCCCGTGCCCCGGGTGCTGGCGGCTCTGTTCACCGAGCGTCTCGGCCGTGTCGTGACCATTGAGGATCTTGGTCTGGTCCGGCACGGGCGCGTGGGGAAACGGCGTGGCGACGGTGGTGTGGAGCACCCCGACGGCATGCCGTGGGCGCCCGAACGGACAGCCGCGGTCCTCACCGAATTCACGGGAATGGACCTCATGCTCAACCGACGCGGCTTGGTGGGCGCGGGTGCCGCGCTCGCCGCCGGCTCCGCACTCAGCAGCGCCATGCACGACTGGCTGCACACTGATCCGGCCCTCGTTGCCGACGCTCCTCGTACCGACCATCCCCTGCACGCCGACCCCGCTGGGTTCGACCGCTATGAGGCCGCCCCCATCGGGTCGCAGGAGATCGAGGAACTGGAGACCTCCGTCGAGGTGTTCCGGGCCTGGGACGCGGCCCGCGGTGGCGGGCTGCAGCGCAAGGCTGTGGTGGGACAGCTCAACGAAGTGGGCGGCATGCTCGCCTACCGACACCCCGACCATCTCCAGCGGCGCCTGTGGGGCGTCGCTGCCAATCTCGCCGTCCTCGCGGGCTGGATGTCGCACGACGTCGGCCTGGAGCCCACGGCTCAGAAGTACTTCGTGATCGCCGCGCACGCGGCTCGCGAGGGGGGCGACCGGCCGCGTGCCGGTGAGGCCCTGTCCCGGGCCGCGCGCCAGATGGTGCATCTCGGGAGGCCCGACGACGCCCTGGACCTCATGAAGCTCGCCCAGTCGGGATCGGGCGAGGAGATGCTGCCGCGCACGCAGGCCATGCTCTACACCATCGAGGCCTGGGCACAGGCGTCGATGGGCAAGGGCCAGGCGATGCGCCGCACGCTCGGCATCGCGGAGGACCTGTTCGTCTCCGACAAGGGGGATGTGCCGCCGCCCAGTTGGATGCAGATGTTCGACGAGGCGGACATGCACGGCATGCAGGCCCTGGCCTTCCGCACCCTCGCCGATCACGACTCGTCCGCCGCCAACACCGCCCAGCGTCATGCCAAGGAGGCGATCGACCTGCGGTCCAAGGGCCGTGATCGTTCGCAGATCTTCGACTACATCTCACTGGCGTCGGCCTGCTTCATCGCCGACGACCCCGAACAGGCCGATCGGTACGCACGGTTGGCGCTGGTATCGATGGGGTCGAACTCCTCGCACCGCACGTGGGACCGCCTGCGGGAAATGTACCGCCTGACCGCTCAGTACTCGGGCTACCCGAAGATCCAGGACCTGCGTGAGGAGATCAAGCTGGCCCTGCCCAAGGCGACGGCCAAGTCCGGAGGTGGCAGCCGGGTCCGCGCATAGGACCCGGCACGGCTCGCTCGGGCGCGGATCACTCGGACCGCGTGTCACTCAGGCAGGCAGCGTGCCGCGCCGCGTGTCACTCGGGCGAGGGTCAGGAATTGATCCGTGCGATCAACAGACAGGCGTCGTCCTCACGCGGGGCCACGCCGAACTCTTCGACGACCGTCCGTACACAGTCCTGCGCACCCCGCGTCTCCGTGAAGCGTGGCGCGAGCGCGAGCAGCCGGCTCGTGGCCGCGTCCCTGGAGCGCCGGGGGACAAGGCCATCGGTGTGCAGCAACAACAGGTCGCCGGGCTCGAGTTGAACTTCGGCCTGCTCGTACGTGGCTCCGGAGGTCGCCCCGAGGATCACTCCGCCCGGTGGCGTCAGCGCGCGCCCCGTCCCGTCGCGGAACAGCAGCGGGGCGGGGTGGCCTGCCTGCGCCCAGGTGAGGGTGTGGGTCGTGGGGGTGTACTGACAGCAGACGGCGCTGCCGAGTGCGGGTTGCGTGGTGGTGTCCAGTAACTGGTTGAGCCAGCCCATGAGTTGGCCCGGCCGCACCCCGGCGACCGCCATGCCGCGTACGGCGCCGAGCAGCATCGCCATGCCGGACGTGACGGTGACGCCGTGCCCCGTGAGGTCGCCGATACTGAGCAGGAACTGGCCGTCGGGCAGCTCCATCGCGTCGTACCAGTCACCGCCGATCAGTGAGCTCGTCGAGGACGGGAGGTAGTGGGCAGCGAGGTCGAGCGCCGCGGGTCCGCCGTGCGGGAACCGCAGGGAGCCGCGCCACGGCGGCAGCACAGCTTCCTGCAGTTCGACCGCGAGCCGGTGCTCTGTCTGCGCGATGTGCCGCTGGCGCTGCAACGAGTCACGGGTCTCGCGCACCACTCGCTGGCTGCGGCGCAGTTCGCTGACGTCCCGCAAGACCGCCCACATCGAGGCGGTGCTGCCATCAGCGGCGAGCACGGGCTCGCCCATCATGTGCACCTGTCGTACGCCGCCGTCGGGCCGCACGATACGGAACTCGCCGTCGATCGGCTTGCCGTCGATCAGGCAGTCCGTGACCATGGCCGTCAGCATCGGCTGGTCGTCGACGTGCACCAGGGAGGGCAGCTCGTCGAGGGAGAGCGGGGGAGCCTGCGGGTCCCGCCCGAGGATCTGGTAGAGCTCGCCCGACCAACTCGCCTCGTCGTTCAGGAGGTTCCACTCCGCGCTGCCGACCCGGCTGAGCAGTGAACCGCGCTGCGGTTCGAGGGGAGCGGGCACGGCCGGGGCGGCGGGTGCCGCGGCCGACGGCACGGGTCCGTCCCTCAACTGAGCGAGGTGGTCGTCCAGATCGTTGAGCTGATGGACCGCCAGGTCGCACAGGGCGCGCTGCCAGCGATCCTGCGGGTCGCCCTCGTCGGCCCCGGTGTCACGGCGCACGGCGTCGACTTCGCCGCGGAGCCGACGCGTCTGCGTGATCAGCGCTTCGACCGAGCCGCGCTCGGGCGGCTGGGCGGAAGGGCGGTCCGCGAAGACATGGGACGGCATGAGGTGCTCCGTTGAGGATGCGGTGCGACCAAACGGGCGGGATGGACCGCTAATGACTTTCGCACAGCCGGGGGTGCCCCGTAAGGGATTTGGCAACACACGACGCGGTCATGTCTCTGGCATATGTCTATGTCCTTCGGAACAGCGCATTCCGGCGGCACAGCGCCGATCACCCGCGCAAGTAGCGGATCACAGCCAGAACGCGGCGGTTGTGGTCATGTGACGCGGGCAGTCCGAGCTTGTCGAAGACGGCAGCCACGTGCTTCTCGACGGTGCCCGCGGAGACGACCAGGCTCTGCGCGATCGCCGCGTTGGACCGGCCCTCGGCCATCAGCGAGAGAACCTCGCGCTCGCGCTCGGTGAGGGGCGCGAGCTCCTCCGCCCGGCGGCCGGCCCCGGCCAACTGCGTGACGACCTCGGGATCCAGCGCCGTCCCGCCCGCGGCCACCCGCTCCAGGGCATCGGTGAACTCCGCGATGTTCGCGACGCGGTCCTTGAGCAGATAGCCGACGCCCGCCGAACCCGCGGCGAGCAGCCGCGTGGCGTACTTCGTCTCCACGTACTGGGAGAAGAGGAGCACTCCCGTGCCGGGGTGGTCCCGCCGGATGTCGATGGCCGCACGAAGCCCTTCGTCCGTGTGCGTCGGCGGCATCCGGATGTCGGTCACCGTGACGTCCGGGCGGTGCTCGGCGACCGCGGCGCGCAAGGCGCTCGCGTCGCTCACCGACGCACAGACCTCATGCCCGTGCTCCGCGAGCATCTGGCCCAGCAACTCCCGCAGTACCGCGGCATCCTCAGCGATCACGACGCGCATGGCGGCATGCTCTCACGCGTGCAGCGGCAGCTCGACGGTGACCGTCGTCGGCCCGCCTTCAGGACTTTCGACATTCATCCGCCCATCGACCGTACGTACGCGCTGCATGAGTCCCGTCAGGCCGCTCCCCGCGCCGGCGTCCGCGCCACCGTGCCCGTCGTCACCGACCTGAAGGAAAAGCCTTCCGTCCAACTGCGCCACCGTGATGGCTGCCCGCCCGGCCCCGCTGTGCTTGATGACGTTCGCCAGCAGTTCGGCCGCGCAGAAGTACGCGATGGTCTCGATCGCCGGGGTCGGACGCTCCGGTATGTCCGTCACCAGGTCGACAGGGACGCTGCTGCGTGCGGTGAGCGTGGCGAGCGCGTCCGGCAGACCGTCGTCGAGGACCGGGGGATGGATGCCGCGGGCCAGATCGCGCAGTTCGGTCAGGGCCTCGGTGGCGTTGTGGTGCGCCCCGTCGACGAGTTGACGCAGACGCGCGACATCCAGTGGCCCGCCGCTCGCGCCCTCGCCTTTGCCCGCGCCCTCACCCTCGTGTTCGTTGAGCCGCTGTCTGATCATGTCGAGGCTCATCGCGACCGCGACGAGGCGGACCTGGGCTCCGTCGTGCAGATCGCGCTCGACGCGCCGGAGCAGCGCCACCGAGTCATCCACGGCGAGCGCCCGAGTCTCCTCCAAGTCGCGTACGCGATCGGCCAGTTGTCCGGGGCCCAGCAGGGTACCGATGAGCCAGCGGTCGGCCTCGGTCACAAGCCGGGTCACCCAGGGCGCGCACAGCACGGTGACCGCACCGATGGCCACCGCGAGGAACGTGCCGGCGAAGGTGTCCGCCTCCGGGCTGCCGCCGAAGGGAATCGGCGTGAGCACCATCATGCCCTCGGGGGAACCGGGTTCGGGGTGCTGCCCGAACACCGCCCACCGCAGCGGTGCGGTGAGGTTGACGAGACCCGTCAGCCACCAGAGGACGGCGTACGCCCCCAGGAGGCCGACCGGCAGTTTCGCCAGCACATAGGCCGCCGACCGCCAGCCGGTCCCGTCCCACAGCCGGGCATCGAGGCGGCTGACCAGGCGGCCGCTCGGACGAAGCGGCTCCGGCGCGGGCGTCCGGTCCCCGAGGAACAGGGCGGCGAGGCGGCGGTGGACGCCGCCCAGCGCGCGCGCCAGCTGGAGCCCCGTGATGAACAGAAGCGCGCCCAGCACGGCGAACACCACCGACACGGTGAAGCCCGCGCCCAGTGCCAGCGCCACCGCGAGCAGCACGCCGCCCACCAGGCCCAGCGGGAACCCGATCAGGCAGTACGCGGCCTCGGCCCACGCCCGCCGGGTCAGCGGGGCGCGCCCCACGGCTCGCACGAGCGCGCGCGCCCCTCGTGTACCGCTCGCCGTCCCGGGGCGCACCGGCGTGCCGGGGGTGGTGGCGGTGCCGGTGAGGGCTGTGCCAGTGGGGGTGGTGCCGGTGGAGGCGGCAGCCTTCGGGCGTGTGACGTGCATGCTGTCCAGTGTCCTGTCAGGCGTCACGGCGGGCGAGCGTGCGCCATCCCGCGCCGAGGGCGAGAGCAAGCTCAACGCGTCGACGGCGACGGTGGGTCCATACCGCTTGGTGAGACCTTGGGTCTCGATCATGACGTCTCCTGCCGCAGACCTGGTGGGGTCGGACAACCTCACGTTAGATCTCCGCCAGGGCACGTCGGAACGTGGATTTCCTCCGTCTGGCCTGGGGGTTTTCCCCCAGGCCCCGGGGTGCGCACCAAGCCCCGCCCGTCCGGCCAGAACTCCGCCGACGGTGCTCTGCGCAGCGGTGTACTTCAGACCACGGCGAGCCGGTCCACCAGTAGTTCCACCCTCGGCCCGGTGTCCTCCGGTGGCAGTCGTCCTGACCTGGTCAGGGTCGCCACCCCGTGCAGGGACGCCCAGAACACCTCGGTGAACAGTCCCGGGTGGACGCCGTCCCCGGCGACCTCGCCGAGGCTCTCCAGCAGCGCGGCGAAGGCGTCCTTGAGAGGTTCCGGGGTGTCCTCCTGCGCGTAGGGGAGGCCGCCGTCGAGCTGGAAGATGGCGTCGTAGACCGCTGGGTTGCGTGCGGCGAAGTCGAGGTAGGTGCGGGCAAGCGCGGTGACCCGCTCGCGCGGGCCCTTGGCGGCGCCGGTCGCGGCGCGCACCGCCACGGCCAACTCGGCGGCGCCCTCCAGGGCGACGGCGCCGATGATCTCCCGTTTGCCGCGGAAGTGGCTGTAGAGGACGGGCTGGCTGTATTCGATGCGCTCGGCGAGCTTGCGGGTGGTGACCGCGTCCCAGCCCTGCTGCTCGGCGAGTTCGCGGGCCGTCGCCACGATGAGGCGCTCGCGGGCCGCCCGTTCACGCTCCTTGCGTTCCTTTACCGACATGATTCGACCCTAGCACCGCTAGACAAGCGAGCGGCAGTAGTACTAGCGTTGCGACATCACCTAGCGGCGCTAGATTCCTGAGAGGTCGTCATGCTCAACGCACTTGAGATCGTCACCACCGTGATCGTCGGCGTGATGGTGGGGGTGGAGTTCTCCGTCGCCTTCGTCATGAACCGGATCTTCAACGCCCTCCCCGAGGACAGTGGCCAGCTCGCCCGCGCCCACGGCGGCCGGATGCTCGGCGCCGTCATGCCGGTCTGGTACATCGGCTCGCTCGTCCTCGTCGCGGTGTGGGCCGTCGCCGGATGGCACCACGACGGCGCCGGCCTGGTCGTCACCGCAGGCGCGCTGCTCATCCTCAGCGTGGTCATGTCGCTCCTGCTGCTCGTCCCGATCAACAACCGGGGCAAGACGTGGACCCCCGAGAACCGGCCCGAGGACTGGAAGGAGCAGATGAACCGCTGGGACCGCTGGCACTACGTCCGTGTCGCCGTCATCATCGCCGCCTTCGCCCTGCTGGTGGCCGCCCTCGCCTGAGCCCGCGGGCCGACGATGCCCCGGTGGCGCGCAATCCCCGCGCCCCGGTGGCGCTCAATCCCCGCTACTCGGGCGGCAGTTGGTCAACCGAGATCCCGACATCCACGAAGACTCGCAAGGAGAAGAACATGTCGCTGAAGAAGATCAACACCGTTCTTGCCGCCACCTTCATCCTCTTCATCCTCTGGTTCGGGACGGAGTTCATCCTGAGCCCGGAGACGACGGCGCCGGGCTTCGGCCTGCCGAGTTGGCCGTCCGGCGACGGCGGCGGCTTCCTGATCGTCAAGGGAATCCGCGACGTCGTGATGGCCCTGGGCCTGGGCGTCCTGCTGGTGACGGGCCACCGCCGGGCGCTGGGCTGGGTGTTGGTGGTCGAGGCCTTCGCCGCGTACGGCGACATGGCCACCGTGCTGGCCCACGACGGCTCCGTGGCCACCGCGCTCGGCGTCCACGCCTTGACCGCGACGCTGATGGTGGTCAACGGCCTGCTGATATTGCGCGAGACCCGCAAGGTCGCGGCTGCTCCGGCAGCACCCGCCCCGCTGCCCGCCTGACGCCACCCTTGGTGCGTGCCGGTATGCGCCGGAGGGTCAGGACCTCCAGCTCGCACAGACTGAGTGGCCAACGGCCTGCGCCCGGCACACCGCCTTCCGCCGCCCCGACGAGCGCATCGCCCACGTCATCGCCCAAGCTCTCGGCGGCGCGCGCACCCTCCTCAACGTCGGTGCGGGCACCGGATCGTACGAGATCGCGGCGCACGCGATCACCGCGGTCGAACCCTCCTTGGCGATGCGCGCCCAGCACCCTGCTCAACTCGCCACTGCCATCGACGCCGTAGCTGAAGACCTCCCCTTCGCCGACGGGCAGTTCGACGCCGCGATGACCCTCTTCAGCGTCCACCAGTGGTCCGACGTCGAAGCCGGGCTGCGCGAGATGCGCCGGGTCACCCGCGGCCCCGTCGCCGTACTGACCTGTGACCCCGCACGCGTACGCGACTTCTGGCTCTACGAATACGCCGGCGGAACCGCGACGCCGTCCGCCAAGCCTGTTCGGCCTGGAGCTTCATCGGCGACCTCGCCCGCCAGGACTTCGACACCTCCCTGCGCCGCGCCCTGGGCTCGGGTGCCTGGGTGATCAGGCCGCTGGCCTTCTCCCAGGGCAGGACACGGAACTGCGAGGCCGTACCGATCTCATCGGATGAGCGCCGGCGACACCGCTCGGCGAGCCGGTCCGTACGGGGTTGTCGGCCCGTTCCCTCTTACGGCGTGAGCGGCTGCTGCGGGGAGCGGAGTACGAGCAGGGTGATCTCGCTGGGGGCGAAGACGCGGAACGGCGGGCCCCAGAAGCCGGTGCCGCGGCTGGTGTAGAGGAGGGTGCGGGTGCCGTGGCGGCTGAGGCCGGCGAGGGCGGGCTGGTCGATGCCGACGAGGTGGTGGAAGGGCCAGATCTGGCCGCCGTGGGTGTGGCCGGAGAGCTGGAGGTCGACGCCGCCTGCCGCGGCCCGGTCGACGAACTTGGGCTGGTGGGCCAGGAGCAGGACCGGCAGGTCGGGGTCGGCGCCGTCCAGGGCTCCGGCGAGGTGGGCGCGGTGGCCGGCCAGGCCCGAGGACTCGGCGGTGACGTCATCCACACCGGCGACCACGAGGGTGTCGCCGCCGCGTTCGAGCAGCAGGTGACGGTTGCGCAGCGGCTCCCAGCCCAGCTCGTCCATCAGGTCGACCCAGCCCTGGGCTTCGCTGTAGTACTCGTGGTTTCCGGTGACGTAGACCCGGGCCCGGGTGGCGCGCACGGTGCCGAGCGGCGCGGCCTGGGCGCGGCGGCGTGCGGCCGTGCCGTCGGCGATGTCGCCGGTGTGGCAGACCAGATCGGCCTCCAGGGTGTTGACCGTCGCGCAGACCCGCTCCGACCAGTGGGCGCGGTCGAGCGGTCCGTAGTGGGTGTCGGTGATGAGGGCGACGCGGGTGCCGTCCAATCCGGCTCCCAGACGCGGGAGTTGTACGTCGAGCCGGCGCACCCGTGGCACCCGGCGGGCCTCGGCGTACCCCCAGGCGAGCAGGACGGCGGCCGTGGCGAGGACCGCCCAGGTGACGGTCCGGGCCCGGTACTGCCCGTCGCCTGCGCCGGCCACGGTCAGGGCGAGGCGCAGCAGGACGCCGAGCAGGACGGACCAGGTGAACAGCACCCAGCTGACCCCAAGGAGGGTGTCCCCGACGATCGCCGCCCGGTCCTGCTGGCGTCTGCCGTGGCCGCGCATCATCGCGAGCGGCATACCGATCAGACCGAGGGCGAACAGGATGGTGCCGCCCAGCGCCACGGGGAGCGGCCAGTGCTGGCCCGCGTGCAGCAGCACCCAGCACGGGACGGTCCACAGCAGGACGGGAGCGACCAAAGGGATGTAGCGCATGATGCGGCGCAGTCGGCTCTGCTGGGTCGCATGCGCCGAACCGTCCGCGGATCGGGCCTCGCTGGTGTCGGTCACGCCTCGCCTCTACAAGTAGCCGGACTGCCGACTGAGCAGACTGTCGACGCGCGCAATCTATCCGGTTGCCCCAGGAGACGTCTTGCCGACCATGGGGAGTCGAGCTCCCCCGGTGCCGTCGCCGAAGGAGCCCCGCGCGCCCGGGATCGCGTCCAGGAGGCGGCCCCACTCCGGGTACATCTCGACCTTGCGGGCGTGCAGGGCGAGGATCTTGGCGTCCAGGTCGGGGTCGGGGTCGTCCGAGAAGCGGAAGGCGGAGAGCCGTTCCAGCTGCGGGATGATCAGCCAGTCCCCGTCGAGGTGCACTTTTTCGTACATGTAGCGCTCCAGTGCGGTCAGGTCGGCGACGCCCGCGCAGTACACGTGCGTGAAGCCATCGGCCGGATCGCCCATGTACCGGCCGACCGTGGAGAACGCGACCGGCTCGGTGCTCGCCGTCCGGCGCATCGCGGCGAGCACCGCCTGCTCGTCCTCCTCCGACGTGCCGTCCTTGAAGCTGAATCGCAGCGTGTTGACGATCATGCGGTGTTCCTCCCGGGCGCTCGGCAACTTGAACCAGTGAGTTCAAGTTAATGGTCCGACCGGTAACTCCGCAGCGGTTCGGGAAAATGAACCCATGGGTTCAACACGCCCTGGGGGCCGGGTAGTCTGCGCCCGTGACACCAGCCAAGACGGCCGCCGGACGGCCCGCTCTCCGGGGGCGTATCGACAAGCGGCAGGCCATCCTGGACGCCGCGTTCGCCGTGTTCGCGCGGCGCGGGTACGCGCAGGCCTGCGTGGCTGAGATCGCCGAGGAGGCCGGGGTCGCCAAACCGACCGTCTACAACCACCTCAGCGACAAGGAAAACCTGTTCCGGCACGCGATGGCGGACGCCGCCGATCGCGTCATGGCCGAGAATCTGGCCGTCGTCGAGCGGCTGCGCGACCCCGGTGACGATCTGCGGGCCGCCCTGGAGGACATCGGGAACCGGCTGTTGAAGACGTGCTGCGGTCAACGGGCAAGCGCACTGCGGGCGTTGACGTACGCACAGCTCGCCGCGTTCCCCGATCTCGCCGAGGTCGTGCAGGGACGGACGTCCGGGCGGCTCGGGGACGCGCTGGCGGACCGGTTCGCGCAGCTGGCACTCGCCGGGCGGCTGCGCACGGAGCACCCGGCGCGCGCCGCAGAGCAGTTCCTCGCGCTGCTCACCGGGCCGATGGAGGCGCGCTCACGGCTCGGTACACGGAAGGTCGGCGCGGCCGAGACGCGGGAGGTCGCGCGGGCGGCCGTCGAGACCTTCGTGCGGGCGTACGGGGTCGAGGGCCAGGGCCCGACACCGGCCGGCCTGTGACGCGACGTGCGCAGGAGTCGTAAAGAGTTTGCGCATAATTCTTGGGATTCGGTCACGGGAGAGGAAAACTCGGAGGCTCACTCGGCGCTTTCGAACAGGTCGGGCGCCGACCCATGTGATGGGAGACCGATCAACGATGTTCACTCTGGTACGGAGCAGGGCACGGACGGCCGCGCTCGCGCTCTCGGCCGTCGCTGCCCTCGCCTTCGGCACGACCGCCACGGCCGGCGCGGCAGCGGCCCCCGCCCCCGCTCCCGCCCCTGCTCCCGCTCCCGCGAAACAGGGGCCGACCTCGGTGGCGTACGTCGAGGTGAACAACAACAGCATGCTGAACGTCGGCAAGTACAGCCTCGCCAACGGCGGTGACAACGTCTTCGACGTCGCCGTGATCTTCGCGGCGAACATCAACTACGACACGGGCAAGAAGGAGGCGTATCTGCACTTCAACGAGAACGTGCAGCGAGTCCTCGACAACGCCGACACACAGATACGGCCGTTGCAGGAGAAGGGCATCAAGGTCGTCCTCTCGGTGCTCGGCAACCACCAGGGCGCGGGCTTCGCCAACTTCCCGTCCCAGCAGGCGGCTTCGGGGTTCGCGAAGCAGATGTCGGACACCGTGACCAAGTACGGTCTCGACGGCATCGACTTCGACGACGAGTACGCCGAGTACGGGAACAACGGCACCGGCCAGCCCAACGCCAGCTCGTTCGTGCACCTGGTGACGGCGCTGCGCGCGAACATGCCGGACAAGATCATCAGTCTCTACAACATCGGCCCGGCCGCGTCGCGTCTCTCCTACGGCGGGGTCGACGTCTCGTCCAAGTTCGACTACGCCTGGAACCCGTACTACGGCTCCTGGCAGGTCCCCGGCATCGCACTGCCCAAGTCGAAGCTGTCGCCGGCGGCCGTCGAGATCGGCGGGACCTCGCAGAGCACGGTCGCCGACCTGGCCCGCCGCACCGTCAGTGAGGGGTACGGCGTCTATCTGACGTACAACCTCGACGGCTCCGACCGCAGCGCCGATGTCTCCGCCTTCACCAGGGAGCTGTACGGCAGTGACGCCGTCTACAAGCCGTAAGGCGACCGCACGCCCCAGTGCGCGGCGCTCCCTCGGGACCTGCCGCATCCCGTAGGGCCGAGATCCGCGCAGGCCGCGCCTTCGACAACGATGTCGGAGGCGCGGTGTGGGCGGACCGAGCCTTGCGACGCACCCTCGTTCGCGCTGAAGCGTCGATGCCTGGAAGGCCGGGGGCCGAGTCGGGAACAGCTGGTCCGGTCGGCGCTGTTGCATCGAGCGAGGGACCGGCGCCGCACGGCGGGGAACACGGAGGCCGCGAGGTCGCCCCCCTGCCGGGATTCGGGCCCCAAGTGCGCGGTACGCCCGCCGCGCACTCGAAGCACGACGTATTTCCGCAGGAGGACTGTTTTTCATGACTGACCGGCCCTTGACGCTCATGGCAGTACACGCGCACCCCGACGACGAGGCCACCGGAACGGGAGGCGTCCTCGCGCGGTACGCGGCGGAAGGAATCCGCACGGTTCTCGTGACCTGTACCGACGGCGGTTGCGGTGATGGACCGGGAGGCGTCAAGCCGGGCGATCCCGGGCACGATCCGGCGGCGGTCGCCTCGATGCGCCGTCGGGAACTTCAGGAGAGCTGTGACGTCCTGAAGATCAGCGATCTGGAGATGCTGGACTATGCCGACTCCGGGATGATGGGCTGGCCGAGCAACGACGCCCCTGGGTCCTTCTGGCAGACCCCGGTGGAGGAGGGCGCCACCCGGCTCGCGGAACTCATGCGGCACTACCGTCCCGACGTGGTCGTCACGTATGACGAGAACGGCTTCTACGGCCACCCCGACCACATCCAGGCCCACCGCATCACGATGGCGGCGCTGGAGATGACCTCGCTGACGCCGAAGGTG
Organism: Streptomyces sp. NPDC047525; assembly: GCF_040643025.1. Lineage (NCBI taxonomy): Bacteria > Bacillati > Actinomycetota > Actinomycetes > Kitasatosporales > Streptomycetaceae > Streptomyces > Streptomyces sp. NPDC047525. Next base: position 76,280 of record NZ_JBEYTL010000002.1, read on the forward strand.
TACTGGACGACGATGCCCCGCTCGGGGATGCAGCGGTTCGGGGAGATCATGCGCGAGTTCCACCCGGACATGCCGGAGCCGGATCCCGCCGAGGCCGCCGCGATGGCCGAGATCGGCCTCCCTGACGACGAGATCACCACGTGGGTGGACACCATCGCGTTCAGCGGGCAGAAGTTCGATTCGCTGGCCGCGCACGCCAGTCAGGGCGAGAACATCTTCTTCCTCAAGATGGGCAAGGAGAGGTTCGGCGAGTTGATGGGCATGGAGACCTTCGTACGGGTCAAGGACGCCACCGGCGCGCCCCTGCCCGAGAACGACCTCTTCGCCGGACTGCGCTGATCCTCCCCTCCGATCACAGAAGCCGTCGAACCGACCCCTCGTCCTGATGGGCGGGGGCGATCAGTAGAAGCTGCGGACGAAGACGTCCGACTTGCCGTTGGTGTCGCCGGGCACGATGTCGTCGGCGGTCGACTGGAAGACCACGTCACGCCCCTCGGCGCTGACCGCGTCGGTCCCGGCAGAGGCGGGCTGGTTCGAGACGGTCTCGTCGGTGCCCGCTTGCAGGTCGCGCAGGATGAGCGAGGGTCCGTTCGTGTCGTGCGGGGCGTACAGGAGATGGCGGCCGGTGGGATCGATGGCCACGCCCCGCACGTTCGGCACCAGTTGGGCGGTGCCCGAGCTCATGTCGTGGACGTAGGTGTCGGAGCCCGAGAGGTAGACGACCTTTCTGCCGTCGTCGCTGAGCTGGACGACTGTCGCCTCCTTGGACGGGCCCTCGATCGGGTCGGAGGTGGTCCCGTCGCTCCGGTCCCAGACCAGGACGTCCTTCGTCCTGCCGTCCTGGTAGGCGACATGGCGGCCGTCGCCGCTGATGGACGGCCGGGACGGCTGGGTGTGGTCGAGGACGGCGACGGTCTCGTTCCTGCTGCCGTTGTTCCAGTCCTGCACCTCGATGCGCTGGCCGAACGACGGTTGCCTGATGGAGCGGATGACATGCGCGGTGTAGCGGCCGTCCGCGCTCAGCGACGGCTGGTCGCAGGTGTAGGCCGAGCAGTCGAGGGACGCGGTGCGTCCTGTGCTCACCTGATACTGGCGAATCCGTACGTTGTCCATCCACTGGTGCGCATAGCCGAGGTATGCCCCGTCCCCGCTGATCACCGGGGGCTGGAGCGGGGCGAGGTTCCCCATCCGCTCGTTCTGCCTCGTCCGCTGGTCGCGGAGGAACACCCTCTCGCCTCCCGTCGTGGCGTCGGGCGTGAGGTTCTTCGCCGACGACGAGAAGACGATGCGGCGGCCGTCGTGCGTGATCGAGGCACCGCCGGAGTTGTCGTCGGCCTGCGTGCCGTCGGCGGCGACACTGATCCTCTCGACACCGGCTCCGCGGGCCCCCGCGGCGCCCGCCTCGGCCGTGGTCCCGGCCGAGGCGGGCGCGGGCAGCGCCACCGTGACCGCGCAGGCCGCGACCGCCGCGCTCAGGGCGGCCCGCACACGTCTGGTGGTGCTCCGGTTCGCGTTTCTCCTCATTTTCCCCCCACGTAGGACTCGGTCTGTCCTCCAGTTCCCCACTGGAGGGCCACATGCATGCAACCGTGAGGGTGCTGTGGGGTCAATGCGTCACGCTCGCATCACGCGACGGCGGTTCCCTCGAGTTCGACCATCAGGGTGGGGATCGCCAGCCGCGTCACCCCGAGCATCGTGGTGGTCGGCGCCACCCCGGCGGCGCCCAACCGCGCCGCCAGCACGCCGTAGTGCTGGAAGAGCACATCGACGTCGGTCGTGTGGACGTTGAGGCGGACGAGGTTCGCGAGAGACATGCCTGCCTCGCCGAGCACGGCCTCCAGGTTGTCGATGCTCAGCGCCAACTGCGCCGCCATGTCACCGTCATGCTGGGGCTTGCCGTCGCCGCTCATCGCGGTCTGGCCCGAGATGTACAGGGTCCGGGTCTGCCCGGAGACGACCTCGCCCTGGTTGAATCCCATCTCCGCGGACCACGTCACCGGGTTGATCGCCGTTCGTTCGATCGCCACGTCAGCTCCATTCGATTCATGGGGAGTTCGTACGTCCATCGGCTCGGCGGCCGCCGGCCTCGATGTCGTGTCGACGAGCCTCGCAGCGAATCACGACATCCTTGGTCATGTATTTCGATAAAGTTCCCGCATGCGCGCCGACCGGTTGGTCTCGTTGGTGCTCCTGCTCCGTCAGCGCGGTCTGCTGACCGCGGACACGCTGGCCCGCGAGCTGGAGGTATCCACCCGCACTGTGCTGCGCGACATCGAGGCGCTGTCCTCGGCCGGCGTCCCGGTCTACGCCGAACGCGGGCGGCACGGCGGGTTCGCGTTGTCCCCCGGTTTCCGGACCGAGCTCACCGGACTGAACCACGACGAGGCCCTTGCCCTGCTGGCCGCCGGATCGGGGCGCGGAGAGCAGGTGTTCGGCCTCGGCTCGGCGCTCGCCTCGGCCATGCGCAAGGTGCTCGACGCGCTGCCCGAAAGCCACCGCGCGACCGCGAGCGACGCGGTCCAGCGGTTCCTCGTCGACCCGGAGACCGACCTGCTCTCACGTCGGCAGGTGACCGAGGAGGTGCCCGACACCACCATGTTCGAGGTCCGGCGTGCGGTGCTCGCCGGACACAAGCTGCGCATCCACTACGCGGCCACGGGCCAGGCGCCACAGTGGCGCACGGTGGACCCGATCGGCCTGGTCACCGTACGCGACCGGGGCTACCTGCTGGCCACGAGAGCCGGCGCCGACCGCACCTACCGGCTGTCGCGGGTGCTGGCCGCCGAGGAACTCCCCGAAACGGCACAGCGGCCCAACCGGGTCGATCTGGACCGGATCTGGCGGGAACGCTCCGCGCGGTTCCTCTCCGGCGGCGACCACGTCACCGTGCTGGTGCGGGTGAACCCGGCGCGGCGCGAGGACCTGCTGGACACCGCGCTGGCAGTTCGCGCGGAAGACCCCGACGCAGACGGATGGCTGCGCCTTGAGGTGACCTACCAGGATTCACGTCACGCCGAATGGGCGCTGTGGCAGCTCGGCACGGACGCGGAAGCCCTGGCCCCGCAGTCGCTGCGCACCTCCCTGCGCGACCGCGCCGCCGCGTTCGCCGCCCGCTACGGCGAGCCGCTCTGAGAGCGGTCGCCTGCGGCGGGCCGCCCGTTGACCCGCTGCACGGACCAGGGCCTGTCCGGCGAGTACTGCCGGACAGGCCCTGGTCACCGAGAGGGCTCAGCGCTTGAGCGTGAAGGTGAAGTCGCCGGAGAGCTTGCCGCTCAGCCGGACGGCCGAGACGACCTTCCCCTCCGTGATCAACCGCTCGACCTCGGAGCGCGAAAGACCGCAGCCTTCAGCGATGACACGCACCGGCCGGACAGGGATCCGCGCCGCGAAGCGGACCGACACGTCGATCACCTCGCGGTCCAGATGGTCCGATCCGCCGGTGTCGAGGCGCCACGCGCCGTCCCAGTCGAGGGCGATGCGATTGCGGCGCCGCATGACCGGATCCTGGAGCAGCTCAGCTGCCAGGGCGGGGTCGTTGTCGTGCAGCCGGTCCAGCAGCTCAGGTCGTACGGAGCGCACATTCATCCGCTCCAGGACCGTGAGCTTCGCGGTTTCCCCGCACGCGGCACAGAGTACGAGGAGCCAGGCGTCGATGAGCTTGTGGTGTGCGTTGACGCGAAATTTTCCGTCGGCCCCAAAGCGCTGGGACGCGCACGCGTGGCAGCGCCGGAGAACGGTCGGAAGGCAGGTGGGCATGACCACCCAGTCGTTGAGCACAGAAGTACACCGGTTTCAGTGAGAAGTCCGCAGCAAAAAGCAGCGCGGCGCACATGCGCGACGCGCGACGAATCAGCACTCGGGAGGTCTCACAGGGTGTACAACGGCACGTCCTTGCCCAGACGACTTGGTCGGGCAGCACCGTAGTGGCGCACCGGGGCGCTGTTCCACTGGTTTTCCCCCGAAGCCGAGGTACTCACCGACTGCCGCAGGCTTCCGCCGGCGGCTGGGCGACGGCCTAGCGGTGCGCCAGCAGCACGCCGCCGAGCTTGCGCGCGGCCGACGTGAGCGTGGGGTGCGCCTCGAGGGTGAAGCCGGCCTCCTCGATCCAGGCAGCCACTTGACTCGGCTCGCGACGACGGACGTAGGACTCCGGCCAGCGCTCGCCGTTCTCCTGCGGCTCGGGCGGTGAGGGGTCGCCGACGTGGAAACCCACCAGTAGCGGACCACCGGGCCGCAGCACCCGACGGAAGCCGGCGAGGACCGCGCCGATCGCTTCATCGGGGACGTGGATGATCGAGTACCAGGCGACCAGAGCGGCCAACGTGCCGTCCGCGAAGTCGAGTTGAGTCATCGACCCCTCCTCGAACCGCACGCCGGGATGCTCACGCCGCGCCACCTCGATCATCCGGGGCGACAGATCGATGCCGAAGGCGTCCACGCCGAGGTCCCTCAGGTGGGCGGTGATCCGCCCGGGTCCGCACCCCACGTCCGCGACGGGCCCGCCGCCGTGTGCCCGCACCCGCTCGGCGAACAGCGCCATGACGTCCTGCTCGGGCGGCAGTTCGGCCAGGAGGTTTCGCGTCTCGTCCGCGTAGCTGGTGGCGTCGGCGTCGTAGGACGCCCGGGTGTCCGCCAGCCACTTCTCGGCCTCTGGGCCGTCCTGTCCGGTGCTCACGCCCGGAGGCTATCCCAGGAACCGGCCGTCGGCCGGAAAGGCAGGAAAGGGGCTCAGGGTGTGGTTCGAGCTGCTTCGGAGTCGCATTCCCACCCGGCTTGAAGGGTAGACACGAAGCGCGTGCCAACCCGCTTGGCGGCGGGGGTGGTGCGCAGGGCGCGACGGGGGCGAGGGCGGGGGCGGGGCTGATGCGACGGGTGGTCACCTTGCAGTCCGTCGAGCAGAAGCTGCTGCTGCTCGCTCTCCTGTTCGTGATGGGCGGGTCGATCGTCGCGAACCTCTTCGCGTGGGACGTGAAGTGGCAGATCCCGCTCATCTACGCGGTCCTGTACGTCCTGCTGTCGATCGCCATAGAGATCCGTGACCGACAGGCTCCCGCGCCCTCCACGCACTACCGCACCAGTGACGAATTCTTCCTGTCGTTCGTCCGTCTGGTGCGCACGGCCGAGCGTCATGTCTACACGAGCTACGTGCGCAACACGGCACCGCCGAGCTTCCAATCCCCCGCCGCACAGGAGTACTTCAGGGCAGCGGCAGACTGGACCCGGCGCAATCCCGGCGCTTCGTTCAACCGCATCATCGGTGTTCCCGCCCAGGAACCAGGCAGGAGCGCCATGCGCTTGTGGCTGCGCGAGCACTGCGAAGAGATGCGCGGTCTCGCCAACTACCACGCCCGCGTCGTGACCACCAACAGCGGTGTGGACGCGGTCAACATGGCGATCATCGACGACACCGCGGTCCTGTTGCTGCTGACCGCCGACGGATCCTTCATGAGCGGGCACAGCCTGGAGACGGCTGAGGCCGTGAATTCCTTCCGGGACTACTACCGGTCGTGGTGGGCATCGGCAGAGCCTCTCGAGGACTATGCGCGGCGCACCGGCCTCATGGACCCGAGGTGAGGTCGGACGGAGCGCCTCAGATGGCTTCGCGGATGGCCCGCTCGAAGCCCTCGACGTGGTCGCGGGTGAGCTGTGCCGCCTTGTCGGGGTCGCCGGCGACGATCGCCTGCAGCAGGGGGCCGTGCTCCTGGACGTGGCCGGTCATGCCGGGCAGTCGGTCGATGAACAGGCACCAGATGCGGGTGGCCAGGTTGTCGTGCCGGACCAGGGTGTCTTCCAGGTACGGGTTGTGTGTGGCCGCGTAGATGGCGCGGTGGACCTGGAGGTCCAGGCGCATCAGCTCGGCCGGGTCGTGCGCACCGGAGTCCACGCCGTCCAGCTCCTCGCGGAGTGCCGTCAGGGCCGCCCGGTCCGCGGTCGTGGCGCGCCGTGCGGCCTGGGCCGCGGCCAGGGGCTCCAACTCCTGGCGCACCTCTGAGATGTGGGCCAGGTCGGTGATGTTGACGTCGGTGGCGAAGGTGCCGCGCCGGGGGTACGTCGTGATCAGGCGCTCGTACTGGAGCCGCTTGAGCGCTTCGCGCACCGGGGTCCGTCCGACGCCGAGGGACTGCGCAAGCTGGTCCTCGTTGATCGGCGCTCCGGGGCGGATCTCCAGCATCACGAGCCAGTCGCGAATCGCGCGGTAGGCGCGTTCGGCAAGGGACAGCTCCTCACCTCTCGGCGCGGTGCCCAGCTGCTGCATGAAAGCCCCCTTGACCTGTCGCACGAGCTCCCATACCTTACCGCACAGGCTGATATATCAGTTGTCCATTACCTGGCTCTCAGGATGGTGCACAGATGGCAACGAACCCGTCGATCACCACAGTCGCCTCGTCCCTCTCGCTCCCGCTCGGCGCCTTCGACCCGGAGGTCGCCGCTGCCGTCGGGGCCGAGCTGCACCGTCAGCAGTCCACCCTCGAGATGATCGCCTCGGAGAACTTCACCCCGGCCGCCGTGATGGAGGCCCAGGGCTCCGTGCTGACCAACAAGTACGCCGAGGGATATCCGGGCCGCCGCTACTACGGCGGCTGTGAACACGTCGACGTCATCGAGCAGTTGGCCATCGACCGGGTGAAGGAACTGTTCGGCGCCGAGGCCGCCAACGTGCAGCCCCACTCGGGCGCCCAGGCCAACGCTGCCGCGATGTTCGCGCTGCTCGACCCCGGTGACACGATCCTCGGCCTCGACCTGGCGCACGGCGGGCACCTCACCCACGGCATGCGCATCAACTACTCCGGCAAGCTCTACAACGTGGTCCCGTACCACGTGCGCGCCGCCGACCTGCGGGTCGACATGGACGAGGTGGCGGAGCTCGCCCGGACACACCGGCCGAAGCTGATCGTCGCCGGGTGGTCGGCCTACTCCCGCCGTCTCGACTTCGCCGCGTTCCGGCGTATCGCCGACGAGGTCGGCGCGTACCTGATGGTCGACATGGCGCACTTCGCCGGGCTCGTTGCCGCGGGCCTCCACCCCAGCCCGGTGCCGTACGCCGATGTCGTGACGACCACCACGCACAAGACCCTCGGAGGGCCGCGCGGCGGGGTGATCCTCAGCAGGGCAGGCCTGGCCAAGAAGATCAACTCCGCGGTCTTCCCCGGCCAGCAGGGCGGCCCCCTGGAACATGTCATCGCGGCCAAGGCGGTCGCCTTCAAGGCGGCGGCGGGGGAGGAGTTCAGGGAGCGACAGCGGCGCACCCTGGACGGAGCCCGCATCCTCGCCGGGCGGCTGCTCGCCGACGATGTCGCCGAGGCCGGGATCACGGTCCTCACCGGTGGCACCGAAGTCCATCTGGTCCTCGTCGACCTGCGCAACTCCGCCCTGGACGGGCAGCAGGCGGAGGACCGCCTCCACCGCGTCGGCATCACCGTCAACCGCAACGCGGTGCCCTTCGACCCGCGACCCCCGATGGTCTCGTCGGGCCTGCGGATCGGTACCCCGGCCCTGGCCACCCGCGGCTTCGGCGAGACGGAGTTCCGTGAGGTCGCCGACGTCATCGCCGAGGCGCTGAAGGACGAGCGGTTCGGCGACGAGCGCGCGGGCCTGCTGCGCGACCGGGTCGAGAAGCTCGCAGGCGCGTTCCCCCTCTATCCCCACTTGAGTGACCCGCACGCCCCGCACGCCCCGCACGCCCCGCACGCCCCGCACGCCCCGCACGGCCTGAACGACCCGAACGGAGACGCGGCATGACCACCGAGCCGCTGCCGGAGCACCCCGACTTCCTCTGGCGCAACCCCGACCCCCGCCCGTCGTACGACGTCGTCATCGTCGGCGCGGGAGGCCACGGCCTGGCCACCGCCTACTACCTCGCCAAGAACCACGGCATCACGAACGTCGCCGTCCTGGAGAAGGGCTGGCTGGCCGGCGGCAACATGGCCCGCAACACCACGATCATCCGCTCCAACTACCTCCTGGACGAGAGCGCGGCGATCTACGAACACGCCCTCGGACTGTGGGAGCGACTCCCCGAAGAGCTGGACTACGACTTCCTGTTCAGCCAGCGCGGCGTGCTCAACCTCGCGCACACGCTCCAGGACGTGCGCGAGAGCGTGCGCCGCGTCAACGCCAACCGTCTCAACGGCGTCGACGCGGACTGGCTCGACCCCGACGAGGTCGCCAAGGTCTGCCCCATCCTCAACGTCTCGCCCGACACCCGCTATCCGGTGCTCGGCGGCACCTTCCAGCCGCGGGCCGGCATAGCCAAGCACGACCACGTCGCCTGGGCGCTGGCCCGCAGGGCCGACGAGATGGGCGTGGACCTCATCCAGGGGTGCGAGGTCACCGGCTTCCTCAAGGACGGCGACCGGGTCGTGGGCGTCGAGACCAACCGTGGCCGCATCCGCGCGGGGAGGGTCGGGCTCGCGGCCGCCGGGCACAGCAGCGTCCTGGCCGAGAAGGCGGGCGTACGGCTGCCCGTGCAGTCCCATCCTCTCCAGGCGCTGGTCTCCGAACTGCACGAACCGGTCCACCCCACCGTGGTGATGTCGAACCACGTGCACGTCTACGTCTCCCAGGCGCACAAGGGCGAGCTGGTGATGGGCGCGGGCGTCGACACGTACAACGGCTACGGGCAGCGAGGCTCCTTCCATGTGATCGAGCATCAGATGGCAGCCGCCGTCGAGCTGTTCCCCGTCTTCGCCCGCGCGCACGTGCTGCGGACCTGGGGCGGCATCGTCGACGTCACCCCCGACGCGTCGCCGATCATCGGCGCCACGCCCGTCGAGAACCTCTACGTCAACTGCGGCTGGGGAACCGGCGGTTTCAAGGCCACCCCGGCGGCCGGCTGGACCTTCGCCCACACCATCGCCACCGGCGAACCGCACCCTCTCAACGCCCCCTTCGCCCTCGAACGCTTCACCACGGGCGCACTGATCGACGAACACGGCGCCGCCGCCGTGGCCCACTGAGAGGAGGATCCGATGCTGCTGATCACCTGCCCGTGGTGCGGTCCGCGCGACGAGACCGAGTACCACTACGGGGGACAGGCCCACGTCCCCTACCCGGAGAACACCGCGGATCTCGACGACCGGCAGTGGGCCGAGTACGTCTTCTACCGCGACAACCCCAAGGGCCCCTTCGCCGAACGCTGGATGCACGGCCACGGCTGCCGCCGCTGGTTCAACGCCCTGCGGGACACGGCCACTTACGAGGTGCTCGCCACCTACCGGCCCGACGAGCCGCGTCCCGACCTCGCCGCACCGGCCGCCGGAGGAGAACGATGACCGACCAGCAGTTCCGGCTCGGGGACGGGGGCCGCCTCGACCGTGGCACCGTCCTGCACTTCACCGTCGACGGACGGGAGCTGACCGGCCACCCCGGCGACACCCTCGCATCGGCGATGCTGGCGAACGGCGTCGTCCAGGCCGCACCGTCGCTCTACCGCGGCCGCCCGCGTGGCATCGTCGCCGCGGGAGTGGAGGAGCCCAACGCCCTTGTACAGCTAGGGGGTTCATGTTCCGAAGGCATGCTGCCCGCGACGACCGTGGAGCTGTACGACGGCCTGTCCGCCACGACGCTCTCCGGGATGGGACGGCTCGACCCGACCCCCGACCCCGCCGTCTACGACAAGAAGTACGTGCACACCGACGTCCTGGTCGTCGGCGCGGGACCGGCCGGGCTCGCGGCAGCCGCCGCTGCCGCCGACTCCGGCGCCCGCGTGATCCTCGTCGACGACCAGCCCGAGCCCGGCGGTTCACTGCTCTCGGGACGTACCGAAACGGTCGCCGGGCAGCCCGCCCTCGACTGGGTCGCCGACGTCCGCACAGCGCTCGAAGCGGCCCCTGAGGTCGTCCTCCTGCCGCGCACCACCGCGTTCGGCAGCTACGACGACAACTACCTGCTCGCCCTGCAACGGCGCACCGACCACCTGGGCGCCGACGCCCCCGAGCCCTCCGAAGGCGTCTCGCGCCAACGGCTGTGGCACATCAGGGCCCGCCAGGTGGTCCTGGCGACCGGCGCGCACGAGCGTCCGCTGGTCTTCGCGGGCAACGACCGGCCCGGAGTGATGCTGGCCGCGGCCGTGCGCTCGTACCTCAACCGGTATGCCGTGGCCCCCGGTTCGCGGGCCGTGGTGAGCACGACCAACGACAGCGCCTACGACACGGTCGCCGACCTGCATGCCGCCGGGATCGACATCGCCGCCGTCGTCGACGCCCGCCCCAGCCTCTCCCGCCGTGCCGCCGAGATCGCCGCCGTGACGGGCGTGCGGGTGCTGCGGGGCAGCGCCGTGATCGACACCGCGGGCGAGGCCCGGCTCTCCGGGGTCACCGTCCAGGCCCTCGACGCGGACGGTCAACTCACCGGCGTACCGGAGTCGTTCGCCTGCGACCTGCTCGCCGTCTCGGGCGGCTGGAGCCCGGTGGTGCACCTGCACAGCCAGCGCCAGGGCCGCCTGCGCTGGGACGAGGACCTGGTCGCCTTCGTGCCCGACGGCACCGTGCGCGACCAGCATGTCGTCGGTGCGGCCCGCGGGACGTACGGCCTTGACGCCGCGCTGGCCGAAGGAAGGCGGGCCGGTGCGCTGGCAGCGACGGACGCCGGTTTCCCCCTCCCGGTGCCCGCGGCCCTCTCCGAGGAAGCACGCCCCGCCACCCGCGCCCTGTGGCTGGTCCCCGCTCCCGGCGGCGCCCAGGACCCCGCCACCTGGGACACCCACTTCGTGGACCTCCAGCGCGATGTCACCGTCGCCGACGTGTGGCGGTCCACCGGCGCCGGCATGCGCGGTGTCGAGCACGTCAAGCGCTTCACCTCGCTGGGAACGGCCAACGACCAGGGCAAGACGTCCGGCGTCAACGCGATCGGCGTGATCGCCGAGGCACTCGGCGCGGGCGCGTCCCCCGGGGAGATCGGCACCACCTCCTACCGCGCGCCCTACACGCCGGTGGCCTTCGCCGCCCTGGCCGGGCGCGAGCGCGGCGAGCTGTTCGATCCGGAGCGCACGACCTCGATCCACCCCTGGCATGTGGCCCACGGGGCGCTGTTCGAAGACGTCGGGCAGTGGAAGCGCCCGTGGTACTACCCCGCACCGGGTGAGGACATGGACACGGCAGTGGCCCGCGAATGCCGTGCGGCACGCGAAGGGGTGGCGTTCATGGACGCCTCCACCCTCGGCAAGATCGAGATCTGGGGCGCGGACGCGGGGGAGTTCCTCAACCGCATCTACACCAACGCCTTCAAGAAGCTCAAGCCCGGCATGGCCCGGTACGGCGTCATGTGCAAGCCCGACGGGATGATCTTCGACGACGGTGTGACGCTGCGTCTCGACGAGGGCCGCTACTTCATGACCACCACGACCGGTGGCGCCGCGCATGTCCTGGACTGGCTGGAGGAGTGGCTGCAGACCGAGTGGCCCGAACTCGACGTCCACTGCACCTCGGTGACCGAACAGTGGTCGACGATCGCCGTCGTGGGCCCCCGGTCGCGCCAGGTCGTCGCCGAACTCGCGCCCGCCATCGACCTGTCGAACGACGCCTTCCCGTTCATGGCCTTCCGCGAGACCACCCTCGCGTCCGGCGTTCCGGCCCGCGTCTGCCGCATCTCCTTCTCCGGCGAACTCGCCTACGAGATCAACGTCTCCGCGTGGTACGGCCTCGCGGTCTGGGAGCAGGTGCACGAGGCCGGGCAGCCGTACGACATCACGCCGTACGGCACCGAGACCATGCACGTCCTCCGGGCCGAGAAGGGCTTCATCATCGTCGGGCAGGACACCGACGGCACCGTCACACCACAGGACGCGGGCATGTCCTGGGTGGTCTCGCGGCGGAAGGACTTCGTCGGAAACCGGTCCTACACGCGCGCGGACACGGCCCGCACCGACCGCAAGCAGCTGGTCGGTCTGCTGCCGAGCGACCGCAGCACCCGCCTCCCCGAAGGCTCTCAACTCATTGCTCAGGGCGTGCCCTTGACCCCCGAGTCCGGGCCGGTGCCGATGCTCGGCCACGTCACGTCCAGTTACCACAGCCCGGCCCTCGGCCGCCCCTTCGCCCTCGCCCTCGTCGCCGACGGACGGGCAAGGATCGGCGAGACCCTCATCGCCCCGGTGGGCGATGACCTGGTGCCCGTCCTGGTGGCCGACTCCGTGCTCTACGACCCCGAAGGGACCAAGCGAGATGGCTGAGCCGACCGATGCCACCGGCCTGACGGGCCTGCGCCGCAGCCCGCTGGCACATCTGGCAGAGCGGATGCGCACCGCCACGGTCACGGGCGCCCGCGGCGTGCGGCTGACCGAGCGGCCGTACGTCACCATGGTGAATCTGCGCGTCGACCCCGCCACCGATGCGGTCGCCCCCGCCACCGAAGCGGCCGGCCGCATCGGGGAGGTCCTGGGGGCGCCGCTCCCGCGCGAGTGCGGTCGCACCAGCGCATCCGAAGCACACACGGTCCTGTGGCTCGGCCCGGACGAGTGGCTCGTCCTCTCCCAGGCCGAAGGTGCCGTCGTGGCAGCGGAGTTGAGGGAGGCCCTGGGCGGTGACCCGGGCTCCGTGGTGGACGTCTCGGCGAACCGCACCACGCTGGAGCTGACCGGCCTGGCCGCCCGGCAGGTGCTGGAGAAGGGCTGCCCGCTGGACCTGCATCCACGAGCCTTCGGCCCTGGCCGAGCGGTGTCGACCACGGTGGGCCCCGTCGCGGCACTGCTCTGGCAGACCGACGACGCGCCGACGTACCGCCTGCTCCCGCGGGCCTCCTTCGCCGACTACCTCGCGCGCTGGCTCATCGACGCGATGAGCGAGTACGGAGGCCCGCAACCACTCCGCTGAACATCGCTCAGACGACGGCGCCGGTGTCCTCCCGTGCCGCGCGCCGCGCATCGAGGGGACTCTGCCCCTTCCCGCCCCCGGCAGACCGCCCGCGATCACGGCGCGGCTCCCGCGGAGGACGGCGCCGCTCCAGCGTCACCGCCGTCGGCACCGCGGTGAACACGGTGGACACCGTGCCGATCACCACGCCCGCGATCAGCGCCAGCGAGAAGTCGCCGAGCGAGTCCCCGCCGAGCACGGTCAGCGCGGCGAGGATGAAGAGCGCCCCCATGCCGGTGTTGACGGTGCGCGGCAGGGTCTGGAGGACGGCCCTGTTCGCGGTGCGCTCCAGGTCCATGCGGGGATCGCGGCGCCGCGCCTCCCGCACGCGGTCGAAGACGACGACGGTGTCATTGACCGAGTAGCCGATGACGGTGAGCAGCGCGGCGAGGAAGACGCTGTCCACCGGCTTGCCGAGCCAGGCGAACAGGCCCACCACGACCAGTACGTCGTGCACCATCGCGCTCACGGCCGCCGCGGCGAACGTCCACCGGAACCGCACGCTCAGATAGATGAGCTGCGCGGCGACGGCGATCCCCAGCGCGATCAACGCCTTCACCCGTAGCTCGTCACCGAGGCTCGGGCCGATCATCTCGTCGCGCTCGACACCGACGTCGCCCCCCGGCCTCTCCAGCGCGCGCTTGATGGTGTGCTGTTCGTCGTCGGAGAGTTCACCCGTGCGTACGGAGATGTCACCGTCGCCGGACTCCTGGACCACGGCACGGGGGAAACCGGCGTCGGCCACGACGGTCCGGGCCGTGTCCACGTCGACCGGCCGGCTCGTGGAGTACTCGACGAGCCGCCCGCCCGTGAACTCCACGCCGAAGGCGAGACCGCGCAGGGCGATCCCCGCGATCGCGACCACCACGAGCAGCACGCTGACGCCGAGCCAGCGCCTGCGGTGCCGCACGATCTGCGGGTCTCGCCGCGCCAGCCACGCGCGCACACGCCCCGTCGAGGTGATGCCGGTGATGCCGGGCCGCTTGCGCACCGAGCGTCGCCGTACGGCGAATTCGGCGAGCACACGGGTGACGACGAGCGCCGACACCATCGACGCGACGACACCGATGGACAGCGTCACACCGAACCCCTTGACGGGTCCGGTGGCGAAGAAGAACAGCAGGCCAGCGGCGAGCAGCGTGGTGATGTTGGAGTCGACGACCGCACTCCACGCCTTGCGGAATCCGCAGGCCAGTGGCTTGTCGAGCGACTTCGTCCGTGCGCCGAGATACTCCTCACGGGCCCGTTCGAAGACGAGCACGTTCGCGTCGACCGCCATGCCGATCGCCAGGACGAAGCCGGCGAGACCCGGCAGCGTGAGCGTGGCCCCCAGGGCGACGAGAGCCGCGTACGAGATGAGTCCGTACAGCGCGAGCGCGAGGGTGGCGAGCGCTCCGAGGAGCCGGTAGACGACCGTGATGAACAGCGCGGTCAGCGCGAGGCCGATGAGCGCCGCCTGTGTCGACGCGGCGATGGCGTCGGCACCGAGCGTCGCGCCGACCGTCCGCTGTTCGACGACGTCGACGGGCACCGGCAGGGCGCCGCCCTTCACCAGCGCGGCCAGGTCCCTGGCCTGCTCGTGGGAGAACCCGCCGGTGATACGCGTGTCCCCGCCGGTGATGCCGGTGTCGCACGGCACTTCGGGGTTCATGCCCGGTGCGGAGATGACCTTGTCGTCGAGGACGATGGCCACGCGCCGCTCGGGCGAACCCTGGGCGGCGCAGGCGGCGGCACCGGTGATGCGCGCCCAGTCGCCGCTCGCGTCCTCCCTGAAGGTCAGGCCGACGGTCCAGCCGGCCATCCCTTGCTGGTCGAAGGCGGCATCGGCGTCCTTCACGCCGTCACCCGTCAACGCGGTCGCCCCGAGCCGCAGGTAGGTGCCCTTCTGGTCGGGGTCGGGGAGCGTGCGCGACCCGTCGTCGGCGGTGCGGCCGTCGCCCGCCGGGGCGCGGTCGGTGACGCCGGAGACGGGATGGACCGTCAACTGAGCGGTACGGCCGATCACGGCGGCCGCCTCGCGGGGGTCCTGGACTCCCGGCAGCTCGACGATGATGCGGTGGTCGCCCGAGCGGGACAGGCTCGGCTCGGACACGCCGAGCGCGTCCACGCGCTGGCGCAGCACCTCCAGGGCGCGGTCGGTGGCCTGTGGACCTGCCTTGATCTTCCGGTCGGGGGAGTCCTTGGTCTCCAGGACGATCTGGGTGCCGCCCCGCAGGTCGAGACCCAGGCGGGCGGATTGGGTGAGGGCGATGGCCAGGGACGCGGCGATCACCGCGAGTGCGAACAGCGCACGCCACAAGGGCGCGCGGGATGTGGTCTGAGACATGAAAGTGCTCCACGGCAGGACGAAGGGGCAGCTGCCCGACCGCCTCGCACGCGGTGCGCGGACGGGTCAGGCGCTGACGAGGGTGATGTCGCTGCGCGGAGCACTCGGAGGGCCACGGGGCGCGGCCGGTCCGTCGGAACGCCGGGTGACGGACGGGGCCTGCGCGCGTGCCTGGTCCGGTCCGCCGAGGCTGCGGTGTGACGCCGGATCGGTCGCCGTCGCCGTGATCAGCCCGGGGTGGGGGAAGGGGGACGCGTCGGGAGGCGTACCGCGGACCGCGGGTGTGTTCAGGAGGGCGGCGTGCGGCGCGGGCTGGCCCTGCGGATGGCCACACCATTCGGCGGCGGCCGACGGGGCCTGGGGCTGCGGCGTCAGGGAGGAGAGCGACGCCGAGGGGACGAACAGCGTGACGAGCGAGAGCAACGCCGCGGAGGCGAGCGCGATGGCCCACGAGGCCCGCGAGTCCCGGGCAGCGGGGAGGGGCGTGGCGCGCTGCGGCACGGTTGCCTCCCTGCTCGTGCGGTGGACCCGGTCCCGGTTCGGGGATCGGTACTTCGGCGAGCAGGGCCCTTGACGACGGACGGCCGGGGCGCTGCCTCCACCAGCCTAAGCAACCGGCGGCGGAGCCGGGGAGGGGTCACGCAGCCCCGTCTCCCGCGCTGTTCCAGATCTGTGACGTGATCGACCGCTGCCCGCGGCCCGGACGCCACTAGCGTCGGGACCCATGATCGTATGGCTCAACGGCACTTACGGCGCAGGCAAGACGACGACGAGCGCGCTCGTGCAGCAGCTCCTCCCGGATTCCCGGGTGTTCGACGCCGAGAAGGTCGGCGAGACACTGATGGACATCAAGCCCGTGTTGCCGTGGACGGGCAACTTCCAGCACTGGCCGCCGTGGCGTCCGCTCGTCGTCGAGACCGCCCGGCACGTGCTCGACTACACGGGAGGCACCCTCGTGATGCCCATGACCGTCCTGGTGGAGCAGTACTGGCGTGAGATCAGCGCGGGCCTCGCCCAACACGCCATCCCGGTAAAGCACTTCGTCCTCCACGCCGACCAGGACACCCTCCGCGGGCGCATCGAGGGGGACGAGGTCATGGGCCCCTCACAGTTCCGCCTCGACTACCTGGAGCCCTACGCGGAGGCGGCCCGCACCTGGCTGCACGAGGAGGCCGAGGTCATCGACACCACACACCTCACACCGCCCCAGGCGGCCCTGCGGATCGCGGAAGCGGTCAAGGGCTGAGGGCTGCGGGTGACTGAGGGCTGAGGGTGAAACCGTCAGGAGCGGGCCCTCAGCACTGCGCGAAGACGTATCCCTTCGCGCCCCTGGGGCTGACGTCGCGGTCGCGCAGCGTGATGGACAGGCGAGGGCCCCAGGCGTCGCATGCGTTGCCGTAGTCCTTGCGCGTGTACTCGACGGCGAAGACCTTGTCGTCGTAGGCATCGGCGAAGTCGCCGCACTCCTTGTACGCCGCGCACTCCTCGACGACGGCGAAGTCGAACCCGATCCTGCCGCGCTCGGGGAGGAGGTCGGTGGTGTTCTTCTGGGCGATGGCAAGGCCGCGGCTGTGGGCCCGCTCGGCCAGCAACTTGGCGAAGGCGGCGGCGTGTTCTGGCATGAGGAGGTCGTCGGAACGCTCGTAGGAGTCCAGGTTGTCGGGCTCGACGGCGTCAAAGCCCGACTTCGCGCAGCCGTCGATCCACGGCCCGACGACGTCCATCAGCTCCCGGCGCTTGGCGGGCGTGGAGATGTCCAGGAGCGGCTCCTCCCAGTCGTCGTCGACCACCAGGGAGCCGTCGTCGTCCTTCAGGAGCAGGTCGGGGTGCTTCTTCTTCCACCAGGTGATGGCGTCGCCCGGCTGGGTCTGGAAGGCGTTGACGTAGCACACGTTGTACAGGCCCTTGGCCGGCTCGGCGGAGCGGTCGCGGGAGACCGCCCGTACGGCGTCGTCCGGGGCGTAGGGTCCGCCGAGCTGGTAGTCGAAGACGGCGTCGGCCTTCGGCGCGCGCACGGAGTCCGCCCCGTCCGTGGCCGGGGTGTCCTTGCCGTCGGCGGTGGTGCAGGCGGCGGACAGGACCAGGGCGGCGGCGGCACAGGCGGCCAGGCGGACCGGGCGCGAGCGGTACAGGCGGTACGGGTGGTACGGGCGGTGCATCGAAGACTTTCGTTCAGGGCGGCAGCCGGTGAGGGAGCCGCCGGAGCGACGCGTCACGAAGACCGTGGCGAAATATGACGCGATGTCGATCTTACGTACGTCTGCCGAGACCTCCACGGCCAGGCCAGGCCCGACGGTCAGGAGCAGCAGATGAAGGTGAGGCCAGGCCGACCGTCAGGCGTCAGGCCAGGACGACCGAGCGGGTCAGGTGCGCCGGCCGGTCCGGGTCGCGTCCCGCGTTCTCGGCGAGCCGCACGGCCAGGCGCTGGGCGAGGACCAGCTCCGCGAGCGGATCGAACTCCGGGCCGCGCAGATGCGCGCCGGTGGCCTCGATGGCGGCGGCGAGATCAGCGGGCAGCGGGGACAGGCTCCACACGGCCCGCCCGGGACCGGCCACCGCCATGGGGCCGTGGCGGTACTCCATCACCGGGTAGGACTCCGTCCAATGCGCCGCTGCCTCCCGCACCTTGAGCGCCGCCTCGTGCGCGAGCCCGGCGTGCCAGCCGTCGCCGAGGAAGGTGATCTGCTCCGCCGCGAGCAGCCGCGGATCCAGCGGTGCGCTCAGGGCCAAGGGCACGTCGGCCAGCGCCTGGCCGAGGTCGTGGCCCAAGTGGGCGAGCAGCAGCGCCAGTTGCGTGGTCGGATAGCGTGTCTGCACGACGGACCGCTCGTCGGCGTGGTCGAGGATGATCACCTCGTCGGCGGCGCGCGCGGCAGGCGACCTGGGGACCGCCGTGACGGTGGTGACCCGTGTGGAGGAGGGGGCCGTCCCGAGGGCGGTGAGGATCTCGGTGGTGGTGCCGGAGCGAGTGAGGGCCAGGATGCGGTCGTAGGGACGGTCCAGCCGGGCCGCTGATGCGGGGAACGCGTCGGTGGGGCCGTGCCCCAGGTCCTCCCGCAGATGGGCGTAGGCCTGGGCCATGAACAGCGACGTACCGCAGCCGATCACGGCGACGCGCTCGCCCTTGACGGGCAAGGCCTGCGCGTATTCGGGAAGTTGCCTCAGGGCGTACTCCCAGCACTGCGGCTGTGTGTCGATTTCCTGATGGGTGAGTGACATGGGGGTGCCTTCTGTGTCCATGGGATGCGAGGGGTGGGCTGCCGGGCCGATGACTGGCTCCTCAGTCGCCCAGGAGCCGGCGCAGGGAGGGCTGGAGCCGGTCCCCGTGGGCGCGGACCATGTCGTCGCACAGCCGCCAGATCTGTTCCACGGGAAGAGCCGCGGCGGTGGCCGGGTCGGTCATCGCCGCGTGCCGGATGTGGCGTGGCTCGTCGTCGACGGCGGCCCGGACGACCAGGTCGTTCATGCTGAGGTAGGTGCGGTTGAGCGCGGCCAGCTGCGGGGGCAGGGATCCCGCGCGGGTGGGCTGGATGCCGGAGGCGTCGACGAGGCAGGGGACTTCGACCACCCCGTGGTCCGGGAGGTTGTCGATCAGGCCGTGGTTGGGGACGTTGCCGTAGACGGTGCGCGGGGTGCCGGTCACGATGCTGTGGATGATCTGAGGGGCGTACTCCATGGTGCCCTCGACGGTGAGGGGTTCACCGGCGGCCAGGGCGTCGCGCGTGTGGTGGTAGGCGGCGACGTTCTCGTCGACGATGCCGAGGTAGGCGCCGATCGGCAGGCGCAGGCGCTCGATCTCGCTGTCGTGGTGCAGGTACCAGGGCACGTACTCGGAGGAGTGCTCGCTGGTCTCGGTGGGGTAGTGGCCGAGCCGCCGGTACATGTCGACGCGGACCCGGCGCCGCAACTGCGCGTCCTGGGCGATCAGTTCGTCCAGCCGGGGGTAGAGGTCGCTGCCCTGGTGCTCGAACCTCAGCACCCACGCCTGGTGGTTGACGCCCGCCGCCAGGTAGGTGATCTCCTCGTACGGGACGTCCACCAGCTCGGCCAGGTCCCGCATGGTCCAGTACACGGAGTGGCACAGGCCCACCACCCGGGTCAGCCCTGTGGCCTGCGTGAGGTACTGGACGTTCATGGCCATGGGGTTGGTGTAGTTCAGGAGCCAGGCAT
This sequence comes from Streptomyces sp. NPDC047525, assembly GCF_040643025.1. NCBI lineage: Bacteria > Bacillati > Actinomycetota > Actinomycetes > Kitasatosporales > Streptomycetaceae > Streptomyces > Streptomyces sp. NPDC047525. The sequence goes on from NZ_JBEYTL010000002.1 coordinate 95,621, forward strand.
CGGGGCACAGTTCGGCGATGTCCTCGCCGAGTGCCTTCAGGAGCGGGAAGGTCCGCAGCGCACGGAAGATGCCGCCGATGCCGAGGGTGTCGCCGATGGTCTGGCGCACCCCGTGGCGGGCGGGGACCTCGAAGTCGGTGCGGGTGGCCTCGCCCATGCCGACCTGCACGATGTTGATGACGAAGTCCGCGCCTGCCAGGGCCGCGCGGCGGTCGGCGTGGCTGGTGACGGTGGCGTGCGCGCCGAGGTGTCCGGCGATGTGGTCGGCCGCGGCCTGTGCGGTGGTCAGGCGTTCGGGGTCGATGTCGTGCAGGGCGATGTGGGCGCCCTTCAGATCGGGGAAGGCGAAGAGGTCGGCGAGCAGGCCTTGGGTGAAGACGACGCTGCCCGCACCGATGAAGGCGATCTTGGGGTGGTTCATGAGGCGTGCGCTCCGCTCGGGGTGGTGTGGGCGAGGACTTCGTCCCGCGTGGGCTGGGCCGCGGTGCCGCCGTGAGCGCGGGTGGACAGGGATCCGCAGGTGACGGCGAACCGCAGTGCCTCGTACGGGGACCGTCCGTCGAGGAGGGCGGCGATGAACCCGGCGTCGAAGCTGTCTCCGGCGCCGACGGTGTCGACGGGGGCCATGGGGAGGCCCGGCGCGGTGAGCAGAGTGTGGCCGTTGTGGCACAAGGCACCCTCGGCACCGTTCTTGACGACGGCCAACGGGACGCGCGCGGCGAGCAGTTCGGCTGCCTGCTGCGGGGTGCCGGACGACAGCCCGGCCAACCGCAGGGCCTCTTGGGCGTTGGGCAGCAGGATGTCGGTCTCGGCGAGGACCGTTTCGAGGGCCCCCGGCTCCCACCGCCCCGACGGGTCGTCCTGGGTGTCCAGGGATGTGCTCGCGCCGTGCCATCGCGCGGTGCGCAGCAGCTGGGGCAGGTCGGCGGCGAGGCGGGGCTGAAGGAAGTACGAGGCGGCGTGGACGTGGCGGGCGTCGGCGAGCAGTTCGGACGGTACGTCGTCGCCGCTGACGGCGGTCAGGGTGCCCGGAGAGGTGAGGATGGCGCGGTCCTCGCCCTGGGTGAGCACGACCGTGAGCGGCGTCGGCCGGGAGGCGTCCAGACGCAGGGCGCGGGTGTCGACGCCGCGGGCGGCGAGCGCGTCGCGCAGGTAGCGGCCCGCGTCGTCGTCGCCCACACGCCCGGCGAAGGCCACCTTCAGGCCCAGGCGCGCGGCCCCGCACGCCATGATCGCGGCCGAGCCGCCGAGGGTCAGTGCCCCGGCGTCGACGAGCTGTTCGCGCTGGCCGAAGGCGAGCGGGCCGGTCAGCGGGCCCAGGATCACATCGGGGTTGGCGTCCCCGATGACGAGCAGGTCGTACGAGTGGGGCATCGAGTTCCTTCGGATCGTGCGGGAGAGAGGGCGAGGTGAGGGGGAGGGGCGGAGAAGGTCAGCCCTTGAGGCCGCTGGAGGTGACCGAGCGGATGAAGGCCTTCTGCGCGACGAGGAACGCGAGCAGGACCGGAAGGACGGTGATGACGTTGCCCGCCATCACCGCGGACCAGCGGGTGTGGTGCTGCCCCTGGAAGGTGGTGAGACCCAGCTGCAGCGTGTACTGGGTGTCGTGGTTGATCGCGATCAGCGGCCACGTCAGGTCGTTCCACGTGGTGAGGAAGGTCAGCACGGCCACCGTGGCAAGCGCGGGCCGCGCCAGCGGGAGCACGATCGCCCAGAGGACCCGCAGCCGCGAACAGCCGTCGATCCAGGCGGCCTCCTCCAGCTCCCTGGGCAGGGAGAGGAAGAACTGCCGCAGCAGGAACACCGCGAACGGCGTGACGAGGGAGGGCACGATCAGCGCGCCCAGGGTGTCGATCAGGCCCAGCTTCTTCATCACCAGGAAGGTGGGGATCATCGTCAGTTGGAAGGGCACCGCCATGGTCGCGAGCATCAGCACGAGCAGTGCCCGCGAGCCGCGGAAGCGCATCCGCGCGAACGCGTAGCCGCCGAGCGCGCCGAAGACGAGGTTCGATGCGACGGCGACGGCGGAGACGATCGCCGAGTTCATCAGCCAGCGCGGGAACATGGCGTTGCCAAGGACATAGCGGTAGCCGCCCAGGTCGATGCCCGAGGGCCACAGCGCGGGCGGGAAGCGGTTGATCTCCGCGTTGCTCATCACCGAGCTCAGGAGCAGCCAGAGCAGCGGCACCGCGAAGAGCAGCGCCAGCGGGGCGAGCAGCACGTGCCAGGCGCTGAAGGGCAGCCGGAGGCGGCGTTGGCGCACAGTGGCGGGCTCGGAAGCCCGGCGTGCGGTGGTTCCGGGCGCGGTGGTGGTCGCGGTCATCAGGCGGCTGCTTTCGTACGAAGGGTGCGCTCACGGCCACGGACCACGCGCAGCACGGCGGCCACGACGAACAGGGCGAGCGCCAGGACGTAGGCGGCCGCGGCGCCGTACCCGGCGGTGAAGTTCTTGAAGGCCTGCTCCCAGATGAAGTAGACGATCACCGTGGTCGAGCCGAGGGGCCCGCCCTTGGTGGTCACATAGACGAGGTCGAAGACCTGAAGGGACTGGATGGTCTGCCACAGCAGCAGAAACACGCTGACCGGGGAGAGTGCGGGCAGCGTCACGTGCCGCAGCAGGTGCCTGCGCCCCGCGCCGTCCAGGCGGGCGGCCTCGATCAGAGACTGGTCCACGTCCTGCAGCGCGGCCAGGTAGATGACGGTGCACAGTCCGGTGCCGCTCCACAGGGTGATGGCGACCAGCACGAACAGCGCCTGCGACGAGTCGGTGAGGAAGCCCTGGGGCGAGATCCCCAGGTGGTGAAGGACGGAGTTGGCCGCGCCGAAGTCGGGGTCGAGGATGAACGAGAACAGCACGCCCTGGGCGGTGGCCGAGATGACGAACGGCACGAAGAACAAGGTGCGGTACAGGCCGACGAAGCGGATCCGCCGGTTCAGCGCGAGGGCGAGGGCAAGTCCGATGGCGATGCTCAAGGGCACGTACAACAAGGTGTAGAGCAGGGTGTTGCGCACGGCCTGGCTGAAGTGCGGGTCCTGCGACAGGGCACGGTAGTTGTCGAGGCCCACCCAGCGGCTCGGCGTGACCAGGTCGTTGGCCTGGAAGGACAGGAGCAGCGACCACACGACAGGCAGCACGCTCAGGCCGAGGATGACGAGCACCGCGGGGGAGACGAAGGCCCAGGCGGTGGCGGTCTCGCCGCGGCGCCGGCGGCGCAGGGCACGTCGGCCGGAGGTGTCGGGCGGCAGGGTCAGGGGGCGGGGAAGTGACGGCATGGCGGTGTCCTCAACGTCCTCAACGCGGGATCAGCAGGGCGGCGTTGGCCTCTTCGGCGCAGGAGCGCACCGCGTCGGCGGGGCTTTTGCGGCCGAGCAGCACGGAGACGACCGCCTGCCCGAGGGACTGGGAGATGCGGGGGTAGGCGGCGTGCACGGGACGCACCCGCGCCGATGCGACCGCCTCGGTGAACACCGGAAGGCCCGGCATCCGGTCGGCGTGCTCGCGCCAGGCCGGACGGTCCTGGCTGCGGCGGCTCAGCGGAAGGCTGCCCGCCTCGACGGCCCAACGGCTGTCCTGGCCGGGCTGGTTGAGCCAGGTGACGAAGGTGCGGGCCGCCTCCGTCCTGGCCGAGCCGTTGTCGAAGACCGTCCACGTGTCGGGCCCCGAGATGGTCAGGGGGCGGCGGCTGAAGCTGGGCAGGGGCACCACGTGGTAGTCGACCTCGGCCTGCGTGATGTCCGGAAGCTGCCAGGGTCCTGTGGGCACCATGCCCATCCGCCCGGACAGGAAGACCTGGTACATCTGCTCGCTGCCGGGCTTGGGATCGACGTAGACGCTCTTGTCGCGCGCCAGGTCCCGCACGACCTCAAGGGCGCGTACGCCCTCCTTCGCGAAGCCGATGCCGTGCCCGTCGTCGGCGATCACGTCGCCGCCCAGGTCCCACACCATCGGCCACATCCGCCACACGGTGTCCTCGTCGCCGGTGCCGGGCCAGCCGGTGCCGAACCGTCCCTTGGAGGCATCGGTCAGGCGGCGCGCGGTGTCGGTGAACTCCCGCCAGGTCCAGCCCGCCTCGGGCAGATCGATTCCGGCCTGAGCGAACAGCTTCTTGTTGCAGACCACGGCGAGGCAGTCCAGGACCGCGGGCACCGCCCGGACCCGGCCGTTGACGGTGACGGCCTGCCGGGCCGGTGCCCAGAAGTCGCGCCACGGCGTCGGCCCTTCGCGCACATGTGAGGTCAGGTCGACGACCTGGGGGCTCCGGGCGACGCTGGCCAGGTCGGAGCCGAAGACGTAGGCGACATCGGGGTACGAGCCCGAGGCGAGCGCGGCGGTGACCTTCTGCAGCATCGCGTCGGCGAGCACACCGCCGCCCAGGTCGACGCGGATGTCCGGATGAGCGGCGTGGAAGCGGGCGACCAGGCCCTTGAGCACCTTGGCCGCGGTGTCCGTCTGCCCGTGCCACAGCTGAATGGTCACCCGCCCGTCGGGGCCGACCCCGTCGGCGGGCCCCGTGCCGCAGCCGGCCAGCGCGCCCCCGCCCGCCGCCAGTGCCGCCGCGCCGCCCGCGCGCAGCAGACTGCGCCGCGAGGGTCTTCCCGGCGCTCGGGTTCCTGCGGTCATCACTGCCTCCAGGGGGGATCGGGGTGCGCCCGCGGCGCGAAGGGTCCATCGACGGAACGTCCATGGCGGGGGAGTGGGGCGCGACGCCCGGTTCCGGGGCGATCTGCGCGCCGGGGAGGCCCGCGCGGCACGGCTACGCGGATGACGGCGGTTCAGCAGGTCCGGCGTACGTATCCGCTGCTGCCCGCGGGCGACACGGCGACGTCGCGGCGCACGATGCTCAGCCGCTCGCCCCAGCCCGAACAGGCCTTGCGCAGACCGCTGTCCGTGTACTCGATGACCAGGACGTCGTCACCGAACGCGGAGGTGTACTCCCCGCACTCGTCGTACGCGCCGCACTCCTCGGCGACGGCGAAGTCGAGCCCGGTCCGCTCGCGCTCGCCCGCCAGCTGGGGAGTGTTCTTCTGCGCGGCGGCCAGGCCCTGTTCGTGGGCGTGCGTGGACAGCAGCGCGACGTAGGACATGGCCTGATCGGCCGTCAGCAGGTCAGGGAAGCGCGTGAAGGTGTCGTAGTTGTCCGGCTCGACGGCCTGGAAGCCTTTGTCGGCACAGCCGTCGATCCAGCCGCCGACCTTGGCGGCGATGCGCTCGCGCTTGCCCGCGGTGCGGATGTCCAGGACGGCCTCGCCCCACTCGCCGTCGTACACGACGTCGCCGTCGGCGTCCCGCAGCAGCAGGTCGGGGTCCCAGTCCCCCTCGGCCCCGGGCTGGGCCTGGAAGGCGTTGAGGTAGCAGATGTTGTACAGGCCGGGCGCGGGGGCGGCCGCTCGGTCGCGGCTGACGATCTCGACCCCGGCGGGCGGCGTGTACGCGCCGCCTATCTGGTAGTCGAACCCGGCATGCGGTGGTGGCAGTTCGGCGGCGGCTGCGCCCGCGGACGCCGTCGACGGGGCGAGCAGGCAGGCGGCGGCGGTGGCCGTGAGCGCCGCGGACGCGGCGATGCCCCTGCGCAGAACACGATTGAGGCTCATCGAGGAGCTCCAGATGTCCGAGGGCACGTCCCCGCCTCGGACACGGAAAAGGGTCCTGGCGACTCAGTCCGGGCTCATGGCCGAGGCCAACTACCGGCTGGGCGTACCTCTGCGCCGAGTGCTCGGCATCGGCGTGCCAGGGAGTTAATCGAGCAGTTTCAGTCATGTCAAGAGGAGAGGACTGAGAAGCACGTGACGCACTTGAGCAAAAACGCGCATCAATCCTGCGGGACTCTGCTCGGGCCGGTCGTCCCGGCTTATGCTCGACCAGTGCTGAGAAGCGACCGCCAGGCGCGGATACTTGAGCATGTCGCTGCCCAAGGCAGCGCGGACGTCGCGCAGTTGTCCCGGATCCTTCGGGTCTCGCAGGCCACCGTGCGCCGTGACCTGCGGCAGTTGAGCGACCAGCGGCTCCTGGAGCGCACGCACGGGGGAGCGGTCCTCGGCGGCCTGAGCATCGAGGTGCCGCTGCGGCACCGGGTCGGTCAGCGCTCCCCGCAGAAACAGGCCATCGCGCGGGCCGCCGCCCACCTGGTCCCCGCCGGTGCGGTGGTCGGTCTCACCGGTGGCAGCACCACCACGGAAGTGGCCCGTCTGCTCGCCGACCGCGGGCCCGTCACGATCGTCACGAACGCCGTCAACATCGCGGCCGCCCTCGTCCTGCGCCCGACCGTCACCCTGATCGTGGTCGGCGGCACCGCCCGCAGCGAGAGCTACGAACTGGTCGGCCCCATCGCCGAGAAGACCCTCGCCGACCACCACACGGACATCGCGTTCCTCGGCGTGGACGGCATCAGCGCCGTCCACGGGTGCACCACGCACGACCAGTTGGAGGCGGCCACCGACCGCGCCTTCGCCGGCCACAGCAGCCGCACCGTCGTGGTCGCCGACCACACCAAGATCGGCAGGGCGACGTTCGCCAAGATCTGCCCGACGGCCGGCGTGCACACCCTGGTCACCGACGCCGGTGCGCCCGGGGACGAACTCGACGCCATCGCCGCCGTCGGCGTGCAGGTCACCGTCGTATGAGCGCTGTCGGTGCCGTCAGTTCAGCACCGGCAGCCCCGGCGGTGCTTTCAGTGCGCGATCGAGTCGATCAGCTCGCGGGCGCCCTGGCGCAGCAGCGTCACTGCCACGGACGTGCCGAGCGTCGCCGGATCGAGCGGCCCCGCCCATTCGTGGGCGTTGAGGACCGTCTTGCCGTCCGGGGTGAAGACGCGGGCGCGCAGCGACAGTTCGCCGCCCCGCTCGCAGCGCGCGTACCCGGCGATGGGGGAGTTGCAGTGCCCCTGAAGGACGTGCAGGAACATGCGCTCGGCGGTGGCCTCCCGCCAGGCCTCGGGGTCGCCGAGGCCCGACACGGCGTCGATGGTCTCCGTGTCGTCCTCGCGGCACTGAAGTGCCAGGATCCCCGCGCCGATCGGCGGGCACATCGTCTCCACCGACAGGACCTCGGTGACCACGTCCATACGGTCGATGCGCTCAAGGCCGGACACCGCGAGCAGCAGCGCGTCCGCGTCGCCCGCGGCCAGCTTCTCCATCCGGCGCCCGGCGTTCCCGCGCATCGGCACGCACTCCAACTCCGGGTGTGACGCAGCGAGTTGAGCGATGCGCCGCACCGACGAGGTGCCGATGCGGGTTCCCGCGGGCAGCTCGTCCAGGGTGAGGCCGCCGGGGTGGATGAGCGCGTCGCGGATGTCGTCCCGCTTGAGGAACGCGGCGAAGGTGGTGCCCGCCGGAAGCGGCCGGTCCGCCGGTACGTCCTTGACGCAGTGCACCGCGAGGTCCGCCTCGCCGGCGAGCAGCGCCGCGTCGACCTCCTTGGTGAACGCGCCCTTGCCGCCGAGCTTCGCGAGGTCCCCCATCCACCGGTCGCCGGAGGTCGTGACCGGTACGACCTCGGTGCGGATCCCGGGATGCAGCGCGGCGAGTTCGGCGCGTACGCGCTCCACCTGGGCCAGCGCCATGGGAGAGGAACGGGAGACGATGCGGATCAGCTCAGGAGCGGACATGCGCACCACGATAGGCGCTCGCGACAGCAGTCTGCTAAAGGGCTCCTCGGTTCAGCCGGGGGGCGCCGTGGCCGCCGTTCCTGGCGTGCGCGACTCCCCGGGCCCTCATAGCGTGAGAAGCAGCCGGTCACAGCCCCGCCCCCGTGCGGGCCCCGGCGTCCGTCACCCGGGAGGTCCCATGTCAGCCGCCGCCGCTCACCAGCGGTCCCCGATCGTCCTCGAACGGATGGCCCCCACCCATCTGGCCGACGTCCTCGCCCTGGGGCGCGAGCTGTACGACACCTCGGTGAAGCCGTACACGTCCTGGTCCCTTTCGGCGATCGCCGGGCACATGGACGCCGATGCCTCCTCCTGCTGGGTGGCGCTCGACGGTGACGCTCTCGCCGGGTTCGTCCTCGGCTCGATGGGATTCGACCAGCGTGCGGACTGGGGGAACCTGGAGTGGATCGCCAGCGCCCCCGCCTACCAGGGGCAGGGCGTCGCCAGCCACTTGGTGCAGGCCTGCTGCGCGACATTGACCGCCGCCGGTGCCACGGCCGTCGTGACCGATGTCGAGTCGCGCAACACGGCGTCCGCCGCGCTGATGCGGCGCAACGGCTTCAAGGAGAGTGTGTCGGTCACGCTGTTCGTGCGCGACGCTCCCGAGGTGGCGCTCTGACAGCCGGTCCCTCGGGCACGGCCGTCATCCCGCACACTCGCGTCATCCCGCACAGTCCTTTCCCGGCTCCAACGGCGGTGCGTTGACGCCCAGATGGGACTTGCAGCGCGGCGTGTTCCCCGCGTCCTCGTGCCAGGAGGCGGGCCGCGGGCGGATGAAGACCGCCGCCGCTGCCGCCGCGAGGACGAACAGGCCCGCGCAGCCCACGGCCGCCTTGCCGAACGCCGTGTTCAGCGCGTCGGGATCCGCGTACGCCGTCCCGGAAAGGCCCACCGCAAGCGGCAGCGCGGCGACGACGAGCATCTGGGCCACCCGCGCCGCGGTGTTGTTCACGCCGCTCGCCAGGCCCGCGCGCCCGGCGTCGACCGAGGCGAGGACCGTCGCCGTCAGCGGAGCCACGAACAGGCTCATCCCCAGGCCGAGTACGACGACCGCGGGCAGGACCTCCGTGACGTACGCGGCGCCCGGCTCGATCCGCAGCATCAGGAGCGCACCGGCGCCCGCGATCAACGGACCGGCGACCAGCGGCAGGGTGGGGCCGACCCGCCGCGACAGATCGCCCGCCGCGGCCGAGAGCAGCAGCATCAGGACCGTGATCGGGAGCGTCGCGGTGCCCGCCTGCAGCGCGTCGTAGCCGAGCGTCGTCTGCAACTGCACCGGCAGCATGAACAAGAGCCCGCCGATGGCCGCGTACAGGCACAGCGTCATGACGTTGGCCGCGCTGAACAGGCGGGAGCGGAAGAGGGAGAGCGGCAGCATCGGGTTGCGGCGGCGGTGCTCGACCACGACGAAGGCGACGCCCGCCGCGAGTCCGCCGAGACCCGGCAGGAGGGCCGCCTTCGAGGAGTCTCCCGAGGCGCCGATCAGCGCGAAGCTGATGCCCGCGAGGAACACCGCCGCAAGGCACGCCCCCGTCACGTCGAACGGCTTGTCCGTGGCGCCCTCGGCCCGGCTCTCCGGCACATGGCGGACCGCGAAGAGCACGAGCGCGGCCAGCGGCACGTTGATCAGGAAGATCCACCGCCAGCCGGGACCGTCGATCAGCCAGCCGCCCAGGAAAGGACCGATGGCGCCCGCGACCCCGCCGAGCCCCGACCACGCGCCCACCGCACGCGCCTGGTCCTGCGGCCGGAACGACGTACGCACCAGGGCGAGCGAACCCGGCGTGAGCAGCGCGCCGCCGATGCCCTGCAGGGCCCGCGCCGCGATGAGCATCCCCGCGTCCTGCGCGAGCCCGCACAGGGCGGATGCGAGGGCGAACCACACGACACCGATGACCAGGGTGCGCCGCCGGCCGATGCGGTCGCCGAGCGCTCCGCCGAGCAGCAGCAGGGCCGAGAGCGTGAGCATGTAGGCGTTGACGACCCACTGCAGGGACGCGAGCGAGGTGTCCAGGTCGCGGCCGAGCGTGGGCAGGGCGACGTTCACCACCGTGCCGTCCAGCATCGCCATGCCGGACGCGAGGACGGCGCAGGCGAGCACCCAGCGGCCCCGCGCCGACTTCAGCGCGACGCCGCCGTCGGCGCTGTCCGTCGCCGAAGCCTTCTGCGTCGAAACCATCGCCCCACCGCCGCTCTACATGTGCACCGCGCCGCCGTCCGCGTCCGAGTGGACCGGAGCTCCTCTGCGGTAGAGCACGACCGTAACGAGGAGCCCGAGTGCGAAGAAGACCGCCGACCACGTGTACGCGGTCGAGTAACTCTCCATCGCGGACTGGGCCTGGACCTCCGGCGTCGGCTGCTTGCCCACGAGGTAGTCGGCCGCGGCGCTGGTCGCCAGGGAGTTGAGCAGGGCCGTGCCGATAGAACCGCCCACCTGCTGGCTGGTGTTGACCATCGCCGACGCCACACCCGCGTCGTGCGCGGCGACGCCCGCGGTCGCCATGCTCATCGCCGGGGCGAAGACCAGACCCAGGCCGAGACCGGCGACGAGCAGGGGCGGCAGCACGTGGGCCGCGTACCCGCTGTGCACGTCGAGGGCGGTGAGCCAGGCCATCGCTGCCGCCGCGAGGCCCATGCCCAGCGGAACGATCGGCTTCGCGCCGAACCGCGGGACGAGCGAGTTGGTCGTGACGACTGAGATCACCACCATCACGGCGACCATCGGCAGGAAGGCGAGCCCCGTCTTGACGGGCGTGTAGCCGAGGATCTGCTGGAGGTAGTACGTCAGGAACAGGAAGACACCGAACATGCCGGCGCCCGAGATGAACATGGCGAGGAACGACGCCCCGCGGTCCCGGTCGAGCACCACCCGCAGCGGAAGGAGCGGATGTTCGGCCCGCGTCTGCCACCAGGCGAAAGCCGCCACCAGGACGGCGCCGACGACCAGGAATCCCCAGGTGTCGACGTCGCTCCAGGCGTGCGTCTCGGCGTTCGAGAAGCCGTAGACGATGCAGAACAGGCCCGCGGAGACGAGCAGCGTGCCGGGGACGTCCAGCTTCGGCCGGTCCGCGGGCCTGCCCCCGTGCAGCAGCCGGGCGCCGCCCAGCATGGCGAGCACGGCGAAGACGAGGTTCACGTACAGGCACCAGCGCCAGTCCAGATACTCGGTCAGGACGCCGCCGAGGAGCAGGCCGACCGCGCCGCCCGCGCCCGCGATGGCGCCGTAGATGCCGAACGCCTTCGCCCGCTCCTTGGGGTCCGTGAACGTCGTGGTGAGCAGGGAGAGCGCGGCGGGCGCGAGGAGTGCGCCGAAGACGCCCTGCAGGGCGCGGGCCACCACCAGCATGGTGAAGCTGGTCGCCGCGCCGCCGAGGGCCGATGCGAGGGCGAAGCCGCCGAGACCGGCGAGGAAGACCACCTTGCGGCCCACCAGGTCGGCGATGCGTCCGCCGAGGAGCAGCAGGCTGCCGAAGGCCAGCGCGTACGCGGTGACGATCCACTGGCGGTTGCCGTCGCTGAACCCGAGGTCCTGCTGGGCCGACGGCAGTGCGATGTTCACGATCGTCGCGTCCAGGACCACCATCAGCTGGGCGATCCCGACGATCCCGAGGATCAGCCAGCGGTGCTCGTGGCTCCCGCCGCTCGGATGCGGTGGAGCGGAGGCCGAGGAACCTGCGGTCTGCACCGCTTCGAAGGGCTCAGGCGCGGGCGAGCGGTCCATCGGTGCCTCCAGACGCCCCCACCACACAAGACATCCCCGTCACACCGTAGGCGCGCTGGTCAGGGGCCGCGACCGGGGCACGGCAGGGCCGGGCCCCGGACGGACAACCGCTCGGTTCCGCGGGCGGGCGGTCAGCAGTGCGGACCGCGGGTGGGCGGTCAGCTCTGCGGACCGCAGGTGGGCGGTCAGCTCTGCGGCTCGCTGATGTTGACCATCCAGGGGACGCCGAAGCGGTCCGTGCACATGCCGAACACATCGCCCCACATCTGCTTCTCCAGCGGCACGGCCACCGAAGCGCCGGCGGAGAGCTTCTCCCAGTAGCCGCGCAGCTCGGCGTCGTCGTCTCCGCTGAGGCTCACCGAGAAGTTGTTGCCGGGGTTGTGCTGCATGCCGGGCGGGGTGTCGGCGCCCATCAGGGTGAAGCCGTTCGGCGCCTCCAGCATGCCGTGCATGATCTGGTCGGCCTCCGGAGTGCCCTGGTGGCCCGCTTCGCCGAAGGTGTTCAGGGCCAGGTCGCCGCCGAAGACCTCCTTGTAGAACTCCAGGGCTTGGCGGGCATCGCCGCCGAAGCTCAGATACGGGTTGAGACGCGAGGCCATGAAAACCTCCCAGATCGGGGTGAACGGTCAGTTGCGCGGAGATTAGCGCGGCCCACTGACAACGGCCCGTCGGGCGGCATGCGGCAGGTCGTCCCTTGAGGCACGGAAAGGCACGTCGTCCCTTGATGGACGGATAGGCCGCCGAATGTCGCGCCCGGTTATTCAATCTTCATCAAATCTGGTCCGGCATCCGGACAGGCCTCTTGTGTGCGGACTGTATGCGAAATACGTTCTGCCGTATTCCTTGATCGTCCACGATCAGCCCGGAACCACCCCTGGCGGAGGTACCTACCCGTGCGCCGAAAAGCGGTTGCCCTCGCGGCAGTTGCCCTGGTGATGTCCCTGACGGCGGGCTGCGGCTCCCTGCAGTCCTCGGCCACCGAGGTCGGCGGTGAGCGCATGACCGACGACCGTCCCGTGCGCGACGGCGGCACCCTCACCGTCGCCCTCAACGCCGACCCGGACAAGCTCGATCCGACCCTCGCGCAGACCCTCGTGGGCCGCACCGTCTTCGCCGGGATGTGCGAGAAGCTCTACGACATCGACGAGCACGGGACCGTGATCCCGCAGCTCGCCACGGCCCTTCCCAAGACGTCGAAGGACGGCCGCACCGTCACCTTCGGCCTGCGCAAGGGCCTGAGGTTCAGCGACGGAACGAAGCTGGACGCGGACGCCGCCGTCACCTCGCTGCTGCGCCACCGCGACCTCGCGGGCTCGGCGCGCGCAACCGAACTCGCCCCGCTGGCAGAGGCGAAGGCGACCGGACCGTACACGGTGAAGCTCACGCTCAAGCAGGCCTACGTGCCGCTGACCGCCGTCCTGGCCGACCGCTCGGGCATGGTGATGTCGCCGACCGCGCTGAAGAAGTACGGCAAGAACTTCACCAACCACCCCTCCTGCGTGGGCCCGTTCAAGTACGTGGAGCGCGTCGGCGGCGACCGCATCGTGCTCGGCAAGGACCCCAACTACTACGCGGCCGACCAGGTCCACCTCGACAGGGTGATCTACAAGCCGATACCCGACGGCAACGTCCGCCTGGCCAACCTGCGCTCCGGCGACATCCAGGTCGGCGACCAGATGACACCCGTCGACGTCCGCAGCGCACTGACCGAGCCCGGTCTCCAGCTCTTCAACTCGCCCTCGCTCGGCTACCAGGGCATCGGCCTCAACGTGGGAAACGTGAAGGGTCTCGGGCAGAAGCCCGGTCGCATCGACACGCCCCTCGCGCGCGAGCCGAAGGTCCGTGAGGCGTTCGAGCTCGCCATCGACCGCGATCTGATCAACAAGGTCGTCTTCCAGGGCATGTTCGAGCCCGCCTGCGGCCCCGTCTCGCCCGAGTCCGCCATCGCGCCCGGCGTCAAGGCGTCCGCCTGCCCCGAGCGGGACGTCGCCAAGGCCAAGCGGCTCCTCGACGAGGCCGGAGTGAAGACGCCGGTCCGCATCGAGCTGAAGGTGTCCACGACGCCCGAGTCCAGCCGCCTCGGACAAGTCGTCCAGGCCATGACCAAGGAAGCGGGGTTCGCCGTCACCTTGCGCCCCACCGAGTACGCCACGATGCTCGAGGAGACCGACTCGGGGCAGTACGACGCCTTCACCAGCGGCTGGTCCGGGCGGCTCGACCCGGACGGCAACATCGCCAGCTTCCTGCAGACACGCGGCGCGATGAACGCCTACGGCCTCTCGGACCCGGCCATCGACCGCCTCGTCGAGCGCGGCCGCACCGAGGCCGACCCGGACGAACGCGCCAAGATCTACGAGGAGTTGACCCGCCGCGCGCAGGAGAAGCGCGGGCTCATCTACCTCTACCGGCAGAAGAACTACATCGTCACCGGCAAGGACGTCGCGGGCGTCCGCGTCTACGGCGACGGCCTGGTCCGCGTCACGAACGCGGGGTACGCGCGATGAGCCTGAACCCTCTGCGCCTGGGCGCCGCCCGCTCGGTCACTCCGCGGCTGAGCCCCATGACGGCCTACATCCTCACCCGGCTCCGGCAGTCATGCATCACCCTCGTGCTCGTGAGCATGGTCGTCTTCGCCGGCATCCGCGCCCTGCCCGGCGACCCCGCGCTCGCCCTCGCAGGCGAGGAGCGCAGCCCCGAGGCGCTCGCCGCGGTCCGAGAGAGCTACGGCCTGGACGACAACATCATCGTCCAGTACGGGCGGTTCATCGGACACGCGATCACCGGTGACCTCGGGACCTCCTCACGCACCGGCCTCCCCGTCGCCGACGCGATCACCGCGGCCCTGCCCATCACCCTCGAACTGGCCGCCCTCTCCCTGCTGTTGGCCGTCACGGTCGGCATCGGCGCGGGCATCGTCGCCGCCGTGCGGCGCGGCAGGCCGGAGGAGTGGCTGGCCAACGCCCTCGCCCTCCTCGGGCTCTCCATCCCCACCTTCTGGCTCGGCATCGTCCTGGTCCTCGGGTTCGCCATCGCCCTGCCGGTCTTCTCGGCATCCGGATACGTGCCGTTCGCCGTCGACCCGCTCGACAACCTGCGCCGCATGGTGCTGCCCGCGATCGTCCTCGGCTCGGGTCTCGCCGCCGTGGTGATGCGCCAGACACGGGCGGCGATGCTCGACTCGCTCTCCGCCGACTACGTACGCACCGCGCGGGCCAAGGGCCTGTCCCGGCGCGAGGTCATCGGCGGGCACGCGTTGCGCAACTCCCTGGTGACGGTCGTGACCGTGCTCGGGCTCCAGCTCGGCCACCTCATCTCGGGAGCCGTCGTCACCGAGCAGATCTTCGTCCTGCCCGGCTTCGGCAAGCTCACCATCGACGCCGTCTTCACCCGCGACTACGCGACCCTGCAAGGCGTGGTGCTGTGCACCTCCGCCGCGTACATCCTCATCAACCTGCTGGTCGACGTGGCGTATTCGGTCATCGACCCGCGCATCCGGCTCGGAGGTGCCCGGTGACCACAGCGGTCCTCACCACGCTGGGACGGATACGTTCCGCGAGCGCGCGCAGCGGCAAACTGCGCACCCTGCGCAAGAACCGGCTCGCCATGACCGGCGGCGTCATCGCCGCCGTGTTCGTCCTCGTGGCGCTCTTCGCGCCCCTGGTAGCGCCCTACGATCCGGCGCGCCCCGACTTCGCCAACGCCCTTGCCGCGCCGGGCTGGTCGCACTGGCTCGGCACCGACGACCTCGGCCGCGACCAGCTCTCCCGCGTCGTGTACGGAGCGCGGGCGTCCATGCAGGTGGGTGTGTTGGCGGTGGCGCTCGCGTTCGTCGTCGGTGTGCCGCTCGGGCTGCTCGCGGGCTACTACGGCAAGTTCACCGACAGCGTCGTCTCGCGGCTCACCGACACGATGCTCGCCTTCCCCTTCCTGGTGCTCGCCGTCGGGCTCGCCGCGGTGCTCGGCCCCTCGCTCACCAACGCGACCATCGCGATCGGGATCTCGCAGATCCCGGCCGTCATCCGCATCACCCGCGCGGAGACACTGCGGCTGCGGCACGTCGACTACGTGGCCGCCGCCGTCGCCAACGGAGGCGGCGACGCCACTGTGCTCTTGAGGCACATCCTGCCCAACGCCACCTCCGCGCTGACCGTCCAGGCGACCGTCGGCATCCCCGCCGCGATCATCGGCGAGGCACTGCTCAGCTTCCTGGGCCTCGGCGTGCAGCCACCGGACGCGTCGCTCGGCGTGATGCTCTCCGGCGCCCAGTCCTTCCTCGCGCCCGCGCCGTGGATGGCGGTCTTCCCCGGACTCGCCGTCGTCGCGGCCACCCTGGCGTTCAATCTGCTCGGCGACGGCCTGCGGGACGTCCTCGACCCCCGAGGAGCCACCCGATGACGAACCCAGTACTGAGCGTGCGCGATCTGTCGGTCTCCTTCCGCTCCGACACCCGCACCGTGCACGCCGTCGACCATCTCTCGTACGACGTCGCACCGGGCGAAGTGCTTGCGGTGGTCGGCGAGTCGGGGTGCGGCAAGTCCGTCACGGCGATGGCCGTGATGGGGCTCCTGCCACCCACCGCGCGCATCGAGGGGTCGATCAGACTCGGCGGGACCGAGATCGCCGGAGCGAGCGAGAAGGAGCTCGGGCGGGTCCGCGGCAAGGACATCGCGATGATCTTCCAGGAGCCGATGTCCTCGCTGAACCCGGTCCTGACCATCGGCCGGCAGATAGGCGAGGTGCTGAGGCGCCACCAGGGCCTGTCGAAGAAGGAGGCACGCGCACGTGCCGTCGAACTCCTCGACCTGGTGGGCATCCCGGCCCCCGCCCAGCGCGTCGACGAGTACCCCCACCAGCTCAGCGGCGGCATGCGGCAACGCGTCATGATCGCCATCGCCGTCGCCTGCGACCCGTCCGTCCTGATCGCCGACGAGCCGACCACCGCGCTCGACGTCACCGTCCAGGCGGGCATCCTCGAAGTCCTGCAGTCCCTGCGCGAACGGCTCGGCACCGCGATCGTCCTGATCACCCACGACCTGGGCGTGGTGGCCGACGCCGCCGACCGGGTCCTGGTCATGTACGCGGGCCGCCCCGTCGAACAGGCCCCCGTGCACGAGCTGTTCGCCGAACCGCGCCACCCCTACACCCGCGGCCTGCTGGGCGCCGTCCTGCGCCCCGGCGGTGCGGGCAAGCGCCGCCTGCCCGAGATCCCCGGACTCGTGCCGAGCCTCGACGCACAGCCGGACGCCTGCACCTTCGCCCCGCGCTGTGCGCACGCGGACGACCGGTGCGCGACGCGCAGGCCCGGCTTCAAGGCGGTCTCCCTGGACGCCGGAGCCGATGCCGCGCACCGGGCGGCCTGCTGGCACCCGCAGGAGACCCCCGTGCTCACGCCCACCACCCAGGAGGCCGGACAGTGACCCCCACCCAGACGCGCGAAAGCGACGCGCCGCCGGTGCTCGAACTGCGGGACCTGGAGCGGCACTTCGCGGGGCCGGGCGGCACCGTACGCGCCGCCGACGGCGTCACGCTGACCGTCGGCAAGGGCGAAGTCGTGGGGCTCGTCGGCGAGTCGGGCAGCGGCAAGTCGACGGTGGGGCGGTGCGCCGTGCGGCTCGACGAACCCACCGGCGGCGCCATCCACATCAACGGCACGGACGTGACCCGCCTTTCGCGGCGCGCCCTGCGTCCCCTGCGCAAGGACTTCCACCTCGTCTTCCAGGACCCCTCTTCCTCGCTCGACCCGCGCATGACCGTCGGCCAGATCATCGCCGAGCCCCTGCGCCTGCACGGCATCGCCAAGGGGGACGTCGCACGCGCGCGCGTGGCGGAACTCCTCGCCCAGGTCGGCCTGCGCCCCGAGCACGCCGACCGGCATCCGCACGAGCTCTCCGGCGGGCAGCGCCAGCGCATCTCCATCGCCCGCGCGCTCTCCGTCGACCCGGACCTCCTGGTGGCCGACGAACCGACGTCCGCCCTCGACGTCTCCGTCCAGGCGTCGGTCCTCAACCTCCTGGCCGATCTGCAGCGCGACCGCGGCTTCGGGTGCCTGTTCATCACGCACGACCTGGCCGCCGTGGAGTTCCTCGCCGACCGCATCGCGGTCATGTATCTCGGACAGATCGTCGAACAGGCCCCGACCGCGGAGCTGTTCGCCGATCCGAAGCACCCGTACACGCAGGCGCTCCTTTCCGCCGCGCCCGTGCCCGACCCGGCGCTCCAGCGCACCCGCGAGCGCATCGTCCTCAGCGGCGAACTGCCCAGCCCCCTCGCCCCGCCGCCGGGCTGCCGCTTCCACACGCGCTGCCCGCTGGCCGTCGACCGCTGCCGTGTCGAGGTGCCCGAGCTGCGCACGCTTCCCGGAGACGGCGGACGCGAGGTCTCCTGCCACCTCGTCGCCGACGACGGAACGGCTCCGGACGCTGCCGCGGCCCAGACCCTCCGTACGATCCCCAGTACCCGCACCGCACGCTAGGAGCAGCCCTCTTGTTCACCACCCGGCCGACACTCCAAGGCACCTTCGGCATGGTGTCCTCCACCCACTGGCTCGCCTCGCAGTCCGCGATGGCCGTCCTGGAGGACGGCGGCAACGCCTACGACGCGGCCGTCGCCGCGGGTTTCGTCCTGCACGTCGTCGAGCCGCACCTCAACGGCCCGGCGGGCGAGGTGCCGATCATCGTGGCGCCCGCAGACGGGGAGGTGCGGGTCCTGTGCGGGCAGGGCGTCGCGCCCGCAGGAGCGACCGTGGACCACTACCGCTCGCTCGGCCTCGACCTCGTGCCGGGCACCGGACCGCTCGCCGCGGCCGTGCCGGGCGCCTTCGACGCGTGGATGGTGCTCCTGCGCGACCACGGCACCAAGTCCCTCGCCGACGTCCTCAAGTACGCCATCGGGTACGCCGAGGACGGGCACGCGCCCGTGGAGCGCGTCGGCGAGACCGTCGAGACGGTACGCGAACTCTTCGAGACCGAATGGCCCTCGTCGGCCGAGGTCTACCTGCCCGGCGGGCAGTCCCCACGCCCCGGCGAACTCCTGCGCAACCCGGCGCTCGCCGCGACCTGGCGCCGCGTGATCGAGGAGGCGGGCAACGGCTCGCGCACCGAGCAGATCGAGGCCGCGCGGAAGATCTGGAGCGAGGGCTTCATCGCCGATGCGCTGATACGCCAGGCCGCGGTCCCCACGATGGACACCAGTGGCTCCCGGCACACCGGAACGCTGACGGCCGCCGACCTCGCAGGGTGGGAAGCGACCTACGAGGCCCCCGCGACGTACGACTGGAACGGCTGGACCCTGTGCAAGGCGGGCGGCTGGAGCCAGGGACCGGCGTTCCTGCAGCAGCTGGCCGTGCTGCCCTCCGCACGCGCGGACCTGCCCGCGTACGGCTCGGCCGACTACGTGCACCTGCTGATCGAGGGCTGCAAGCTCGCCATGGCGGACCGCGAGGCCTGGTACGGAGACGCGGACGGAGCCGGTACGGTCCCGCTCGCCGATCTCCTGTCCCCCGCCTACAACGAGGAGCGGCGGGCGCTCATCGGCGAGAAGGCCTCGCACGAACTGCGCCCCGGAAGCCCCGGCGGGCGCACCGCGAAGATCTCCGACCACGCGCGCGCCGTCGCCGCGGGCGAGCCCGGCTTCGACGCGCTCGGCCTGCCCGGAGCGGGCGCCGGCGAGCCGACCGTGGCCAAGAGCGGCACCTCACCCGTGCCCGGCGAACCGGACGTCTCGGCGGACGGCGCGACCCGCGGCGACACCTGCCACCTGGACATCGTCGACCGCTGGGGCAACATGGTCGCGGCCACGCCGAGCGGCGGCTGGCTCCAGTCCAACCCGGTCGTCCCCGAACTGGGCTTCCCGCTCGGCACCCGTCTCCAGATGGCGTGGCTCGAAGAGGGCCTGCCCAACTCCCTGACGCCGGGCCGCCGCCCGCGCACCACGCTCACCCCGTCCCTCGCGCTCAAGGACGGCGTACCGGTGATGGCCTTCGGCACCCCCGGCGGCGACCAGCAGGACCAGTGGCAGGTCCACTTCTTCCTTGCGGTGGCGCTGCGCGGTTCCGTCCGCGGAGGCCTCGACCTCCAAGGCGCCATCGACGCCCCCAACTGGCACAACGACAGTTTCCCCGGCTCCTTCTACCCGCGCGGCATGCGCCCGGGGAGCGTCACGGTCGAGTCCCGCATGGACGCGTCGGTCATCGAGGAGCTGCGGCGGCGCGGCCACGACGTGACGGTCGGCGAGCCCTGGTCGGAGGGGCGGCTGTGCGCGGTGGCGCGTGACCCGCGGACCGGGGTGCTCTCGGCGGCGGCCAATCCGCGGGGGATGCAGGGGTACGCCGTGGGGCGGTGAGACGCCCGACGCGAAAAGGCCCCGGCCGTGCTCGGCCGGAGCCTTTTCCGGGGCGCGTGCCCTCAGCCCTGCGGTGCCCTCAGGCCGATGCGCGAGTGGGGCGGCGCACCAGCTCGCCGCCACAGTTCGGGCAGACATGCTGCATGCCGACGGCGCACGGCTCGCAGAACGTGCACTCGTAGGAGCAGATACGCGCCGGCGCGTCGAGAGGCAGGGCCGCCTTCTCGCAGCGCTCGCAACGGTCCCGCATCTCCAACGCCATCGTTCCTCCTGGACTGGACTCTTCGGAGCTTCATCTTCGACGGCGGTTTCGGCTTTGGAAGCAGGGTGGACGGCCAATGCTCGACATGATCGGGCCATGGCCGCGCCTCGGCGCCCACCCTGCGCCGGAATCAGGAACGGCCGCCCGTGCCCTGCCCGTCGAGCGAGTCCTCCGTGGCCGGGACCGGCTCCCGCTGAGGCGGCAGAGACACCGTGACCGTGGCTTTGCGGCTTCGGGAGAGCCGTGCGGCCACCGGCTGCGCGAACCGCGCGGTCAGCGGGCCGACGATCACGAGGATCAGGACGTACGCCGTGGCCAGCGGGCCGAGCGACGGTTCGATGCCCGCGGTGACGGCGAGTCCCGCGATGACGATGGAGAACTCGCCGCGCGCCACAAGCGCACCGCCCGCCCGCCACCGCCCCTTGACGGAGATCTTGGCGCGGCGGGCCGCCCAGTACCCCGTGGCGATCTTCGTGCACGCCGTCACGACGGCCAGCACCAGCGCGGGAAGCAGCACCGGCGGAATGCTCGCCGGATCGGTGTGCAGGCCGAAGAAGACGAAGAACACGGCGGCGAACAGGTCCCGCAGCGGCGCCAGAAGACTGTGCGCACCCTCGGCGACCTCGCCGGACAGGGCGATGCCGACCAGGAACGCCCCCACGGCGGCGGAGACCTGGAGCTGCTGCGCGATCCCGGCGACCAGGATGGTCAGACCGAGGACGACCAGGAGCAGCTTCTCGGGGTCGTCGCTCGACACGAAGCGCGAGATGACGCGGCCGTAGCGCACGGCGAGGAACAGCACCAGACCGGCGGCCCCGAGCGCGATGCCCAGGGTGAGACTGCCCGCGGCCCAGCCCACACCGGCCAACAGGGCGGTGATGATGGGCAGATAGACCGCCATCGCCAGGTCTTCGAGGACCAGGATGCTGAGGATGACGGGCGTCTCGCGGTTGCCCAGGCGGCCCAAGTCGTTCAGGACCTTCGCGATGACTCCGGACGACGAGATCCAGGTGACGCCCGCGAGGACCACGGCGGCGACGGGACCCCAGCCCATCAGCAGGGCGGCGATCGCGCCCGGCACGGCGTTGAGCCCCATGTCGACCAGACCGGCCGGGTACTGGGTCTTGAGATTGCTGACCAGGTCGCTCGCGGTGTATTCGAGCCCCAGCATCAACAACAGCAGAATGACGCCGATCTCGGCGCCGATGGCGACGAACTCCTCACTGGCGCCCAGCGGAAGCAGCCCGCCCTCGCCGAACGCGAGCCCGGCCAGCAGATAGAGGGGGATGGGGGAGAAGCGGAACCGTCCGGCGAATCTGCCGAGCAGCCCGAGCGCGAGGATGATCGCGCCGAATTCGATCAGGAAGACAGCGGAGTGCATCGAATCACTCCCGCCCGAGTATCGCGGCGGCGCTCTCCACACCCTCGCGGGTGCCGATCACGATGAGGGTGTCCCCGCCCGCGAGCCGGAAGTCCGGCGTCGGCGAAGGGATGGCCTCGGCCCTGCGCAGGACCGCGACGATGGAGGCGCCGGTCTCGGTGCGCATCTGGGTCTCGCCGAGCACGCGCCCGTTCCAGTGCGACGTGCCGGAGATCTCGATGCGTTCGGCGACCAGACCGAGGTCGGTGGTGTGCAGGAGGTTCGGGCTGTGGTGCGAGGGCATCAGCGCGTCGATCAGCGCGTCCGCCTCACCGGAACTCAGTCGCAGCGAGAGGGCGCACTCGTCGGGGTCGTCGGCACGGTAGGCGCTGAGGGTGCGCGCGCCGTCCCGGTGCGCGACGACCGAGATCTGGCGGTGTTCTCGGGTGGTCAGGTCGTACCGGATGCCGATGCCTGGGAGTGGCGTCTGGCTGAGACGTGATGCGGACACAGCTCTTCCCCTAGTTGCTGATTGGCTGATGGGCGTCAATACGGCGTTAAGGTCACCCTATCGGCCCGTTCTTTGCCTGAACTTGGTGGTAGAGATCCCGCGCCGCGACTAAGACTGCCCCTCCGCCAACACCGTCTCGACGGAATCGGCTTCCGTGGGCGACTTGTCCTCGCGATAGCGGACGACCCGGGCGAAGCGCAGCGTGACGCCGGCCGGATAGCGGGTGGACCTCTGCAGCCCGTCGTAGGCGATCTCGACGACGAGCTCGGGACGTACGGTCACCACGAATCCGTCGTCGCTGACCGCGAGCTCACGGAGCCGTTCGGTCTGCCAGGCGAGCATCACGTCGGTCATGCCCTTGAAGGTCTTCCCGAGCATGGCGTACGTGCCGTCCGCGCGCCGGGCACCCAGATGCAGGTTGGACAGCTTGCCGGTCCGCCGCCCGTGCCCCCACTCGGCGGCGAGGACGACGAGATCCAGTGTGTGCACCGGCTTGACCTTCAGCCAGCTCGCACCACGGCGACCGGCACTGTACGGCGCGTCGAGGGCTTTGAGCACAACGCCTTCATGGCCGCGGCGCAACGTGTCGGCGAAGAACTCCTCACCGACGCGGAGTTGAGCCTCGTCGGCAGGGTCGTCGACGACGGCGCGCCGCACCCGCATCGGCTCGGGGACGAGCCGCGCCAGGTGGCTGTGCCGCTCGGCGAACGGCAGGTCGAGCAGATCCTGCCCGTCGGCGTACAGGACATCGAAGAAGACAGGCGACACGGGAAGTTCGGCGGCGGCGGTGGCGACATCGACACGGGACCCGACGCGTCCGGCGATCTCCTGGAAGGGCCGGGGTCTGCCGTCACCGCCGAGCGCGATGACCTCACCGTCGAGAATGAAGGCTTCCCCGGCCAACTCCCTTGCTGTGGCGGTGAGTTCGGGAAGCCGGTCGGTGATGTCATCGAGGGTGCGGGTGTAGACGCGGACGTCGTCCCCGTCGCGGTGCACCTGGACCCGGATGCCGTCCAGCTTCTCCTCGACGGCGCACGGCACCCCCAGCTTGCCGACGCCCTCCGTCACGGATCCCGCGCCGTGCGCCAGCATCGGGAGCACGGGCCGGCCGACGCTGAGCCGGAACTCGTCCAGGGAGCTCGGCCCCCTGGCGAGCAGAGCCTCGGCGACAGGGGGCACCGCCCCGGCCAGCATTACCGCGCGACGCACGGCGGCCGGCGGGGCATCGGTGGCTCGGGCGAGACCTTCCACGGCGATGGCGTCGAGCGCACCCTGCCGGACCTCACCGGTCAGCAGCCCGAGGAGAAACCGCTGCTCCTCGCCGGTGGCGGCCCCCATCAACTCCCTGACCAACCGCTTGCGTCCGGCCTGTGAGCCCTGGCCTGAGAGGGCGCCGATGGCGGTCAGGGCGTTGTCCGTGGCCTGAACGGTGAGAGTGGGTTCGACGGCGGGCGCGGGCGGCTCCTTGAGCAGACTCCACCCGATGCCGAGCCTCCCTTGGGGGAGGCGGCCCGCGAGGTAGGGAATGACGATGGGGGCGTCGGCGGGGGTGGCCGCACGGAAGAGGTCGGCGAGGAGGGCGATCTTCTGGGAACGGGCGGGGGTGGTGGCCACGGCGGCGGACACGTGGGCGAGGCGGGCTAGGAGCATGCGGTGTCTGTTCCCCGATCCCGCCCGGAGTTCTCAGCCCGTCCGGCGTTTGAGGACGAACTCGGCAGAGCCGGTGATGACGGTAGGCAAGGCTCCCGCGCCAGAGCGGGTTTTCGGGAAGGGGCGGGGTGGGGGACTGAAGCAGTTGCCCCAACCCCGTACTTACGGGCTGTGGCAGATATATATCGGCCCGACCCACGGCTCACAGACCGGCTCCGGCGGAGGGGCGGGCTCGACCGGCGTCGGGTCCACCGGAGTGGGTTCCGGGGTGGGCGTCTGCGGCGTAGGCGTTGGAGTGGGCGTAGGCGTAGGCGTTGGAGTAGGCGTCGGCGTCGGAACCGGCGGCGCAACGGGTTCCGTCGGCTCAGCAGGCGCCACCGGAGCCACCGGCTCCGCCGAACCCTGCTGCTCAGGCTGAACCGGCGGCTCAGGCTCAGGAGCCTCCGGTTTCGCAGGAGCCTCCGGCTTCGCGGGAACTGGAGCCTCCTCGACGGCAGGCTTCTGCTCCGCAGGCTCCGCAGGCTCCGGAGCCGCGGGACGAGGTGCTTGCGGCGGACGAGTCTCCGGCGGACGAGCAACAGGCCCCGCCGGAGCGGAAGGCCGCTCCGGCGCCCCGCTCTCCACCGAGGCAGCCCGCTGCGGCGGCACCGCATGGCCCGAACCCGCACCCGCCCCCGCACCCGAACCCCCGAGCACAAGCCCCGCCGCCACAGCCGCCCCCGCCACGGACGCGCCCACGACCCCCACCGCGGCAGCGGGCAGCTTGCCGCCCCCGGTGAGGACGTGACGTACGCCGTGCAGCAAACCGCCGTGCCCGCCCGGGGCGGAAGCGGCGCCCGCTACCCCCGCGGAACCCGCGGCCAACGGCACGAGGAACTTGCCCGCGCCGCCCAGAACGAAGATCAGCAGCGCAGGTCCGACCAGCGCGGGCAGCCGGTCGTTCGCGCGGGCGAGCAGTGCGAGCCTGCCCCGGCAGTCGGCACAGTCATCGAGATGGGCGAGGAGCTGCTCGGACTGCCGGGCGGAGGCCTCGCCGCGTATGTGGCCGGGTATGCGGTCCCAGTGCTGCTCGCACGCGGGATCCTCGGGCGTCCCGGGATGCGCGCGCAGGAAAGCCTGCCGCATCCCTTCGCGGGCCCGGTGCAGCAGCACGGCCGTCGCACCCTGCCCGGCACCGATCCTGCGGCCGACCGTCTCCAGCGGCTGCCCCTCCGCCTCGGCCAGCCACAGCGCCTTCACCCACCGCTCGGGCAACTGGCCGAGCACACGGCCGAGCAGATCCACGGAGGACACACGGTCACCGGGGTCGTCACCGCCACTGGTCACCGCGCCGACGGCCTCCGGGGCATGCGGATCACGCGGCGTCTCGCGCCCGGCATCGCGCCCCACGGCCACCGCGAGATTCCGCACGGTCGTCATCAGGTACGCCGGTACGTTCTCGATCTCGTGGCCCGCGGAGAGCCGCCGCCAGACACGGAAGTGCGCCTCGGCGACGAGATCGTCGGCGACCCAGGCGTTGCCGGTCAGCGAGCGCGCGTAGGCGACAAGGCGGGGCTGTTCCTCCTCGTAGATGCGGGAGTACGTGGCCGTGGCGGGCGTGGTGACGGGCCCGTCGGCGGATACGTCGGTCATGGCAGAGCACTCTCCCGGTCCCACTGCGGGTGGTTCGGACGAATTCGAACACTAAGGGGTAAATGTCTGACTTGTGGTGTGGGAGTGGCGTAGGTCACAGAGATCGGCCCGTGTGTCGCGTAATGAACACCCTCGCCACGGACTCGAACAGTCACGGAAGAAAGCAGAGCGAGCAGCGGCAGCTGCGCCAGAAGAGGAGTCCGATCATGGCCGTCACCCTTGAGCAGCCCGCCCGCGCCCGCCTGGTCACCTCTGAAGGACGCGAGCGCCCGCTGCCCGTGACCCTGCGCTACGCGGCGGCCGACCCCCTGGCCGTTCAGATCACCTTCCCGCCGGAGGCCTCCCTCGACGGTGCGGAAGTCACCTGGATCTTCGCCCGACAGCTCCTGGAGGAGGGCCTTCGTGCCCCGGCGGGCGGCGGTGACGTGCACATCTGGCCGTGCGGGCGGGCGCGCACGGTGCTGGAGTTCCATGCGCCGCAGGGTCTTGCCCTGGTCCAGTTCGACAGAGCCGTGCTGCGGCGATTCCTGCTGCGTACGTACGCGGTCGTGGGGGCGGGGCGCGAGGTCGCGGGGCTCGACCTGGACCAGGATCTCGCCCGTCTCCTCGGTGGAGTCTGAGCGCGGCGCACGTACCCAGCAGTGATTAGGTTAGGCTGCCCTAACTCAATCATGGTGGGCGGTTTCCGGCCGCTCAGGGGAGGGGAATCCGATGGGGCATGGCTGGGAGGGCGCGGTCCTCAAGCTGTTCCGCGGCAAGGACTTCGAGTTCACCGTGACCGGCGCCGAGGACGTCACCGAGCACTATCGGCGCCTGCACCTCACGGACGGCGGCATGCTCGCGCAGACCGGAGTGCATCCGACGATGTGGGTGCGTCTGTGGTTCGACCAGGCGGACGGCAGGCACCACCAGCGCGCCTACACCCTGGTGGACCCCGATCCCGCCGCCGGTACGTTCAGCCTGGAGTTCGCCCTGCACGACGGCCGCGCGAGCGACTGGGCGCGCAAGGCCGGTCCGGGGGACAGGATCGAGGCCACCCTGCAGGGCACCGGCTTCGACGTGCCGGAGCCGCCGCCCGCACGGCTCCTGGTGATCGGGGACACGGCGGCGGTTCCGGCCGTCAACTCACTCCTCACCGCCATGCCCGACGTGCCGGCCACTGTCTGGCTCGAGACGCAGCACACCTCGGACCATGACCTCGACCTGCGCCTCGAGCCGGCCCTGCACGACCTGCACCGGGTGGAGCGACGCGACGCCGGTAGCCACTTCGTCGACGAGGTCAAGGCCGCCCTGCCCGCGCTGGTGGAGGACCCCGCCGACGTGTACGCGTGGATCACCTGCGACACGACGACGACCCGGACCCTCACCTCATACGTCCGCAAGGACCTCTCTATCCCGAGACAGCGCGTGCACGCGCTCGGCTACTGGCGCCCCGCGAAGCGGTAGGCACGGGCCGTCCGCCGCCGCCGGATCACCACCACCGAACCCGCCACCAGGGCCGCCGCACCCGCGGCGACGAGCAGGATCGCCGTCCAGTCCGAGCCGTCCGCCTCGACCCCGTGGGCCGCGAGCTCGGCGGCGTGCGCGGGACCCTGCGCCGTGCCCTGACTCTCGCTCTTGGGGACCAGCGAACCCACCGGCCTGACGTGCCCGGCCGCCTTGAACCCCCAGTCGAGGAGCGACCTGGCCTCTTCGTACACGCGGTGTCCGCCGCTCACCTGAGGGTTCATCACCGACACGACGAGGGTGCGGCCGCCGCGCTGCGCCGCGCTGATGAGGGTGTTGCCCGCGTGGCTGGTGTAGCCGTTCTTGATGCCGAGCAGGCCGGGGTAGCGGGCCACGCCGTCGGCCCCGGTCAGCAGGCGGTTGGTGTTCTGGATGGGGTAGGACCAGTTGCCGTTCGGGAACTTGGCGACCGACGTCGAGCAGTAGCGGGCGAACTGCGGGTCCGCGAGCCCCGCCCGGCCGAACACCGCAAGGTCGTACGCCGAGGAGACCTGCCCCGCCGCGTCGTAGCCGTCGGGGGAGACCACATGGGTGTCGCGGGCGCCCAGGGAGCGTGCCTTGGCGCGCATCTGACGGACGGTCTGCTGCCAGCCGCCGTTGAGCCCGGCCAGCACGTGCACGGCGTCGTTGCCCGAGCTGAGGAACACGCCACGCCACAGGTCGGCGATGGTGTAGCTGCGCCCCGCCTCCACGCCCACGAGGCTGCTGCCTTCACCGACCTCGGAGAGCTCGCTCTGGGTGACCTTGTGCCGGGCGACGGCGTCCAGGTGGGGCAGCGCGGTGAGGGCGAAGAGCGACTTCAGGGTGGAGGCGGGCGGCAGTTGGCGGTGCGCGTTGTGCGCGGCGAGCACTTCGCCCGAACGGGCGTCGGCCACCACCCAGGAGAGCGCGGAGACGTCGGCGGGGACGGCCGGGGCTCCGGCACCGGGGCGGGCCTGGACGCCCGGCCGGTCCAGGAGGTCCGAGGTGTACGCGGGGCCCGGCTTGGGCGGCGTGGGCTCTTCTGTGGCGGCCGCGGCGAAGGGTGTGGGCAGGAGGACCAGAGCGGCGACCGCGAGGGCCGCGGTGCGGACGGATGAGGAGCGCGGGAGGTACCTGATGACCATTCAGCCACCGTATGAGCGCGCCCCGAAGCCCGCAGGTCAGCTTGGTCCGGCTGGATGTACGGGGTGGCCGCCGACCGTGTGTGCGTGCGCTCTTCCCGAACGCGCCGTCCCTGCCCACACTGCTGTGCAAGGACGGCGGAGGGGGCCCTGATGACCGCTCGACGGGGACGGCGCACGGCGGCGAGCAGGCGGCGCGAGGCAAGGCGCAGGACGGGTGCGATGGGCGGCGCGGCGCTGCTGCTCCTAGTGGTGGTGTTCTGGTCGGCCATCTGGCCCTACGCGGCAGGGGTGTTGATCCTCGGTGGCCTCGGATTCGTGGGGTGGTGGCTGTGGCGCACGGACCGCATGGCGCGCGGCCGTGACCTCGAGTGGCGGCGCGAGGAAGGGGTGCGGGCGGGCCACCGGACGCTCGCGCAGGCGGACGCGATGACCGGCACCGAGTTCGAGGAGCTGGTCGCCGGGCTGTGCCGCAGGGACGGGTGCACCGAAGTGCGCCGCGTGGGCGGGGCGGGGGACAACGGCGCCGATGTCGTCGGGCGGCTCCCGGACGGCAGGACCATGGTCGTCCAGTGCAAGCGCTACGCGCCGAGCAGCACCGTCGCAAGCCGCGAGATGCGCGATCTCCTCGGTTCGCGGGTGCACTTCGGGGCCGATGTGGCGATCTTCGTGACGACCACGCGGTTCAGCCGCCCCTCGGAGACCTTCGCGGCAGGGCACGGCATCGTGGCCGTGCACCGTGACCACCTGGGCCTGTGGAACAGCGGCGCCTCGCTGGAGTCGCTGCTCGGCGTGAGCGGTGCGGGCCAGGGGGACACCCGGCACCGGGCGCGGTGGAAGAAGACGTACGGATAGCCCCGTACGCCTGGGGAGTTATGGGCCCGGTCGCCGCCATGACCGCGCCCTCGCTCCTGCCGCCTTCCAAGGGCCCGCCGCTCAGCCGCGCGGCCGGAGGTGGAGATCCGGTCCGCTCGTCCCGGGCGCCTCCACGCCGGGCAGCAGCCGCATGTCGT
Source organism: Streptomyces sp. NPDC047525 (assembly GCF_040643025.1). Lineage (NCBI taxonomy): Bacteria > Bacillati > Actinomycetota > Actinomycetes > Kitasatosporales > Streptomycetaceae > Streptomyces > Streptomyces sp. NPDC047525. The sequence continues at coordinate 124,362 of NZ_JBEYTL010000002.1, forward strand.
GGTCGTAGTCGCCGCCGACGAGCGACCGGAACGGCACGGGCTCATCCGTGAAGAGCCCGTCGAGCCGACGCCGGTACGCCCGCTTCGCCGCCGCGAACTGATCCTCCGGCAGGTCGTTCGACGCGTAGACCGCGAACGGTTCGAGTGGCTCCATGCCGGTGAAGAAGAACAGGCCGTGCTGCAGCGGATGCAGGATGTCCGTCAGGCGGCCATGGATGCCCCGGTCGGAGAGCGACGACTCACGGGCCCCTGCCGTCACCGACACCAGAGCCCGCCGCCCCGCGAGCGCGCCCCCGCTGTAGGGCGGGGGAACCGCCGGGCCGTAGCCGAACCCCGCGGTGAACACGCGGTCGATCCAGCCCTTCAGGATCGCGGGCGCGGAGAACCACCACAACGGGAACTGCAGGATCACCGCGTCCGCCCGGCGCACTTTCTCCTGCTCCGCCGCGATGTCGGGCGAAAGGCGGCCCGCGAGCGTCTCCCGCTCCGAGGCGGCCATGACGTGCAGCCGCCGGTCGGCGGTGTGGTCGGGGAAGTCGTCGGCGTCCACCGTCGCCTTCCACTTCATCGCGTACAGATCGGAGACCTGCACCTCGTGCCCGGCAGCGCGCAGTTCGTCGACCGCGAAGGCGGCCAGCGACGCGTTGAGCGAGCGGGGTTCCGGATGGGCGCTGACGACGAGGATCTTCTTCGGCTGCTGGGGCGTGGCTTCGTTCATGACGCCACGTTCTCCCGGACGGGACAGGCCAGCCAGAACCCTGTTCAACCGTCGGAACGCCGATCCTGGTACTGCGAGGGCCACGCATACTTGATCCATGGACGGCGTGGACCAGATGAAGAACAGCGACGGGATCGGCGACACCCGCCGGGCACTCGGCGGATTTCTGCGCGCCCGCCGGGGGCGCGTGGCGCCGGAACACGTGGGCATCGCCGGCGGCCGTCGCCGACGGGTGCGCGGGCTTCGCCGCGAGGAGCTGGCCCAGCTCGCCGGGATCAGCGTGGACTACTACGTACGTCTCGAACAGGGCAGGGCCACCCAGCCGTCCGCCGAGGTGCTCGACGCGCTCGCCGGGGCGCTCGGCCTCGACGTGGCGGAGCGCGGGCACCTGGCCACCCTGGCCGCGGCCCGGCGCGACCCCGCGCCCACGGCCCGGGTCAGCCCGCTGCTGCGGCGGATCCTGGACTCCATGGCCGACTTCCCGGCCTTCGCGACGGACCACCGCCTCGACGTGGTGGCCTGGAACAGCCTCGGCGCCGAGCTGATGGGCGGTCTGGCCGAACCGCGGCGGCGCGACAGGAACAACGCCCGGTTCCTCTTCCTCGACCCCGCGTCGCGCGAGGTGTTCCCCGACTGGGGCGACAGGGCGGCGGAGGCCGTGGGCCAGCTGCGGGTGGCGGCGGGGCGCTACCCCGAGGACGCGGAGCTGGCCGCGCTCATCGCCGAACTGGCCGCGCACAGCGCCGAGTTCCGCCGGATCTGGGACAGCGGCGAGGTCGTGATGTGCGCGGCGGGCCGCAAGCGGCTGCGGCACCCGGAGGCCAGGCTGCTCACCCTGGACTTCGAGACCTTGCACGTGCCGGCCGCCCCCGGTGAGACGGGGCTCGTGGTGCACGTGTTCAGCGCGCGCGAGGGCAGCGCGGAGGCCACCGCCCTCGCGGGTCTGGCCCAGCCCCTCCCGGGCTAGGCCGGCAGACCATCGAGTCCGGCGACTCCGCGCCCCTGCGGTGCGTTACTTCGGAAGGTTCGCCTCGATCGCGGCGATGACCTCGGGAGCGTCCGGCTCGGTCTGCGGGCCGAACCGGGCCACCACGTCGCCGTCCGCGCTGATCACGAACTTCTCGAAGTTCCAGCGGATGTCGCCGGTGTGCCCCTCGGCATCCGCCTGGCCCACGAGGTTCGCGTACAGCGCGTGCCGGTCGTCGCCGTTCACGTCGACCTTCTCGGTCATCGGGAACGTCACGCCGTACGTCGCCGAACAGAACTCGGCGATCTCGTCCGACGTACCGGGCTCCTGGCCCATGAACTGGTTGCAGGGCACGCCGAGGACGGTGAAGCCACGGGCCGCGTACTTCTCGTGCAGGCGCTCGAGGCCCGCGTACTGCGGGGTGAGGCCGCACTTGGAGGCGACGTTGACGATCAGAACGGCCTTGCCGAGGTACTGGCCCAGGTTCGCCGAGCCGCCCTGGAGGGCGCCGATCTCTGCATCTTCGTAGACAGACATGGTGCGGAGCCTACGCTCACGGGGCCCCGCCGATCACTCCGGTCCCCGCCCGGTTCAGGCGCCCGCTGGCGACCAGCTCGACGGTCGCGGCCACCGCGATCGTCTGGACCGCCATCAGGGCGATCAGCACGAACAGCTGCACCGCACCGGCGAGCACCGGCGACGCGCCTCCCAGGAGCATGCCGACGAACGCGCCCGGCAGCGTGACCAGGCCCACCGTGCGGGTCTGGTCGAGTCCGGGAAGCAGGGCGTCCGACGCGGCGGGGCGGATCACCTCGATGCGGGCGTCCCGGGCGAGCAGGCCGAGGGCGAGGCCCGCCTCGTACTCGCCGTTGCGGGAGTGGAGCTCATCGAGGGCGCGGCGCCCGCCGAGCACCGTCGCGGTGAGCGCGCCGCCGATCAGGATGCCGGTCACGGGGATCATGGCGATGCCGCGCACCGGAAGGAGCCCGGCCAGGGCCAGGCAGGTCACCACCGGGACGACGGGGCCCGCGATCGGCAGCGCCGCCCACCACCAGCTGCCGTTGGCGGTGATGCGGCGCCCTGCGGTGCGCGCGGCGACGGCGACCATCAGGAGCAGGAAGGCGAAGAGCGCCACGACATGGTGGATCACCCAGCCGATCGCCAGGGACACCACGCCCAGCTGCAGAGCCGCCCGCGCCCCGGCCACGAGGATCTCCCGCGCCCTGCCGTACGACCCGTCGGGGGAGAGGCGGAAAAGGGCGGCCGTCGTGGCCGCGGCGAGCAGCAGGACCAGGAGCGCCACACCGAGCGTCGCGTTGACCGGAAGCAGGGCTTGAGCAGCGAGATCGCGCACGCGCCCACCCTAGGGCCTCTCGTTTGGATCAGGCCGGGTTCCCGGGGTCGTCGCGGAGCGGCCCGGTCTGTGAGGATGCGGGAAGTACATGTGATGCCGGACGCGTAAGTGACGCCGGAAGCTGGACCGGAAGAAAGAGGGGCTGACCTCATGGCGCAGCAGGTACAGGGCGTGATCGCGCGCGCGAAGGGCGAGCCGGTACGGATCGAGACGATCGTCGTGCCGGATCCGGGGCCCGGGGAAGCCGTGGTGAAGGTGCAGGCCTGCGGTGTCTGTCACACCGACCTGCACTACCGCGAGGGCGGCATCAACGACGACTTCCCCTTCCTCCTCGGCCACGAGGCGGCGGGCGTCGTCGAGTCGGTCGGCGACGGTGTCACGGAGGTCGCGCCGGGCGACTTCGTGATCCTCAACTGGCGTGCGGTGTGCGGCCAGTGCCGCGCCTGCCTGCGCGGCCGCCCCCAGTACTGCTTCGACACGCACAACGCCAAGCAGAAGATGACCCTCACGGACGGCACGGAGCTCTCGCCCGCGCTCGGGATTGGCGCCTTCGCGGAGAAGACCCTCGTCGCCGCCGGGCAGTGCACCAAGGTCGACCCGGCCGCGTCGCCCGCCGCGGCGGGGCTCCTCGGCTGCGGTGTCATGGCCGGTATCGGCGCCGCCATCAACACCGGCAACGTGGGCCGCGGCGACTCGGTCGCCGTCATCGGCTGCGGCGGAGTGGGCAACGCGGCGGTCGTGGGCGCGCGGCTCGCCGGAGCCGCGAAGATCATCGCTGTCGACATCGACGACAAGAAGCTTCAGACGGCCAAGGGCCTTGGTGCCACGCACACCGTCAACTCCCGCTCCGCGGACCCGATCGAGGCGGTCCGCGAGCTGACCGGCGGCAACGGCGCCGACGTGGTCATCGAGGCGGTCGGCCGTCCGGAGACGTACGAACAGGCCTTCTACGCACGCGACCTGGCGGGCACGGTCGTCCTGGTCGGTGTGCCGACGCCGGACATGCGCATCGACCTGCCGCTCCTGGACGTCTTCGGGCGCGGCGGCGCGCTCAAGTCGAGCTGGTACGGCGACTGCCTGCCCTCACGTGACTTCCCGATGCTCATCGACCTCTACCAGCAGGGGCGGCTCGACCTGGACGCGTTCGTCACGGAGACGATCGCGCTCGAGGACGTGGAGAAGGCGTTCGAGCGGATGCACCACGGGGACGTCCTGCGTTCGGTGGTGGTCTTCTGATGGCGGCGCGCATCGACCACCTGGTCACCTCGGGCACGTTCTCCCTCGACGGAGGCACCTGGGACGTCGACAACAACGTATGGATCGTGGGGGACGACAGCGAGGTCGTGGTCATCGACGCCGCGCACGACGCGGACGCCATCGCGGCCGCGGTCGGGGAGCGCCGGGTCGTCGCGATCGTGTGCACGCACGCCCACGACGACCACATCGACGCGGCCCCCGCCCTCGCGGCCCGCACCGGCGCGCCGATCCTCCTTCACCCCGCCGACGCGGAGCTGTGGAAGCAGACCCATCCCGACCGTGCCCCTGACGGCGAGCTGTCCGACGGGCAGGAAATCGCCGTGGCGGGCATCGAGTTGAAGGTGCTGCACACCCCCGGCCACTGCCTGGGCGCCGTCAGCGTCTACGCGCCCGCGCTCGGCACGGTCTTCACCGGTGACACGCTCTTCGCGGGCGGTCCGGGAGCGACGGGCCGCTCGTTCAGCGACTTCCCGACGATCGTCGACTCGATCAGGGACCGGCTCCTCACGCTGCCCCCTCAGACGCAGGTGCGGACCGGGCACGGCGACAGCACGACGGTGGGCGCGGAGGCGCCGCACCTGGAGGAGTGGATCGCCCGCGGTCACTGACCAGGTCGGTTGCGGCCCCTGACCGCACCAACTGACGTACGCGACCGGGGTCCTGCCCGGTGCACCCGACTGGCCCCGCGTGGTTCGCCGCGCGGGGCCTTTCGCGTACTGGCCCTGTTCCGCGATCTCCGATAAGTTAGGCAAGGCTTACCTAATGGAGGTTCAAGGATGGGTGTCCGTCACGCCAGCACGTCCGTGCCCACCGCAGCGGCACGCGCTCGCTCACTGCTCACCACCGCGTGGTCCTGCGCGGTGACCACGGAGATCGGCAGGGATGAACTCGTCGGCGCGCACAGCGTCACGCCGGAGGGCATCCTCCTGCTGTCCCCGCCCCCCGACAGCGCGCTGGCCACCGCGATGATCTGCGCGCCGCGCGGTGAACCGTCCACGCTGGTGGAGTTCGCCGACGTCGCCCCCGTACCGGTCAGGGACCGGATCCGGGCCCGGCTGTGGCTCTCGGGGTCACTGGTGCCCGACGGGGAGGGCTTCATCTTCGCGCCGACCTGCGCCGTGCTGCACGACTCCACCGGCGGCCGGATCGGCATCGACCTCGACGAACTCGCCCTTGCGGCGCCCGACCCGCTGGCCGAGGCCGAGTCGCGGCTGCTCACCCACCTCGCCGACGCGCACGAGGACGCCGTCGAGCAGCTGACCAAGCTCGTCTGCGCGGACAGCCTGCACGGAGTGGTGCGCGTACGCCCGCTGGCCATCGACCGCTACGCCCTCACCCTGCGCCTGGAGAAGGCCCGCAGCCAGGCGGACGTCCGGCTCGCCTTCGACGAGCCCGTCGAGGACGTCACCCAGGTGACCGAGCGCATGCACATCCTGCTCACCAAAGCCCGCCACCTGCGCCGCCCCCTACTGCGCCCCGCGCCCCCCGATGCCTGAATTCGCCGACTTCATCGACCGCAGCGCGAGCACGAGCACCCCGATGTCATCGAGGAACACCGGGTCGGGCAGCAGATCGGCCGGCAGGACGAGATAGGCGACCGCGCCCCAGAACACCCACTGGCGCTCGACCGGCAGCCCCGCTCTGCGCAGCGTGCGCCGCGCGTGGACCAGACGTACGAGCAGCGCGATCGCGACCGCGAGTGTCGCGGCCACCAGGATCGCGCCGGCAACAAGGAGGACCTTGATTTCCGTGCTCATCAGACCCTGACCTCCGTCCTGCGACACCCTGCGACGTCCTGCGCGGGCACTCGGCCCAGGCTATGGGTACCCGCAGGACGCCGCGCGAACATTGCCTCCCGCTCGCGTCGCGCGGCGGACGTTCCGCCCTCCCATGACGGACGATGGAGACCGGCATCACGCCGGCTCCTCCAACTCCTTCCTGGAAAGGCAGAGATGAGCGAGACGAGCCAGACGCTGCTCACGGCAGGGCGGGTTCTGACCGGCCCGCGTGGTCAGTACGTCACGGACGGCGCCGTCCTGACCCAGGGCACGGACATCGTCGCCGTGGGCGCCCGAGCCGAGGTCGAGCCCCTGGCGCGCGGCGTGTCGCAGCGGTTCGCGCTGCCCGACGCCACGGTGCTTCCCGGACTCATCGACGCCCATGTCCACCTGGTCTTCGACGCGAGCAAGGACCCCGTCGCGGTCCTGGACGCGCACAGCGACACCACCCTCATGGTGGCGATGGAGGAGCGGGCGCTCCAGTTCCTGCGCAGCGGTGTCACCACGGTGCGCGATCTGGGTGACCGGGGCCGTCTCACCCTGCGCCTGCGCGAGGAGATCGCCGCGTCCCGGGTGCCAGGACCGCGGATCGTCGCCGCCACCACACCGCTGACCACCAAAGGCGGCCACTGCTGGTTCCTCGGCGGTGAGGTCGAGGGCGAGAGCGAGATCCGCGCGCTGGTGCGGCGCAACGCCGAACTGGGCGCGGACGTCATCAAGGTCATGGCCACCGGCGGCGGTCTCACCCGCGGCGGCCCCGCCACCTGGCAGCCCCAGTTCGGTGCCCCCGACATCCGCGTGATCGTCCGCGAGGCGCACCGCGCCGGTCTGCCGGTCGCCGCCCATGGGCACGGCACCGCGGGCATCGTGGCCGCCGTGATGGCGGGCGTCGACACCATCGAGCACTGCACCTGGATGACGCGCAAGGGGTTCGACCTGCGCGAGGACGTCCTGGACGCCATCGTCGCCAAGGGCATCCGGATCTGCCCCACCATCAGCCCGAACTGGCGGATGCTGCCCATGTTCTTCGGCGCCGAACGGGCCGAGGCCATGTTCGACCAGGTCCGCACGATGGCGGAGCACGGGGCACGCCTGATCGCCGGGACGGACGCGGGAGTGCAGCGTGCGGGCTGCGACGGCCTGGCCCAGAGCCTCGGTTTCTACCAGCACTTGGGCATCGGACCCGACCGCGTCATCGACATGGCGACCACGGAGGCCGCCGACGCCCTGGGCATCGCCGACCACGTCGGGCGCCTGGCCGCGGGCTACCGCGCCGACCTGATCGCGGTGCACGGCGATCCGCTCAAGGACGTTCAGGCCCTGGGCGATGTACGCCTGATCATGGCGAACGGCAAGATGGTGGACCATGAGTGAGTCATCGGCACATCCCGCCAAGCCCGTCCAAGCACTGATCGTCGTCGACATGCAGACCGCCTTCGTCACCGGAGAAGGCGCCGTGCCCGAAGCGGCCCGCGTCCTGGGCCGGACGACCGACCTGATCACGCGGGCCCGCGCCGCGGGCGCCCTCGTCGTCCAGCTCCAGAACGACGGAGAGCCGGGGTCCGTCGACGAACCCGGCACCCAGGGCTGGGAGATACACCTCCCGGCGGACGCCGACCGCGGCGAGAGGATCCTGCGCAAGACCGTCGACGACGGCTTCGAGGAGACCGGACTCGCGGACCTGCTCGCCGAGTCGGGCGTGCGGGACCTGGCCATCTGCGGGGTGCAGTCCGAGATGTGCGTGATGGCGACCGCGCGTACCGCCCTGGAACTGGACTTCCGCGTCGTCCTGCCGCACGACGCGCACGCGACGTACGACATCCCGGCCGCCGAGGGCATCAGCGACGTGGTCCCGGCGGCGATGGTGTCCCGGGTGGCCGAATGGGCCCTCGGCGACGAGGTGGAGATCGTCGCGAGGGCCCAGGACGTCGACTTCACCAAGCCGTAGGCCCGGCGGCCGCAAGGGTCAGCGGGCGGTGTACGCGCCGTCCACCAGGTGGTAGCTGCCGTGGATGAACGAGGCCCGCTCCGAGAGCAGGAATACGATCAGCTCGGCGACCTCCTCGGAGTGGCCGAGGCGGCCCGCCGGGTGCAGGGCGACGAGGGCGTCGTACGCCTCCTTGTCCATGTTCTGCAGGAGCGGCGTCTCGATGAAGCCGGGGCCGACCGCGTTCACGCGGACGCCCTTCGCCGCGTACTCGGCGGCGGCCGTCTTGGTGAGGCCCAACACGCCGTGCTTGGCGGCGACGTAGGCGGGGGATCCCGCGAAGCCGACGGAGCCGAGTATCGAGGCGACGTTCACGATGGCGCCCGCGCCCGCGGCCTCCAGGACGGGGAGTTCATAGCGCATCGAGTAGAAGACGCCGTCGAGGTTCGTGCGGATGACGCGGTTGTAGACGTCGATGTCGTACGCGCCCGTCGGCTTGCTCTCGCCGCCGATGCCCGCGTTGTTGACCGCGAGGTCGAGCCCGCCGAACGTGTCGACGGTGAACCGCACGGCGGCCTCGACCGACGCGGGTTCGGTGACGTCCAGGGCGACCGCGGCGGCCTTCACGCCCTCCGACAGGAGCTGCGCGGCGGCCTGCTCGGCGCCCTCGGCGTTGTAGTCGGCGATGACGACGTTCGCGCCGCCCTGGCCGAGGCGGCGGGCGGTGGCCAGACCGATGCCGGATGCGGCGCCCGTGACCAGGGCGGTCTTGCCCGCGAACTCGGTGGCGTAGTCGGGGACGGTGGTGGCGGGGGTGGTGCTCATGGTGCTCTTCACTTTCCTCATGCGATGTGGGAGGCCGCGAGGGCCGCCTCTTGGGTCAGGACGGCGTAGGCCCGCTCCACATGTGCGGTGAGGTCTGCGTCGTGTCCGTGCGTGCCGCGTGCCCAGCTGCGCAGGGCCGCGGTCAGCACTCCGGCGGCGGCACCGACGACGACGGCCGGGCGCTGGTCCCGGACGGGGTCGGTGCCGAGCCGGTCGGCGATGATCCGGACGGACTCGTCCTGGGCGTCGACCCGGACGCGTTCGTACGCGGCGAACAGCGCGGGTTCCGTGTCGACGAGGGCGAGCAGCGCCCGCGTCCGGGCCCGGCGGTGCAGGCCCGGGGTCTGCGGGTCGGTGAGCCAGTCGCGCACGGCCGCGCGGTAGGCGGCCAGCGGGGGCTCGTCGGCGGGGCGGGTGCGCAGGGCCGCGTTGATGCGGTCGCCGTCGGCGCGGGTGAAGTCGAGCGCCGCGGCCTCCTTGCTGCCGAAGTGGCGGCTGAAGGTGCGGCGCGTGACGTCGGCGCGCTCGGCGACGGCCTCCACGGTGACGGCCGCGAGGCCGTGCTCCAGGATCAGGTCGATGGCCGCGTCGGCGAGCGCTTCCCGGGTCTGCCGGGCCTTGCGCTGCCTGCGGTCCTCGCCGCCCCGGTCGGTGGCCGGGGCTCCTGGGCCGGATTCCGTCGCCTTGTTCATGTCTTCGACTGTACACCCCTGATGTCCCAATGGGACATCTGTCCCGCCGGGACTCAATCGGAGGCTGATGCGGCACACAGATCGAAGACGCCGTAGCCGAATCCCCGCGCCGTGACGACGCCGCTCCCGGCCTCCACGCCGTCCGCCTCCAGGGCCCGAGGGGCCGTCGGGCCCACGGCATCGGTGGTGAACGCCGCCGGTGTGCTGCGGGGATTGATCACCACGAGATGGCGCCCGCCCCTGACGTACACGAACGGATAGCCGCTGTGCAGCACCTCCACCGAGCCGTCGGGGCCCAGCTCCGGGGAGGCCTTGCGCAGGGCGATCAGGCGGCGCACGAGGTGCAGCAGGGAGGTGTCGTCGGCCAGCTGGGCGGCGACGTCGGGGCGCTGCGGGTCGGGGTCGACGGGGAGGTAGAGACGGTCGGCCGTGGCGGTGGAGAAACCGGCGTTCGCGCTGCCGTCCCACTGCATGGGGGTGCGCGAGCCCGCACGGTTGTAGCGCGGGCCGAGCACGCTGCCCTCGGTGTCGGGCAGGCCCGGGATGTAGCGCATGCCGATCTCGTCGCCGTAGTAGATCGCCGGGAGCGTGGGCCAGGTGAGCTGGAAGGCGAACGCCGCCGGAAGCTGCTCGGCCGTGCGCGGGCCGCAGTTGAGGCGGGAGAAGTCGTGGTTGGAGGTGGGCAGCGAGATGTGCCCGGCGTCGCCGATGGCCTCGCGGGCCGCCCGCCACGCCTCGACGAACGTACGTGCCGAGCCCTTGCCGCTCGGGTCGAAGAAGCAGTCGACGGGGTCCCACTCCTCGGATGCGGTGCCCTCGCCGTTGTTCCACAGCGAGCGCAGGGGACCGCCGTTGGTGGGCCCGCCGAACTGCAGGAAGAAGTCGACGTGGAACCCGGCGGGCACGGACACGGCCGGATCGCCCCACTCCGAGAGCAGCACCGCGTCCGGGTGGGCGGTGTCCAGCCAGCCGCGCAGCTCGGTCCACACCTCGGCCGTGGCCCTGCGGTCCGGGTCGTCCTTGACGAGGGAGTGCGCCATGTCGACGCGGAATCCGGCGAGGCCCAGGCGCAGCCAGTAGTCCATGATGTCGCGCAGGGCTGCCCGGTTGGCGCGCGGCCCCTCGGCGTCGACGGGCTGCCGCCACGGCTCGGCCGGATCCCTGCGCGCGTAACCGAAGTTGAGAGCGGGCTGGGATTCGAAGAAGTTCGGCAGATACGCGCCGGGGCGGCTCCCCGGGGACGGCACGAAACCGTCCACAAGGCCCTCGGGCGCCCAGATGTAGCGGTGGTCGCCCGGGTCGCAGGACGACGCGGTGAACCACGGATGCCGGTCGGATGTGTGCCCGGCCACCAGGTCGAGCAGCACCCGGATCCCGCGCCGCCCCGCCTCCGCCACCAGCCTGGCCAGGTCGTCGTCCGTGCCGTAACGCGGGGCCAGGGAAAGGTAGTCGGAGACGTCGTACCCGGCGTCGCGGAACGGCGAGGTGAAGCAGGGGTTGATCCAGACGGCGTTGACCCCCAGCCAGGCCAGGTGGTCCAGGTGTGCGGTGATGCCGTTGAAATCGCCGATGCCGTCGCCGTCGGAGTCGGCGAAGGACTGCGGATAGATCTGGTAGAAGACGGCGTCGGAGAGCCAGGCGGGGGCGGGACGGAACGAAGTCATGGAAGGGGTGCGGCCTTTCCCTCGTGTGCGTGCGGTGAGGCGGTCGGGGCTGAGGCGTATGCCCCTCCAGCGTCACGGCCATGAGCGCCTGAGTCCAGCACGCCTCCCTTCCCTGTCCTCGGCGTGTGTCGGCGTGCGGTGCCGGTGAGGCACGGTGGTTGTCCCGCCGCGGGCCGGGGTAGGTCCGCCCGGTGCTTTCCTTACCGGGCCACGCCCCGCCGCTGAGCGATCACTTCGCCGCCGAGGGCTATCTGCGACTGCCGTCGCTCATCCCTGCGCATCTGTCGGAGGAGCTGAAGCGGGAGGCGGAGCGGCTGGAGAAGCTGGCGGTGCGCAGGGACTTCGCCATGGCGGCGACGGACGATTCACCCCGCCACATGACCACCCTCGGCGGCCACACCATCGCCAGGGAATCCGTCCTGATCCCGCGTCTGTACGGTGACGGCGAACTCCTGGCCTGGCTCGGCACGGTCGCGTCCCTGCCCGTGGTCGAGGTCGCCGACCCCCTGGAGCGGCACGTCCTGAACATCCTGCACCGGCCCGGCGACACCCATGGGGCCCACACCGACGACTATCCCCTGGCCCTGGTGCTCTTCATCGAGGCGCCGGACGACCCGGCCGACGGCGGCCTGCTGCACTACACCCCGCGCGCGGGCGCCCTCGACGCCCTGCGCACCGCCGCCGTCCGGGCGCACCACAGGAGCGGCGACGGCTACCTCCTGCGGGCCGACACCACGGCCCATCGCGTCACCGCACTGCGCAGGCCGGGCGCCCGCCGCACGGTGCTGAACTTCGCCTACACCACCCCTGACCGGCAACAAGCGCGCACGTCGACGGCCTCCCACCTGTACGCGCCCTAGAGCGGCAGCGCGCACACGGCCAGCGGGGCCGCGAACGGCTCGCCCGTCAGGCGCAGTCGGCCGTCCTTTCCCACCTGGAAGACGCTCACCGAGCTCGACTTCTGGTTCGCCGCGAACAGCAGTCGCTGCGAGGGCGAGAAGGCGACGTGCCGGGGGAAGTCCCCGCCGACGGGGACGGTGTCGAGCAGCCGCAGCCTGGCGCCGCCCTCTTCGATCGCGTACCGCGTGAGGCTGTTGTGCCCGCGATTGGCGAGAAAGGCGAAGGTGCCCTCGCGGGTGACGGCCAACTGCGCCGGATAGCTGGTGCCTTCGCCCGTCCCGGTGGACTGCGGCGCACCCGGCGTCAGCCGCCCGCTCGCGGGGTCGTACCCGCAGACGACCACGGTGTTGTCGACCTCGTTCGCCAGATAGGCGAAGCGTCCGGAAGGGTGGAAGGTGAGGTGGCGCGGTCCCGCGCCCGGTCGCAGGGTGGCGTACGAGACCTGGGTGAGCCTCCCCTTCTTCGTGTCGAGGCGGTAGCTGTAGACGGCGTCGTTGCCCAGGTCGACGGCCAGGAGGTGTCCGCCGTCCGGGCTGGTCACGATCTGGTGGGCGTGCGGCCCGTCCTGCCCCGGGCCGGGAGGCGGGCTGGAGTGGGTGACCGAGTCGGTCAACTCGCCCAGCGCGCCCGAACTCTGGATCGGATGGACGGCCACGCTCCCCGAGAGGTAGTTCGCGCTGAGCAGCCAGCGCCCGCTCGGGTGCACGGAAAGATGGCAGGGCCCGGCACCGCCGGTGTCTCGCGCGCCAAGGACTTCGGGACCCGAGGCCGAGAGCGCGATCGCGGTCACGCCGCCCTTCTCCCGCTCGTTGACGGCGTAGAGCGTCCGGCCCGAAGGGTGGAGGCAGAGGTAGGACGGATCGGGTACGCCGGCGAGGGTGCCGGTGCCGGTGATGCGCCCGGTCGCGTCGTCGTACGTCGCCAGACCGAGGCCGGTGCCCCCGCCGGACTGGCTGGTGTACGTACCGAGGAACAGCTGCCGTGTGCGGCGCGGCGGCCGTTCGGGGGAGAGGGCGGACGCGGAGGCGGACGCGGGCGTGGCGACAGCGGCGGCGGCAGCCGTGGCGGCGACGGCTCCGATGAATCCGCGCCGCCCCCAGCCGCTTGTCTCGGACCGGCTGTCGGACCCGCTGTTCATCTCTGCCGCCATGTCCGCTCCTCGAGTGTCGGTAGTGACGCGTGTGGCAGACAGAGTGATGCCCAGAACCCCCACGATCAAGAGGCGCAACCCGAGTTGCATTCTGTGCAATGCCGAGATCGCTGAGGGACGAAGGCCCGGCGTCGGGCGTCCGCGCCCTTCTGGCGCGGCGTGCGATCGGCGTCGCGCACAGCGCGTAGAACACGGAGAGTAACTGCGGCAGGTCAACCGCGAATATGCGCCGCACGGTGGCCGGGGATGCCACCCTGAGGTATGAACTGGCCCTGAGCGGGCAAGATGTAGATGCCATTCGCGGTGCCGCCCCAGTCCCCGGCGGCGTCGGGCGCCGGCCTCGGGGCCGCGCCGCTCGCGTTGTCGTAACTCTTCGTATGCGGGGTGTAGGGAAATTGGGGGGTGGATCATGGGCACGCCCGACCCGGGCTTTGGGCTGCATCACCGTGTGGTGGACGGATCGATCGTTCTGACGTTCCGCGGCGAACTGGACGCCTGGGCTGACCTGGAACTCGCTCCGCGCATAGCGGAGTTACTGGACCCGCCAGGCGTTGACGTGGTGGTGGACCTGCGGCAGGTGTCCTTTCTGGACGCCGGCGGCCTGCGGCTGCTGGTGCGCATCAAGGGCCTGGCCGTCGCGAGGCGGTGCTCCCTGCGGCTGGTGCGCAGCAGTCCGCGCGTCTGGCGGGTGCTGCGCATCACGCGCCTCGACCGCAGTTTCAGCGTCCTGGACGGCATGCCCGCCGACCTGGACACGCCCGACGGCTGCGAGGGAAACCTGAACAGACCAGCCTAGAACGGGCGCAAGCGGCAAATCTGATTACATGACGTACCCCTTCGCCCGCTCCCTCCTCGCCACGACGGTCCTGCTCCTCGCCCTGCCCGCCGTCCCGGCAGCCGCCGCGTCCGCCCGCCCCGAGCCGCCGTGCACCTCAGGGACCGCCCCCTACCAGCGCCAGCTGGAGCGAGAGTTGCGCAGACCGGTCGACGGGATCCAGTCGCCGCAGGACTGCGCGGCGATCCGGCGGTTGCAGCAGCGGCTCGGCGTCTCTCCCGCCGACGGGCGTGCCTCGCTGCGGACGTACCGGACGGTGGTCGCCGACAAGGTGCGGCGTGACCCCGCAGCCCGCCGGGGCTGTCCGTCCCGGGCCTACCGAGTGGTCTGCGTGGACCTGACCCGGCAGCTCCTCTGGGTGCAGGCGGGGCGGCGCCTGGAATTCGCGCCGGTGCCGATGCGCAGCGGGCGCGACGGCCTGGAGACGCGGCGCGGCTGGCACCGGATCTTCTGGAAGCACCGGGACCACTTCTCGACGATCTACAAGGTGCCGATGCCCTACGCCCAGTTCTTCAACGGCGGCCAGGCCCTGCACGGCACCCGGCACGACCTCTTCTCCTCCGGGTCCGGCGGCTGCGTGAACCTGACGGTGGCGGACGCGAAGCGGCTCTACCGGCTGCTGCACAAGGGTGACCGGATCTACGTGTGGGGAACGAAGCCGGGCACCGGCGGCTGACGGACCGCCGGCTGCCGGTGCCTGGCCTCACCCGTGCCTTACCCGGGGCTCAGCTCCTGCCGCCCTTCTTGCCTGTGTCGTCACGCACATTGCTGAGCCGGACGGTGACGCCCTTGGTGGCGTTGTCCTTCGTCAGCCGGTAGGGGCCGGTGACCGCGGGGGAGGGCAGACGGTAGCCGTCCGGCACGGCCGTCTCCCTGAGGTAGTAGGAGTCGAGCGGCTGGTCGGTGAAGTCGCAGCGGCCCTGGCTGTCCGTGGCGCACCCTTGCCCCCTGCGGGTGTCCGGGTCCGCTCCTCCGGTCTGCAGACCGTCCTTGCCGTTGGTCTCGCGCCACAGCTCGAACACGGCCCCGGCCAGCGGGCGGCCGGTGGTGCGGTCCGTCTTGCGGACGTGCAGGTCGCCCCTGGTGTCGTCGGTGGGTGTCTTCTTCTTGTTCTTCGCGGTCACCTTGACGCCGTCGCCCGCGTTCTGCGCGGTCACGACGAGCGGACCGAAGGAGGCGGGGGAGGGCAGGGCGTACCCGTCCGGGGCCTTGGTCTCCACCCAGTAGTACGTGCCGAGCGGCACCGTCCGGTTGCACTCGCCCTGGGCGTCCGTGGTGCACGGAGCGCCGACCTGGGTGTCGGGGCTGTCGCCGGAGGTCTGCACGCCGGGGACTCCGTTGGTCTCCTGCCAGAGCTCGAAGACGGCACCGGGCAGGGCCTTCCCGCCCGCCGCGTCCTTCTTGGCGATCTCGACCGTGCCGGTCACGGTCGGCTCGGCCCCGCACTCGGGCAGGTCACCCACGAAGGGGTAGTTGTGGAACTCCTGGCCGCCTCCGCCGTTCTTCGCGCTGGTGTGGGTGAGCGAACCGGTCGTGAAGAAGCGTCCGTTGATGCCGGGCACGCTGACCGTCGTGTCCGACGCGTTCTGGCCGATCAGTACGCTGCCCTGGAACTGCCCGGTGCCCTTGATCTCCACGTCCGTCGCGTCGGGGAAGTTCCACAGCAGGCGCTCCCGCAGCCCGTTGAGCGGGTCCGTGGCGTCGTCGATGCCGCCGCTGTACGTGTTGACCACCCGCTGCGTGCCCAGCACGTTGACCAGGACCGTCGCCCCGTCCGGGATGTTCACGAAACGGATGCCCTCCTGCCCGCCGGACGCGCCGGCCAGGTCGAAGTCGACGTTGAACACCTGGAGCGCCGATGTGCCGTCCCCGGTGAACACGGTCTCGCCGCCCCCGTGCACGGCCGTACCGGTCGGCGTACGCGTACCGGCCTCCCCGTGCGCGTAGCACTGGCTGGCCGCGTTGAGCTGACCGCGCAGCGCGGTGTACGGCGCCGCCGCGTCCGGGTCCTCGGTCACGTCCTGGGCCGTGATCGTGCCGCTCGCCGCGCCCGCGTGACGTACGACCCCCTGCTCGGCGAGGAGCCGCTCGCCCGCACCGACCGTGATGCCGCCCCCGGTGGTGAGCCAGTCGGAACCGACCGGCGGCGCGACCCGGGATCCGACGCCCGCCTCGCCGACGTTGTAGGCGCCGCCGACCCCGTCCGCCTTGTCCTGGTCGAAGTCGCCGAGGACGACGACACGCCCCTCGGCCTCCGCCGCGCTCCCGCGCACCCGGAAGTCGCCGCCCGCGAAGACGTTGATCGCGTCGTCGCGGAACACGATCGAGCCATTGTCGATGGGCGGGTACGGGCCCGGAGGACAGTTGCCCGGTACGCAGGGGCCAAGACCTCCGGGAAGCGGCGCGGCCACGGCCCGGTCGGCGGGTGGGTCCCCGGCCGACGCGAAGGCGTTCCCGGAGGGGAACAGCGGAACGGACGCGGCGGCGAACGCGCAGCTCAAGGTCGTCAGCAGGCGTCCGGCACGATGCGTGTGGAACATTCCGGGCATGTCGATAACCAGCTCCTCAGGCGATAGGAAAGGCTCCTTACCGGCAGCTTGCGACAGCCTCACGCCGGGCCCGGCGCGGCAGGGCCGCGTCCTGGTGGGAGCGGGCGAACTTCCACTCTCACGGCGGCCCCCGGTGGGGTGAGGGTCTGCTCGGCGCCTTCTCCGCCGGGGCGCGATGGCCGGTTCTGGCTCGCCGTGACGGAAGTTGACCACTGAGAGCCACTGCTCGGATACGGTGTGCGAGCTGTTTTTCGTTTCCCGTGGACACCCGAGGAGTTGCTGAGTGGACCGCAGTTCTGTGATCCGGATGCGTACTGTGCTGGCCGCGCTGGGCGTGGCGACCGCGATGGCGGCGGCACCCACCGCGACGGCGGCGGCGGAGCAGAAGCCGTCGTCCTCGGCGCGGCACGAGCCCTGCACCGGTGAGTTCCACAAGGACGCCCGCCTCGGCCCGAAGTGGCTCCCCAAGAAATGGCAGGAGCCGGTCGGCCCGCTGCTCAAGGGATGGAAGCGCACGGGTGGCCTCTCGCCGTCGTCCTTCCTGAAGAAGTACTGGGAAGGGCCCGCCGACTCGGGCAGCTGGAAGTACCCGCCGAACGACGGCTTCGAGACGGTCAACGGCCAGGTCGACAAGCATCCCGAGGAGCTGGAGGAGGGTGAACTCCTCGACCGCTTCGGATCGGAGTACGGCTCGTTCCTGGCCCCCGCGGGCGACTCGTACGCCGAGCGTGCGCTGCCCCCGCAGAACCTCAACACCCGTGACGCCGCGGTCGCCTGCGACTACCGCGTCTACGAGGTGAGCAAGCCGTTCCACGTCTGGCAGGGCGGCATCGCCCCCTGGTTCGCGCAGCCCGGCGGCGGCCAGCAGGTCAAGCTCGACCCGGTCTTCCTGGACCCGGGCGAGGGGCAGCGCCTGAACGTGAAGTGGCTGCTGGATCACGGCTACCTCGAGCCCGCGAACGACTAGCGCGCCGATGGACGTCCGTGGACTGCCCACCGCGCTGCGCGAGGCCGGTGTCGCCGACGGCTATTACTGGATCGAGGGCGTCCATGAACCGGCCCCCACGCCCCCCGACTTCGTCTACCTGCGGAGGACCGAGGACGGCGAGGCGTGGGAGACCGGAACGTACGAACGCGGAACGCACCATCCCCTCGCCCGGCACGCGGACGAGGGGGAGGCGTGCGCGCAGCTGCTGCGCCTGCTGGTGTGAGGCGTCGGGCCGTGCCCGTCAGCCCTCGGGGCGCAGCAGGCCGCGCTGGTAGGCCTTGGCGAGCCGCTGGGGCACCAGGTAGGCGGAGCCGTCGACGGTGACCGGCACGAGCTGGGGAGTGCTGGCCTTCCACTGGGCTCGGCGGTGGCGGGTGTTGCTGCGGGACATCTTCCGCTTGGGTACGGCCATGGGCTCGGGTCCTCTCTCGGCGGTGCGGTGCCGAGGCTATATGAAAATGGATCCCATTTCGAATTGAGGCTCCGCTCAGGGTTCCGCGCCGACGGGCAGGTGATCCCAAGGGGCCGATGCGGGGCCGGAGTTGACAGCTCGAACACGGTCGCGACAGCATCCCGCCGATGGAGATCACCGACCTGACACCCGCGGAGCGCCGCGTCTGGCAGGCGTTTCCGCTCGGCGAGGGCGTCGACTTCCGCGAGAGCCCCGAGGTCCGTGAGAGCCCCGAGGACGATCCCGGGACCGGTGGGTCCTGGGGGCCCGAGCGGACGGTGCGTGCCGAGGTGCTGCGTGCACTGCTGCTCAATGGGCCGACGGAGGACGGCGAGATCGCGGGCATGAAGCTGACGGGCGCGCGGATCACCGGGTGCCTCGACCTCATGTACGGGACGGTCGAGCAGCCCGTGCGGCTGCGGTCCTGCCACTTCGAGGAGGCGCCGAACCTGTACGGGGCCCAGGTCCGCACGCTGGCGCTCAGCGACTCGGTTCTGCCGGGGCTGAAGGCGGGCACCCTCCGGGTCGAGCTTGCCCTGCGGATCACCTGCTGCCGGATAGCGGGCCCCGTGCGGCTCGCGGGCGCACAGATCACCGGCGCCTTCTTCGCCAACGGGGCGGAGCTGGGCACCCCGCACGATCCCGGGGCGCCGGACGCGCCGGACCCCGAAGCCGCGGTGGAAGCGGTGCTGCAGCTGAACCACGCGGTGATCGGCGCCGACGTATGGGCCCCCGGCCTGGTGGCCCATGGCCAGGTCCGGATGAACGGAGCCACCGTCGGAGGCCAGGTCAACCTCGACGGAGCCGAAGTGGGCGGCGGCCCCGGTGAGATCGCCTTGGACGTCGAGACCCTGTCGGTCGGCACCGATCTGCGGGCCAAGCGGCTGCGCGCCCGCGGCACGGTCAACATGAGCGGCGCCAGAATCCCGCGGCACGTCAATCTGGCCTACGCCCGCCTCTCCCACCCCGGCGGGACGGCGCTGCGCGCCAGCAGCTGTGTCGTCGGGGAGCTGTGGCTGCGGGAGGCCGCTCCGATCCAGGGGACCGTGAACCTGCGCCGCTCCCAGCTGGACCTCCTGTACGTCTCCCCGGAGGTGTGGCCCGACCAGGTCAAGCTCGACGGCCTCGGCTACCGAAGGCTCGCCCCTGACCTGCCCGCGGAGCAGCGGCTGCCGCTCCTCGAGCGTGAGGCGACCGGCTATCTCCCGCAGGGCTACGAGCAGTTGGCCGCCGCGTACCGCACGGTGGGCGACGAGGCCGCCGCCCGCACCGTGCAGCTGGCCAAGCTCCGCCGCCACCGGCGCACCCTGCCCGCGTACGCCAGGATCTGGGGTCACCTGCAGGACGTGACGGTCGGCTACGGGTTCCGCCCGATGCGTGCCGCCGGGTGGCTGCTGGTGTTGCTGCTCACCGGCGCCGTCGCCTTCGCCCTCCACCATCCGCGCCCGCTGAAGTCCGACGAGGCCCCGCACTTCAACCCCGTCTTCTACACCCTTGACCTGCTCCTTCCGATCATCGGCTTCGGGCAGGAGTCGGCCTTCGCGCCGGACGGCGGGTACCAGTGGCTCTCGTATCTGCTGATCGCCACGGGCTGGGTCCTGGTGACCACGGTCGCGGCCGGCATCACGCGCTCGCTCAGCCGCCAGTGACGAACATCGCCGACCTGGACACAGACGGGGCAATGATCGATATCCTCCAGCGAAACGCTCAAACGAACACCCGATGGGTACGTCGCTAGGGGGTCGGCAGCATGCGGGAGCCGAGGGATGTCAGGCGGCAGCGGATACTCGCCGTCGTGGAGTCGCGTGGTGAGGCGCGGCTGAGTGATCTCGCCGACGATCTCGAGGTCTCGGTGATCACCGTGCGCCGGGACGTCGAAGACCTCGCCCGGGAGGGCAAGTTGCGGCGCGGGCACGGCACTGCGCGGTCCGTCGGGCCGGTGGAAAGGAGCTCCGCGCCTGCCGAGCCACCGGCGAGCGGCGGCGCCGTGGCGCTGATGGTGCCCGAGCGGCACACCTATCTGTACGAGACGATGCACGGGGCCCGCGGCGTCCTGAACGAGGCCGGGATGCGGGTCGCGCTGCACATCGCACCGCAGGTGGAGGGCGCCGAACGGCCGCTGGTCGAGCGGGTGTTGGCCGAGGAAGTGCGGGGGCTCCTCATCGCCCCGCGCTGGCGCACCGCTGCCGAGGAGGAGGCGGACTACGCCTGGCTCGCCGCGTCGGGCGTGCCCACGGTCCTGATGGAGCGGCGGCCGCGTGCGGGCAGTGCGCTGCACGCGATGGACTCGGTCTGCACCGACCACTGGTACGGCATCCATCTCGCCGTCGACCACCTCGTCGGGCTCGGCCACCGGCGGATCGTCCTGGCCGCCCGCGACGACAGCCCGACGGCCAGGGCGCTGCGTGCGGCCTTCGCCGAGATCGCCGCGTCCCGGCCCGAGATCGAGGACTGGTCCGTGATGCTCAGTGCCGCGGGCGCGGGCCCCGGCCGGGTGCGTGAACCACTGGACCTGGCGGCGCGGCTCCGCGAGCGCGGGGCGACGGCGGCCGTGCTGCACGGCGACGTCGACGCGCTGATGCTCGTGCAGCAGCTCATGGACCGGGGGGTGCGGGTGCCGCAGGACTGCTCGGTGGTGGCGTACGACGACGTGGTGGCCGCGCTCGGCAGTACGCCGCTGACCGCCGTGTCCCCGCCGAAGCACGAGGTGGGGCGGACGGCGGCCGGGCTTCTGCTGCGCAGGCTCGACGAGTTGGCGGGGCCGGGCGCCGGGACGACGCAGCGCGTGCAGCTTCTGCCGGAGCTCAAGGTCCGTGGATCCGCGACACACCTCGGGATCGTTTGACCGCTTCAGTTTCTTTTGATCGGTCTATTGACCGGCAACGTTCACGCGATCAGGATTCCGGTGTCCCGAACAAGAGCCGCGGGAGGCACCCATGCCTGGTCGACCGAGCCGCCGGTCCCTGCTCGCCGTGACAGCCGCAGTTCCCATGGCAGGTGCGCTCAGCGCCTGTTCGGGCAGCACGGGCAGCACGTCGCGCAGCAAAGGCGGCACCACACGCGTCACCTTCTGGTCCGCACTGCGCGGAAGCCAGGAAGTGGTCGACGCGTTCAACAAGACCCACGACCGCATCCAGGTCGAGTTCCAGCAGATCCCGTCCGGCGCCATGGGCGGATACGCCAAGCTCAGCAACGCGGCCCGGGCCAAAAACGCCCCGGACGTCGCCACGATCGAGTACCCGCAGGTCCCCGGCTTCGCCATCGACGGCGTGGCCCGGGACATCACCTCGCTGATGAGCGACCGGCTGCGCGCCAAGCTGCTGCCGCAGGCCCTTGGCCTCACCACCTTCGAGAAGCGGGTCTTCGCTGTCCCGCTCGACGTCGAGCCGATGGTGCTCCACTACCGCTCCGACCTCTTCGAGACGTACGGGATCGAAGTCCCGCGCACCTGGGACGAGTTCACCGAGGCCGCCCGCACCGTGCGGGACAAGGACCGCGACCGGCGGCTCGCACTCTTCCCCACCGACGGCGGCACCCAGTTCGCCGCGTGGGCGTGGCAGGCGGGCGCCCAGTGGTTCGACACCCGCGACGGCGCCTGGAACGTGTCGCTGACGGACCGGCCGACCCGGAAGGTCGCGGCGTACTGGCAGGGGCTCATCGACGAGGACCTGCTCTTCGTCAACGCCAGCGAGAGCAGGCACCACGACGCGCAGCTCGGTGAGGGCCTGATCCTGGCCCGGCTCACCGGCGCCTGGGACGCGGGCTCGCAGATGAACGCAAGACCGGGCCAGAAGGGCCGGTGGGCCCTCGCCCCGCTCCCGCAGTGGGACCCCGAGAACCCCGTCGTCGGCACCCACGGCGGCTCCACCTTCGCCGTCACCAAGGACAGCCGACACCCCGAAGCCGCCATGGAGTTCATCGAGTGGCAGGTCTCGCACCCCGACGCCCTGCGGGCTCGACTCTCCAGTGGAGCCAGCAGCCAGTACCCGGCCGTACCCGACCTGGTCCCCGTGGGCCGCAAGGCCTTCGACCGCACCTACTACTCGGGCCAGGACATCTACCGCCTCTTCGAGGAGCAGGCCGAGACGATCGGCGACGGCTGGGTCTGGGGCCCGCGCATGACCGCCACCCAGCGAGTGCTGCAGGACGGCTTCGCGCGCGCCGGCGGCGGCAAGGGCTCGCTCATCGACGCCGTGCGCGCCGCGCACGACGGAACCATGCCGGACCTCAAGGCTCTTGGCCTCTCCATCACCGAGCACAGCACATGACCGGCCGCCCGAACACCCCGGCGCCGACGGAACCCCCCGTACGCCCCGGCGCGACAGAAGCCCCGTACGCCGACGAGCACCAGCAGAAAGGCAGGTGACCCCCGATGACCACGACCGCGCCCCCGGCCCGCGCCACCCGCACCGCCGATGTCCCCGTCCCCGTCCGCCGGGCCCGTACGCGTGCGCGGCGCCGTGAACATGTGGCGTGCGGCGTCCTGATGACCCCCTTCATGATCCTGTTGGTGGCGGTCTTCCTGATACCCGTCGGCACCGCCGTCTGGCTGAGCTTCTTCAGCGACGACCAGCCGGGTCTCGGCTTCGGACCGGAGAAGACGGTCTTCGTCGGCCTGCGCAGCTACGCGGCCGTCCTCACCGACCCGACCTTCCTGGGCAGTCTGGGCACGGTCGCCCTCTACTGCCTGATCTACATCCCGTTCATGGTGATCGGGGCCCTCGCGCTCGCCCTGCTGCTCGACTCGGGCGTCGTACGGCTGCGCGCCTGGGCCCAGTTGGGGCTGTTCCTGCCGCACGCGGTGCCCGGCATCATCGCGGCCCTCATCTGGCTGTACCTCTACACGCCGGGCCTCAGCCCGGTCGTCGACGTGCTCTCCAAGGGCGACATCCACATCGACTTCCTCGGCGTGAACACCGTGCTCCCTTCGATCGTGAACATCGCCCTGTGGAGCAACCTCGGCTACAACATGGTGATCTTCTACGCCGCGCTGCAGGCCGTGCCCCGAGAAGTGATCGAGGCCGCCGTCGTCGACGGCGCGGGACCGGTGCGCACCGCCCTCCAGGTCAAGGCGCCCCTGGTACGCCCCTCGATCGTCATGGTCGCCATGTTCACCCTGATCTGGGCGATGCAGCTGTTCACCGAGCCGATGCTGCTCAGCCAGTCGTCCCCGATGATCAACACGCGCTTCTCGCCCAGCATGTACATCTACGACGCGGCCTTCACCCGCAACAACTACGGGCTCGCCGCTGCGGCCTCGGTGATCCTGCTCCTGTGCACGGTCGCCCTTTCCTACGGCGTCACCCGCTGGACCAACCGCTCCCAGAAGGAGGCCGCACGATGAGCGCCGACACCCTCACCGCGCACCGCCCCCGCCTCCTGGGCCGCACCGTCGTGAACACCGTGGTCGGCATCGCGGTGCTCTACACCCTGCTGCCCGTCCTGTGGCTGGTGCTCGCCGCCTCCAAGAACCGGGACGCCCTGTTCAGCAGCAACTTCTTCTCGCTGTCCGACTTCTCCTTCGTACAGAACCTGCGCGACCTGTTCGCCATGGACGGCGGCCTCTACGGCCGCTGGTACACCAACAGCCTGCTCTACGCCGTCCTGGGCGCCGCGATCAGCGCGCTGGTGAGCGTCGCCTGCGGCTACGCCTTCGACAAGTACCGCTTCCGGCACAAGGAGAAGGCCTTCGGCGTGGTGCTCGCGGCGGTGATGGTGCCGCAGACCGTGCTCGCGCTGCCGCTCTATCTGATGGCATCGGCCACGGGAGTCGTCGACACCTTCTGGGCGGTGTTCATCCCGGTCCTGTTCAACCCGTTCGGCGTCTATCTGGGGCGGATCTTCAGCCAGGGTTACGTGCCCGACGAGGTGCTCGAAGCGGCCCGGGTGGACGGTGCGGGGGAGCTCACCACCTATGTGCGCGTCTCCCTGCGGATGCTGGGCCCCGGCCTGGTCACGGTGTTCCTCTTCCAGCTCACCGCCATCTGGAACAACTTCTTCCTGCCGATGGTGATGCTCTCGGACGAGAAGCTGTACCCGGTCAGTCTCGGCCTCTACACCTGGAACAGCTCGGCCACCGTCTCGCCCGAGTACTACCCCGTGGTCATCATGGGATCGCTCCTCGCGGTCCTTCCGCTGATCCTCGCCTTCATTCTGCTGCAGCGGTTCTGGAAGTCGGGTCTGACCGCGGGCTCGGTCAAGTGAGTCACCAGTGAGCCACCAGTGAGTCATGTGAAAGGGAACGTGTTGATGAACGGCAGCCACCGTCCGCACACCGCGCTCGCCATGGCGCGGGACGCGGCGACGGCCGTGCTCGGCCCCGACGCCCTGGCCGCACTCGGCCGGGTCTGCGACCTGGAACCGGACACCGTCCTGGACGACTTCACCACCGAGCGGGCCCGCTCCGTGCTCCGGGACGTGGAGGTCCTGGTCACCGGCTGGGGGTGCCCGCCCCTCGACGCGGCCGTGCTCGCGTCCGCGCCCCGGCTGCGGGCCGTCGTCCACACCGCGGGGTCGGTACGCGGCCACATCACCCCGGAGTGCTGGGACCGCGGCATCGAGGTGTCGTCGGCCGCCGCGGCCAACGCCCTGCCCGTGGCGGAGTACACCGTCGCGATGATCCTGCTCACCGGCAAGCGGGTCTTGGAGCGGGCCAGGGAGTTCAGGGCGACGCGGCGCCGCGACGACTGGCTCGGCCTCTCGCACGGCGTGGGCAACTACGGCCGTACCGTCGGCATCCTCTCCGCCTCGATGATCGGCCGCCGCGTCATCGAACTCCTGCGCCCCTACGACCTGCGGGTCCTGCTGCACGACCCCTACGTCTCCCCCGAGGAGGCCAAGGCGCTGGGCGTGCAGCCGGTCGGCATCGGGGAATTGTTCGCGAGCAGTGACGTGGTGAGCGTCCACACGCCGCTGCTGCCCGCCACCCGAGGTCTGGTCGGCCGTGAACTGATCGCCGCCATGCGCCACGAGGCGGTGCTCATCAACACGGCCCGCGGCGCGGTGCTCGACCAGGAGGCCCTCACCGAGGCCGCGCTGGCCGGGCGCGTCCGCGCCGTCCTCGATGTCACCGACCCCGAAGTCCTGCCCCCCGACCACCCGTTGTGGGAGTGCGACCACGTCACGATCACCCCTCACCTGGCCGGTTCGCAGGGCAACGAGTGGGGGCGCCTCGCCGATCTCGCCGTCGCCGAGCTCGGCCGCTGGGCCGCGGGCGACGGTTTCGCCCATGCCGTACGACGCGAAAGGCTGGCCTACCTCGCATGAGCATCCCCGGACTGCCCGAAGAAAACCGGGAGTTGAGCCCCCACACCGGCTACACGCGCGAGCACTGGGAGGCCGCGGCCGACGGCCTCCTGAGCGCCGCCTGGCAGTGGGCGACTCCGTGCGGCGCACTCCTCGACCTGCCGGGGCGGCCCTCCGCGTCGGGCGTACGGTCGGACGGCCTCGAGGGATACGCCCGCACCCTGCTCGCCGCCGCGTTCCGGGTGGCGGGCGCCGAGGGCAAGGACCCGCACGGCTGGCTCGACCGGTACGCGGAAGGGCTCGCGGCGGGCACCCATGCACCGGGCCGCGACGACGCCGAGTCCTGGCCGGTGATCCTCGACCACAACGTCCAGGGCCAGCCGATGGTCGAGTCCGCGTCCGTCGCCCTCGGCCTGAGGCTGACCCGCCCCTGGCTGTGGGACCGGCTCGACACCGACGTACAGGACCGCGCGGCACAGTGGCTGCGCGGCGCGATCCGCCACGTGCCCGCGCCCAACAACTGGTACCTCTTCCCCTACACCGTGGCCGGATTCCTGGAGTCGGTGGGCCGCGGCGACGCGGAGACGGCACGGGCGCGCGAGCGGGCCCTGGGACTCCTGGAGACCTGGAACCGCGGCCAGGGCTGGTACGCCGACGGAGACGGCCGTGCCTTCGACCACTACAACGGCTGGGCCCTGCACCTGTACCCGACCCTCGACGCCCAACTAGGGCGCGATGAGGACCAGTTGGCCCGGCATGGCGCCCGCCTGCACGAGCACCTGGAGAGCTTCGGGCTCCTCTTCGGCGGCGACGGCGCCCCGATCCACTTCGGCCGCTCCCTGACCTACCGCTTCGCCGCGGGCGCCTCCGTGGCCCTCGGCGCGCTCACCGGCCACACGCCCCTCACCCCTGGCACCTCGCGCAGGATCCTCAGCGGATCGCTGCGCTACTTCCTCGACCGCGGCTCCGTCGGCGCCGACGGACTGCTCAGCCTCGGCTGGCACGGCCCGCACGAGGCGACCCTCCAGTCCTACTCGGGCCCCGCGTCCCCGTACTGGGCGTCGAAGGCGTTCGTCGGTCTCCTGGCACCGGCCACCCACCCCCTGTGGACCGCGACCGAGGAACCCGCCCCCAGCGAGAGCCGCGACCAGGTCCTCGCGCTGCCCGCGCCCGGCCTCCTCGTGCAGAGCACCCGCGCCGACGGGATCGTCAGGCTGCACAACCACGGCAGCGACCACGCGCGCCCGCACGAGGCGGAGACGGCGGCCCACGAGGACCCGCTCTACGCCCGCCAGGCCTACTCCACCAGGACAGGACCCACGGCACGCGGCAACACCGCGGACAACCACATCGCCGTGGAGGTGGCGGGAGTGCGCAGCGCCCGCTGCCGAATCCACCCGCTGGGCGCGGGGCAGGGCGACGGCTGGGGCTGGGCCGCGTCCCGGCACACCCCGGCGTTCGTGAGCGGTCCGCCCATGGTGCCGGGGCTGCGCGTGGAGAGCGTCACCGTGGCCAGGGGCCGCCACGAACTGCGCGTGCACCGCGTCGTCGGCGCACCGCACGGCGCCCGCGTCACCCACACGGGCTGGGCGACGGGCCCGGACGAGTCCTTGCTCTCCGCGCTGCACCCCTTGCACGGCTGGAGCGGGCAGGACGAACAACGCGCACCCCAGGGCACTGCCTTCACGCGGTGGGCCCGCCTGCCCCGGCTCACGGCCGACGCGGAGGGCACGGCCGTGTACGCGGCTCTGGCCACGCTCACCGCGGAGCCGGAACCCGCGTCCTCGGCCGACGCTGCCACCGTGGTGAGCGCCACGGCGGACACCGTCGAGGTGCGCTGGGCGGACGACGGCTCGCTGACGCGGATCGCCTTCGAGCCGATGACCGTCGAGCACGGGTGAACGTGGGCCCAGGGCCGACTTGACCCTCACGTCGCGTCAGGCTGCACGCTGTACGCGACGAAAGGCGAGGTCCATGAGCTACACCGTCGGGCAGGTCTCCGGGTTCGCGGGGGTCACCGTCCGCACTCTCCACCACTACGACCGGTCCGGGCTGCTCGTGCCCAGCGAGCGCAGCCCGGGCGGGTACCGCCTGTACGGCGACGCCGATCTGGCCCGCCTCCAGCAGATCCTCTTCTACCGCGAACTCGGCTTCGCCCTGGAGGAGATCGCGCAGATCCTCGCGGACCCGCAGGCCGACGCGCTCGACCTGCTGCGCGCCCGGCACAAGGCGCTGGTGGAGCAGATCGGCAAGCTGGGCCGCCTGGTGGAGGTCGCCGAGCGGGCCATGGAGGTGCAGCGGACCGGCGTGCGGCTCAGCCCGCAGGAACGGTTCGAGGTGTTCGGCGAGATCACCTTCGACCTGAGCTACGCCACCGAGGCCGGGCTCAAGTGGGAGAACAGCGCGGGGCACAGGGAGGCGATGAGCCGAGCCGCGGCCCACTCCAAGGAGGACTGGGCCCGGCTCATGGGCGAGGCGGCCCACTGGCGGGCCGAACTGATCAAGGCGTTCGACGAGGGCGAACCCGCCGAGGGGAAGCGCGCCACGGCCCTCGCCGAGGAGCACCGGCAGCACATCATCCGCTGGTTCACGCCCTGCCCGCCCGCCATGCACCTGCGCATCGCCGACGACTTCGCCGACGATCCCCGCGCCTTCGCCCTCGTCGTACCGCCTTCGGAGCAGCGGCCCGGCCTTGCCGCGTTCCTGTACGCGGCGGTGCGGGCCAACGCGGAAGAGGGCGGGAGCGGGGTGGCGGGCCGATGAGGATTCTGCTGGCCGCCGCCGGGTCGTACGGCGATGTCGCCCCGTACACCGGCCTCGGTGCCCGGCTGCGGGAAGCGGGCCACGACGTCGCCCTTGCCACGCAGGAATCCTTCGCGCCGCTCGTGCGGGGCGCCGGGCTCACCTTCCGTCTGCTGCCCGCCGATACGAGCGCGGGCGGCGGAGGAGGAGGAAAGCGGCAGTTGATGCGCACGGCCGCCGCGTTCGTACGGGAGCTGGGCGCCGGGCTCGTCGAAGCCGCGGAGCCCGGCGCCGACGTGCTGCTGCTCTCGACGACCACGGCGCCCCTCGGCTGGCACCTTGCCGAGGCCATGGGCGTACCGTCCCTGGGCGTCTATCTGCAACCCACCCATCCCACACGGGAGTTCGCGCCGGTGGTGACCGGCGGCAGGTCGCTCGGCGGGCCGGGCAACCGCGCGCTCGGCCGCTTCTCCCTGCGGATGGCCGACCGTGTCTACGCCGACGCGGCAGCGGACCTGCGGGCGCGCCTCTCGCTGCGCCCGGCCGCCCTGAGTGCCCTGCGGCGCCGCCAGGAAGAGGCCGGTTGGCCGGTCCTGCACGGGTTCAGCTCGGCCGTGGTGTCCCGGCCCGCGGACTGGCGCGCAGGCCTCGACGTCGTCGGCAACTGGTGGCCGCACCACGACCCGGACACTCCGCTGCCCGCCCCCTACGAGGACTTCCTGCGGGCCGGACCGCCGCCCGTCTTCATCGGGTTCGGCAGCATGGCCGCGGGGGAGGGCGCGCGACTGAGCGAGCTGGCCGTCTCCGCACTGCGCAAGGCCGGGCTGCGGGGCGTCCTGCAGGAGGGGCGGGCGGCGCTGATGGCGCAGGGCGACGACATCCTCACCGTCGACGAGGTGCCCCACGCGCTGCTCTTCCCGCGGATGGCCGCCGTGGTCCATCACGCGGGCGCAGGCACCACGGCGGCGGGGCTGCGGGCCGGGGTGCCCGCGATCCCCGTACCCGTCATGGCGGACCAGCCCTTCTGGGCCTCGCGGCTCGCCGGACTCGGCGCGGCCACCGCACCCGTCCCGTTCAAGGAGCTCACGGCGGAGCGCCTCGCCGAGCAGCTCGGGCGTGCGGTGCGCGAGGCCGCGTACAAGGAAGCCGCCCGTGCCGTCTCCCGCCGGATGGGCGCGGAGGACGGCGCCGGTCAGGTCCTCAAGGCGGTCGAGCGGCTGGGCTGAGCCGCCGGGCCGTCCCCGGCCGGTCCGCCCGCGGCCGGCTACCCGACCGTCACCACCCCGCCCACCACCACGACCTCGGCCTTCGTCCCCGGGATGTCCTCGGGACGTACGCGCAGGATGTCCCGGGACAGGACGACGAAGTCGGCCAGCTTGCCCACGGTCAGCGAACCCCGCTCGTCCTCAAGGAAGTTGGCGTGGGCGGAGCCCATCGTGTAGCCGTGGACGGCCGTCTCGACGTCGAGCGTCTCGGTGGGCTGCCAGGGTTCGCCGCCGCCGAGGGGGCGGCGGGTGAGGGCGGTGTAGATGCCCGCCATCGGGTCCATCTCGGCGACGTTCCAGTCGCTGGAGAGCGCGAGCACCGCCCCCGCCTCGTGCAGGCTCCGCATCGGCCAGGCCTTGTGCCACCGGTCCGCGCCGATGTTCTCGGCCCAGTCCTGGCCGGGGCCCGCGATCTCGGGGGCGCAGTGGCGCGGCTGCATGCAGGCGACGACACCGAGTTCGGCGAAGCGCGGGGTGTCGGCGGGGTCCAGGCACTCGACGTGGACGACCTGGTGGCGGGCGTCGCGCGGTCCGTTGAGTGCGCGGGCGTGCTCGACGGCGTCCAGGACCGTGCGGATGCCACGGTCGCCGGTGGCGTGCACGAAGCACTGGAAGCCGCGGGCGTCCAGCTTCGCGAGCAGCTCCGCGAACTCGTGCGCGGGGTAGAACGTGTCGCCCCGATGCTTCCCGCACCCGGAGTAGGGCTCAAGGAGCGCGGCGGTGCGCGGCTCCACGACGTCGTCGATGTACAGCTTGAGCGGCCCGACCCGCAGCCGGTCGTCCGCGAACCGCTGTGCGGCGGCCGCGAAGTCGTCCAGGTCGGCGTCGGTCGTGCCGCGCGGGTGGAAGAGCGCGGCGACGATGCGCGAACGCAGCCGCCCCTCCTCGCGGGCGCGGGTGAAGAGCTCCAGGTCGTCCAGGGAGTTCTGCGGTTCGACGACCGTGGTGATGCCGAAGCCGATCGCGTCGTCCAGGCTCTTGGCGAGCCGCCCGTACTGGCGGTCGGGCGACGCCCACGGAAGACCTAGCTCGCGCAGGGCGCGGTGGCCGTCTCGCGAGAGCCCCTTGACCGCGAAGTCCTTGACGAACCCGGTGGGTTCGCCCGTCGCCGGGTCGGTCTCGGCGCGGCCGAACGGCAGCGACGTACGGTCGCGGTCGACGCCGAGTCGGCGCAGGGCGGCCGTGTTGAGCCAGGCGGTGTGGACGTCGTAGCTCAGCACGAAGGCCGGGGTGTCGCCGGTGACGGGGTCGAGGTCGGCGGCGTTCGGCATCCGGCCGCCGGGGATCGCGGAGTAGTCGAAGGCCTCGGCCTCGATCCAGTCCGCGTCCGGGTTCTCGGCGCGCCAGGTGCGGATGCGGTCGTGGATCTCGCCGAGGGTGCGGGCACCGGCGAGCTGGACGCACGCGTCGTCGGAGCCGAGCCGCACGTGGTTGTGGGCGTCGATGAAGCCGGGCAGGACCAGGCGTCCGCCGCCGTCGACGACCTGGGTTCCCTCGCCGGTCCAGGAGTCCGCCTCCGCGTCGGAGCCGAGCCATGCGATGCGCCCGTCCAGTACGGCGAGAGCCTCGGCCGAGGGGAGTTCAGGGTCGACGGTGTGGATGCGGGCGTTGCGCAGGACGAGATCCGCGGGCCTGGGGGTGGTGCTGGTCATGAGAGGTGAACTCCTGGGGCGGTACGGGTGGTTCGAGTGGTTCATGGGTGTAGCGGGGGATGCCTCAGGCGGAGGCGGAGGCGGAGGCGGAGGCGGAGGCGGAGGCGGACAGGGAAGCTGGCACGCTGCGGCGGACGAGCGCCCAGTACGTGAGCCCGGCGACGACGGAGCCCAGCAAGGTGAGGTCACCGCCGCCGAGCGGCGCCACCAGCGGCCCGGTCCACAGCTCCGAGTCGCAGGTCAGCGCGGCAAACGCCATCCCGGCGACGAGGGCGGCCATCCCGGCGGGGTGGAAACCGGCCCGGTACCAGTAGGCGCCGTCCCGTGCGGTCGTGTGCAGCGCCCCGGTGTCGTAACGGCAGCGGCGCAGCAGCATGTCGGCGAGGAACACTCCGCCCCACGGCGCGAACACGATGATCAGGAGCGAGAGGAAGCTGAGCAGCGACTCGGTGAAGTCGGTCAGGAACAGCGCGCCGAGCGAGCCGAGCGCCGTCACGGCGACGCTGATGACGATGGCCTTCGCGCGGCTCCAGGGGATGCCGAGCACCTGGAGGTTGAGGCTTGAGGAGTAGAGCGTGAGGATCGAGTTGGTGACCGAGCCGCCGAGCACGAGCAGCAGGAACACCGCCTGGAACCAGCCCGGAAGCAGTCCCTCCACCCCCGCGACCGCATCCGTCATGTCGGTCTGCGTGGCGGCCGCGACGCCCGCCACACCGAGCGCCACGGACGAGACGAGACCGCCGAGCGCGCCGGTGACGGTGATCGAGCGCAGCGAGGTGTCCCGGGGCAGATAGCGGGTGTAGTCGGCGGGCATCGGCAGGTACGAGAACGGCCCCGCGAGCATCACCACGAACGCGAGCGTCCAGCCGGAGAATCCCGCCCCGCCGCCCGATGCCGCACCGAAGTCGGCGTCGGGCAGCACGAAGACAAGCAGCACCCCGAAGCCGGCGGCGAGCACGTACGCCATCCAGCGCTCGGCGAGCTGCACGGTGGCGTGCCCCCACATGGCCACCGCGAAGGTCATCGCGAGGGTCACCGTCAGGGCGAGTGCGCGTGCCGCGTCCCCTCCGCCCGCCCAGCCGAGGTCGGTGAAGAGCGCTTCCAGGGCGAGCGTGCCGACCACGGTGTTGACGATGGTGTAGCCGATGGAGACCACCCAGTTGAGCAGTCCGGCGGGGAAGTTCCCGAGCACGCCGAAGGCGGCACGGGAGATGACCAGGGTCGCGGTGCCGGTGCGTATGCCGCTCAGGCCTGCCGCGCTGATGACGAAGAAGGAGAGCCCGCCGATGACGACCACGGCGGTGGCCTGCCAGAAGCTGAGGCCGAAGCTGACGGCGAGGGCGCCGTTGATGACGTAGGTGAAGGTCAGATTCGAGCCGAACCAGAGCCAGAACAGATCCTTGGCGCTGCCGTGCCGGTCCTCGTCCGGGATCGGGTCGATGCCGTGGGTCTCGACCCGGAACACCTCGTCGCTGGTGACGCCCGTGCCGAGCCCGGTGGTCGTCCCTGCTGCCGGTCCCACTGTCGCCCCGGCTGTCGTCCCTGCTGTCGTTCCGGCTGCTGTCCCGGCGGAATCCGCGGTCTGTCGTGCCATGCGAGCACCTCACTCTCCGGCACCCAGACTTTGAATGCCGTTCTATGACCTAGAACGGCATTCAAAATGCGCCACGGGCCGGGGAGCCGTCAAGACCCTGCGGGAAATCGGCCGCGGACACCGGGGATAGGGTCGGCGGGTGGAGCAGGACGCGGGGATCGGAACGGGAGCAGGCGTGGCACGACGGCGGGACGGGCAGGTCGCGCGGGACCGGATGCTGGAGGAGGCGATGACGGCGATCGCTGAGAACGGCCTCGCCGCGCTCACCATGTCCGCGCTCGCCGAGCGTCTCGGCACCAGCGGCGGCCACATCCTGTACTACTTCGGCAGCAAGGACCGCCTGCTCCTGGAGGCGCTGAGCTGGAGCGAGGCCGCGCTCACGGAGGAGCGCCGCGCGCTGCTCGCGGGGCGTGCGGCCCCCGCCCGCAAGCTCGACCGGTTCCTGCGGATGTACCTTCCCAAGGGGCCGCGTGACCCCCGCTGGATGCTCTGGATCGAGCTGTGGGCGCGTGCCGGCGCCAATGAACCGCTCCGCGCGGCCCAGGACGACCTCGACCGCGGCTGGCAGGCCGATCTGGAGGCCCTGCTCACCCAGGGCACGGCTCAGGAGGCCTTCGCGGTGGACGACGCCGCGGGCCGGTCCGGTGAACTCCTCGCACTCCTGGACGGCCTGAGCACCCGTGTCGTCCTGGGGCAGCGCGGAGCCGACCGGAAGGGCGCCCTGGCCTCGGCGCGCTCGGCGGCCGAGCGGCTCGTCGGGCGCCCCGAGACGACCGGTACGTAGCCCGAGCGGCCGAACGGGCAGGTCGTGATGGTCATGACGGAGCCGGAGCGTGGAAGCCTCCAGACATGACCGAAAGCGCGAACCTCTATATGGCGAACCCTCGGATCACGGTCCTTGGCGTCAACCCCGGCCGACCGCCCTTCCGCATCGTGGAGCTCGACGGCGAGGTGGTCGGCGAGGCCAGGGAACTCGTCGACGTCCTGGAGGTGGCCGCTCAGGCGGGTGTCGTCGTGCACGACGTGGACGATCCGGATCTGGTGCGCTGGGTGGGCGGCGACAAGTTCACCTGGAAGCCGAACGCATCGACGGAACCCAAGGGGTCCAATCGGCCTAAGGAAGTGACGGAGCCGAACTAGCCGAAGCGGGGCACTCCCGGGGATCGGGGTGCGCCCGGGGATCGGGGTGGTCGGGCCCGAGGTCGTAGATCCTGTTCAGGAGCTCGGCCTCGTTGCCCGTCAGGCCCGCGCGGCGCAGCGCCTCGTCCGCCTCCGCCATGGGTCCTGCGAGCAGCGAGGCCGCCGCGGCCGGTGAAGGGCCGGACAGCGCGGCGCGTGCGGTGTGCAGCAGCCGCAAGCAGGCCTGGGCGGCGGCCAGTTCGGGGGTCGGCGTGCCGGTCATGTCGAGAGCTCCTCTGCGCGGGGTCACAAGGGCCGGTGGTTCGCACCGGTGGACCCTCCACTCTTGCGCACGGGTCTGACAATCGTGTCCTACGCGGCCGCGGCGCGGCGGGTGAGCCGCAGGGTGAGGCCTTCGGGCATGAGGGTGAGGCGCTCGGCGACCCGCAGGCGGTAGCCCGGATCGGCGTGCAGGTCGTAGCGGCGCAGGAGCAGACCGAGGACCAACGTCGCCTCGTGCAGCGCGAACTGACGGCCGATGCAGGCCCGCGCGCCCGTGCCGAACGGCTTGAAGACATGGGCGGGCCGCGCACGCACCGCCGAAGGGGCGAACCGGTCGGGATCGAACTCCTCGGGCCGCTCGCCCCACGCCGCCGGGTCGCGGTGCAACAGCGTGGCCAGGACGAGTGCCCAGCCGCCCGCGCGGACGGGATGGGTGCCGCCGATGGTGGTGTCGTGCAGGGCCTGGCGGGAGAAGCCGGGCGCGGTCGGCCACAGCCGCAGCGACTCGTCGAGGACGCGGCGCAGATAACGGAGCTTGGCGACTTGCTCGTACGCGGGTTCGTCCGCGTCGCCCCAGACCGCGTCGACCTCCGCCTGCGCGCGGGCCAGGACCTCGGGGGAGCGCGCGAGGTAGTGCAGCGCGAACGACAGGGCGCCCGAGGTCGTCTCGTGCCCGGCGACCAGGAAGGTGATGACCTGGCGGCGGATGTTCTCGGCGGAGAGCCGCTCACCGGTGTCGGGGTGGGCGACCTCCAGCATCCGGTCGAGCAGATCGCCTTCGCCGGGGCCCGACGCGGCGCGGCGGGCGGCGACCACGTCGTCGACGGTGCGGTTGAGGTAGGCCATGTCGGCGGCGTTGCGCCGGGTCGCGCCGCGAAGGAGCAGCGGGGCGAGCGCGGGCGGCACGACGTTGCGGCGCTGGGCGTAGGAGAGCGTGCCGACCATGGCCGTCACGAAGGGGTGCGGCCTGGACCGCTCGAAGGAGCCGAAGTCGTGCCCGAAGCCGGTGCGGGCGATCGTCTCCAGGGTCAGCTTCGTCATGTCGCCGGGCACGTCCACGGACCGGCCCGCCGACTCCCGCGCGTCCCAGCGGTCGGTCAACTGCCGGGCGACGTCCAGCATCAGCGGGTGGTAGCCGGCCATCGCGTCGCGGCTGAAGCCCGGCGCGAGGATGTCGTGCGCCAGCTGCCAGTTGGGCTCGTGGTTGTACGCGGTGAACAGGCCGTCACCGGCCACCGGCCGCAGATTGGCCACCCCCAGGCCGACGTGCTTGGCGAACCGCGACTCGTCGGCCAGCTCGGCCGCGAGCTCGGCGCCCCAGACGAAGACGATCTCCTTGCCGAAGGCCTTGCGGCGGAAGATGGGCCCCAGGCTGCTGCCGATGCGCATCGAGTCCTGCACGGGCGTACGGACGTTGGCGCCAAGGACGTCACCTATCAGGGGCAGGCGGCGCGGCGGATGCGGGATGAGGTCGAGGCGCGGCCACGCGAGCTCGGCGCTGCGGAACCCTTTGGGGGGCCCAGCAGACCCAGCAGCCTCGGCAGGCCCGGAAGGCGCAGCAGCCCCGGCCGTCCCGGCACCCTCTGTCATCTGCGACGTCTGCGATGTCTGCGACACCTGCGCCATGTGTGCCATCTCCCTTGTGCCGCAGACCCGTTGAGCCTGTTGTACGCGGATTCAATAAGGCCCTCCAGTCTGGTCCCGCTATTGAATCCACGTCAAGTAAGGTGCTCACATGGCCGCGAACCCGCAGGAGCGCACGCGCCGCAGACTCAGCACCGAGGAGCGCAGGGAGCAGCTTCTCTCGGCAGGGGCGCGGCTCTTCGCGCAGAATCCGTACGACGACGTGTGGGTCGAGCGGGTGGCCGAGATCGCGGGCGTCTCACGCGGACTGCTCTACCACTACTTCCCGACCAAGAGCGATTTCTTCGCCGCCGTGGTGCAGCGCGAGAGCCATCGCATGCTGCGTCTGACGGCGGCTGTGCCCGGAGTGCCGGTCCGCGACCAGATCGGCACGGGCCTCGACACGTTCCTCGCGTACGTCGAATCGCACGCCGAAGGCTTCCGCGCCTTCCACCGGGCGGAGGAGACGGGCGACGCCACGGTCCGCAGGATCTACCGCGAAGGCCTGGCGGCCCACGAGGACCAGATCCTGCAAGCCCTGGCCGCGGACCCCGAGACGGCGGCCACCACCCACGACCTGCCCACGCTGCGCCTGGCGGTGCGTGGCTGGCTCGCCTTCATGGTGACCGTCTGCCTGGAGTGGCTCGAGGAGCCGGAGCTGCTGCCTCGCGCACAGGTGCGTGACCTGTGCGCGAGGGCGCTGCTCGGCGCGATCGCGCCCTGAGGTGTCCCCTCGGGGTCAGGCGGCGGTGAGCCGGCGGATCTCGCGGGGGCGTGATTCGCGCTCGTCGTGGTCGAGATCGAGCCCGGCGGCCTTGACGGCGGCGAACGACGCCGCGAAGGCGTCCTCGGACTCCCATTGGACGATCGAGACCACCGCGTCGTCGGACACCCAGCAGTCGGCCGAGAGGCATCCCGCCGTCCGCCGGAACTCCTCGGCGACCCGGTGGACGCGCGCGATGAACTCCTCCTGATACGCGGCGTGCGGATAGTGGTTCGCGACCATGCCCACCTTCATGAGGCTCTCCTTGTGAGATCAGCTCGTATTGCGGTGCTGCGCAGCCTCAAAGTAACCTACATACATGTCTGTATGTGAAACAGGATGGCGATGACGGCACGACCTGAGGGTGTTCGCGAGAAGCAGGCGGACCGGCGCGCCCGGACCAGGAGCGCCCTGCTGGAGTCGGCCGCGCGCGGGTTCTCCATGTACGGGTACGGAAATGTGGCGCTGGAGCGGGTGGCGGCCGATGCGGGCTACACCCGCGGCGCCCTCTACCACCTGTTCGCCAACAAGGAAGAACTGGCGCTGGCCGTGGTGGAGTGGGTCGAGGAGACCTGGAACGCCGAGGTCGGCGGGCCCGCCGCCGAGGAGGCCGACCCCGTCGACGCGCTGCTCGTGATGGCGCGGGGTCACGCCGTCTACTGCCGCCGTGACGTGGCCCGCGTGATGCGGGCGCTGTCGGTCGAGTTCTCCGGCCAGGACCATGCGGTCGGCCGGGCGCTCTCCGGAGTCATCGATCGGCTCGCCACTGGGTGCGCCGACCGGATCGCCGCCGCACAGGAGAGCGGCGCGATCCCACCCGGGCCACCGCCCCGTGAGGTCGCGCTCGCCTACATCGGCACCCTCGAAGGCCTGGTGAGCAGCCTCGCCGGGCACGTCCCGCACGACGTCGAACTGGTCGAGAGGGCGGTCAGGGGCCTGCTGGGCCTGCCGCCCAAGGCCTGCACCGTCACGGAGGTCCAGGAATGAAGCTGCCGAAGACCGCGCACACGTCACGTCCCTGGCGGATCCACGAACTCGTTCCCGACTTCCAGGTGGAGGACGTCTGGGCGCTGCCCACGCCGGGCGGTCCCGGCGAACTCCCCAGGCTGGTGTCGCAGACCGTCGGCGGGGACTTCCCCGAGGGCGCGCCGCTGATCGTCCGTTTCCTCTGGGCCGCCCGGTGGAAGATCGGTGCCGTGCTCCGCCTCGACCGGCCGAAGGCCGGCATCGGCGCGCGCGTGCCCTCGCTCAAGGACCGGATGCCGGACGACCTGCGGGCCGCCCCGAAGGGGCCGGAGTCCGCCGACTTCCCCTTCACTTCGCTGTACCTGCTCAAGGACGAGTGGGCGGCGGAGCTGGCCAACAAGACCGTGCACACGGTCATGCACCTGAGCTGGGTCCCGGACGGCTCCGGCGGATACCGCGGGCAGATGGCGGTCCTGGTGAAGCCGAACGGCAGGTTCGGCGCCGCCTACATGGCCGTGATCAAGCCGTTCCGGTACCTGATCGTGTACCCTGCGCTGATGCGGGCCATCGAGCGCGGGTGGCGCAAGCCGGGCGCCGGGGGACGGACGCCGGTGCGTATGCCTCAGCCGTGAGGTGAGCGCCGCGCTCAGGCCGCCATCGCCGGCGGCCTCGCCACCGCCACCACCCGTCCGTCCGGCAGCAGTTCGCCGGTGTCGTCGAAGACGATGGTGCCGTTGCACAGCAGGCTCCAGCCCTGTTCAGGGTGGGCCGATGTGATGCGGGCCGCGAGGTGGTCGGGGCTGTCGGCGGGCGGGCACGAGGGCTGGTGGGCGCACATGGTGTACCTCCGGGTGGGGGTCGCGAACCTTGTGCGCGGCCCGGTCTCTTCTCGGTTTCTCCTTGTGTGAGTGAAGACTCCGCGGGAGCCCTCAACTCATCGCTCGGAGAGGCTACTTGTGACGTCAGGCGGGGAGGAAACCGGCCCGGAAGTGCGCCAGGAGTGTGGTACGTGACGTGGCGTCGGCGTCCGTCAGGCGGCCCGCCGCCCAGAGGAAGAAGTCGTCCCCCTCCGCGTCGATCCAGTCGTACGCCGGGTCGAAGGGGCCGGGATCCGGTGCGGGGTAGAGGAGTTCGAGGGCCGTTCCCCGCGCACCCTCGACCGTGAAGCGCCGGGTTCCGTTCGGTCCCGGAGCCTGATGGACCGTCACCGCGGCGCAGTCCCAGCGGCGTCGGCCGTACTGGAGCCAGAGGGCCGGTTCGCCGTCGGACGGGTCGGCGTACAGCGCCGCTGCGGCCTCCCCGCCCGCGTGGACGAAGCCGTGGCAGCGGCCGGACGCGGGGGAGAGGAGGCCCGTTCGGGCGTCGAGGTCCCACGTCCGGCCGTGGCGGTCGTAATCCTGAAGCAGCATGGAGGTCAGACGCGCGGCGGGATGCCGAGTTCCTGGTCGACGGCGGCGCTGGTGCGGGTCGCCGCCTCGATGACCTTCGCCCAGCTGCCGTACTTGGCGAACTGCTGGTCCGCGGTCGGGCCCAGCGGGTTGCCGTACTTCTTCATGTTCCGCGCCTCCAAGGCCTGTACCGCTTCGGGGGACATCCCGGCGCGGGTGATGTCCTTGGCCTCGTTGCGCATGTCGACGAGGACGCGGGCGATCTCCTCGTCGGAGCGGCCTTCCTCGTGCATACGGTCCGCCACGCGCTCCATGGTGTCCAGCAGCCGGTGGTAGCGCAGCCGCACCTCGCGCGCCTGCTCGCGCTCCTCCGGGCTCATCTGCCGGATCAGGCAGACGGCGGCGTCCTTGCTGGTGCACGGCTCGTCGGGCGCGGGCGGCGGCGCCAGCAGCGTGGTGGCGGACGGTGTGTGCCGCACCAGTGCGTCCGCGTGGGCGTGGGCCGGGGCGAGCAGGGTGCCGCTGAGGGTGGTGAGCAGGGGGAGCAGGAAGAGGACCACGAGGCGGGGGAGGATCCGCTGGGGGATCCGGGAAGTCCGCTTCGTGGTCGGGAGGGCGGGTACGGCGGGTACGGCGGAAGCGGCCATGAGACGGGCACGCACGTAAGGACTCTCCTTCGCCTGGGAGTTGGGGCGAAGGGGACATTACGGCTCGATAACGGCCGGGGGTGGCCGCGCTCGCGGCGCGTACGGGTGACGTGCCCGATGAGCGGGGAAGCGCCGCTTCACCGCACGGCGACCGCTTCACCGGCGGCAGGCGGCCGCAGGCTCAGCGCGTGCAGCGCCAGCTGCATCTCGAACTGCGCCACCGGATCGTGCAGCCGGTCGCCGAACACCTCGTCCAGCTGCCGCAGGCGGTAGCGGACCGTCTGCGGGTGCACGGCGAGGCGCGTGGCCACCTCGCTCGCGTTGTGCCCGCACCGCAGCCAGCACAGGAGGGTCTCGGCGAGGCGCTCCCGCTGCGGTGAGCGCACCTCCTTGAGCGGCAGCAGATGCCGCTGCGCGAGCGCGTCGATCAGCGCCTCGTCGTGGAAGAGCACCAGCGTCGCCAGATGGTCGGCGCAGTGCAGCAGGCCCGCGCGGGGCAGGATGCCGCGCCGGGACAGCTCAAGGGCGTCGAGCGCCCAGCGCAGCGAGCGCGCGCCCTCGTGCAGCGCGACGGTGGGACCGATCACCGCGCGCAGGCCCTGTAAGGCGGCGGCGATCGAGCGGGCCCGCCCCGGGCCCTCCGGGTCGGGCACCACGATGCAGCCGGGCTGTTCGGAGAAGCGTGCGAGGAACTCCGGCGGCACGATGGGCCTGATGGTCTCCGGGGTGAGGGTGTGGTCGATCACGACGACGGCCACCTCGCGCGGGATGGGCCACTGCGCGGTCTGCGCGAGATCGGCGATGGCCTCCGCCGACGCGGGCGGATCGGCGGTGACCAGGTCGATGAGGCGGGCCCGGCGCTGCTGCAGCTCGCCCGCCGCGTGCAGCCTTGCCTCGGTGTAGCCCGCGGTCGTCGCCGCCGCCATCTCGTCCAGGTGCAGGAACAGCGCCTCGCCGAAGGCCGCGAGGACGTGCCGGGGCAGCAGGTCGGCGTCGACCAGGGCGTTGACCCGGCGCCAGGTGACGCGTGCGCCCAGGCGCAGCGCCGACTGGAAGGAGTCCAGGCTGCGGCCCTCGTCCGCCTCGCCCCTGCCGATGTTCTGGTACGTGGCCTTCACCGACTCCCAGTCGGTGTCCGGGTGCGCCATCCGGGCCAGGAACCCCTCAAGGGCCTGCTCCACACCCCGGTTCACGACGTGCATGTACGTGTCGTCGGTCGGGCGTGCGTACTCCGGTATCTCCGTGCGGATGGCCCGCACCACCTCCGATGTGATGTCGTCGAGGAACGGTCTCACGTGATCGTGGAGGCCCGAGGGAAAGGCTCTGAACGCGGCGGACGACTCCTCGGCCGGGGTGCCCGCGGACGCGGGTGCGCCTGCCGGGGGTATACCGGCGGGCAGTGCCGAACCGTTCACCATGGCGTGCTCCCTCTGCGCGCGGGGGGACAAAGGTTTGGTGAAGATACCGCCGGGGGTGCGTGGCGGCCCGTCGAGGACGGACAGACATGATGCTGCCTCTCGTCACCGTGGTGACAAGAGGCAGCGAGTGCGAACTCGGTCACGCAAGCAGGCAGTTGTCGAACTCCGGCTTGCCCTCGAAGCGGTCGCCGAGCCACTTGACCGCGTCGTCCTTCGCCAGTTGATCAGTCGTCAGGTGCTCGCCCGGATACACCTTCCACTGGGTGGTGATGTTCGCCTTGCAGTACGCCTTGCGCGTCGCGTCCTCGGTCTCGACCGGGATGACTTCCTCCAGTGCGCCGCGGTACTGCAGGACGGGGAAGTCGATCTCGTACGTGGCGCCGGAGCCCGCGCGGCCGATGCCGAC
Source organism: Streptomyces sp. NPDC047525 (assembly GCF_040643025.1). Lineage (NCBI taxonomy): Bacteria > Bacillati > Actinomycetota > Actinomycetes > Kitasatosporales > Streptomycetaceae > Streptomyces > Streptomyces sp. NPDC047525. Next base: position 165,527 of record NZ_JBEYTL010000002.1, read on the forward strand.
GCCGAGCTTCTGCGCGTCGACGACCTCGCCCCACGTCCTGCCGTCCGTGCCCTTGAGCGCGTAGAGCTGTTCGAAGCTCAGCCGGTCCTTGGTGTTGTCCTCGATCTTCTGGCCCGCGAGGGTCGAGATCGTCCCGGCCAGACAGTGCGACCTGGCCTTCTTGAGGGTCTCCTCGCCCTGGTCGTTCATGAGCTCGTCGAACGGCATCCGGGGATGCGCGGAGGACAGGCCGAGCACGGCGTCGACCATGAAACCCGCGAACGGGCCGCCGTTGAGCGCCTTGGCGACCACCTTCAGGTCGCCCGGCACACCGCCGGACGCGTTGCCGACGACGTCGAGTTCAGGAGCGTACGAAGCCGCGAGCTGCGCCGCCCACAGGCTGGCCGCACCGCCTTCGGAGTAGCCCCACAGGCCGATCTTCGTCTTCGGGTCGAGGCCGCTGCCGGGGATCTCGGGCGCGGTGCGCGCGATGTCGAGGAGCGCGTGACCGGCGTCGGCGCCGGAGACGTACGGATGGGTCTGGCCGTCGAGATAGCCCGCGCCGTCCGTCGCGGCGACGGCGTATCCGGCCTTCAGGAGCGCCGCGATGTTCTCGCCCTCGTACTCGTCCTGGAACGCGCCCGCGAGCTGCTTGGAGAACGCGCACTGCGAACCGAGCCCCAGCGTCCCGGGGTTGAAGGCCACGACGGGACGGCTGCCGCGTCCCTTCCACTGGGCGTCCGGCACGGCAACGGTGCCGGAGACCGCGACCGCCTTGCCCGCGTTGTCCTTCGAGCTGTACTGGACCTTCCAGGCGTGCATCGGGATGTCGCCCGGCACATGGGGGAGTTCGGTGGCCCGGCAGGCGATGACGCTGCCGGGGTCGCTCGGCACGCCGCCGGGCACCTGGTAGATCCGTTCGTCCGGGGCGTCGCACGCCGCCGAGGCGTCCGGCGTCGCGGCGGCGCCCGCGGTCAGGTTCGGCACGCCGAGGCCCAGGCCCGCCAGGGCGACGGCCGCGGTCAGCGCGAGCAGCCTCTTCTTCCGTTTCGCTCTTGGCCTGCGCACGGGTGCTCCTTCGGTTCGAGGGGGGACCTTCGAGGGGAATCGCTGTGCACGCTGTGAAGTTACGGAGCAGTAACCAGGCGTTGATAGTCAGTGGAACCACAGCCCGCCGCGCCGGAACTGTGCCTGGGGCACAAGTGACGACCCGCCCTCCTGCGCCACGATCAGGTCATGACCGAGCCACAGGTGACGGCCCAGGACCCACGACCGTGGCTCCGCTTCTACGCCGCCGGGGTACCGCACCGGCTGTCGGTCCCCGACATCACGCTCCCCGGCCTCCTCGACGCGGCAGTCCGGCGCCACGGCGGCCGGTCCGGCTTCCGGGGGCTGCACCGCGCAGTGGGCGTATGCGCCGAAAGGCTGCGGACGCTGGGCATCCGGCACGGCGACCGGGTGGCGCTGGTCCTGCCCAACTGCCCGTGGTTCGCGGTGGCGTGGCATGCGGTGCTGCGGCTCGGCGCCGTCGTGGTGGCCGTCGACCCCGGGGCGTCCCCCCAAGCGCTGAGGTGCCAACTGGCTGACTCGGGAACGGTGTTGGTGATTGCCGCCGACTCCGCGGGGGAGCGGCTCGACGCGGTGCGCGGCGACACGTGCGTACGGGATGTCGTCGCCGTCCCGGTCGGTGGGGAGTGGCCGGGGCGAGGCCGTATACGGAAGCCGGTCCGGATCAAGCGGGACCGGTCCCAGCCGGACGGTGGCGGGCCCGGGCCGGGCGATCCGGCCGTCCTCGCGTACGCCACCGCCGGCAGCCCCGCGGCGATGCTCACGCACGCGAACCTGGTCGCGGCAGCCCATCAACTGGCCCTGTGGCACCCGCAGTTGCGTAAAGGCCAGGAGACCGCGCTGGCCGTCACACCCCTGTGGCGCCCGCGCGGGATGCTGTTCGGCCTGACCGCCCCACTGCTCACCGGTGCGCGTACCGTGCTCCTGCCGACCCCCGAGCCGCAGGCACTCCTGCGCACGGCACGCCGCAGGAAGGCGACCCTCCTGGCGGCCGAACCCGCCGACTGCCGGCGCCTTCTCCGGCGCCCGGCCCACGAGCTTGAGGCCCTCGCCACCGTGCGGACCTGGCTGACCGAGACGCTGGACGCCGGGACCGCCGACCGGATCCGCGACTCCGTCGACGCGGTGCTCGTCGAGGGCTACGGCATCCCGGAGGCCTCCGGCGCCGTCCTCGCCAACCCGCGCGGTGCCAATGCCCGCCCCGGCACGTCCGGCCTGCCCCTGCCCGGCACCGAGGTCCGCATCGGTCAGGAGGGTGCCCCGGAGGCCGAGCTGCCGCCGGGGCACGCCGGTGAACTCCTGGTGCGGGGGCCGCAGGTGTGCGCGGGCTACTGGGGCGACCCCGCGGCGACGGCGCGGCTGCTGCTGCCGGGCGGGTGGCTGCGTACGGGCACCCTCGCGGTACTCGGTCCTGACGGCTACGCGACCGTCATCGGCGACATCAGTGACATGGGCAACTCCGGTGGCACCCGGGGCTTCGCGTCACACCCCGTCCAGGAACGCCCCCGTCCGTGACGCGCTCGCCCGCGCGATCTCCTTCGGCGTGCCCTCGGCCACGATCTCGCCGCCCGCCGCGCCGCCCTCGGGACCCAGGTCGACGACCCAGTCCGCGGCGCGGACGACGTCGAGGTTGTGCTCGATGGTGATGACGGTGTTGCCCGCGTCGACCAGGCGCTGCAGGACGCCGAGCAGGCGCGCCGTGTCGGCGGCGTGCAGGCCGGTCGTGGGCTCGTCCAGGAGGTACAGCGTGCGCCCGGTGGCACGGCGGCCCAACTCCTTCGCGAGCTTGACGCGTTGCGCCTCGCCGCCGGAGAGCGTGGTGGCCGGCTGGCCCAGCTGGAGGTAGCCGAGGCCGACGTCGGACATCCGCTGGAGCCGCGTCGCCGCTCCCGGCACTGCGGCGAACACCGCCAGCGCCTCGTCGACGGTCATGCCGAGGACCTGCGCGATGTCGTGACCGCCGTACCGCGCGGCGAGCACATCGGGCCTGAAGCGACGGCCGCGGCAGGCGGGGCAGCGCACCTCCACATCGGGCAGGAAGTGCATCTGCACCGTCAGCACACCCGCGCCCGTGCACCGTTCGCAGCGGCCCCCCGCCACGTTGAAGGAGAAGTGCCCCGCGGTGAGGCCCCGTTGGCGTGCGTCGGTGCTCGCGGCGAACGCCTCGCGGATCGGTGTGAAGGCATCCGAGTACGTCGCCGCGTTCGACCGCGGCACCCGGCTGATCGCCTGCTGGTCGATGGTCACGACCTTGTCGATGTGCTCCCAGCCCTCGATGCCGTCGTGGGCGCCCGGCGCGTCGCTCGCACCGTGGAAACGCTGCCGTGCGGCACGCCCCAGGATGTCGAGCACCAGCGACGACTTGCCCGAGCCCGAGGGGCCACTCACCGCGACGAGCCGCCCGAGCGGAAGTCGCGCCGTGACGTTCCTGAGGTTGTGCGCCCGTGCCCCGCGGATGACCAGCTCGGCTCCGGACGCGGGCGCCCGGAGCACGGGGAGCGGCATCGCGAGGCGCCCGGAGAGATAGTCGCCGGTGACCGAACCGGTGGTCGCCGCCACCTCGTCCGGCGAACCAGCGGCCACGATGTGCCCGCCGTCGCGGCCCGCTCCGGGGCCGACGTCGACGACGTGGTCGGCCGCGCGCAGCACATCGAGGTCGTGCTCGATGACCAGGACCGTGTTGCCCAGGTCGCGCAGGCGGCGCAGGACGTCGACCAGGCGGGCGGTGTCCGCGGGGTGCAGACCGATGGTCGGTTCGTCCAGGACGTACAGCACTCCGGTGAGTCCCGAACCGAGCAGCGCGGACAGGCGAAGGCGCTGGGTCTCGCCCGCCGACAGACTGGGCGTGGCACGCTCCAGGGTCAGATAGCCGACGCCGACGTCGACGAGACGGCGTACGCGCTCACGCAGATCGTCCACGATCGGCTCGGTGACCTGCCACGCCTCGCCGTCCGTGACATGCGCCCGCAGTCCGTCGATCCAGCCGGCGAGCTCGTCGAGCGGCAGGCGTGACGCGTCGACGATGGTCAGCCCGGCGACGGTGACCCGTCGGGACTCCGGACGAAGGCGGGTGCCCTCGCAGTCCGGGCAGACGTCGTTGACGAGGAACTTCTCCGCCTTCTCGCGGTACGCGTCGTCGTCGATGCGCTCGGCGTAGCGCCGCAGCATGTTCGTGACCACGCCCTCGAAGCGGCCGCGGGCGACCGTCGACGGCGGTGCGGTATCGGGGAAGTGGCGGCGGAAGTGCTCGCTCTCCACGCCGTGGAGGAGCAAGTCCCTTTGTGGTGTGCCCAGTTCACATACGGGCGTGTCCGCGTCGAAGGCGAAGCCGTAGTGCTCACCGGCGGCGCGCAGGATCGGGATGTTGCGCACGGTCAGGACGGGGAGCCAGCCGAGCACGGCGCCGCCGGCGACGCTCAGACCGTCGTCGACCAGGCGCTTCACATCGGCCTGGAAGACGGTGCCGATGCCGGTGCAGGTCACACAGGCACCGGCGGGTTTGTTGAAGGAGAAGGTCCCCATCACCATGCCCGGGACCGGCGTCCCGCAGTGCGGGCAGGGGAGTGCGGGCTGTTCGTCGTCCGGCGACGCGCCGTCGGCGGGTTCGGTGCCGGACGGCTCGTCGTCCCAGAGCTCGTCGCCGCTCACGCGGTACGCGGGCGGGACGTCCTGCCCGCATGCCGGACACGGGCGGTGGCCGATGCGCGCCCACAGCAGACGCAGATACGTGAAGACCTCGGTGACCGTGCCGACCGTCGACCGGGGACTGCGGTTGGTCAGATGCTGGTCGACGCTGATCGACGGCGAGAGGCCGGTGATCGAGTCGACCGCGGGCTTGCTGACGAAGGTGGTGACCAGGCCGAGCGACTCCAGATACTGTCGCTGACCCTCCCGGTGCAGGGTGTCGAAGGCGATCGTCGACTTGCCGGAGCCGGAGAGTCCGGTCAGGACGACGAGCTGGTTCTTGGGGATGGCGAGCGAGACGTTCTTGAGGTTGTGAAGGCGCGCGCCCTTGATGCGGATCGAATCGGTGGTGGCGATGCTGGCATCCATGGCTTCAAGTGTTCCATTGAAGTCCTAGTTGAGACTTTTCTGAGAGGAGTGCCCAGAGGGGAGGGTCTCGGAGCGGATAACCTTCAACTCGTGGGTTCATCAGCAGTCAGGAGAGGTCCTTCATGAGCCGAGCCGAGACGGCACTGCGCCCCGTCGATCTGGCCCGTGCGGCCGGTGTCTCCACCCAGCAGATCCGCAACTACGCCGACGCGGGCATCCTGCCGCCCACCCCGCGCACGCCCGCCGGATACCGCAGGTTCGGCGCCCGCCACCGCGATGCCCTGCTCACCTATCGCGCGCTCGTCCCGGGCTACGGCCTCGACACCGCCCAGGCGGTCATGCGGGCCGTCCACGCGGGCGACGTGCCGCTGGCGCTCACCCTCATCGACGCCGGGCACGCTGCCCTGCACGAACAGCGGCTCTCTCTGCGGGCCGCGGGCGAGGCGCTCGAAGCCGTCGCGAAGGAGCCCCCGGCCAACATCCCGGACAGCGCCCCGGACCGCACCCCGCAGACCTCACCGTCGCCCGCCACGCCACCGCGCCTGCGCATCGGCGAGGTGGCCGCCCGCCTCGGTGTGCGCACCTCGGCGCTGCGGGTGTGGGAGTCGGCGGGCCTCCTGGCGCCCCAGCGCGAACCGGTCACCCACTACCGCTGGTTCAGCCCCGCCGACGTACGCGACGCCCGCATCGTCAGCATCCTCCGGCAGGGCCACTACCCCCTGCCCCAGATCCACGCCGTCCTCGACGGCCTGCGCGAGATGGGCAGCCCCGACGCGCTGCGGGCGGCCATCGCGCAGCGCCTCGCGGGCGTCACATCGCGCGCGACCGCCATGCTGGCGGCGTCCGGCCGGCTCCATCAGTACGTCACGGACACACCGGACCAGCAGGAGGAGTACGTCACTGGCGCACCGGACGGCGGGGCGTCCGCCTGACCCCGGCAGGCGCCCCCGGACGCCGGTGCCGGGCCGGACGCCGCAGTGTGACGGCGGTGACCACGGCCCCCAACAGGACGCAGAGCGCCGCCAGTTGAAGTCCCGTGTCGTAGCCGTCGAGGAAGGCGCTGCGTGGATCGGCGCCGTCCCGCAGCGCCGTGCGTTCCGTGCGGGTCAGGACCACGCCGACCAGGACGACCCCGAACACCCCGGAGATCTCGCGGGCCGCGCTGACGAGCCCCGAAGCCATGCCGGTGCGCGTCGCGGGGACGTCGGCGACGGAACGCACGGTCAGCGGAGTGGTCAGGGCGGAGCCCGCGCCGATCAGGAGCAGCCCCGGCTGCAGATCCCAGTACTGCGCGTGCAGCCCCGTCCCCGACACCCACACGAGCCCGCCCGCGACAAGCACGAGACCCCCGGCGATCGACCAGTGCGCCCCCACCGCCTTCGCCGCGCGCTCGGCGAACGGCGTCGTGACGAGCAGCGCACCGGCCAGCGGCAGAAAGGCGAGCCCCGCCTTGGTGGGCGAGAAGCCGAGCACGCGCTGGAGGTAGAGCGCGGTGAAGAAGAACACGCCGTTGACGCCGATGCCCCACAGCACCTGAGCCGCCGCACCCCCGCTCAGCGAACGGTTGCGCAGCAGCCGCAGGTCCACCAGCGGCAGAAAGGTCCGCGACTCGACGACGAGGAACGCGATGCCGGTGGCCGCCGAAAGCCAGAGGCAGAGCGGCACGGGCGGCGTGCTGAAGCTGTGCTCCCCGCCCCTGACCAGGCCGTACGTGAGGAGGAAGAGCGAGGTCGTGGACAGCGCGACGCCCGGCAGGTCCAGGAGCGGCAGCAGGCCGTGCCGTACGCGATCGACGGCCCGCGGGACAGCGGGCACCAGGAGCAGGGCGAGGATGCCGAAGGGGACGTTGAGCAGGAACACCCAGCTCCAGTCCCACCGTTCGGTGACGAACCCGCCCACCACGGGACCGAGCGCGAGTGCGACCGCGAGCGCCGCCGTCCACAGGCCGACCGCCATGGCGCGCCTGCGGGCGGGCAGATCGGCGGCGACCACCGCGAGCGAGGCGGGGATGACGAGCGCCGCCCCCACGCCCTGCACCGTGCGCGCCGCGATGAGCGTCCCGCCGCTGTCGGCGAGGGCGGCCGCCAGCGAGGCCGCGGTGAAGACGACGATCCCCGCCGCGAGAACCACCCGTCGGCCGAGCAGATCCGTGAGCCTGCCCCCGGCCGGAAGGAGCGATCCGAAGCTCAGTACGTAGCTGGTGGCCACCCACTCCAAGTCGGTCACCGTCAGGCCGAGTTCGCGCTGGACCGTGGGCAGGGCGACGTTGATGACGGTGTTGTCAAGGGTCGTGATGAAGCCGGCCAGGGCGAGCATCGCCAGAAGTGCGGTCAGCCTGGCCCGGCCCACGTGCGGCTCCCCTCGGTCGCGATGCGGTTCCGCTGCCGGATTCTCCGGGGCGCCGACAGGCCGCCGCTGCTGCCCATGGCGCCGAATCCAGGGCCATGGCTTATCAGCTGAGTGACAGAGCGTGTCAGACGATCTGTCAGCAACCCGTCTTACTCACGGGTCACATCCAGGCGGAACCTGGTGCACCGCTCGTCCCGGTCCCCGCGCTTTCCAGTTGGAGCCGCCATGTCAAGACCGCAGTCCCCTCAGCCGCCCGAAGGCCCGCTGCTGACCGACCACTTGGCGCACTGGGCCGAGAACCGCCCGCACCAACGCGCCTTCACCTACGTGGAGTTCCCCGAGCCCTCCTCGCCCGGCCTGCACCACACCCTCGGCTGGCAGGGTCTCGACGTCCGCGCCCGCGCGACCGCCGCAAGGATCGCCGCGGTCGCGGGTCCCGGCGAGCGGGCGGCCCTGCTGCTCCCGCAGGGCCTCGACTACACGGCGGCGTTCCTCGGCTGCCTCTACGCGGGCGTGATCGCTGTACCGCTCTTCAGTCCTGAACTCCCGGGACACGAGGGCCGGTTGGCCGCCGTGCTCGCCGACTGCGAGCCCGCGTGCGTACTGACCGATACGGTCACAGCCGCCGGCGTCGGGCGCTTCATGGCCGGGCAGGGACTGCCGTCCGTGCCGGTGGTCCCGGTGGACCGGGCGAGCGTGGAACGGCCGGGCGTGGAACGACCAGGCGTGGACCGGCCGGGCGTGACGCCCGCGATCGCCCTTCCGGAACGCATCGAACCGGACGACATCGCCTACCTCCAGTACACCTCGGGCTCCACGCGCAGCCCCGCGGGCGTCGTGATCAGTCACGCCAACGTGGTGGCCAACGCCCGCCAGGCCATCGAGGCCTTCGCGGCCGACGCGGCGAGCAGCACGACGGTCGGGTGGCTGCCGCTCTTCCACGACATGGGCCTCGTCCTGAGCGTCGCAGCGCCCGTCGTCGGCGGCTTCCCCTCGGTCCTCATGGACCCGGTGGCCTTCCTGGAGCACCCGGCGCGCTGGCTGCGGCTGCTCGCCGCCTACCCCGGGACGATCAGCGCGGCCCCCAACTTCGCGTACGACTACTGCGCGAGCAGGATCGACAGGGAGGAGGCCGCCGAGCTGCGCCTCGACCGCGTCAAGGTCCTCATCAACGGCAGCGAACCCGTGCGCCCCGGCACCGTGGACCGCTTCCGCGACGCGTTCGCCGACGCGGGACTCGCGCCCGCGGCCCACTGCCCGGCGTACGGCCTGGCCGAGGCCACCGTGTTCGTCACGACCGACACCTTCGCCGAACCCCCCACGGTCCTCGCGTGCGATCCACTGGCCCTGTCCGAAGGGCGGCTCGACCTACGGGAGCCGACGGTGCCGGAAGCGACCCACCTGGTCGCCTGTGGCACCCCGGCGGGGCAGGAGCTGCGCATCGCCGACCCGGCGACCGGCGCGGCCCTGGATTCGGGCGAGGTCGGCGAGATCCAGCTGCGCGGGCCCAACATCGGCCTCTGCTACTGGAAGCGCAACGGGCTCTCCGAGGAGGTGTTCGGCTTCCGCCCACCCGATGCCACCGGGCACGACGGCGAGGCGGGATGGCTGCGCACGGGGGACCTCGGCGCGCTCCACGAAGGCCTGCTGTACGTCACCGGGCGGCTCAAGGACCTGATCATCGTGGACGGCCGCAACCACTACCCCCAGGACATCGAGGAGACCGTGCAGTCGGCCGTGGACCTCGTGCGCCGCGACCGGCTCGCCGCGTTCCGCGTGCCCTGGACGGGTACGGAGAGCGACGTCCTGGTCGTGGTCGCCGAGCACCGACGCGGCGCGCAGCCCACCGAACAGGACCTGCTCGCCGCCCTGCGCACCGCCACGGCCGCGGTCTCGGCCCGGCACGGACTGCGCCTCGCCGAACTCCTCCTCATCCCGCCGGGCTCGCTGCCCAGGACGAGCAGCGGCAAGGTCGCCAGAGCCGCGGGCCGGGCGCGCTACCTGCTCGGCGCCTTCGGCGAGGGAGGCCGGGGCGGCGCGGAGGGCACGCGATGAGGGACGTGGGCCACGCGGAGATCCGGGCCGAGATCGTCGAGAGCCTGAGCGCCTGGTACGGCATCGCCGCCGAGGAGATCGCCGACGACCGTCCGCTGGCGGAGCTGGGGCTCACCTCCCGCGACGCGGTCGTCCTCACGGCACGCCTCAGCGACCTCTTGGGCATCCGGCTGCCCGCGACGCTGCTCTGGGAGGCGTCGACGATCGGAGCGCTCGCACAGCGGGTGGCGCGCGGCGAACCGGAGCACGGCGGTTCGCCGTCAGAGGCGGGTGTCCCCAACTCCCCTTCTGCGACCGGCGATGCGCCGGTCGCGGTCATCGGCATCGGCTGCCGACTGCCCGGCGGAGTCACCTCGCCCGCCGCCTTCTGGCGGCTCCTGAGCGAGGGCCGCGACGCCGTGGGCACCGTCGGCGACGACCGCTGGGCGCCCTTCCTGCGGGAGGGCAAGAGCCTGCCGGACGACATCAGCAGGCACGGCGGGTTCCTCGGGGACGGGGACATCGACGGCGTGGCGGGGTTCGACGCGGAGTTCTTCGGCATCGGCGCGGACGAGGCCACCGCCATGGACCCGCAGCAGCGCATGCTCCTGGAAGTCGTCCGTGAGGCCGTCGACCACGCGGCGCTGCCCGCGCCGTCCCTCGCGGGCACCCGTACCGGAGTCTTCGTGGGCATCAGCGGCAACGAATACGCCCATCTCACCACCGCGGACCCGGAGTCGATCGGCGCCTGGACCTCACCGGGCGCGGCCCTCAGCATCGCCGCGAACCGCCTCTCCTACCTCATGGACCTGCGCGGCCCGAGCATGGCGGTCGACACGGCGTGCTCATCCTCGCTCGTCGCCGTGCACCACGCGGTGCGCAGTCTCGGCGCGGGGGAGAGCGACATGGCGCTCGCCGCCGGGGTGAACCTGCTCCTTTCCCCCGCGGTGACCCTCGGCTTCCAGCGGGCGGGTGCGCTGGCCGCCGACGGCAGGTGCAAGGCCTTCGACGCGTCCGCCGACGGCATGGTGCGCGGGGAGGGCTGTGGCGTCGTCGTCCTCAAGCGCCTCGCGGACGCGGAGCGCGACGGCGACCGCGTCCTCGCGGTCATCGAGTCCACCGCGGTCAACTCGGACGGCCGCTCGAACGGCCTCACGGCGCCGAGCGCGCAGGCCCAGCGCACGCTCCTGGAGCAGTGCCATGCCACCGGGCCCGAGACCGTGGACTACGTCGAGGCACACGGCACGGGCACAGCCCTGGGCGACCCCCTCGAGGCATTCGCGCTCTCGGCCTCGCTCGGCGCGGGGCGCGGGCGGGCCGCCGACCAGCCGCTGCTCATCGGCTCGGTGAAGACGAACATCGGCCACCTGGAAGCGGCGGCGGGCATCGCGGGTCTCATCAAGACGGTCCTGTCCCTGCACCACGAGGAGATCCCGCCCCACCTGCACTTCACCGCACCGGGCCCGCACGCCGACCTCGACGCACTGGGCCTGCGCGTCGTCACGGGCCCCGAGCCGTGGCCCCGCTACTCGGGCACCGCACGGGCGGGGGTCTCGGCGTTCGGCTTCGGAGGCACGAACGCGCACGTGGTCCTTGCGGAGCACCGCGTGCCGCGCGGCGCCCGCCCCGCGGCCACCGGCCCCGCCGTCGCCCTGCTCGACGGGGTCACCGAGGACCGTGTACGCGCGTACGCGGGTGAGCTGGCCCAGTGGCTGACAGGGCCGGACAGCCGCTCCGTCCGCCCGGCGGACCTGGCCAGGACACTGGCGGGCCGCGCGGGACGGGGCCGCCACAGGGCGGCGGTCGTCGCCCGCAGCCGGGAGGAACTGACCACGGCGCTGGACAGCCTGGCAGGGCGTGAGCCCGATGGGCGGGTGGTGGTCGGGGCGCCCGTGTCCGGGGGTGGGCCCGGGGCGGTGTGGGTGTTCTCCGGCTACGGGTCGCAGTGGGCCGGGATGGGCAGGCAACTCCTCGCCGCAGAGCCCGAGTTCGCTGCCGCTGTCGACCGTCTCGAGCCGCTTCTGCACGAGCAGGCCGGTATCTCCCTGCGGGACTGCATGGATCCGGGCGCCGATCTGACCTCGCCCGCCGTGGTCATGCCCGCCCTCTACGGAATGCAGGTCGCCCTCGCCGAGCTGTGGAAGTCGTACGGCTTCGAGCCCGCGGCCGTGATCGGCCACTCCATGGGGGAGATCGCCGCGGCCGTCGCCTGCGGCGCGCTCGACGAGGCCACCGGGGCGCGGGTCGTCGCGGTCCGTTCGCGGCTCCTCGCCGGGCTCACGGGCGGTGCCATGGCCGTGGTGGACCTCCCCGGCGAGCACATCGAGGCCCTGGCCGCCGACTTCCGCACGCTCCAGGTCGCCGTCCACGCGTCCCCCGCGCAGAGCGTGGTCACCGGCTCCGCCGACGATGTGCGCTCACTCGTCGACCACGTCACCAGGGAGGGCGGCTTCGCCCGTTCCCTGCGCGTCACCGGCGCCGGTCACTCGCCCGATGTCGACCCGCTGCTCGCCGAGTTGGCCCGGGAGCTCGGCACCGTGCGGCACGCGCGGCCCGGCTGCCGCCGCTACTCCACCGTCCTGGCCGATCCGCGCGACCCCGCGCCCTGCGATGCCGACTACTGGGTGGCCAATCTGCGGCGACCCGTCCGCTTCCTTCAGGCGGTGCGTGCCGCCGCGGACGACGGCCACCGCGTGTTCGTCGAAGTGGCCCCGCATCCCACGCAGTTGCATCCGCTGACCGAGACGCTGCGGGACGCGGACGTGGACGGCTCGCTGATTCTTCCGACCCTGCGCCGGGACACGGACGACGCGCTCACCTTCCGTACGTCCCTGGCTTCACTGCTCGTACGAGGGGTGGGCGGGCTCCCCGAGCCTCGCGGGCGCCTGCATCCAGGGGCGCGCATCGTCGACGTCCCCGCACCGCGCTGGCGCCATCGCCGCTTCTGGGCGGGGGAGGAACCCGGCCCGCACGAGACGTCACGTCATGCCCCGGCCCCGAGCCGCGCCACGGGGCCGCTCGACCGCCTCCGCGGCTGCGTGGCCGACGTCATGGGCTACACCCCCGACCGCATCGACGCCGACATGCCCCTCACCGACCTGGGCCTCGACTCGCTCACCGCGGCACGCATCCGGACCGCGGTGGAGCGGGAGTTCGGGGTGGAGGTGGAACCGGGGGTGCTGCTGCGGCAGGCGACGCTGAGGGGGGTCGCGGACCTGCTGCCGGAGCGGCAGTCGGCCGAGCCGCGGGGCGGGGGCGCCACGTCCCGCGCGGCTTCCCGCGGGGGCGAGCCGCGCCGTTCACGGCAGGGAAGGGGCGGAGCGGCGGAGGGGCCGCTTCGCGTCCTCGCCGACACGGGCGACGGGGCCCCGCTCTTCCTGGCGCACGCCGCGGGCGGCACCTCGGAGGTGTACGCACGCCTCGCCGAACGCCTTTCCGGCACCCGCCCCGTCCACGGCTTCGACAGGCTGGCCGCTCCGGAGGACCTCCGGCCCCGAGCGGAGCACTTCGCGGAGCGCATCCGCGAGGTGCGCCCCAACGGACCCTGGATCGTGGGTGGTTGGTCTTATGGCGGCCTGCTCGCCCAGGAGGCCGCGAGGTTCCTCACGCGGCACGGCACCGTCAGGGCCCTGGTCCTCCTCGACTCCGTGCTGCCCCTGCCCGCACCTCCAGGTCTGACCCCGCTGGAGGAAGTCCACCGCCGCTACGCCGATTTCGCCGCGTACGTAGGCCGCACGTACCGCACCCACCTCTCCCTGCCCTACGAGGAGCTGGCGCGCAGGGACGACGCCGAGCAGATCGCCCTCGTCATGAAGCTGCTCGAGCAGGCCGTCGACCTGCCCCATGCCGTCCTCGACCATCAACGCACCTCGGCCCTCGACCTGCGCAGCGGCGAACGCCACACGCCCGGCCCGTACACCGGCCGGACCCTCCTCTACCGGGCCACCGAACCGGCCCCGCACACCGTGCGCGACGCCCGCTACGAACGGGACGACGCAAGCCTCGGCTGGGATGCCCACTGCACCGACCTCACGGTCACCCCACTGCCGGGGCACCACCTCTCCCTGCTCGACCCCCCGGTCGTGGACACGCTCGCGGAGCTCCTGACCCGCGACCTGCCCCACGCCTGACCCATGCCTGACCCACCTGACCGCTGACCGCCCCTCCTGGAAGAGGACCACCCCCATGCCGCAGAAGCACCGCAGACCACGCACGAAACTGGCGGCACTCGCCGCTGTCACCGCCCTCCTCGCCACCGGAGGCGCCCTGGGCACCACCACCGCCCTGGGGGCACCCACCACGTCGCAGGCGGCGGCCGGAGCCGCCCAAGGGCCGCGCGTCGTCGCCGAGAAGTGGCTCGACTCCCGCACCGTCGACCTCACCGTCGACTCGCCCGCGGTGGGCAAGCAGCTCCCCGTACGCGTCATCCTGCCGACCCGCTTCAAGGAACAGCCGGACCGCACATGGCCCGTGCTCTACCTCCTCCAGGGAGCCCACGACGACTACACCTCCTGGACCCGCGAGACGGACGTCGAGGAGTTCCTGGCCGACAAGGACGTCATCACCGTGATCCCGGCGTCGGGCCCCACCGGAATCCCCACCGACTGGTGGAACCACGGCAGCCCCACCGCCCCCGACTACGAGACCTTCCAGGTCGAGGAGTTGACGTCTCTCCTGCGCGACACCTATCGCGCGAACGGCACCCGGGCCGTCTCCGGGGTCTCCACCGGCGGCTACGGCGCCATGGCGTTCGCCGCACGGCACCCCGGCACCTTCGGTGCGGCGGCCTCGTACAGCGGCGTCCTGGACACGACGGCCCTCGGCATGCCGACGGTCATGAACGCCATCGTCGCCAGGGAGCTGCAGCTTCCGTCCGCGCTCTGGGGCAGTCCCTTCCTGCACCGCGAGAACTGGAACCGCCACAACCCGGCCGCCCTGGCCAAGCGGCTCGCCGGAACCCGGCTCTACGTCTCCCAGGGCAGCGGCATTCCCAGCAGCGACTTCGGCAATCTCGAAGGGGCGGTTCTCGAGGGCACGCTGTGGGGCCAGGCGCGGGGATTCGCCCGGCAGTTGGACCGCGCCGGTGTCCCGGCGACGGTCCACTTCTACCGCGGCGGCTCGCACGCCTGGCCCTCCTGGCAGCAGGAGTTCAAGGCTTCCTGGCCGACGCTGGCGGCTGGCCTTGGGCTTCCCGCGACGACGCCGTGACGTCGGCGGAGAGGCGGGCCAGCCTCCGCTCGTCCGGCCACCGCACGGCGCTCGCCCACGAGACCAGCTCGAAGAGGCGTATCAGCCGGGCGCTGGAGTCGAGCTGGCCGCGCAGCACGCCGTGCCGGGCGGACGTCGGATCGGCGTGGTGGAGGTTGTGCCAGGACTCGCCGCCGGAGAACGGGGCGAGCCACCACACATTCCCGGAGCGGTCCCGGACCCGGAAGGGCCGGTCCCCGCTCATGTGACAGATCGAGTTGATCGACCAGGTGACGTGATGGAGCAGACCGATGCGCACGAGCCCGGCCCAGAAGAAGGCGGACCAGGCGGCGCCGGAGTCCCAACTCCCCTCGCCCCAGAGGCCTCCGGCCACGGCGGGCGCACCGAACGAGAAGAGCACGATCAGCGGCTGCCACCGTGCCACCAGGGCCAGATCGCGGTCGGCGAGGAGGTCGGGGACGTACTTCTGCTGGTTGGTCCTGTCGTTGTTGAACGTCCAGCCGACGTGCGCCCACGCCATGCCCTTGAGCAGCGCGCCCACGGAGGTGCCGAACCGCCAGGGGGAGTGCGGGTCGCCGGGCTGGTCCGCGAACTGGTGGTGGCGTCGGTGATCGGCGCACCAGGTGATCGCGTCGCCCTCGACGGCCATGGTCCCGGCCACCGCGAGGGCGATCTTCAGGGGGCGGGCGGCCTTGAACGCCTTGTGCGTGAACAGGCGGTGGTAGCCGATGGTGATGCCGTGCACGGCGACGGCGTACATCACCGCGCCGATCACCAGATCGTGCCAGGTGACGCCCCAGCCCCACAGCACGACGACGGACGCGATCACGGCGACAAAGGGAATGCCGACGAACACCCCCACCACGATCCGGTCGGCTGTGCCCATGCGTTCGCCCCAAGCGGCGTTCGCGCTCTCTTCTGCCATGGGTTCTCTCACCTTTCGGTACGGGTGAGCCGGACATTAGCGACGGAATTAGGGAGGTCTCTACTCGGAAAGTGATGAACAGACCTTGCCCCATTGGACAGTTGTGCCGAAGGAGGAACGTCATGGATGTGCTCGCAGAGGCAGTCGTCGCGGGAGCCGGAGCGGATGAACTGCGCCGGCTTCCCTTACCCGATGAATTCACCGCCGCGCATCTGCGGAGGGAGGATGTGGAGAGCTTTGTGGGGGTGGCGGACAAAGACGTCCGAAAAACACTCCACGTGGGTTCCGTGCCGATGCCGGAACTCGCCCCGGACGAAGTCCTGGTGGCCGTCATGGCGAGCGGGATAAATTACAACACGGTGTGGTCGGCGATGTTCGAGCCGATATCCACGTTCTCCTTTCTGCGGCACTTCGGCGCGAAAGGCGGCTGGGCCGCGCGGCACGATCAGCCGTATCACGTGGTCGGTTCGGACGCGGCAGGCGTCGTGGTCCGTACGGGCGCCGGGGTGCGCCGCTGGGACATCGGCGACGAGGTCGTGGTCACCCCGGCCTACGTCGACGACGAGGAACCGGCGACCCACGCCGACGGCATGCTCGGCGACTCCCAGCTGGCCTGGGGTTTCGAGACCAACTTCGGCGGCCTCGCCCACTACTGCGTGGCCCGCGCCAATCAACTCCTCCCCAAATCAGACCGGTTGACCTGGGAGGAGGCGGCCGGCAACCCCCTGTGCGCGGGCACCGCCTACCGCATGCTGGTCAGCGACCGCGGCGCGCGGATGACGCAGGGCGACATCGTGCTGATCTGGGGCGCGGCGGGCGGACTCGGCGCGTACGCCGCGCAGCTCGTACGCAACGGCGGAGGCATCGCGGTGGGCGTGGTCGGCACCGAGGAGAAGGCGGAGCGCGCCCGTGCCTTCGGCTGCCACGCGGTCATCAACCGCGCCGAGATCGGCCTGACCGGCAGCGCTCCGGCCGACCCGACGGCGGTCGGCAAGAAGCTGGGCAAGCGGATCCGTGCCGCGGTGGGGGAGGACCCGCACATCGTGTTCGAGCACGTCGGCCGGGCGACCTTCGGGGTCTCCGTCTTCGTGGTCCGCCGAGGCGGCACCGTCGTCACCTGCGGATCGAGCACCGGCTATCTCCACGAGTTCGACAACCGCTACCTCTGGATGCGCCTCAAGCGCGTCATCGGCAGCCACGGAGCCAACCTCCAGGAACAGGCCGCGGTGGCCCGCCTCCTGGACCTCGGTCACATCCGGCCCGCCCTGTCGGCGACGTACGACCTCCAGGACACCGCCGAAGCGGCCCGCCTCGTCCAGTCCAACCGCCACACGGGCAAGGTCGGCGTACTGGCGCTCGCGCCACGGACCGGTCTGGGGAAGCGGGGCGCGGCGTGAGTCACTGACCCAAGGACGCCGACGCCGCGCGCGTCCGCACCGTGAGGGCGCGATCACGTCCCGGTCATGGCCCATGCGTACATGACCGGGAACACGCCACGGCTCAGCGGACCGTCACATTGACGACGGGCGAGATGGCGCCGCCGCCCACGATGCGCAGGGCGTTGCGGCCCTTGAGACCGAGCTTGACCCGCATGTTGTACGTCGCGGAGCGCGTGGTGTTCACCGACGCGGGCAGCGACACCCAGCGCTTGCCCTGCTTCTGCTGGAGCGTGACGCGCGTGCCGGTCCGCATGTGGTGGCTGACCCCGTACATGCGGAACTGCTGCCAGGCGCGCACGCTGCTCACGGTCGCCTTCGCCGTCAGTGTCGGACGCGGGGCCGCGGTCGCGGCTGCCCCGGGTGCGTGCGGGGCATGCGGGCTCACGGCGGCGGCGCCGGTCGCCGCGGGGCCCGTCAGAACGGCGACGGCCGCGATTCCCGCCACCGACACGTACTTCAGCTTCCACCGGTTCACGGTCAACTCCCTGTCTCCATCTCTCTGTTGATTTCTCGCTTGGTCGCTTTGCCGAGAAATTTCTGCCAGCCGCCGTCGGGGCGCTGTCCCACCTCGAGTCCGCGCAGCCTGGCGAGGACGGCCGGGTCCTGGACGTCGAGCCAGTCGACGAACTGCCGGAAGGAGACCAGGCGCACGTCCTTCTTCCCGGCCATTCCCTTGAGTGCCTCCTCGACGGCATCCATGTAGATGCCGCCGTTCCACTCCTCGAAGTGGTTGCCGATGAAGAAGGGTGCACGGTTCGTCTCGTACGCACGGCGGAAACCGGCGAGGTACGACTGCGTCGCCTGGGTGCGCCAGCCGGGATAGTTGTACGAGGGTGCGCGCGTCGAATTCTTCGACTGGTTGGCCAGGACGTTGTAGTCCATGGACAGGACCTCGAAACGGTGTCCGGGGAACGGGATCTGCTGGAGCGGCAGATCCCAGACCCCCAGGCGCTTCTCCGGCCACCGCTGCGATCCGCCGGGCGACGAGGAGTCGTAGCGCCAGCCCCGTTCGCGGGCGACGGGCAGCAGATTGTTCCGGCCGAGGAGGCAGGGGGTGCGGCCGCCGACGAGTTCCTTGTCGTAGTCGAAGGGAAGCGACGGAAGATCCGTCCAGCCGGTGTTCGTCCGCCACTCCTTGACGAAGGAGGCGGCCTGGTCGATCTCGCTCTGCCATTGCGCGGGCGTCCAGTTGGCGACGCTTCCGGTGCCGGTGCAGAAGTGTCCGTTGAAGTGCGTGCCGATCTCATGGCCTTCGAGCCAGGCCTGGCGGACGTACTTCAGCGTCTCCTTGATGTGGCCGTCGGTGAGATAGCCGATGTCGGATGCGCCGACCGCGTTGTTCGGCGGTCGGTAGAGCCGCTTCTTGGACTCCGGGAGGAGGTAGAGCCCGGAGAGGAAGAACGTCATCTTCGCGTCGTGGTCCTCGGCCAGCTTCAGGAAACGCGGGAAGAGACCGTTGCCGACCTCGCCCGCACCGTCCCAGGAGAAGATCACGAACTGCGGGGGCGTCTCACCCGGCTCCAGGGGGACAGGGGTGACCGGCTGATGCGGCTGCTCACCCGTGTACGAGGTCGAGCCGTCACCGATCAGCTTCGCCGGAGGCTGCTTCTGCTGCGCGCCGTGCTGGCCGCCCTCTCCTTCGCGCCCATGTCCCTGCGTCCGTCCGGACGGCGACGGGGACGCCGCATCCTTGGATCCCCGCTCCTTCGCACCGCACCCGGCGAGGCCCACGCCTGCTGTCACCGCAAGTCCCAGCCCCAGCGCGTGCCTTCGGCCGACCGAGCGCATAGTCACTCCGTTCACTCGCTTCCTGGTCGAACTATGTGTAGACCCCAGGAAGATGAGCGAATCGTATGTTCTTAT
Source organism: Streptomyces sp. NPDC047525 (assembly GCF_040643025.1). Classification (NCBI taxonomy): domain Bacteria; kingdom Bacillati; phylum Actinomycetota; class Actinomycetes; order Kitasatosporales; family Streptomycetaceae; genus Streptomyces; species Streptomyces sp. NPDC047525. The sequence goes on from NZ_JBEYTL010000002.1 coordinate 184,445, forward strand.
GTCTTTTACGGGATTTGACCCAAAAGGTGCATTCGCCGTGAGGTGATGGTCCATCAGTGGGCAGCGGGGAGGCCATCGGTGGCCGGTCGCCCTCGCCTCAAGCCCCTGGTGGATCCCACCCGCACGGAGGGACCCACGCGACTCCGCCGAGCGCGGGACCGCGTTCGATCGCGGCGATCAGCTGATGGACCGGATGGACCGAGGCGGCGCCGAGCGGCCCGGTCACGGAGACAACCCCGGCCAGGGCCTTGTGCGCCCGGCGCCAGGCGCGGCTGTGACGGCCGCGCAGATGCTCGACGAGGGCGTGCGCGTACTGCGTCGTGGAGCGCGTCCATATGTCGTGCCGCGCCTGCGTTCCGGCCGCCGCACGGCGGACACTGCGCAGCGCGTCGGCCGGGGAGACGAGCGCCTGGGCCACGGCGAGCCCGGCCCAGCTGACCGCGGCGGGCGGGCCGTGGTCAGCATGGTCGGGGACGGTGTGGGCGGCCTCCCGCAGATGCTCGATGGCACGTTCCGTCTCGCCGTTGCGCAGCGCGATGACGCCTTGTACGTGCGCGACCCGGCCGATGGTGGCGTCGTCCCCGGCGAGGACCGCGACGCGCCAGGCCTGGCCGAGGAGTTCCTCGGCCCCCGGCGCGCCGGTGCACGCCGAGAGCCAGCCGGCCAGCCAGAGGGCCTGCCCGCAGCCGAGGGTGTCGGCGCGTCCGAGGGGCAGCAGCCGCCGCAGATGCTCGCGCCCCTCGGCGGCGTGGCCGCACACGGCCCACCAGAACCACAGGTCCACCACCATGCCGAGGGCGGTCGTGCTCTCGTCCGCGGTGGCCGGGTCCCGCTCGAGCGCGGCCCGCAGATCGGGCTCCTCGTCGCGCAGCAGCAGGGTCGCCTGCTCGTGCCGTCCTGTGCTCCACAACTGGTGGGCGGTCGAGGCGACGGCGCGGTACCAGGCGAGGTGACGGGTGGCCGCCGCCGCGGACTCGCCGACGGATTCGAGGCGTTCGGCGCCGAAGCCGCGGGCCGCGGCAGGCAGCCGATAGCGGGGCTGCAGCACGCCCCCGGGATCACGCACCGGTTCGAGCACCGAGGCCAGGACGAGCCGCGCGAGGCAGGACGCAACGCGCGCCGGGGCAAGCCCGCCGCCCGCGCACACATACACGGCGGCGTCCTCGTCGAACTCGCCCGCGAAGACACTGAGCCGCGCCCAGACGCTGCGCTCGGCCTCCCCGCACAGCGCGTAGCTGGCGCCCACCGCGGCCCGCAGCGACCGATGCCGCCGCAGAGGCGCTTCGGGCCTGCCGAGCCATCCCTGGGCCGGGCGAAGCATCCGCGCGAGCTGCGCGGGCGGATGCAGGGCGGTCTGCGCCGCCGCGAGCTCCAGTGCGAGCGGTACGCCCTCCAGCTGGGCGCAGATGTCGCTGACCGCGCGCAGTTCGGCTTCGTCGGGCGCGGCAGGTGAGTGCGCGCAGCCCCCGGCGCTCGGCTCGGGGGCCGCTTCCGTCCCGCGCCCGAGGCCGCGCGCCCGCTCCATGAACAGCCGCACCGCGGGCCCCGGTTCCTCCTCCGCCCCCGGAGCGCTGACCGGGAGCGGCCCGAGATGCAGCACCAACTCCGGGCCGAGGCCGAGGGGTTGCCGCCCGGTGGCGAGAATGCGGACGCCCGGGGCGGACTGCAGCAGCGACTGCACCATGCGTACGCACTCCTCACGTACGGGGTCGAAGTCGTCGAGGACGACCAGCACGCGTCGCGTCCGGAGCCTTGCGATGAGCTCCCGCTCGCCCAAGCCGCCTCGCTCGACCGGGCCCTGCCCGGGTCCGGCCGCGTGCGGGTCCTGCTCGCCCCCGTCCTCCTGGTCCCCGTCCTTCTCGCCGCCGGACTCGCCGTCCATGGCCTCGACCACCGCCCGCGCCACCGACTGCCCCCGCGCGAGGCCGCCGTCCCACCAGCGCACGATCACCACGCCGTCCGTGAGCTGGCTGCCCACCGCCGCCGCGGCGTGCGCCGCCAGGGTGCTCTTGCCGACGCCCGCAGCGCCCGCCACCGTCACCAGCCTGCTCTGGGCCAGCAGGCGACGGAGCCCCGACAGCTCATCGGCCCGGCCCACCAGGCCACCCCCGCGCCCACGCACTCGCCCCGTCATCCCCTTCACGCTCGGGCCCTTCCACGCCGCGAGCCCTGCCGCCCGCCTCTCGCCACACTCGCCGTGCAGAATCGTCACTGCTACGTATTCGACAGATCCTCTAACTCCGTGTCCCGATCTGGGTTACGGGGCGAAGCGCCGGGCGGCCTGTCAGGCAGATCACCCGTTGCCGGCGTCCTGCCTGACGTGACCAAGAACGAGCCGGGTCAGCCGGTCAAGCCGACCCAGTCGACCCAGTCGACCCAGTCGACCCACGAGAGCACCGCGCCACAGAGACCGGCGCAGGAGCGGCTCTCCGCCGCGGAGACCTGGCGGGCGCTGTACCGCTACTTCCGCCCGCACCGCTGGGTCGTCGCGCTCGGCGCCCTGTGCACGCTGATCGGCGCGGCGACCGGCCTCGCCCAGCCCCTCGCCGCGAAAGCCCTGGTGGACCGGCTCGGCAGCGACGACTCGATCGCCGGGATCATCCTCCTGCTCACCGCACTGGTGGTGATCGGCACCGCCATCGAGTCCTTCGGTGCCTACGTCCTCGAACGCACCGCGGAATCCGTGGTGCTCGCGGCCCGGCGGACCCTCATCGGGCGGCTGCTGCGGCTGCGCCTGCCGGAGGTGGAGCGCACCCAGCCCGGCGACCTGATGTCCCGGATCACCTCGGACACGACCCTGCTGCGGGCGGTCACCACGCAGTCCGTGGTGTCCGCCGTCGCGGGCGGGCTCACCTTCATCGCGACGATCGTGATGATGGGCCTCATGGACGCCGTCCTGCTCGGCGTCACCCTCGGCGTGATCGTGCTCATCGGCGGCGCGGTGGCCCTGGTGATGCCGAAGATCGCACGGTCGACGGAGCGTGCCCAGGAAGCGGTCGGCACCATCTCGACCGCGCTCGAGCGGGCGTTCGGCGCGTTCCGCACGCTCAAGGCATCCGGCGCCGAGGAGCGCGAGACCGCCGCCGTGCAAGGCGCCGCGCAGGAGGCCTGGCGGCACGGGGTGCGGTCGGCCAAGTGGCAGGCGGTGGCGTGGAGTTCGGTCGGCTTCGCCGTGCAGGTCTCGTTCCTCGCGGTCCTGGGCATCGGCGGCGCGCGCGTCGCGTCCGGCGCGATCTCGGTCTCGACGCTCGTGGCCTTCCTGCTCTTCCTCTTCTACCTGATCGACCCCGTGTCCCGGCTCGTCGAGGGCGTCTCGCAGTACCAGGTCGGCTCGGCGGCCATCGCGCGGATCGTACGGGCCGAACGCCTGGAGACGGAGGACGTCACGGAACCCAGCGAGCCCACGGGGCAGCACGGCCCGGCAGCCGTCGCCTTCGAGGACGTCACCTTCCGCTACCGGGAAGGCCTTCCGTACGTCCACCACGGCGTGAGCTTCGACATCCCCGGCCCCGGCATGACCGCCTTCGTCGGCCCTTCGGGCGCGGGCAAGACCACCGTCTTCGGCCTTCTGGAGCGCTTCTACGATGCGACGGGCGGACGTGTCCTCGTCGACGGCCGTGACGTGCGCGAGTGGCCGCTCGCCGCACTCCGCGCCGTCATCGGGTACGTGGAGCAGGACGCGCCCGTCCTGGCCGGCACCCTGCGCGAGAACCTCCTCTTCGGCGCGCCCGGCGCGACCGGCGACGAGATCCAGGACGTACTCGTGCGCGCCCGCCTCGACACCCTCGTCGAACGGCTGCCGGACGGCCTGGAGACGCTGGTCGGGCACCGCGGCTCCCAGCTGTCCGGCGGCGAACGCCAGCGCGTGGCCATCGCCAGGGCGCTGTTGCGCAAGCCACGCCTCCTGCTCCTCGACGAGGCGACCTCGCAGCTCGACGCGGTGAACGAACTGGCCCTGCGCGACGTCGTCGCCGAGGTGTCCCGGGAGGTGACGGTCCTCGTGGTGGCGCACCGCCTTTCGACGGTGACGCTGGCCGACCGGATCGTGGTGATGGACGCCGGGCGGGTCCGCGCGTCCGGCACCCATGAGGAACTGGTCGCCGCCGATCCCCTGTACGGAGAGCTGGCGGCGACCCAGTTCCTCGCGACGACGGCATGATCGCCCGGGTCCGCCGATAACCACTGGCCCCGCGCGGGGGGTTCCCGGTTGGATGGCGGCCATGACCAGCGGACGCAGACGAGCGGCACTGTTCGTGGAAGAAGAGCGGGACAGCCGGCTCGACGCACGGACCACCGGCGAAGAGCGGCACATGCTCGCCGACTTCCTCGCCGCCCAGCGCGCGACGCTGGAGCTGAAGTGCGCGGGCCTGGAGACCGAGTTGGCCCTGCGGTCCGTCGAGCCGTCCACGCTCTCGCTGCTCGGTCTGGTCCGGCACCTCGCCGATGTGGAGCGCCGCTGGTTCCGGCGTGTGCTGGCCGGTCAGGACGCGCCGCTCCTCTTCGGCACGGACACGCACCCCGACCACGACTTCGACGGCGCCGTGCCCGAACCCGCCGTGATCACCGCCGCATGGGAGGCCTGGCGCGCCGAGGCGGCCTTCGCGGACCGCTTCGTCACGGAGGCGCCCGACCTCGACATCGAGGGCCACGACGGGTGGCGCGGAACGGTGTCGCTGCGCTGGGTGCTCATCCACATGGTCGAGGAGTACGCCCGGCACAACGGCCACGCCGACCTGCTCCGCGAGCGGATCGACGGTGCGATCGGCGTGTAGCGGTGACGTGCAGCGGTGGGCTGGCTGTGCCCGCTCTCGCGGCGACGGCGATGATCTCTCCATGAGTCTGAGAGAGATCACGTTGATGTCCGACCCGAAGGTGGCCGCCGTACCGGTGCGGGAGTGCGGGGAGCCCCTCGTGGACGTACGCGACGACGGCGCGCTCCTGGTGGACACCCGCGCCCAGGACGCCGATGACGCCTTCGCCCGGCTGCGCGAAGGCGTCCTGGCCCGCCTCCTGCACGCCCAGGGGCTGTTGCCCGGCGGACTGCGCCTGCTGTTCGTCGAGGGCTACCGCCCTCCGTGGCTGCAGCGCAGCTATTTCGAGGAGTACGAGGGTCAGCTCCGGGCCCTGCACCCCACGTGGGACGCCGAGCGCCTCCACGCGGCGGCGAGCCGCTATGTCTCCCCGCCCCAGATCGCACCGCACAGCGCGGGTTCCGCCGTGGACCTCACCCTCGCCGACGCCGACGGCCGCGAACTCGACCTGGGCACCCGGATGAACGCCGACCCGGAGGAGAGCGAGGGCGCCTGCTACACCGATGCCGACAACATCACCCCGGGAGCCCGCCGCAACCGCGAGATCCTCGGCACGGCCCTGCGGAACGCGGGCCTCGTCAACTACCCCACCGAGTGGTGGCATTGGTCCTGCGGCGACCGCTACTGGGCCCTGGCCACGGGCGCGCCGCACGCTCTGTACGGGGCGATGGAACTGAGCCGTCCCTAGCGCCGGATCAGGGCAGGCCTACCGCGCGGGCACCAGCCGGTCGACGAGGTCGTGCCACCCGGCGTCCACGCGGTCGAGTGGCATGCCGAGCCCGACGGTCAGGTGGTGGACCAGGACGCTGTCGATGGAGCCGAGCAGGGCGTGCGCGAGCAGTTCGGTGTCGCCCGTCGCACCCGCCTGTCGCAGCAGCATCGTCACGTGCGTGAGGCGCAGCCGGTTCGCCGGTACGGCGTAGGTGCGCAGCGGGTCGGTCCGCGAGGCCAGGATCAGTTCGTGGTGGTCGCGCTCGTGGCGGACGAGGGCGGGACCGAACGCGTGCAGGCGCTCCAGGGGCGGGGCGTCGGGGCCCAGCGGGGCCGGGCCCGACAGGAAGGCGGCCTGGAGCTGCTGCTCACGGTGGTCGAGCAGGGCGACGAGGAGTCCGGTGCGGTCGCCGAAGCGCCGGAAGACGGTGCCTTTGCCGACTCCGGCCGCTGTGGCCACCGCGTCCATGGTCAGCTGCGCGGCCCCGCACCCGGCCATCAGCTGCGAGGCGGCCTCCAGCAGACGCGTGCGGTTGCGCGCCGCGTCGGCCCTGAGTGACGGCGGTTCGCCGACAGGCGTGAGGGCGAGCTCGGTCGCCCCGCCCAGGGCGTCGGGCGAGGGAAGGGGCGGGGGAGCGGAGCCGGTCATGGATCCAGCGTAGCGCCCCGAGCGAATAAGTGGACCGCGGTCCGGATAGGTGGTACAACTTTAAACGGACCCCGGTCCGCTTGCTTCGTTTCCCGTATAAGAGTCTTCGTCCGCACGTCTTTCAGGAGTTTTGCCATGTCTGTACGCATCCTCGCCCTCGTCGGCAGCCTCCGCGCCGGCTCCCACAACCGCCAGCTCGCCGAGGCCGCGGCCAAGCACGCGCCCACGGGTGTGGACGTCGAGCTGTTCGAGGGTCTTGCGGACGTGCCCTTCTACAACGAGGACATCGACGTCGAGGGCAGCGTCCCGGCCGCCGCGGCCCGCCTGCGCGAGGTGGCCGGTGGCACCGACGCCTTCCTCCTCTTCTCGCCCGAGTACAACGGCACCATGCCCGCCGTCCTGAAGAACGCGATCGACTGGCTGTCCCGCCCGTACGGCGCCGGTGCGATCTCCGGCAAGCCGGTCGCCGTCGTCGGCACCGCGTTCGGCCAGTACGGCGGCGTGTGGGCGCAGGACGAGGCCCGCAAGGCCGCGGGCATCGCAGGCGGCGCGGTCATCGAGGACGCCAAGCTGTCCATCCCCGGCTCCCTGACCCGCTTCGCCGAGACCCACCCGGCCGACGACACCGAGGTGGCCACGGCCCTCACCGAGGTCGTCGCCCGCCTCACCGAGCAGGCCACGCCGGCTGCTGCCTGACGCTTCCCCGGGGCCGGGCCGGGCTCGGCCCCGCTAGGCGCAGTCGAAGCGGTGGGCGCTCGGACGGTCAGGGCAGGCGCGCCACTCGAAGAGGTGGACCCCGCCCAGATCGCCGAACACCATCCCGGCGTGTTCGTACCTCGCCTCGCGGTCCTCGGCCGGGGCCCAGGTCCGCGAGGAGGCCGCATCGCGGTAGTCCCACCCGGTCTCCTTCTCCACCTGCTCGAACCGCTCCTCAAGGGCGTCCCGGATGTCGTCCGCGAGGTCCCAACCGGGGTACTCCCGAGATGTCGGTCGCCCAGCTGAGCCTCAACGAGCTGAGCCGCCGCGTCGGCCTCGCGAAGTCGAACGTGCTGCGCTACTTCGAGCCCCGCGAGGCCGTGCTGCTCGAACTGCTCGACGTCGCGCTGGGGAAGTGGCTCCAGGAGCTCGACCGCGAGCTCGCCGCCGCGGTCGACGCCACCGCGCCCCCCACCGGGCGCTGCGACCAGCTGTCCGCCACGATCGCCACGTCGCTGGCGGCACGGCCCGTCCTGTGCGACCTGGTCAGCGCGCAGGCCGCGGTCCTCGAACGCAATGTCTCCCCGAAGGCCGCTGCGGAGTACAAGCGAGCCGCCATCGCGAGCGTCGGCGTACTGGTCGGACTCGTGCGCGTGCACCTGCCGGAGCTCGCCGAGGAGGACGGGATGCGGTTCGCCGCCTACGCCGTCATGGTGACGGGCTCCGCCTGGACGCACTCGCAGCCGTTCGCCGCGATGCTGGCCGCGTACGAAGCCGATCCCGAACTGGCGGCCCTGCGGCTCGACTTCACCTCGTTCGTCCGCGAGGCACTCGAAGTGCTGCTCAGCGGATTGCTCGCACGGGCCGCACGCTGAGCGCCCCATGGGTTGACTAGATTGACCTCATGTACTCGACCCAGGTGTCCGGGCACGTGAATGCCCCGCGTACGGCTGTCTACCAGGCGCTTCTGGACGCGGACGCGGTCGCGCGCTGGCGCGTCCCGGACGGCATGAGCGGCCACGTGCACACCTTCGACCCCCGCGAAGGCGGGCGGTTCCGCGTCTCGCTCACTTACGACGCGCAGACCGGCACCGGCAAGTCGGCCTCGCACACCGACACGTACCACGGCCATTTCGCCAAGCTCGTACCGGACGAGCAGGTCGTCGAAGTGCTCGCGTTCGAGACCGAGGACCCCGCCCTGCGCGGCACGATGACGATGACGACCACGCTCACCGACGAGGACGGCGGAACCGCCGTCCTCGTCGTGCACGAGGGGATCCCCGACAGCATCCCCGCCGCCGACAACGAGACGGGGACGCGCATGGCGCTGGCGAATCTCGCCCGGCTCGTCGAAGGAGCGCGGTAGCTCGTCGAGGGAGCGCGGTAGACGGAGCTCGGCGGCTCAGCGCGCACGCAGCTCGGCCGCGCCCCGAAGGAACGCGGCCAGGGCCACGGCGGCCAGCAGCAGGATCGCGGGCGCGAGCGCGGCGGCCGTGCCGTGGTGGAGCTGAAGCAGTCCGCCCGCGAGGGCGCCGGTGAACATCGCGGCGACGGACACGAATCTGCGCACCGACGCCGGACCGGGCCGGTCGGAGGCCAGCCCGGTCAGGGTGCGGGTGAGGACGGTCGTGGTCAGATCGGGTACGGCGAGCTTGCCGACCACGGCGTTCTGCAGCCCCATGCCGAGCGCGAGCAGCACGATCAGGACATGCCTGAAGTCCGCGGCGAGGTCGAGCACCAGAGCGACCGCCGCAAGCACGGCGTGCGCCGCGACAAGGAGCGCGAACAGCCGCAGCGGCTGCGCGACCCGCGGCGCGATCAGCCCGCCCGCCCACGCGCCTGCCACGAACGCACCGACCGCCAGGAGCGACGCCGTCGCCGACAACTGCACGTCACCCGCGAGCGCGAAGCCCAGGAAGACCACGTTGCCGGTCATGTTGGCGACGAAGACACGGTCGAGGCCGAGATAGCTGACGGCGTCGACAAGACCGGTGACGAAGGTCAGCAGCACCAGGAGCGGAGGCAGCACGCCGTGGTGGCCATCGGCCTCGGGGAAGAGGCGGGCGGCGGCCCGGTCGAGCAATGAGTTCATGCCGTTCTTTTCGGCAGGGACGCGCCGCGCCCCGACCCGCCGCCGGGTTCACCTCATCGCTCCCAGGCCCGGCGCACCTCGCTTCCGGGGTCCTCACGAACCGCCCAGCGCCGGCCGATGACCGCCGTCGCCCGGCGGCGGGTGTCGTACGGCGCCCACCCGGGGTCACCGGTGCGGGCGAAGCCGACCCAGGCGGCATGCATGCGGCCGGAGAGGTCGGGTGGAGGGCTGGCAGGGCCGAACAGAGCGGCAGGGACGCGCAGTTGAGCCGGGTCGAGGCCGAAGACGAAGGGGAGTTCCATCGTGTGGGTGGCGCCGAGCAGCCCGTCGAAGGCGCGGGAGCGCCAGTCGAACAGATAGCTGTACGTGGCGCCGGAAGACCGGTCGGCGTGGGCATCGGCCAGGGCCCGGCTCCCCGCGCCGAACAGCGCGTCGCCCATGACGGCGGAGCGCAGTTGCCCGGCGGTGGCCTCCGGGTGCGCCGCGCGGTAGGCGGCGACGAGCAAGTCCGGTTCGGGATGGGAGCGTTCGGCGGTGGCGCGTACGTCCGCCGGGGTCGATGTGGCGTACGCGCCGGAGGGCACGAGGTAGAGGTTGCCCTCCTCGGTGTTGGTGCCGATGAGGAGATCGATGTCGGCGTTGCCCTGCCCGGCGGCGATGGCGTCGGCGGGCTGGCGGTCCGCGACCACGCTGAAGGGGCTGAGCCCGAGCAACGGGTCGTAGGCGGTGGTGGTCCGCAGGTCGATGCCGCCGAGCCGGGCCGTGGCCTCGACCAGCCGCGCGTCGGGGACGGTGTCGAAGGCGTCGGCCCGCGGCGCGACGCCCAGCTCGGCCGCCGCCGCCCGCGTCACCCGGGCGGCCTGTTCGGGCGAGAAGGCGCCCAGGCCGCTGCCGCTCTGCACGATGGCGCGCCGGACGAGACCCATGCTCTGCGGCGCTGCGACGACGGCACCGGTGAGGGTGGCACCGGCGGACTGGCCGAAGAGCGTGACCTGGTCGGGATCCCCTCCGAACGCGGCGATGTTCTCCCGTACCCAGCGCAGGGCGGCGAGTGCGTCGAGCAGACCACGGTTGCGCGGTGCTCCTGGCAGGTCGAGGAAGCCCGCGATGCCGAGGCGGTAGTTGACGGTCACCAGGACGACGCCGTCGCGCGCGAAGGCGGTGCCGTCGTACAGGCTCGCCCTGGTCGAACCCGCCACGAAGCCTCCGCCGTGCACGAAGACCATGACCGGCAGGGGCTGGTGCCGGACCTGTCCCTGGCTCTCGTGGATGGCGTCGGGGGCCCACACGTCGAGCGTGAGGTAGTCCTCTCCGGGCACCCAACCGGGGCCGAAGTAGGGCGACATGTCGATCGCGCCCAGGTTCCGCTCGGGCTGCGGCGCGGTCGGCCCCGCCACGGTGGAGTCCCGGACGCCGTCCCACGGGGCGTGCGGCCGAGGCGCGGCGAAGCGCCCGGTGAGGGCCGGGGGCGCGGCGTACGGGATGCCGCGGAAGACCGCGACGCCCTCGTGCCGGGCGCCCGCGACCTTTCCCTGCGTGGTGGTCACGGTGCGGGTGTCGGTGCGGTGCGCGGCGGTCATGCCTTCGCCACCTGAGCCTCGTCTGCCACCGCACGCTCATACGGCGTGAAGGAAGCCCACCCTTTGATGGCGAACCCGCTGCCCGAGCGCTCGACCTCGGCAGCGCCGTGGCCTCCCAGGTGCGCGGGCACGACGAGCGCGTTGTGGTCGGCGGCCCAGCCCAGGATCCGTCGGCGTGTGGCGCGGGCGCCTGCGGGGTCCTCGCAGAAGCAGCTGTTGTGGTCCGGGTCGACGAGCTGGACGGGACCGTGCAGCAGATCGCCCACGAAGACCGCGCGGTCGCTCCCGCCGGTGAGGGTGAGCACGCTGGATCCGGGGGTGTGCCCGGGGGCCGCTTCGAGGAGCAGGTTGGTGTCGATCCGGTGGGCTCCTTCCCACAGGTGCACCTGGCCCGCCCGGTGCACGGGGGCGACGCTGTCCTCGAAGACGTTCTGGTTGCCGCGGCCGAGCACCGACGTGTGGCCGTTCTCCGGGTTCCAGAAGTCGTAGTCGTCCTTGGGCAGCAGATAGGTGGCGTTCGGGAAGGTGGGGACCCAGTCCCTGCCGTCCAGGCAGGTGTTCCAGCCGACGTGGTCGATGTGCAGATGCGTGTTGATCACGATGTCGACGTCCTCGGGAGCGACGCCTGCCCGCGCGAGTTCGGCGAGGAAGCCGGTGCGCAAGTGGCTCCACACCGGGGAGTACGGCCGCTCCTTGTGGTTGCCGACGCCCGTGTCGACGAGGATGGTCTTCCCCTCGCTGCGCAGCAGCCAGCTCTGGACCGCGGAGTTGACGATGTTCGTCCGCGGGTCGAGGAAGTCGGGCGCGTGCCAGGCGGCGTTGTCGCGCCAGGCCTCCTCCGGGACGGTGGGGAGGAATTGGCCGGGCGTCATGTCGATGGGGCCGTAGTACTCCTTGACGCGGGTGACGGTGACGCCGCCGAGTTCGATCTGTTCCATCAGAGGTGCTCCATGGCCGGTGTCTGTCTGGCTTCGGACCACCACCGTCGTCGTGTCCGCGCAGGTCAGCCAGACCCGCCGCTGCCTATCCCGGACAGGGTCAGGCTGCCGCGCACGGGCCGACGCACACTGGATGACATGAGTGAACGAGGACGGCTCGGCGACTTCCTGTACGCGCGGCGTTCCCAGCTGCGTCCCGCGGACGTCGGCCTGAAGGACTACGGCGACCGACGGCGCGTGGCGGGCCTGCGCAGGGAAGAGCTCGCGCTGCTCGCCGGTGTCAGCGCCTCGTACTACACGAGGCTTGAGCAGGGCCAGTCGCTCGGGGCGTCCCCGGAGATCCTGGACGCCATCGCCAGGGCCCTGAGCCTCGACGAGTCGGAGCGCCGGCACCTGCACGACCTCGCCGACGCGGGCAGAAGGCGAGCCCCCGCCGCGCGACCACGGCCCGAGCAGGCGGGAACCACCACGCTCCATCTGCTGAGCACCCTGGAGAGCGTTCCGGCCCTGGTCACCGGACGCCGCGCCGACGTGCTCGCCTGGAACGGGCTCGGGCACGCGCTGTTCGCGGCGCACGTGGACCCCGACAGCCCCCGGCGGGCGACCGAGCGCCCCAACCTCGCCAGGATGCTCTTCCTCGACCCCCACACCCGCGCGTTGTACGCCGACTGGACGGCGAAGGCCAAGGCCGTCGTCGCGAACCTGCGGATGGTCGCGGGACGCCACCCCGACGACACGCTGCTGACCTCCCTCATCGGTGAACTCACGGTCAAGAGCCCCGAGTTCGCCGCCATGTGGACCGGTCACCAGGTGCGCCCCTGCGAGTTCGCCCGCTATGAGATGCGCCATCCCCTCGTCGGCACCCTCACCGTGACCCAGCAGAGCCTCCAGCTCCCCCAGGCGGCGGACCAGCTCCTGGTGCTCGCCGTCACGGAGCCGGGCTCACCGTCACGGCAGGCCATGAGCCTGCTCGCGCAAGCGGCCACCGCCGACGGCCGCGCTCCTTCCGATGGTGAGCGGACCGCCTCCAGGGTGGCCGCAGGACAGCCCTAGGCCCCCGGAGCCCCAAGGAACCCGCGCCCTCAGGACGTCGACCGCCCCTCCAACGCGGTCTGCCAGCCCGGCACTTCGGCCTCGCGCACCGGCGCGGCCCGCCGCCCGCCCCGCGCGAAGAAGTCGGCCAGCGGGAGCGTCGCCGCGCCGACCGTCACCGCGTCCGGGCCGAGGCGCCCCAGGCCGATGGTGACGCGCCCCGCCGGATAGGACAGGGCGTAGGTGGGGATGTAGCGCTTCACCGCGGTCAGGAAGCGCTGCCCGAGCTGGAGTCCGGCCCAGCCGCCGACCAGGATCCGCTCCGGCTGGAAGAGGTTGATCAGGTCGGAGAGCCCCGCTCCCAGGTACTCGGCGGTCTCCTCCAGGACCAGCAGTGCCGTCGGGTCGGCCGCGCCGCTCTCCGGGTAGGCGGCGTTGAGCATGGCGGTGAGCCCGCTCTCCTCGTCCATGCCGCCGGGCGGACGTCCGCCCGCCTCCTGCCACCGTTCGAGCAGCGCCTCCGCCCCCGCGTACGCCTCCAGGCAGCCAAGGGCCCCGCACCGGCACCGTCTGCCCTGCACCCGCACGGTGAGGTGGCCCCACTCGACGGCGCGGCCCTGCTCCACGTCCTCGGTGACGACGCACGCGCCGACACCCGAACCGAACAGCACGACCACTGCGTTGCGCGTGCCACGCCCGGCGCCGAACCACATCTCCGCCTGGCCGAGCGTCTTGGCGCCGTTGTCGATGAAGTACGGCACGGAGGCGGGAAGTTGACCGGTCTCCCGGAGAAGCGACTCCAGCGGGACCGCGTTCCAGCCGATGGTCTGCCCGTGCACGACGGCGCCGAGCTCGCCGTCGCGCGAGACGATTCCCGGTACGCCGATCCCGACGCCGAGGAGCCCTTCGTCCGCGCCGCCCGCCGCGTCGAGCACCTCGCCGATCCCGTCGCGGATGTGCTCGGCGATGCCGCCGACGTCATGGCCCTTCAGGGTCAACGGCCTTTCCGCCCTGGCGAGTTCGGACAAGGAGAGGTCGAAGAGTTCGACGCGTACGCGGGTCTCGCCGACGTCCACGCCGATCAGCTGACCGCGGCCCGGCGCGACCCGAAGCAGCGTACGCGGGCGCCCGCCGTCGGACTCCACGCTGCCCGCCTCCTCCACCCACCCCTCCGTCACCAGCTCGGCCACGACATTGCTGATGGAACCTGAACTCAGCCCGGTGGCGGGTCCGAGAGTGAAGCGGCTCATCGGTCCCTCGAAGTACAGCCGCTGCAGTACGGCGGCGCGGTTCTCCCGCCGCAGGTCGTGCACCGTACGCCCGTTGCGCTGCCCAGCCATGTGGTTCCTTCCGGCGTGCTCTGCCTCGAAGTTGGTTCTGTGTGACCCCTTGACGGTATCTTCCCTGCCGGTTTAACTCACGTCCTAAATTAAGTCATGAGGTCATTCAAGAGTTGAACACAGCGCCGGTTCGGTCCGGCGCTGCGCCATCCGCCCCATGACTCCCTCCGGAAGGGACACCTGGAGCCATGCGCAGATTCCGAGCCGCCGCCTCCGTCGGCGCCGCCACCCTCTCGCTCGCCCTCACCGCGACCGCCTGCGGCGGCGGTTCGACGACGGGCGGCGGGGGGTCCAACGACTCGCCGAAGACGCTGACCTACTGGGCGTCGAACCAAGGACCCAATCTCGAGGCGGACAAGAAGATCCTCAAGCCCGAACTCGCCAAGTTCGAGAAGCAGACGGGGATCAAGGTCAAGCTCGAGGTCATCCCCTGGTCGGACCTGCTCACCAAGATCCTTACCGCGACGACGTCGGGCCAGGGCCCCGACGTCCTGAACATCGGCAACACCTGGACCGCTTCACTGCAGGCCAGCGGAGCCCTGCTGCCCTGGGACGAGAAGAACTTCGCCAAGATCGGCGGCAAGGACCGCTTCGTGGAGTCCGCGCTCGGCTCGGCCGGGGCGGCGGACAAGGACCCGGCGGCGGTCCCGCTGTACTCCATGGCGTACGCCCTCTACTACAACAAAAAGATGTTCAAGGAGGCCGGCATAGACAAGCCGCCCGCCACCTGGGACGAGCTGGTCGCGGACGGCAAGAAGATCTCCAAGGGCGGCAAGTGGGCCCTGGGTGCGGAGGGGTCGAACCTCTCGAACAACATCCACCAGGTCTTCGCCCTCGGCAAGCAGCACGGCGCCGACTTCTTCACCGAGGACGGCAAGGCCGACTTCACCTCCGACGGCGCGGTCGCGGCCGTGAAGCAGTACGTCGACATGATGGCGAAGGACAAGATCGTCGCCCCGGGCAACGCCGAGTACGCGCAGAACCAGTCCCTCAGCGACTTCGCCAAGGACAAGACGGCGATGGTGCTGTGGCAGGCCGCCGCCACCACCTTCAAGTCGCAGGGCATGAGCGACGACGAGTGGGGCGTGGCGCCTGTACCGGTCGGGTCCGGAGCTCCGGGGCAGGGCAAGGCGACCAACTCGATGGTCGCGGGCATCAACATGGCCGTCTTCAAGAACACCAAGAACGTCGACGGCTCCCTGAAGTTCGTGAAGTTCATGACGAGCGACGCGGAGCAGAAGATCCTCTGCAAGTCCTACGGCTCCGTCCCGCCCGTCAAGGCCGCGCAGGAGGACGCCGCCTTCGACCGTCCCGAGCTGAAGGTCCTGCGCGACACCCTCGCCAAGAGCGCCGCGCCGCTGCCCCAGGTGGCCAACGAGTCGCAGTTCGAGACCGCGGTCGGCACCGCCGTCAAGAACCTCTTCGCGAAGGCCGCGGACGGCGGTGAGGTGACCACCGCGTCGGTGAAGGCCGAACTGGTCAAGGCGCAGCAGCAGATGTCCCAGCAGTGAGTGATGCGACTGTGACCACTGGGACCCCTGGGACCACGACCATCGTTCAGGACGCGAAGGAGCCGTCCGTGACCACTCCGGAGACGGAACGCGGCCCGCGCCGCCGCCGTCCCGGACGGCTCCGCCGCATCAGCCTCCCGTACCTCCTGCTGCTCCCCGCCCTCCTGCTCGAAATCCTCGTCCATCTGCTGCCGATCGTCATCGGCGGCGTGATGAGCTTCAAGGAGCTCACCCAGTTCTTCATCCGCGACTGGGGCGCCGCGCCCTGGTCGGGCCTGGACAACTACAAGATCGCGGTCGACCTCGACGCGCCGGTGGGCCAGGCGCTGCTGCACTCGTTCTTCGTCACCTGTGCCTTCACGCTCCTCTCGGTGGGCCTGTGCTGGCTGATCGGGACGGCCGCGGCGATCTACCTGCAGGAGACGTTCAAGGGGCGCGGCATCCTCAGGGCGCTCTTCCTCGTCCCGTACGCACTGCCCGTGTACGCGGCGGTGATCACCTGGGGCTTCATGTTCCAGCGTGACAACGGCCTGATCAACCACGTGCTGCACGACCAGCTCGGCCTCACCGACAGCGCGCCGTTCTGGCTCATCGGCGACAACAGCTTCGTCGCGCTGCTCACGGTCTCGGTGTGGAAGGGCTGGCCGTTCGCCTTCCTCATCATGATGGCCGGGCTGCAGAACATCCCCAGGGAGATGTACGAGGCGGCCGCGCTCGACGGCGCGGGGATGTGGCAGCAGATCCGCCGCATCACGCTGCCGTCCCTGCGGCCGGTCAACCAGGTGCTCGTCCTCGTCCTGTTCCTGTGGACGTTCAACGACTTCAACACGCCGTTCGTCCTGTTCGGCCGGTCGGCGCCCGAAGCGGCGGACCTGATCTCCATCCACATCTATCAATCCTCGTTCGCCACCTGGAACTTCGGCACCGGGTCCGCGATGTCGGTCCTGCTGCTCCTGTTCCTGCTCGCGGTGACGGGCGTCTATCTGTGGGTCACGTCGCGCGAGAGGAAGTCCGTGCATGTCTAGCCTCCGCATGGCCGTGCGCCCCCGCGGGGCCGCGAAGCCCCGGTCGCCGATGGCGGCGCCCCGCTCGTTCCTCTGGTCACGGCGGATCTTCCTGACGCTGCTCACGGGGTTCGTGCTGCTTCCGGTGTTCGTGATGGTGTCCAGCTCGCTCAAGCCCCTGGAAGACGTGTCGGGCAAGTTCCGCTGGATGCCGAGCGGGCTCACCATCCGCCCGTACATCGACATCTGGAAGACCGTCCCGCTGGCGAAGTACTTCATGAACTCGCTGATCGTGGCGGGCGCGGCCACCGTCTGCTCGGTGGTGATCGCCGTCTTCGCGGCCTACGCCGTCAGCCGTTACCAGTTCCGCGGCAAGCGCGTCTTCACGGTGACGGTCCTGTCCACCCAGATGTTCCCCGGCATCCTGTTCCTGCTGCCGCTGTTCCTGATGTACGTCAACATCGGCAACGCCACCGGGATCGCCCTGTTCGGCTCGCGGGCCGGGCTCATCCTCACGTATCTGACCTTCTCGCTGCCCTTCTCGATCTGGATGCTGATCGGGTACTTCGACTCGGTGCCGCGCGACCTGGACGAGGCGGCGCTCGTCGACGGCTGCGGGCCGATCGGTGCGCTCTTCCGGGTCGTCGTGCCGGCCGCGATCCCCGGCATCGTCGCGGTCGCCGTCTACGCGTTCATGACCGCCTGGGGAGAAGTGCTCTTCGCCTCCGTCATGACGAACGAGGGCACCCGCACCCTCGCCATCGGTCTGCAGGGCTACTCCACCCAG
The DNA here is from genome assembly GCF_040643025.1 of Streptomyces sp. NPDC047525. NCBI lineage: Bacteria > Bacillati > Actinomycetota > Actinomycetes > Kitasatosporales > Streptomycetaceae > Streptomyces > Streptomyces sp. NPDC047525. Next base: position 201,596 of record NZ_JBEYTL010000002.1, read on the forward strand.
AACGACGTCTACTGGAACCAGATCATGGCCGCCTCGCTGGTCGTGAGCGTGCCGGTGGTCGCGGGCTTCCTCCTGCTCCAGCGCTATCTGGTCGCCGGCCTCACCGCCGGAGCCGTCAAGTGACCCACCCCCTCATGCCTGATCCCCATACGCCTGGTCTCCATACGCCTGATCCCCATGCGTCTGATCCCGTTACGTCTGAGAGGACGTCTGTGTCCGAGCTCATCGACCTTGCCGCACTCCCGCACGACTTCACGTGGGGCACGGCCACATCGGCGTACCAGATCGAAGGGGCCGTCACCGAGGACGGCCGTTCCCCCTCGATCTGGGACACCTTCTCGCACACCCCCGGAAAGATCGACAACGACGATCACGGTGACGTGGCCTGCGACCACTACCACCGCTGGCGCGAGGACATCGCGCTGATGAAGCAACTGGGTACCAACGCCTACCGGTTGTCCCTGGCCTGGCCGCGCATCGTGCCCGGCGGCGACGGCCCGCCGAACCCCAAGGGCCTCGATTTCTACGACCAGTTGATCGACGGGCTGCTCGAAGCGGGCATCACGCCGTCGGTGACCCTCTACCACTGGGACCTGCCGCAGGTCCTCCAGGACCGCGGCGGCTGGCCCGAGCGGGAGACGGCCGAGCACTTCGCCGCGTACGCGTCCCTCGCCGCCGAGCGCTTCGGCGACCGCGTCACGCAGTGGGCCACGCTCAACGAACCCCTCTGCTCGGCGTGGATCGGCCACCTCGAAGGCCGGATGGCACCGGGCCTGACCGACCTGAACGCCGCCGTGCGCGCCTCGTACCACCTGCTGCTCGGGCACGGCCTCGCCACCCAGGCGATCCGCGCGGCGGCGCCCGGCGCGCAGATCGGCATCGTCAACAACCTCTCCACGGTCGAGCCCGCGAGCGACCGCCCCGAGGATGTCGCCGCCGCCCGCCGCGTGGACGGCCACACCAACCGCTGGTGGCTCGACCCGGTCCACGGCCGCGGCTTCCCCGCCGACATGCAGGAGGTCTACGGGGTCGAACTCCCGGAGCGCGCGGGCGACTTGGCGACCATCGCGCAGCCGCTCGACTGGCTGGGCCTGAACTACTACTTCCCGGCCGTCGTCTCCGACGACCCCGCGGGCCCCGCGCCCCACGCCCACCAGGTGCGCCGCGAGGGAGTGCCCCGCACCGGCATGGACTGGGAGATCGACGCGAGCGGCATCGAGACGCTCCTGCTGCGCCTCACGAACGAGTACGGGGCGCGCAAGCTGTACGTCACCGAGAACGGCTCGTCCTACCCCGACGTCGTACGCCCCGACGGAACGATCGACGACCCGGAGCGGACGGACTACCTGGTCCGCCATCTCGCCGCCTGCGCGAGCGCGGCCCGCAAGGGCGCGCCCCTGGCCGGGTACTACGCCTGGTCGCTCCTTGACAACTTCGAGTGGGCCTACGGCTACGACAAGCGGTTCGGCCTGGTCCACGTCGACTACGAGACGCAGCGCCGCACCGTCAAGGGCAGCGGTCTGCGCTACGCCGACATCATCCGCGGCCACCAGGGGCGGGTGAGCCGCGCCGCCTGACACGGTCCGCGCGCACCGCAGCGGCTCCCGGCTCTCCGCCGATCCGGGGGTCGCTGCGGCGTCTTGTGCCCCGCCTTTCTCGGTCAGGTCGAATTCGGGGCGGTGTTGCGTCCCTCCTTCGCGGCCGCGCCGGTGCACACGAGGCCGAGCAGGAAGGTGAGGCCGCCGATGATGACGTTGGTGAGGATGACGCCCATGTCAGGGCTCGTGCCGACGATCCACGGCGACACGATCATCCAGACGCCCATGGCGCACATGGCCCAGCTCAGGCTGTACATCCTGGCCGGTGCGACGGTGAATCCAAGACCCAGCAGGCCGATCGCGATGCCCATGATGAGGTTGTGCGTCGCGAGGACGGGCTGGCTTGCGGTGAAGTGGACCACCCACGGGGAGATGGCACAGAAGAGGCCCGTGAGGAACACGGGCCCGTCCACGAGTGCCACATCGCGTCCACCGAGTACGCGGGCATAGCGATCCCGCATTTCGGATACGTCAGGGTGAGCTGCTATGTCTCCCCTGTGTGAGACGTCGGCCATGAGACTCGTCTCCTCTGGTTCGTGCAGGCCTGATCACGTCGCGCGGCGGGATGTCGCGCATATCCATTCTGCTCTTATTTTTTCTTTATGTGTAGTTGTGGAGCATTTCTGGGTCTATCGGTCCTTGGAGAGGGCGAGGAGTTCGGCGAACAGGCCGCCTCCGTGGGCAAGCTCCTCGTACGGCCCCTGCTCCGTGATACGGCCGTGCCGCATGACGATGATCCGGTCGGCCACCTTGGTGTTCTCCAGCTGATGCGTCACGACGACGGTGATCTGGTCCGCGGCGGTCGCCTTGAGCGCGTCGAGGACGTCGCGCTCACCGCGGACGTCCATCTGCGAGGTCGGCTCGTCCAGGATCATGAGGGGCGGGCGCCGGTAGAGCGCCCGGGAGCAGGCGAGTCGCTGCCACTGGCCGCCCGAGAGCTCGCAGCCACCCCAGAGCTCGCGGGCCAGCAGGGTGTCAAGACCGCCGGGCAGGGCCTCGATCGCGTCGCGCATGCCGACCGTGTCGAGGGCGTCCCACACCGGGCCGTCGTCGACCGTGCGGGGCTGGCCGAGCGTCACGTTCTCCCTGGCCCGCAGCGGCCACTGGGCGAAGTTCTGCGGGACCAGGCCGGTGCGGGCCCACACGGTGTCCGGATCCGCCGTGGCGAGATCGACCCCGTCCCAGGTCACCCGGCCCTTGTCGGCGAGGTAGATGCCGGTGATCAGGCGCGTGAGGGTGGACTTGCCCGAGCCGTTCTCGCCGACGACGGCCACGATCTCGCCGCGGCGGAGGGTGAGGGAGACGTGGTCGACGGCCGGGGAGTCCTTGCCGGGGTACTGATACGACGCTTCGTCGACACGGATCTCCGCCACCTGCGCCGGTGCCGTCAACTCGCCCCTCTTGGGCGCGAGTTCGTGGGCCAGGTCGAGGAACGACCGCATGTCGGCGAGGTAGAGGCCGGTGTGGAACATCGCCGCGCCGTGGATCACCAGTTGGGAGAGCGCGGCCAGCGACGTCTGCACGGCGACGACCGCCGTGGCCGCCGCGGCGAGATCCACGCGCCCCGTGACGGCGAGCCAGGCCAGGGTGGCCCAGGTGCCGACGAGGAAGACACCCCCGAGGGCCGAACTGGCCAGGACGATGCGCAGCATCCGGGGCGCGGCCGTCAGGGTGCGCCGGTCGATGCGGGCGGACAGGGCCCGGTACCAGTGCAGCAGGTACCCCGTCATGCCGTTCGCGCGCACCTCGTCGCTGTACTTCGGGGTCGTCGACCACCACCGCATCATCTGGCGTACGTTGCGGTCGCCGACGTTCGCGTAGTGCGTCTCGTAGGTGACGCGTGCCGAAAGGACCGCGCCGGCCCCGGCGGGCACGACCGCGAGGACGAGCAGCGGGAACATCAGCGGATGCAGCACGGAGAGCACACCGCCCGCGCTGACCATGCGCACCAGGGCGGCCGTGAACCGCGTGGCGTCCTGCACCATCGTGCGGCTGCGGGTCACCCCCATCTCGGCCGCTTCCTGCCGGTCGGCGAACCCCGGCTCGGCGTACGCGACGGCTTCCGCCCGGCACACCGCTTCGACCAGGGCGGTGTCGGCGCCGGTCGTCAGGCGCGGGGTGATGCGTCCGTCGGCGTACGAGCAGAGCGCCGTGGCGACGCGCGTGACGGCCGCGGCGACGGCGATGACCACGAGCGCGGGGAGCGCCGCGCGCAGGCGGTCGGCGGCCGGACCGTTGCCGAGGACGGGCTGCATGGCCGTGGCGGTGAAGGCGAGCTGCACGGCCGAGCCGGCCCCGACGAGGAGCTGGCAGACCAGGAGCAGGAGCACGGCACGCCGGTCGGTCTCCCACGCCATCCGGGTCGTCCGGGCCAGGACCGACGGCAGCCGCGAGCACATCTGCCGGAAGGAGGCCTCGCCGAGCGGATTCTTGCCGGGATTCCCCTCGAACCTGAGCTCTGCCGGGGGCGGCGGGGGCAGGGGCGGGGGTGTCGCAGGTGACAGGGGTTTCAGGGGCTCCGTCACGCCGACCACCCCATCTCCGTGTACGTGCGGCCCGCGGCGATACCGGTCAGGGCGACCGCGGTGTAGTCGACGAGGGGGGACGGAAGCGCGGCGTAGGGCCACCACTCCAGGGCGGTGCAGCGGTCGGGTTCGCGGATCGCGGGGGTGCCGGAGTGGGCTAGTACGTGGAAGAGCAGTTGCATCCGCGCCCTGCCGTCGTCGCCGTCCCGGTGGTGGACGATGTGGACGAGCCGGAGATCCTGCTCATGGATGGTGACGCCGAGCTCCTCCTGTGCCTCGCGCACGGCGCATCCCGTGGCGGACTCCCGTTCGAGATGACCGGCCGGAAGGTGCCAGGTGCCGGGGGCGTAGGCGGAGTCGGGAGAGCGCAGGCCGAGCAGGACCCTGCCCGCCCGCTCGAACACAAGGTGAACACCGACGATGTTGGCGTGCAGTTCCAATGGGGCTCCCTGGCGGCATCGGTACGGACAGACGCTCGGAAAACCCCGCCGAGCAGTGATGCGTAACGGTGACGCGGGAGCGAAGACTCGCCCTAAAGTTCGATGCCGCACCCGGAGGGCCGCACGGGTGGGCCGGAGGGCCGTGATCTTGCGTTCGATTCACTCTGCCGGATCGAACCACCCGATCCGGGGATTGCCGCTGCCGGGACTGGCCCGGTTCTCGTAAGGGCGAATCGCCCCGACGCCCGTACGGGGGACCAGAACGCGCCGACCCCCGTTCCCGCCCGCTGGAATGGACACGTGACCGCGCCCCCGGACGACTGCCTCGCGCGCAACGAGTGGATCTGCGGTGAGTATCTGAGCACGCGCCGCCAGATCATCGTCGACGCGGTCCTCCAGCATCTGGAGCTGACCGCCGTCTCCGTCCTCATCGCGCTCGTCATCGCCGTCCCGCTGGCCGTCGTCGCCCGCCGCTGGGCCCTGGCGGCCGGTCCCGTCCTGGCGCTGACCACGGTCCTGTACACGATCCCCTCGCTCGCCATGTTCTCGCTACTGCTTCCCGTGTACGGCCTCTCCGCGTCCCTCGTGGTCGCGGGGCTCGTCCTGTACTCACTGACGCTGCTCGTCCGCAACATCCTGGCCGGTCTTCGCGCCGTCCCCGAGGACACCCGGCAGGCCGCCCGCGGCATGGGCTACGGACCCATCCGGCTCCTGCTCACCGTCGAACTGCCGCTCGCGCTGCCCGCCGCGATGGCGGGCCTGCGCATCGCCACCGTCTCCGCGGTCTCCCTCGTCACGGTCGGCGCCATCGTCGGCTTCGGCGGGCTCGGCAACCTCATCTACGCGGGCATGAACACCTACTTCAAGGCACAGGTACTGACCGCGTCCGTGCTGTGCGTCGTCATCGCCGTACTGGCCGATCTGCTGCTCCTGGGCGTGCAGCGCATCCTCACCCCGTGGACGAGGGCGGTCCGCTCATGAACACCATCAGCGATGCCTGGCAGTGGCTCACCGACTCGGCGCACTGGGCGGGCGACGACGGCATCTGGCACCGGCTCACCCAGCACCTCGTCCTCACCGTGGTGTGTCTGATCCTGAGCTGTCTGATCGCGCTGCCGGTCGCGCTCGTCCTCGGCCACCTCGGCAAGGGCGGGGCCCTGGCGGTCAACATCTCCAACGTCGGCCGCGCGGTCCCCACCTTCGCGGTGCTCGTCCTGCTGCTCCTCACCCCGATCGGGAACTGGGGCGAGGGCCCCACCGTCGTCGCGCTCGTCCTGTTCGCCGTGCCGCCGCTGCTCACCAACGCGTACGTCGGCATGCGCGGGGTCGACCGCAGCGTCGTACAGGCCGCGCGCGGCATGGGGATGACGGGACGGCAGATGCTGTGGCGGGTCGAACTGCCGCTCGCGATGCCGCTGGTGCTCAGCGGGGTGCGGATCGCCGCCGTGCAGCTCGTGGCCACCGCCACGATCGCGGCGCTCGCCGGCGGCGGGGGACTCGGCCGGATCATCACGGCGGGCTTCAACCTCGCAAGCACCCCGCAGGTCGTGGCGGGAGCCGTCCTTGTCGCCGTGTTCGCGCTGATCGTCGAGGGGCTCTTCGAGATCGGCGAACGGCTCGCCCCCGGGTGGGCGCGGGGGAGAGGGCGGACCGGATGAAGCGACGCACGGGAGCGGGTGCGACGGCGGCCCTCGCGCTGATGCTTTCCGGCTGCGCGTCGGGGCCGTCCCTGGAGACCCAGGGCGAGGTCACCGCGCCGCCCGGCGACAGCCATCACCTGGTCGTCGGCTCGGCGGGCTTCACCGAGAGCGATCTGCTCGCCCAGATGTACTCCCTGCTCCTGACGAAGGCCGGATACGGCGCCGAAATCCTCTCCGTGGCCAACCGCGAGCTGTACGAACCCGCCCTGGAGTCCGGGCAGATCGACGTCGTCCCCGAGTACGCGGCGACGTTCGCGGACTGGCTGAACGCCAAGAAGAACGGCGCGGACGCCAAGCCGGTCGGCTCGCCCGACCTCGACGCCACCATGAAGGCCCTGCGCGGCCTCGCCGCCCCGCGTGGCCTCACCGTCCTCGACCCGGGCAAGGCCGTCGACCAGAACGCGTTCGCCGTCACCGCGTCCTTCGCCGAGCAGCACCGCCTGAAGACACTGAGCGACCTCGGCAAGTCCGGCCTGAAGGTACGCCTCGCCGCGGGCGACGAATGCGTGCAACGCCCCTACTGCGAACCCGGCCTGAAGAAGGTCTACGGCATCGACATCACCTCCGTCGACCCCAAGGGCGTGGGCACGACCCAGGCCAAGAAGGCCGTGCAGAGCGGGCAGGACCAGATGGTCCTGACCACGTCGACGGACGCCACGCTCGACGACTTCGGCCTCGTGCTGTTGAAGGACGACAAGAATCTCCAGAACGCCGACTACATCGTCCCGGTCGTCAACCGCTCCCGCGCGGGCAGCGAAGGCGTCGCGAACGCACTCGGCCGCCTCAACTCCGTGCTGACGACGGCGGACCTGGCGTCCATGAACGAACAGGTGGACAGCTGGCGACGGCTGCCGCAGGACGTCGCGCGAACCTACCTGGAGGAGAAGGGGCTGCTGTGACGCCCGCCGCGCGGGGCGCGGGTGCGCGGGCGTGGGCGCGCGTGCTCAGGCGTCGGCGACGGAGTCGAACTCCACCTGGTCCCGTGGCACGCCCTGCGCGTCCGCGTCCACCGAGCGGCGCAGCGCCTCGTGCAGCTTCGCCGGGGTCAGGACGCCCAGGAAGCGCGCCCCGTCAAGGACCGCGACCCAGCCCGCGTCGTGCTGGAGCATCACGCCGAACGCCTGCTTGAGCGGGGCGCCGACCGGGACCCACGCCTTCATGCGGTGGGCCAGATCGCCGACGCGGCCGCCCTCTCCGGCCAGGGCCACCTCGTCGATCCCCACCCAGCCGTGCAGGTCCCCGTCCGTGTCCAGGACGACGGCCCAGCGGGCGTCCTGTTCGCGCAGCCGGGCGGCGGCGTGCGCGGCGGGCTCGTCGAGGCGGACCACCGACGGCTGCTCCAGGTCGTCCGCCTGGATGTCGGTGACCGAGAGACGCTTCAGGCCCCGGTCGGCGCCCACGAACTCGGCGACGTACGGCGTCGCCGGAGTGCCGAGCACCGCCCCCGGCGTGTCGAACTGCTCGATGCGCCCCTGTCCGTACACCGCGATCCGGTCACCGAGCCTGACCGCCTCCTCGATGTCGTGCGTGACCAGGAGAACCGTCTTGCGGACCGTCGCCTGCATCCGCAGGAACTCGTCCTGCAGCTGCTCGCGCACCACCGGGTCGACCGCACCGAACGGCTCATCCATGAGGAGTACGGGCGGATCGGCGGCCAGGGCACGCGCCACGCCGACGCGCTGGCGCTGGCCGCCGGACAGCTGCTCGGGGTAGCGGGAGCCGTACGTCTTCGGGTCGAGGCCCACCAGGTCGAGCAGCTCGGCCGCCCGCGCCCGCGCCTTCGCCTTCTTCCAGCCGACCAGTGCGGGGACGGTCGCCGTGTTGTCGAGGATCGTCCGGTGCGGGAAGAGCCCCACCTGCTGGATGACATAGCCGATACGGCGGCGCAGGCGGACCGGGTCGACGTCCGCGATGTTCTCGTCGTTGACGAAGATGCGGCCCGCGGTCGGCTCGATGAGGCGGTTCACCATCATCATCGTGGTCGTCTTGCCGCACCCGGAAGGGCCGACGAGCGTGACCAGTTCACCCTGGCCGACCTCGAAGGACAGCTCGTCCACGGCCATCGTGCCGTCCGGGTAGCGCTTGCTCACCTGCTCGAACCGGATCATGCACTCACGCTAACCGGGGCCCTCAGACTCCGCTCACCAGCACCACCTCCAGAGTGCGCGGGCCGTGCACGCCCTCCACCCGGTCCAGTTCGATGTCGCTGGTCGCGGACGGTCCCGAGATCCAGGTCAGCGGGCGGGCCGGATCGAGCCGTTCGAGTGCCTGCGGGACGGAGGAGACCACCTGGTCAGGGACCCGTACGACACAGATGTGGTGATCGGGGACCAGCGTGATGCGCCTGCGGCCCTGGTCGGGGCCGCCGTCCAGGACGATGGTGCCGGTCTCGGCGACGGCGACCGCGCAGCCGGTGACGACGCTGTGGACTTCGTCGAGCTCGCGCGGGGTGCTCGCGGCGCGGTCGTGGACGCGGGTCGCGTCGGCGGCCGCGAGCCAGGCCGACGGAAGGCCGGGCGGCACGAGCACGGTCCGCGCGCCGCGTGCCGCGAGCAGGCGCATGAGCAGCTCCGGCAGTTCCTCGCCCGCGCAGCGGTGCACGAGCGCGCGGTAGTCGGCGAGATTCTCCGCGAGCAGGTCGACGGTCTGCTCGGTGGTGCGGTCGCCGTGCTCGCGCAGGTAGTCGCGGGGGACGGCTGTGTCGTGGGCGTCCTTCGCCTCGCCGTCGCGTACGTCCGCCAGCGCTCGCCGCACGCGGCCCAGGATCTGGTCCCTGCTGCTCACTTCTTGTCGCCCTTCTCTGCCCGGCCGCCATTCGTACGTCGCCACCAGTCGCGGAACGGCTCCGCAGGCACCTTCGGCAGGTCCCGCGTCGCGCTCCACGCCCGGCCGGGGCCCGGCAGCGTGCGCGGATGGATCCGCCGGGTCCCGGACGCCAGCCGCTGCCCGGCGCGCAGCGCCCCCGGACGGCCGAACGCCCAGCCCGCCGCGCGCATCGCCGCCCGCTCCGCGGCGTGCCCCTTCGCGGGCCGCAGCGTCACCCTCGTGCCGTGCCGTGTCACCTCGCCGCCCTGGACCACGCGCTCCCGCAGGTGGACGAGGACTTCGGGGATGTCGATGGCAACCGGGCACACCTCGTAGCAGGCGCCGCAGAGCGACGACGCATACGGGAGCGAGGCGTCGATCTCGCTCTGGGTGCCGCGGAGTTGAGGGCTGAGGATCGCTCCGATGGGGCCGGGGTAGACCGAGCCGTACGCGTGGCCTCCCGCCCGTTCGTACACGGGACAGACGTTGAGACAGGCCGAGCAGCGGATGCAGCGCAGCGCCTGGCGGCCCACCTCGTCGGCGAGGGTGTCGGTGCGGCCGTTGTCCAGGAGCACGAGGTGGAAGGTGCTCGGTCCGTCCTCCTGGGACGGGCCCGTCCACATCGAGGTGTAGGGGTTCATCCGCTCCGCCGTCGAGGAGCGGGGGAGCGTCTGGAGGAAGACCTCCAGGTCCCGCCACGTCGGCACGATCTTCTCGATGCCGACGACCGAGATCAGCGTCTCGGGGAGCGTGAGGCACATGCGGCCGTTGCCCTCGGACTCGACGACGACCATGGTGCCCGTCTCGGCGACCATGAAGTTCGCCCCCGATACGCCGACCTTGGCGCGCAGGAACTTCTCCCGGAGGTGGAGGCGGGCGGCCTCGGCGAGCTCGGCCGGGGTGTCGGCCAGTCCCTCCGGGGCCGGGCGGCCCCACTCGCTCATCTCGCGCACGAAGATCTCGCGGATCTCGCCGCGGTTGCGGTGGATGGCGGGAACGAGGATGTGCGAGGGGCGGTCCTTGCCGAGCTGCACGATGAGTTCGGCCAGGTCGGTCTCGTAGGCGTGGATGCCCTCGGCCTCCAGCGCTTCGTTGAGGCCGATCTCCTGCGTGGCCATCGACTTGACCTTGACCACCTCGGTCTCCCCGGTGGCCTTGACCAGCGCGGTCACGATGCGGTTCGCCTCGTCGGCGTCCGCGGCCCAGTGCACGGTGCCGCCCGCCGCCGTGACCGACTCCTCCAACTGGATCAGATGACGGTCGAGATGGCGCAGCGTCTCGTCCTTGATCCGCTTGCCCGCCTCGCGGAGCTGGTCCCAGTCGTCCAGCTCGGCGACGGCGCGGGCCCGTTTGTCGCGGATCGTGTGCGTCGCGTGCCGCAGATTGGCGCGCAGGGTCTTGTTCCCCACGGCCTCACGGGCCGCCGTGGGGAAGGAGGGCATGCCCACGAACGTGCCGCTCGTGTCAGTGGTGTCAGCCGTGCCGCTCGTCTTGGTCATCCGAGGGGCTCCTCTTCCGTGCTCGCCAGGATCTCCGCGATGTGGACCGGGCGTACGCCGCTCTTGAGACGGGTCAGCGTGCCCCCGATGTGCATCAGGCAGGAGTTGTCCGCCGCACAGAGGGTGTCGGCGCCCGTCGACTCGGCGTTGCGCACCTTGTCCGTGCCCATCGCCGAGGAGACATCGGAGTTCTTCATCGCGAAGGTGCCGCCGAAGCCGCAGCACTCGTCCGCGCCCGGGAGCGCGCGCAGCTCAAGGCCCTTGACCGCCTGGAGCAGCCGCGTGGGACGGTCGCCAAGGCCGAGGCTGCGCAGGCCGTGGCAGGTCGGGTGGTACGTCACCGTGTGCGGGTAGTACGCCCCGACGTCCGTCACACCGAGGCAGTCCACCAGGAACTCGGTGAGTTCATAGGTCTTGGGAACGACGGGTGCCAGCGTGGTCGCCAGGCCGTCGCCCCGGCCCTCGGAGCGAGCCCGTTCTCCCATCCGGGGGTACAGCTCGCGGACCATCGCGCCGCACGAGCCGGACGGCGTCACGATGGCGTCGTACTCGTCCGAGCCGAATACATCGGAGAAATGACGGGCGAGCGGCTCTGCCTGGTGGCGATATCCCGTGTTGTAGTGCGCCTGCCCGCAGCAGGTCTGCGCCATCGGGAAGTCGACGTCAACTCCCAGCCTGGTCAGCAGTTTCACCACCGCGCGGCCTGTGTCGGGATAGAGCGTGTCGTTGACACAGGTCAGGAACAGAGCGACACGCATCGCGGGTTCCTCCTCGTCGATCATCGGATGGGTGCAGCGTATGCGCTGCGCGCGCTTTGCGGGAGTCATGGTGCGGGGACGCGTCATGCCGGGACGCGTCGCGACGCCTCCTCCCATGCCGCCCGGCGTGCCGGGTCGGTGGTCGGCTCGTATCGAGTCAACTGCTGGGTGCGGGCCAGCAGGGCGCGCATCGCGTGGCGGTCGTCGCCCACCAGACCGTGCGCCCTTGCCTGCACGAGTACGTTGCCCAGCGCGGCCGCCTCCGCCGGGCCCGCGACGACGGGCAGCCCGCAGGCGTCCGCGGTCAGTTGGCACAGGAGGGCGTTGCGGGCGCCGCCGCCGACTATGTGGACGACGTCCACGGCCCGGTCCGCGAGGCGTTGGGCGTCCTCGATGGCTCGGCGGTGGGCCAGGGCCAGCGAGTCGAGGATGCAGCGCGTCGTCTCGGCGGGGGTGCGGGGGGTGGGCTGCCCCGTGGCCTCGCAGGCCTGGGCCATGCGGTGCGGCATGTTGCCGGGGGGCAGGAAGGCGGGGTCCGCCGCGTCGACGAGGGAGCGGAGGGCGGGGGCGTGGGCCGCCTCGCGGAGAAGTGCCTCCAGGTCGGGGGCGCCGGTGGACGCCTCCCAGGTGCGCAGGCACTCCTGGAGCAGCCACAGGCCCATGATGTTGCGGAGGTAGCGGACCGTGCCGTCGATGCCCAGCTCGTTGGTGAAGTTGGCTGCGCGGCTCGCCTCCGTGCGGATGGGGGCCGTCAGCTCCAGGCCTGCCAGCGACCAGGTGCCGGTGCAGATGTAGGCGAAGTTCTCGGTCGTTGCCGGGACGGCGGCCACGGCTGACGCGGTGTCGTGCGAGGCGACCGTTGTGACGGGGGTGGGCGTGATCAGGCCTGTGTCGTCCAGGACCTGCGGGAGCAGGTGACCCGCTGGATCGCCGGGGCGCCGCAGAGGAGGGAACAGGCTGAGGTCGATGCCGAGGCGTGTGACCACGTCGTGGGACCAGGTGTTCGTGGCGGGGTCCATGAGCTGTGTGGTGGAGGCGTTGGTCAGCTCTGTGCCGAGCTCGCCGGTCAGCCAGTACGTCAGGAGGTCCGGGATGAGCAGCAGGCGCTTGGCGGTGGCCAGTTGGGCCGTCCCTTGGGATGCCATGAGTTGGTACAGGGTGTTGAAAGGGGCGTACTGGATCCCGGTGGCGGCATACAGCTCGGTGGCAGGGACGGTCCCCCACGCTTTGGCGGCGATGCCCTCGGTACGGGTGTCCCGGTAGTGCACCGGGTTGCCGAGGAGGGCGCCGTCCGCGTCCAGCAGGCCGTAGTCCACTGCCCAGCCGTCGATGCCGATGGACGTGAGCGGGACGGAGCCTGAGCCTGCGGCGCGGAGGCCGTCCAGGATTCCGGTGTAGAGGGCGAGGATGTCCCAGTGCAGGGTGCCGGCGGTGCGGACCGGGCGGTTGGGGAAGCGGTGCGCTTCCTGGAGGGTGAGGGTGTCGGGGCCTGTCCGGGCCACCATGACGCGTCCGCTGGAGGCGCCCAGGTCGATCGCGGCGAAGCGGTGGTGTGAGCGGGGGTTGGTCATGGGGGCTCGCAGGGTTGCAGGTCGGGTGCGGGTTGCGCTTGCGCGGGCGGGTGCGGTGCGGTGCGGTGCGGGTGGTCGGTGGTCGTGTGGTGCTCTTTGGGGCGGGGCCGCGCCGGTATGTCCGTCCTCGCTGTCGTCCGGTGGCCGCCGGGCCGCTTCGGCCCCGGAGTGCCGCGAACCGTGCTCCGGGCGGACATACCGGCACGTCCCCTCACGTGCGCTCCCGACTGCGGGTGCGCGGGAGCTGCTGCCCCGCTTGTCCGCCTGCTGGGCCGCTACGGGGCAATCGGGTGGGTGGGAGGGGAAGCTTGTTCGTGCAGGGGTGGATTCGGGGTTCCGGGGCGGAGGGCCTCTCGGGTGGATCAGGCGTTGCCCTCCGGTCGCGTGCGGACCCGTGACCGGAGGGTGCTGTCGGCTACCTGAGGAACGCCGCTGCGACGCCCGCGTCCACGGGTATGTGGAGGCCTGTCGTGTGGGACAGGTCGCCCGCCGTCAGGGCGAAGACCGCGTTGGCCACGTGCTCGGGGAGCACCTCGCGCTTGAGGAGGGTTCGTTGGGCGTAGAACGCGCCCAGGTTCTCCTCCTCGATTCCGTACGTCGCCGCCCGCTGCGCGCCCCAGCCGCCCGCGAAGATCCCCGAGCCGCGGACCACTCCGTCCGGGTTGATGCCGTTCACGCGGATGCCGAACTCGCCCAGCTCGGCCGCGAGGAGGCGGACCTGGTGGGCCTGGTCCGCCTTGGTGGCGGAGTACGCGATGTTGTTCGGGCCGGCGAAGACCGCGTTCTTGGACGTGATGTAGATGATGTCGCCGCCCAGGGCCTGGTCCCGCATGATGCGGGCCGCCTCGCGGGAGACGAGGAAGGAGCCGCGGGCCATGATGTCGTGCTGCAGGTCCCAGTCGCGGGCCGTGGTGTCGAGCAGGGGCTTGGAGATGGAGATGCCCGCGTTGTTCACGACCAGGTCGACTCCGCCGAAGGCGAGTGCCGCGGCGGTGAAGGCGTCGGTGATCTGCTCTTCGGACGTGACGTCCATGGGGATGGCGATCGCCTTGTCCGGGCCGCCCAGCTCGTCCGCCACGGCCGCGGCGTTCGCCGCGTTGAGGTCCGCCACCGCGACGCAGGCACCCTCCGCCACCAGGCGGTGCGCGATGGCCTTGCCGATGCCGCTGCCCGCGCCGGTCACCAGGGCGACGCGGGTGGCCAGGGGCTTGGGGCGCGGGAGGCGTTGGAGCTTGGCTTCCTCCAGTGGCCAGTACTCGATGCGGAACTTCTCCGCCTCGTCGATCGGGGCGTAGGTGGAGACAGCTTCGGCACCGCGCATCACGTTGATGGCGTTCACATAGAACTCGCCTGCCACGCGTGCTGTCTGTTTGTCCTTGCCGAAGGAGAACATTCCTACGCCCGGGACGAGGACGATGGCCGGGTCGGCGCCGCGCATCGCGGGGGAGGTCGGGTCGGCGTGGCGGGTGTAGTAGGCCGCGTACTCCTCTCGGTACGCCGAGTGCAGCTCCTTGAGGCGGGTGATGGCCTCCGCGAGTGGTGCGGTGGGCGGGAGGTCCAGGACCAGCGGCCTGATCTTCGTGCGCAGGAAGTGGTCCGGGCAGGAGGTGCCCAGGGCCGCCAGGCGTGGGTGCTCCGTGCTGGACAGGAAGTCCAGGACCGTGTCCGTGTCGGTGAAGTGGCCGATCTGGGGGCGGTCCTCAGAGGCCAGCGCGCGGATGAACGGGGCCAGTTCGGCCGCGCGTCGGTGACGGGCGGCCGTGGGGAGCGGGGCGAAGTCGTCCCGTGTCCGGCCGAACGGGGCGGGCTTGCCGTGTTCGGTGAGGAATGCCTCCGCCGTGTGGATCATGTGCAGCGAGTTGCGCTCGCACTCGTCCGCCGTGGCGCCCCAGGCCGTGATGCCGTGGCCGCCCAGGACGCAGCCGATGGCGTCGGGGTTCGCCGCCTGCACCGCCGCGATGTCCAGGCCCAGTTGGAAGCCGGGGCGGCGCCAGGGAACCCAGGCGACCGTGGAGCCGAAGCACTCGGCCGTCAGCTTCTCGCCGTCCGCCGAGCAGGCCAGGGCGATGCCTGAGTCCGGGTGGAGGTGGTCCACGTGCGGCGCGTCCACCAGGGCGTGCATGGCCGTGTCGATGGAAGGGGCCGCGCCGCCCTTGCCGTGCAGGCAGTAGTCGAAGGCGGCGACCATCTCGTCCTCGTGATCCGCGTCCCCGTACACCTCCTTGAGGGCGTGGAGGCGGTCCAGGCGCAGGACCGCCAGGCCCTCCTCGGTGAGGGTGCCCAGGTCGCCGCCCGAGCCCTTGACCCACATCAGGTCCGTGTCCGCGCCGGTGACCGGGTCGGGGGCCGTGCCCTTCGCCGATGCGTTGCCGCCCGCGTAGTTCGTGTTGCGCGGGTCGGCGCCCAAGCGGTGGGCGCGGTCCAGAAGTTCCTTGATCCGTGCGTGCTGTGTCATGTCGCTCATGCCCCCCATCCGGCCTGCTCGCCGCCCACGCGGTCCTTGACGATCTGCTCCTGCCAGCCTGACTGCTGATAGGCCCTCATGGGATCCGGGTCGAGCCCCGAGTCCTCCCTGACTTCTGCCAGTAGGGGACGGACGTCCGTGTTGTAGGCGTCCATCAGGACCGCGTTGGAGGCCAGGACGTCGCCGGTCCGCTGGGCCTCGGCCAGCGCGTCGGCGTCGACGAGCAGTGCCTTCGCCGTGGCCTCCTGCACGTTCATCACCGAGCGGATGATCGCGGGGATCTTCGCCTCGATGTTGTGGCACTGGTCGAGCATGAACGCGATGTCGGAGGCCAGGCCTCCGCCGCGGACGACCTCGTACATGATCCGGAAGAGCTGGAAGGGGTCCGCGGCGCCGGCCATCAGGTCGTCGTCCGCGTAGAAGCGCGAGTTGAAGTCGAAGGCGCCGAGGCGGCCCTCGCGCAGCAGCGTGGCGACGATGAACTCGATGTTGGTGCCCGGGGCGTGGTGGCCGGTGTCGACGACGACCTGGGCCTTGGGCCCGAGCTTCAGGCAGTGCGCGTACGCCGTGCCCCAGTCGGGGATGTCCGTCGCGTAGAAGGCCGGCTCGAAGAGCTTGTACTCGATGAGCATGCGCTGGTCGTCGCCGAGGCGGTCGTAGGTGGTGCGCAGGGCCTCCGAGAGACGGTCCTGGCGGGTGCGGATGTCGTCCTGGCCCGGGTAGTTGATGCCGTCGGAGAACCACAGCTTCAGGTCGCGTGAACCCGTCGCGTCCATGATGTCGACGCACTCCAGGAGGTGGTCGAGCGCCTTGCGCCGGACCGCCGGGTCCGGGTTGGTGACCGAGCCGAGCTTGTAGTCGTCGTCCTGGAAGACGTTGGCGTTGATCGCGCCGAGCGTCACGCCGCGGTCGGTTGCGTACTCCGCGAGCGCCGCGTAGTCGTCGGCCTTGTCCCAGGGGATGTGCAGGGCCACCCTGGGCGCCACGCCCGTGTGGGCGTGCACCCGGGCGGCGTCGTCCAGCTTCTCCCGGGTCGTGCGGGGGACACCTGGCTGCGCGAAGACCTTGAAGCGCGTACCGGAGTTGCCGTACGCCCAGGACGGGGTCTCCAGGGCCTGGGTGGTGAGTGCCGCTTTCACGGCGTCCTTGCTGGTTCCGGCGGTCATCGCGCAGCCTTCCGAAAGAGCGGTCGGGGTGGGTCAGTTGGAGAAGCGGTGTGTGCCGGAGGCCGCGGCGAAGACGGCGCAGCCGTCCTCCATCCGCAGGAACTCCGTCGTGCCGTGGGTTACCTGGGTTCGTTTTTCGGCGGGGATCCACACCTCCGCCGTCGTGTTGGCGGGCAGGGTCAGCGTGAGGCGGAAGCCCTCGGAGTCCGTCTTCCAGTGGGTGGTGACCGGGCCGTAGAGCGCGTCGAAGCTGCCCTGGGCCTCGGTCACGCCGCCGCCGGGGCGCGGGCGGACGAGGATCTTGCGGAAGCCCGGGTCGGCCGGTGCGATGCCCGCGATGTTCGCGTACATCCACTCGCCCACCGAGCCGTAGGCATAGTGGTTGAAGGAGTTCATGCCGGCGTCCTGGAAGCTGCCGTCCGGTTTGATGGAGTCCCAGCGCTCCCACATCGTCGTGGCGCCCTTGTCGATCTGGTAGCCCCAGCTGGGGAAGGACCGCTGGACGAGGAGGCGGTAGGCGACGTCCGTGTGGCCGGTGGCCGTCAGGACGGGAAGCAGCCGCGGGGTGCCCAGGAAGCCCGTCGACAGGTGCCATTCCTTGGACTTGATCAGCTCCACCAGACGGGCGGCCGCCGGTGCACGGTCGCCGTCGGCGAGCAGGTCCATGGACAGGGCCAGGACGTACGCGGTCTGCGTGTCGCCCTTCACCCGGCCGTCGCCGGTCACGTACGCCGCGCGGAAGGCGTCACGGACGCTGCCGAAGAGCTTCTTGTACGGGGCAGGGTCCTTGCCAAGTGCTTCGGCGGCCCGCGCGACCAGGTCGGCGCTGTGCGCGAAGTAGGCCGTGCCGATGACGTCCTTGGGGGTCTCGTCCTGGATGTTGAGCCAGTCTCCGTAGCCCTCGGCGGGGCGCAGGTATCCGGTGCTGTGCTTCTCCAGGTAGTCGAGCCACTTCAGCATCGAGGCCCAGGACTGCTCCAGGACGCGTGTGTCCCCGTACGCCTGGTACAGCGCCCAGGGGACGGTCACTCCGGCGTCGCCCCAGCCGGCCACTCCCTTGCCGACCGTGCCGACGAACGGGGCCACATCGGGGAAGGCGCCGTCGTCGGGCTGCCCGTCGCGCAGGTCGTCGAGCCACTTGGTGAGGAAGCGCGCCGACTCCATCGTGTAGGCGGCGGTCGGAGCGAAGACGTTGATGTCACCGGTCCAGCCGAGCCGCTCGTCACGTGCGGGGGTGTCCGTGGGGATGGACAGGAAGTTGCCGCGCTGGCCCCATGTGATGTTGCTGTGCAGCTGGTTGAGCATGGGGACGTTCGTCTTGAAGTCCATCGTGAAGGGCGCAGACGTGTGAATCACGCGGCCGACCACGGCGTCGCGCGGTGGCTTGCCCGGGTAGCCCGTCACCTCCACGTAGCGGAAGCCGTGGAAGGTGAACCGCGGCTCGAAGGTCTCCTTGCCGCCGCCCTTGAGCGTGTAGGTGTCCGTGGCGCGCGCGGTCCGCAGGTTGGTGGTGTAGATCGTGCCGTCGGGGTTGAGGACCTCCGCGTGGCGCAGCTGGACCTTCGTTCCCGCCTTCCCTGAGACGGTGAGGCGGACCGCGCCCACCATGTTCTGGCCGAGGTCGAAGACGAACACGCCGGGCTTGGGCTCACTCACCTTGCGGGTGGAGATCTCGCTCTCCACGCGCGTGTGCCCGTCGATCTGGGCGACGACAGCGGCCTTGACCTTTTCGACGGCGTCGGCCGCGATCCAGTCCGAGTCGTCGAATCCGGCGCGCGTCCAGCCCGCTGTCTCCAGGCGGGCGTCGTAGTCCTCGCCCGACAGGAGGTCGGCGGCGGTCACCGGGCCCGTTGCGGCGCGCCAGTCGGTGCCCGACAGCACGCGGTCGGTCGAGCCGTCGGTGTACGTGACCTCCAACTGACCCAGGAACGCGGGGCGTTCACCGTACTGATGCGGGCCGAACATGCCGACGTTCCCCGCGTACCAGCCGACCGCGACCGTCACGCCGAGCGCGTTGGCGCCTGACTTGAGCTGCTTGGTCACGTCGTACGTCTGGTACTGGACCCGCTTGTTGTAGTCGGTCCAGCCGGGTGCCAGGCGGTCGTCGCCGACGCGCTCGCCGTTCAGCCAGGCGTCGTAGAGGCCCAGGGCCGTGGAGTACAGCCGGGCCCGCGCGACGGTCTTGCCGGGGCGCAGGCGGAACTCGTGGCGCAACTGGGCGGCGGGACAGTGGTGGGGGGCGACCTTGCCCCAGGGGCCCGAACCCCAGGCGGCGAGGACCTTCGACGCCGACCAGGAGCCGTCGTCGTACTCCGCCGACCGCCAGTCGCCCGAGGGCTCCTTGTCGGTGGTCTTCCAGGTGCCGTCGGTGGCGAGGGTGTGCACGCCGTCCGCGGTCGTCACTTCGAGCAGGCCGAGCAGACCGGCGGGACCGGTCGTGGCATTGGTGGCCGAGACGGCGACGACCGCCGCGCCGGGGCGCAGTTGGGCGGTCACGTCGACGACCGCGGGGCGGCGCCAGCTGTCGGCGGCACTGTCCGCTTCGGCGTGCGCCACCTGCGTGCCGTTCACGTACGCGGTGTAGCCGTCGTCGGCCGTGGTGACGAGGCGCGCGCGAGTGACCCCTTCGGGGACGTCGACGCGGCCGCGGAACCAACGGGTGGCCGCCGGAGCGCTGTTCGCGGGGTCCCCCTCGGGGAACCAGATCCACGAGGCGTCGTCCAGGGCGGGCGCGCCGACGAGGGACGCGGGTGCGCCGATCCACCGTGCCGTCCAGTCCTTCTCCCCGGAGAGTCCGGTCTCCCACCAGGAGGGCTCACTCCACTCGGAGGCCGTGCCCGCGCTGTCCCAGACCCGCACCGACCAGTAGTAGCGCGTACGGGACTTGAGGTCGGGGCCCGCGTAAGGGACCAGGACGGAGTCGCTCGAGGCGACCTTGCCGCTGTCCCAGACGTCGGGCTCGGTGAGGCGTCCCGGGGTGGTGGCCACGCGCACGTGGTAGGCGCTCTGTGTCTGGCCTTCCCTGGTGGACGCCAGAGGCCAACTCAGCCTCGGGCGGGGCACGTCGAGACCGAGTGGGTGTCTCACGTACTCGACGGTCGGTCTGGTCACGCGCAGGGCCCGGCCCCCCGCGGAGGGGGCGGCGTGGGCCGTCGGAACTGCCCCGGCGGCCATCGCCGTTCCCAGGGCGGCCGTGGCGGTGGTGCTGAGCAGTCGTCTTCTGCTGATCACAACTTGACTCCGTAACGACTCGACGATGAATCGTTTCACGAGAGGCGAAGCTAGGGAGAGCGCTGGCTGATGTCAAGGGGGCTGGAGTGCTTCAGCCTTGGTGCATCAAGTGGCTACAGGATTTTCAAGGCACGCCCATTGACGCCGTAGTTGGCGCGGGTTTAGCTTCCCTGAAAATTGATTGAAACCTTTCACGCCGGGTGTCCGGCGGGTGACTCCTGATGACGCCCCCGCCTCACGCCCGATGTCTGATCCCCCATGCCAGAAGCCGCATGCCCTTCGTGACCGATCGGTGCTACCTATGAGAGAGCCCCCCGTCCTTGCCGTGCAGGGCCTGAGCAAGTCCTTCGGGGCCGTGCGCGCCCTGCACGACGTCTCCCTGGAGCTGTACGCCGGTGAGGCGCACGCCCTCGCGGGCGAGAACGGCGCAGGGAAATCCACCCTCATCAAGACCCTCGCCGGGGTCCACAGGCCGGACACGGGAGAGCTGACGCTCGACGGGTCCCCGGTCGTCTTCCACGGCCCCGGCGACGCCAGGGACGCGGGCGTCGCCGTCATCTACCAGGAGCCGACGCTCTTCCCCGACCTCTCCGTCGCGGAGAACATCTTCATGGGGCGCCAGCCCCGCCGCTCGCTCGGCCGCGTCGACCACAAGGCCGTGCACGCGGCGGCAGACGCGCTCTTCAAGCGCTTGGCCGTGGACCTCGACCCCGATCAGCCCGCGCGCGGGCTCTCCATCGCGGACCAGCAGATCGTCGAGATCGCCAAGGCGCTCTCCTTCGACGCGCGGGTCCTGATCATGGACGAGCCGACCGCGGCCCTCACCGGCAGCGAAGTGGCCCGCCTCTTCGGCGTCGTGCGCACCCTGCGCGAACAGGGCGCAGCGGTCCTTTTCATCTCGCACCGCCTCGAGGAGATCTTCGAGCTGTGCCAGCGCGTCACCACACTGCGGGACGGCGGCCTGATCGCGAGCGAGCCGCTCGCCGGCCTGACCGAGGACGATCTCGTGCGCCGCATGGTGGGCCGCGACCTCGATGAGCTCTACCCGAAGCAGGACACCCAGGTGGGTGAAGTCGCCCTCAGTGTCCGCCGGCTGACCCGCGAGGGCGTCTTCACCGATGTGTCGTTCGACGTGCGGCGCGGCGAGATCGTCGGGCTCGCAGGACTCGTCGGGGCCGGACGCAGCGAGGTCGCGCGGGCCGTCTTCGGCGTCGACAAGTGGGATGCCGGAACGGTTGAGGTGCAGGGGAAGGCGCTGCTCAACGGCGCACCGAGTACCGCCATGGCCGCCGGGCTCGCGCTCGTCCCCGAGGACCGGCGCGCCCAGGGCCTGGTGATGGACATGTCCATCGAGCGCAACATCGGGCTCACCGGACTGCGTACGACGGTGCGCGCGGGCCTCATGGACCGCGGCGCCGAACGCAGCCGCTCGCTCGACTGGGCAGTGCGGCTCCAGGTGAAGTACGCGCGCATCGCCGATGCCGTCGGCACCCTGTCCGGTGGCAACCAGCAGAAGGTCGTCCTCGCCAAGTGGCTCGCCACCAGGCCCCAGGTGCTGATCGTGGACGAACCGACCCGCGGCATCGACGTCGGCACCAAGGCCGAAGTGCACCGTCTCCTTTCCGAACTCGCCGCCGAGGGCGTCGCGGTCCTGATGATCTCCTCCGACCTGCCCGAGATCCTCGGCATGGCCGACCGGGTCCTCGTCATGCACGAAGGGCGGCTCACCGCCGAGATCCCGCGCGCGCGGGCGACCGAGGAGTCCGTGATGGCGGCCGCCACAGGGAGGACGGCATGAGCGTGACCACCCAGAGCCCGGCACCCGCCGTGGATCCGGAGAAGGCCGGGGCGACCCGGCTCGTCGACCGCGTCTTCAAGATGCGCGAACTGGCCATCCTGCTGGTCTTCCTGGTGATGATCGGCATCACCCAGGCCGGCAACAGCGAGTTCCTGTCCGAGCAGGGCATCAAGGACCTGCTCCTCAACGCGACCATCCTCGTTCTCGTCGCGACGGGACAGGCCCTCGTCGTCATCACCCGCAACGTCGACCTGTCTGTCGGCTCCACGCTGGGGATCAGCGCCTTCGCCGCGGGCAACTACCTCCAGGGCGGCGGCGACTCGACGGTCGCGATCCTCCTGGCGGTCGCACTCGGCGTCGGCTGCGGCCTGCTGAACGGGGCGCTCGTCAGCCTCGGCCAGGTGCCCGCGCTCGTCGTGACGCTCGGCACCCTCTACATCATCCGGGGCGTCGACTCCATCTGGGTCGGCTCCCGGCAGATCACCGCGTCCGACCTGCCGGACGGCTTCGTCGACTTCGGCTCCGGCGGCATCTCGGCCGTGCCGTATCTGGCCCTCATCGCGCTCGCCGTCCTGGTCGCCGTCGCCTACTACCTGCGGCACTTCGGCGGCGGACGCGAGCTCTACGCCCTCGGCTCCAACCCCGAGGCCGCGCGCCTCGCGGGCATCCCGGTACGCAAGCGCATCCTCGCCGCCTACACCGCGTGCGGAGCGCTCGCCGGACTCGCCGGAGCGCTCTACCTGGCCCGCTTCGGCAACGTCGACTCGGCCACCGGCAACGGCTATGAACTCACCGTCGTCAGCGCCGTCGTGGTCGGCGGTGTCGTCTTCACCGGCGGCTCCGGAAGCGTCTACGGCGCGGCACTCGGCGCCCTGCTCCTGACCTCCATCAACAGCGTGCTTCCCGCGCTCGGCGTCAGCTCCGTGTGGGTGCTCGCCATCAACGGCGTGCTGCTCGTCCTGGCCATCGCCGTCGACCGGATCGTCGCCCTGCGCGTCGCCAAGGCCCTGAAGAAGAGGAACGCCCGCCATGGCTGACCCCAAGGCTGACTCCCACGCCAACCGGCTCACGCTCACGCGCGCCGTCCGCTGGGACACCGTTGTCGGCGCTCTCCTTGTCGTACTCCTCCTGATGTCGTTCTCCTTTGTCGACGGTTTCGGCAACGCCCTCAACCTGTCGTTCCTCATCGGCAACACGCTGCCCATCGCGCTGATCGCCCTTCCGATGACGCTCCTCGTCGTCTCCGGAGAGATCGATCTCTCGGTGGCCTCGACGGCGGGGCTCTCCGGAGCCGTGATGGGCGCGCTCTGGAACGCCGGGATGGCCATCGAGACGATCATTCCGCTCGTTCTCCTCATCGGAGTCCTCTGCGGCCTGGTCAACGGCCTTCTGGTGACCCGTCTCGGGCTGCCCTCGCTGGCCGTCACCATCGGCACCATGGCCGCCTACCGGGGCATCGCGCAGATCGTCCTCGGCTCGGACGCCGTCACCGACTTCCCCTCGCAGTACCTGGACTTCGCGGCCGGACAGGTCGGCGACACCTTCCTGCCGTACGCCTTCCTGCCCTTCCTCGTGCTGCTCGCGATCGCCGTCGTCGTCCTGCACGCCACTCCCTTCGGGCGCTCGCTCTTCGCGATCGGCGCCAATGAGGAGGCGGCGCGGTTCGCCGGTGTCCGCGTCAAGCGGCACAAGCTGTGGCTGTTCGTCGCCACGGGCCTCATGGCCTCGCTCACGGGCGTCTTCTGGGCCCTGCACTACGCGAGCGCCCGCTACGACAACGCCACCGGGCTCGAACTGTCCGTCGTCGCCGCCGTACTGCTCGGCGGCATCGACTTCGACGGCGGCAAGGGGACCCTGGGCGGCGCGATCGCCGGAGTCTTCCTGCTCGGCGCCCTGCAGAACGCGATGAGCCTGCTCAACGTCTCCGCCCAGTCGCAGATCGTCGTCACCGGCGTGCTGCTCGTGGTGTCCGTCCTCGGGCCACGCGTGGCCCGGCAGATCGCCGTCGCCCGAGCGGGCCGCCGCGCCGCCGCTCCCGCCCGCTGAACCCCTCGTACCGTCGACACGTCCGAAAGGGACCAACGATGCTCTCTCCCCGCCGCTCCGCCCTCACCCGCGCCTGCGTGACACTGGCCGCCGTCACCTCGCTCGCCCTCACCGCCACCGCCTGCGGCGGCACCACCAAGGAGTCCTCGAAGAACGACGACGCGGGCAAGGCCTCGAACGCCAAGGCCGACCCGGACGCGGCCACCAAGAAGGGCCTCACCGTCGCCTTCCTGCCCAAGCAGGTCAACAACCCGTACTTCACCGTCGCCGACAAGGGTGGCGAGAAGGCGCTCAAGGAGCTCGGGTCGACGTACAAGGAGACCGGCCCCAACAGCGCCACCGACACCAGCGGACAGGTCTCCTACGTCAACACGCTCACCCAGCAGCAGGTCGACGCCATGGCCGTGTCCGCACAGGACCCCGGCGCCCTGTGCACCGCCCTCAAGCAGGCCATGAAGAACGACATCAAGGTCGTCACCTACGACTCGGACACCAACCCCGGCTGCCGTGACGTCTTCGTCTCGCAGTCCAGCGCCGAGGCGCTCGGCCGCACCCAGGTGGAGCTGCTCGGCAAGCAGATCGGCTACAAGGGCGACATCGCGATCCTCTCCGCGGCCCAGACCGCGACGAACCAGAACACCTGGATCGGCTTCATGAAGGACGAGCTGAAGAAGCCCAAGTACAAGAACATGAAGCTGGTGAAGACCGCCTACGGCAACGACGACGCCCAGCAGTCCTTCCAGCAGACCCAGGGCCTCCTCCAGGAGCACCCGAAGCTGGCCGGGATCATCTCGCCGACGACCGTCGGCATCAAGGCGGCCGCCCAGTACCTTTCGGGATCGAAGTACAAGGGCAAGGTGAAGCTCACCGGCCTCGGCACGCCCAACGACATGCGCCAGTACGTGAAGAACGGCACCGTCGAGGGCTTCGAGCTGTGGGACCCGGCCAAGCTCGGCGCACTCGCCGCGCACACCGCCGTGGCCCTGAAGTCCGGCCAGATCACCGGCAAGAAGGGCGAGAAGTTCGAGGCGGGCGACCTCGGCAGCTTCACCATCGGCGACAAGGGGGTCGTCGATCTCGGCGAACCGACCGTTTTCGACAAGAAGAACATCGACCAGTACAAATTCTGAGGGGATCGCAGGCGGCGGCGCACAAGGCGCCGCACGAGCAACGGAACAAGGGGACGCATGGTCGGCATCAAAGACGTGGCGAAGCACGCCGGCGTGTCGGTGGGCACCGTGTCGAATGTGATCAACCGCCCGGACGTGGTCTCCGAAGAGACCCGCCACCGGGTGCAGTCCGTGATCGAGCGGCTCGGCTACGTCCGCAGCGAGTCCGCACGGCAGCTGCGCGCGGGGCAGAGCCGCATCATGGCGCTGCTCGTGCTCGACATGGGCAACCCCTTCTTCGTGGACGTCGCGCGCGGTGCCGAGCGGGCCGCGCGCGACGCCGGGCTCCGCGTCATGATGTGCAACAGCGGACAGAGCCCCTCCGAAGAGGCCGAATATCTGGCGCTCTTCGCCGAACAGCGGGTCCGGGGCGTCCTGCTGACCCCGGCCGACGCCACGGGACGCAACATCGAGGCGTTCCGCAGGCACGCCATCCCGTTCGTCCTGGTCGACCGGGTCGCCGAGGGCGCCACCGAGTGCTCCGTCTCCGTGGACGACGTGCTGGGCGGTGCGCTCGCGGTGCGCCATCTGGTGGACACGGGGCATCGCAGCATCGCGTACGTGAGCGGCCCGCCCGGACTCAACCAGGTCAAGGACCGCAGGCAGGGAGCGCTGCAGGCTCTGGCCGAGGCCGGTCTGCCGGCGTCGGCGCTGCGGGAACTGCCCACCGAACGTCTCGACGTGGCCGCGGGGCGCGACGCGGGAGCCCGCGTCCTCGGTCTCGCCGAGCGGCCGACCGCCGTCTTCTGCGCCAACGACCTGCTCGCCCTCGGGGTGCTCCAGGCGATGTACGCGGCCGGGGTGAGCGTGCCCGAGGACATCGCCATCGTCGGCTACGACGACATCGAGTTCGCCGCGGCCGCCGTCGTCCCGCTCACCTCCGTGCGCCAGCCCGCCATCAAGATGGGTGCGATGGCCGCGGAACTTCTCCTGGAGGAGACCGAGTCGGACGCCGAACCGGAGGAGCACGATCACCGGCGCGTGGTGCTCCAGCCGGAGCTCGTCGTACGGCGCTCCAGCCTGACACCCCGCTGACCGCCCCCACGGCGAGTGTGCTGAACTGGGCGAAGTGTCCCGTTCCGCACACGCCCAGGAGCCCCCTTGACCGTCACTGCCTCCTACCGTCAGCCCGGTGTGGTCCTCACCGACCACCGCTTCTCCGTGCCCCTCGACCACGACGACCCGGCGGGGGAGCGGATCGAGGTCTTCGCCCGCGAGGCCGTGGCGAGCCAGCACGAGAGCGCCGACCTGCCGTGGCTGGTCTATCTCCAGGGCGGCCCGGGGTGCGGGGCCAACCGGTTCGCGGGCAAGGAGGCATGGCTGGGCAGGGCCCTTCAGGACTACCGGGTGCTGCTCCTCGACCAGCGTGGAACCGGCAGCTCCACCCCGGCCACGCGCCAGACGCTCCCGCTGCGCGGCGGCCCCCGCGAGCAGGCCGACTACCTCATGCACTTCCGCGCCGACTCCATCGTCCGGGACTGCGAGCTGATCCGGCGCGAACTGACCGGCGCCCCCTGGACCGTGCTCGGCCAGAGCTTCGGCGGCTTCTGCGCCACCCACTACCTGTCGGCGGCCCCCGAAGGCCTGCACACCGCCCTCATCACCGGCGGCCTGCCCACGCTCGACGGCCACGCGGACGACGTCTACCGCGCCGCCTACCCGCGCATGGAACGCAAGAGCGCCGCCCACTACGCCCGCTACCCCCAGGACGTCGAGCGCGCCCGCCGCATCGCCGCCCACCTCGCCGAGCACGAGCCGGTCCTGAACGGCGGCTACCGCCTCACCGTCGAGGCGTTCCAGTCCCTCGGCATGCTGCTCGGCACCAAGGACGGCAGCCACCGCCTGCACTACCTCATCGAGGACGCCTTCGTGCGGACGCCGTCGGGGCCCGCCCTCTCCGACGCGTTCCAGGAAGACGTCCAGGCCGAACTCTCGCTGAGGAACCGTCCGCTCTTCGCGCTGATGCACGAGTCGATCTACGGCCAGGGCGAGCGGCCCACCGACTGGTCGGCACAGCGGCTGCGCGGCCAGTTCCCGCAGTTCGACCCGGGCAAGGCGCTCGCCGGTGACGCGCCGCTGCTGTTCACCGGGGAAGCCGTCCAGCGCTGGCAGTTCGACTGCGACCCGGCCCTGCGGCCGCTGCGTGAGACCGCCGAGATCCTCGCCGCGCACACCGGCTGGGCGCCCCTGTACGACACGGCACGCCTCGCCGCGAACGAGGTGCCGGCCGCCGCCGCCATCTACCACGACGACATGTACGTCGACACCGACCACTCCCTGCACACCGCCCGCTCCATCCGCGGTCTGCGCACCTGGGTCACCGACGAATACGAGCACGACGGGCTGCGGGTGGGTTCACCGCGCGTCCTCGACCGGCTCCTCGCCCTCGCCCGGGGCGAGGCCTGAGGCCTCCGCGCCAGGACCCGCGAAGCTAGGCTGCGGGCATGACAGAGCCGTTGGACGTGAACGACCAGCTCACCCCCATGCCCGAGGACTGGCAGCGGGCCCTCGCCGTCGTCGCCCACCCGGACGACCTGGAGTACGGCTGCTCGGCAGCGATCGCCGGATGGACGGACGGCGGGCGCGAGGTCTCCTACCTCCTGGCCAGCCGTGGCGAGGCGGGCATCGACACCCTCGACCCCGCCACGTGCGGGCCGCTGCGCGAGCGGGAGCAGCGGGCCAGCGCGGCCGTCGTCGGCGTGTCGACCGTGGAGTTCCTCGACCACAAGGACGGCGTGATCGAGTACGGCACGGCGCTGCGCCGCGACATCGCCGCCGCGGTGCGCAGGCACCGGCCCGAGCTCGTGATCACGCTCAACCACCGCGACACGTGGGGCGGCGTCGCCTGGAACACCCCGGACCACGTCGCCGTCGGCCGCGCGACGCTCGACGCGGTGGGGGACGCGGGCAACCGCTGGATCTTCCCCGAGCTGATCGAGGAGGACGCCCTCGAGCCCTGGAACGGCGTGCGCTGGGTGGCCGTCGCCGGTTCGTCGTCGCCCACGCACGCGGTGGACGCCACGGCGGGGCTCGAGCGCTCCGTGCGCTCGCTCCTCGAACACCGCACGTACATCGAGGTGTTGACGCAGGAGGACCCCGAGAAGTACTGCCGCGAGTTCCTCACCGGCAACGCCCAGCGGGTGGCGCCACGCTTCGGCGGGAAGCCCGCGGTGTCCTTCGAGGTCTTCAGCCGCTGAGCCGCCGCCACTACCCTGACGGGACGTCAATCACCTGACGGGACGTCAGAAACGTAGGCAGGAGCTGGTGCTGGATGATCGACACCATCGGCACGGACATCCCGGAGGGTGAGGAGCGGCTGCGCCTCGACATCGAGGACGGCCTGGGCATCCTCACCCTCTGCTACCCGCAGAAGCTCAACGCGTGGAGCTGGGAGGCCACGCGCCAGCTCGGCATCTTCGCCGACCGGATCCGCTTCGACGACTCGATCCGGGCGGTGCTGCTGCGTGCGGAGGGGCGGGCGTTCTGTGCCGGGATCGACGTCACCGCGCTCAACGGCGGTGCGATCGAAGGCCGTTCGGTGTCCGAGCGCACCCGCAACTACTACGAGGGCATGCGCTGGGTCCATGAACGCTTCCGCACCTTCGCGCGCCTCCCGCAGCCGGTCGTCGCCGCCGTGCAGGGGTACTGCCTCGGGTTCGGCTTCGAGCTCGCGCTGATGGCGGACGTGCGGATCGTGTCCGACGACGCGGTGTTCGCGCTGCCCGAGGCGCAGATCGGCGTCGCGGTGGACGCGGGCGGTGACCTGCGCATCGCGCGCGACGCGGGCGCGGGCTGGGCCAAGCTGCTCTCGCTCACCGGGCGCCGCATCGACGCGGCCACGGCCGAGCGGCTGCGGCTCGTGCAACTCGTCACGCCGGTGGATGAGTTGACCAAGACGGCCCGCGAGGTCGCCGCGGAGATCGCGGCGAACGCCCCGCTGGCCGTCCAGGGCATCAAGCGCGGCATCGACGCGTACGCGGACGCGGGGATGGACGCGGCCCTCGACCGGGTCGCGCTGAACGCGGCGATCACGCTGACGTCGGAGGACTCGCGTGCCGGATACGCGGCGAAGGGGGAGCGGAGGGCGGCCACTTTCGAGGGGAAGTAGGCGCTCGGGATTTCGAGGATGAGCGGGCCCGGGAAGGGCCTGTCGCCGGGTGGAGGGCTGGCCTACTCCTCGAAGGGGCCTCGCCCCATCTGCTCGCGCACCGTCATCACCTCCGGGCTCACCAGGCCGCGCCGCTGCCAGTTCGCGCCGTCGACCACCAGCGTGTGCCCGGTGATGAAGCGGGCGTAGGGCGAGGCGAGGAAGGTCGCGGCCCAGCCCAGTTCGCGCGGGGCGCCGACGCGGAGGGCGGGCTGGCGGGAGCTCAACTCCCGCTGCCGGTCGCCCGATGCGGGTTCCCGAGCAGGCGTCGCCCGGTCGAGGTTGCCACGGATGTCGGCGGTCATGTCCTCGTGCGGCATCAGGCCGGGCACCAGGCCGTTGACCTGGATCCCGTACGGACCCCACTCCACCGCAAGGCTCTCGACGAGACTCTTCACGCCCGCCTTGGCCGCCGCGCTGTGCGCGAAGCCGGGGCCGCCCGTCCACGCGTACGACGCCCCGATGTTGATGACGGAACCGGGAGTGCCTGTCGCGAGATGGCGGCGGCCGAACTCCCGCGTCATGAAGAACGTCCCGGTCAGTGTGATGTCCACGACCGAGCGCCACGCGTTCGGGGACATGTCCTCGGCGGGCACGGGGAAGTTCGCCGCCGCGTTGTTGACCAGGACGTCCGGCAGTCCGTACGCCTCCTGCGCCGCGTCGAAGACCTCGGCGACGCGGTCCGGGTCCCGGATGTCGCACGGCACGGACGTCACGCGCCCGCCGAGGCCCGCCAGTTCGTCCCGCGCCGCCTTGAGCCGCTCCTCCTTGCGGCTCGCGATCACCAGATCCGCCCCGAGCCGCGCGAACTCCGCGGCGATCGCCTTGCCGAGGCCTGTCCCACCGCCGGTCACGAGGACGACCGTCCCGTCGTACGTCCCCTCAGGCAGCGCGCTCGCGCCGGCCGGGGCGGGCGCCGGAAGTCCGTGCGGCGGTGGCGTCGGTTCACTCGCGTGGTCCGTCATGGCGGCATCGATATCGCGGAACGCCTCACATCGCCATGCCCGGCCCGCCAGGAATGAGCAGGAGATCAAGCGCGCCCCTTCGCCCGGCGGCGCGCCGCGACGGTTTCGTCGATGTCCCCGAGGACGAGCTCGTGGTTGATCATGAGCCCGGCCTGGTAGCCCGCGGCGGCCGCGCTGATCACCTGCACCTTGGGGCCTGTCGCGTTGCCCACGGCCCATACGCCGGGGACGCTCGTGCGGCCGGCCGCGTCCACGGCGGGGTAGGGGCCGAAGGGCGTGTCCTGCGTGTCCGCGCCAAGGCCGGTCAGCAGATCGTCGCGTGGGGTCGTCCCCGCCTCCACGAACAGCACCGAGCGCGGGACCACCCGGCCGTCGGCGAGGCGCACCCCCGTCAGACGGTCGTCGGTCACGTCGAGTGCGGTCACCTCGCCCTCCACCACCGTCACGCCGGCGGCGTCCAGCCTCTCGCGGTCCTCCGCGGTCAGCTCCCGCGCCGTGTGCAGGAAGAGCGTCACGTCCTTCGACCACTGGGTGACCAGAAGTGCCTGATGGACACCCGTCACCGGCGACGCGATCACGCCGAAGGCCTCGTCCCGCACCTCCCACCCGTGGCAGTACGGGCAGTGCAGCACGTCGCGCCCCCAGCGCTCGGCGAGGCCCCGTACCGGCGGCAGTTCGTCGACCAGGCCGGTGGCCACGACGACGCGGCGGGCGTGCGCGGACCTGCCGCCCGCGAGGTCGACCTCGAACTCCCCGGCGCCGTCGGGCCGCACGGCCGTCACCCGGTCGTCGGCGAGCTCCACGCCGTACGCCTCGACCTCCCGCCGCCCCACGGCGAGGAACTCGGCCGGCGGCATCCCGTCCCGCGACAGATAGCCCTGCATGTGCGCGGCGGGCGCGTTGCGCGGCTCGCCCGCGTCCACGATCAGTACACGCCGCCGGGACCGGCCGAGGACGAGCCCCGCGCTGAGCCCTGCCGCGCCGCCGCCGACGACGACCACGTCGTACACGGTGCTGGTGCTGTCGTTCTTCCGGTTCCCTGCGGCCTGGGTCATCGTGACCACCTCCACGGAGACCGTCGCACCGACGGTGCGGTATTGACAATCAACTTTGCCGATACTGCAATAGAGTCATGACGGACAGCAGGGCAGTGGAGCAGACGGAGCACGAAGACGACGGCGCGAATCTGGACGGCGTGCTGGCCGAGGTCGGCCCCCGCCTGCGGAGAATCCGCAAGGAGCGCGGCGCGACGCTCGCGGGTCTTGCCGCCGCCACCGGCATCTCCGTGAGCACGCTCTCCCGCCTGGAGTCCGGGAACCGCAAGCCCAGCCTCGAACTCCTGCTCCCCATCGCCCGCGCCCACCAGGTCCCCCTGGACGAGCTCGTCGGCGCCCCGCCCGTCGGCGACCCACGGGTGCGGGCCAAGCCGATCGTCCGCCACGGCCGGACGATGGTGCCGCTGACCCGGCAGCCCGGCGGACTTCAGGCGTACAAGGTGTTCGAGCCCTCCCGCTCCATCGAGCCCGAACCGCAGACCCACGAGGGATACGAGTGGCTGTACGTCCTGTCCGGACGGCTGCGGCTCGTGCTCGCCGATCACGACGTGATCCTCACGGCGGGCGAGGCCGCGGAGTTCGACACCCGCCTTCCGCATTGGTTCGGCTCCACGGGGGAGGGGCCCGCGGAGTTCCTCAGTCTGTTCGGGCCGCAGGGCGAGCGGATGCACGTACGGGCGCGGCCCACTCAGCGGCCCACCCAGCGGGCCGGTCGGCAGAAGCGCGAAGCGGACTGACGAGACGGTTCCCCTGCCTGCAAGCGACCGCTTAGTATGCGACGGAGCTTGGTCTACGAACGCCCCGTGGAGGCCCCGCATGCAGGCATGGCAAGTGCACCAGAACGGCGAGCCGGGCGCGGTGATGCGCCTCGAAGACGTGGACCGGCCGGTGCCGGGCGACGGACAGCTGCTCCTCAAGGTCCGCGCCGCCAACATCAACTTCCCCGACGCCCTGCTCTGCCGCGGGCAGTACCAGGTCACCCCGCCGCTGCCGTTCACACCGGGCGTGGAGATCTGCGGCGAGACCGAGGACGGCCGGCGCGTGATCGCCAACCCCGCTCTTCCGTACGGCGGCTTCGCCGAGTACGCGATCGCCGACGCGGCGGCCGTCCTGCCCGCGCCGGACGCCCTGGACGACGCCGAGGCCGCCGCGCTGCACATCGGCTACCAGACCGGCTGGTTCGGCCTGCACCGCCGCGCGCACCTCCAGGCGGGCGAGACCCTCCTGGTGCACGCGGCCGCCGGCGGTGTAGGCAGCGCGGCCGTGCAGCTCGGCAAGGCGGCGGGCGCCAGGGTCATCGGCGTCGTCGGCGGCGCGGCGAAGGCCGAGGTCGCGCGCGAGCTCGGCTGCGACGTGGTCGTCGACCGGCGCACGGAGAACGTGATCGGCGCCGTGAAGGAAGCCACCGGCGGCCGTGGCGCCGATGTCATCTACGACCCCGTCGGCGGCGACGCGTACACGCAGTCCACGAAGTGTGTCGCCTTCGAGGGGCGGATCATCGTCGTCGGCTTCGCGAGCGGTGTCATCCCGACGCCTGCCCTCAACCACGCGCTGGTGAAGAACTACGCGGTGCTCGGCCTGCACTGGGGCCTGTACAACGCCAAGGACCCGCAGGCGATCCTGCGCTGCCACGAAGAGCTCACCCAGCTCGCGGCCAAGGGCGCGATCAAGCCCCTCATCAGCGAGCGCGTGCCCCTGAGCGACGCTGCCGCGGCCGTCCAGCGCGTGGCCGACGGCGTCACCACGGGACGGGTGGCCGTGGTCCCCGAGGGAGGCGACGCATGACGGACGGAGCCGAACTGCGCCGCCGCGCGCAGGAGTTCCTCGCCGCGTATCCGCCGGACGGCACCGAGCGCGCGGAGTTCCTGAAGGCCCGCTTCGACGCGGGGCTCGCCTGGGTGCACTACCCGGAAGGGCTCGGCGGCCTCGGCGCACCGCGGTCCCTGCAGGCCGTCGTGGACGCCGAGCTGGAGGCCGCGGGCGCGCCCGACAACGACCCGCGCCGCATCGGCATCGGCCTCGGCATGGCGGCGCCGACGATCCTGCGCTTCGGCACCGAGGAGCAGAAGCGCAGCTTCCTGCGGCCGCTGTGGGTCGGCGACGAGGTGTGGTGCCAGCTCTTCAGCGAGCCGGGGGCCGGGTCCGACCTCGCCGCTCTGGGCACGCGCGCCGTCCGTGATGGCGACGCCTGGGTCGTCAACGGGCAGAAGGTGTGGACGTCCGGCGCGCACGCCGCCCGCTGGGCCATCCTCATCGCGCGCACCGACCCGGAGGTGCCCAAGCACCGCGGCATCACGTACTTCGTCTGCGACATGACCGACCCTGGCGTCGAGGTGCGCCCGCTACGGCAGATCACCGGCGAGGCCGAGTTCAACGAGGTCTTCCTTACGGACGTACGCATTCCGGACGCGCACCGCCTCGGTGAGATCGGCGACGGCTGGAAGGTCGCGCAGACCACCCTCATGAACGAGCGCGTGTCCATCGGCGGCGCCCGCATCCCGCGCGAGGGCGGCATGATCGGCCCGGTCGTGGAGGCCTGGCGCGAGCGCCCCGAGCTGCGCACGCACGACCTGCACCAGCGGCTCCTCAAGCTGTGGGTCGAGGCGGAGGTCGCCCGGCTCACCGGGGAGCGGCTCCGCCAGCAGCTCGCCGCCGGGCAGCCGGGTCCTGAGGGCTCGGGCATGAAGCTCGGGTTCGCCCGCCTGAACCAGGAGATCAGCGGCCTGGAGGTGGAACTCCTGGGCGAGGAAGGGCTGTTGTACGAGGACTGGACGATGCGGCGGCCCGAGAAGGTCGACTTCGTCGG
Source organism: Streptomyces sp. NPDC047525 (assembly GCF_040643025.1). NCBI lineage: Bacteria > Bacillati > Actinomycetota > Actinomycetes > Kitasatosporales > Streptomycetaceae > Streptomyces > Streptomyces sp. NPDC047525. The sequence continues at coordinate 235,339 of NZ_JBEYTL010000002.1, forward strand.
CCGTGACGCGGGCTACCGCTATCTGCGGGCCAAGGGCAACAGCATCGAGGGCGGCACCAGCGAAGTGCTGCTCAACATCGTCGCCGAACGCGTCCTCGGGCTGCCGTCCGAGCCGCGCACCGACAAGGACGTCGCCTGGAAGGACCTGGCCCGTTGAGTACGCAGACCGCACAGAGCCCGCAGCCCGCGCAGCGCGACCTGCTGTACTCCGAGGAGGAAGAGGCGCTGCGCTCGGTGGTGCGCGGCCTCCTCGCCGACCACTGCGACGCCACCGCCGTGCTCGCACGCACCGAGTCCGCCGAGCCGCACGACCGCGAGCTGTGGAAGGCGCTCACGGACGGCATGGGCCTCGCGGGTCTGCTCGTGCCCGAGGAGCTCGGCGGCCAGGGGGCCACGCACCGCGAAGCCGCCGTCGTCCTCGAGGAGTTGGGCCGGGCCGTCGCGCCCGTGCCCTATCTGACCAGTGCCGTGATCGCCACCGAGGCGCTGCTGGCCTGCGACAGCGACGCGGCGAGGGAACTCCTGGGCATGCTCGCCGCCGGACGCACGGTCGGCGTGCTCACCGTGCCGCTCGCCACTGCCCCGGGCGGCGCCCTGCCCGACGTGTGCGCGCAGGACGGGACCCTGCACGGCAGCGTCCCCGGTGTCGCCGACGCGGTCGCCGCCGACGTGTTCCTCGTGCCGACGGGTGCGGGGCTCTTCGCGGTGGACGCGACAGAGGACGGCGTCACCGTCGCACCGCAGACCTCGCTCGACCTCACACGGCCGCTCGCCACGGTCACCTTCGAGGGGGCACGCGCGCGTGCCGTCGGCCCGGAATCCGGACCCGCTGTACGGCGGGGTCTGCGGGCGGGGGCCGGGCTGCTCGCGTCCGAACAACTCGGCCTCGCCGACTGGTGCTTGACCGAGACCGTGCGTTACACGAAGGAACGCACGCAGTTCAACCGGCCCGTCGGCTCCTTCCAGGCGCTCAAGCACCGGCTCGCCCAGCTCTGGCTCGAGGTGGTCAACATCCGTGCCGCCGCCCGCAACGCGGCCGACACCCTGGCCGCCGCCAGCGCGGACGCCGATGTCGCGGCGGCTCTCGCGCAGGCCTACGCGTCCCCCGCCACGGTGCACATCGCCGAGGAGGCGCTCCAGCTGCACGCCGGCATCGGCATGACCTGGGAACACCCCGTCCACCTCTACCTCAAGCGGGCCAAGTCCGACTCCCTCGCGCTCGGCTCGGTGGGGCGCCACCGGGAGGAGCTGGCCGCACGCGTGAACCTGCCTGCTCCCTGATCCGGCAGCCCCGCTCCCCGTGATCCTTTCGGTACGGCCCGTACGTTTTACCCACCCATTACATGAGGCATAATTGCGACCCGTTCGCAATAACGTTTGATCTTCAGTAGGGGTGTGGAGCATGAGGGCCCGATCGATACGGGGTACGGGCGCGATAGCGGCGGCCGCCTCACTGGCGGTCGCCGCTTCGGCCTGTTCGGCGCCGGGCGACGGCAAGAACGCGGGCGGCGCCAAGGACTCCGCGGTCGTCGGCATCGCGTACGAACCGGACACCCTGAGCCCGCTCCTCGGCTACGGCAAGGACGGCAACTCGAAGATCTTCGACGGTCTGCTCACGCACGACGCCGACATGAAGCTCAAGCCCGCGCTCGCCGCCGGGCTCCCCAAGGTCGGCGACGACGGCAAGACCTACACCTTCAAGCTGCGCGAGGGCGTCAAGTTCAGCGACGGCAAGCCCTTCACGTCCAAGGACGTCGTCTTCACCTACGAGACGATCCTCGACAAGAAGACGAACAACGCCGCCAAGACCGAGCTCGACGCCGTCAAGAACGTCGAGGCGAAGGGCGACGACACCGTCGTCTTCCACCTCAAGTACCCCTACGCGCCGTTCGCCGAGCGCACCGTCCTGCCGATCGCGCCCGAGCACATAGCCGGCAAGCAGGACGTGAACACCGGCGCGTTCACCACCAAGCCGGTCGGCACGGGCCCGTACAAGCTCGTGAAGTGGTCCAAGGGCGAGAAGCTCACCTTCAAGGCGAACCCCGGCTACTGGGGCGGAGCGCCGAAGGTCAAGAACTTCACCATGGCGATCATCAAGGACGACGACATCCGCGCCACCCGGCTCGACGCCGGTGAGCTCGACGGCGCGATCCTGCCGCCCAACCTCGCGAAGAAGTACGAGAGCGACGGCAACAAGAAGTCGTACGCCGCCAAGACCTTCGACTACCGCGTGGTGACCCTGCCCACCGGCAACAAGGTCACGGGCGACACCGCCATCAGGCGCGCCCTCGACACCGGCGTCGACCGCAAGGCCATGGTCGACTCGATCCTGGACGGCGCGGGCAAGGAGGCCTACGGGCCCGTCCCGACCGACAGCCCCTGGTTCACCAAGGGCACAGAGCGAAAGCACGACCTCGCCGCTGCCGAGAAGACCCTCGACAAGGCCGGATGGAAGCCCGGCAAGGACGGCATCCGCGCGAAGGACGGCGTCCGGGCGACGTTCCCGCTCTGGTACCTCTCCGGCGACAAGCTCCGCCAGGACCACGCGCTCGCCTACGCCTCCGACGCCAAGAAGCTCGGCATCAAGGTCGAGGTGCAGGCAGGCACCTGGGAGGTCATCGAGCCGCGCATGCCCAAGGACGCGGTCCTCGCGGGCGGCGGCTCCCCGGCCGACCCGGACTTCGACCAGTACACGCTCCTGAAGTCCTCGCTCGCCGGTGACGGCTTCAACAACATGGCGCACTACGACAACCCCAAGGTCGACAAGGCGCTCGACGAGGCCCGCGAGAGCGGCGACCACGCCGAGCGCCAGGCCGCGTACGACACCATCCAGCGCGAGCTGGTGAAGAACCCGGGCTACACCTTCCTCACCCACATCGACCACCTCTACGTCGTCGACCAGCGCTTCGGCGACCTGACCACCCAGATCGAGCCGCACGACCACGGCCTCGCGTCGGGTCCGTGGTGGAACGTCGAGGACTGGCAGCCGAAGCAGTGAAATCCGCGCTCCACAAGCTCCCCTGGGGGCCGATGGCGCGCATGACGGGACGGCGGGCCCTGTTCGCCGTCCCGGTCCTGCTCGCCGTGACCTTCGGCGTCTTCGCGATCGCCGCCGCGTCGCCCTTCGACCCCGTCAAGGCGTACGCGGGCACGGCCGGGCTCACCGCGTCCCAGGAGAACCTCGACCAGCTGCGCGCCAACCTCGGCGTCGACCAGCCGCTCGCGCAGCGCTGGTGGGACTGGCTGACGGCGGCCGTGAGCGGCGACCTCGGGGACTCCAGCACCCTGCGCCAGCCCGTCTCCGACGTCATCGGCGAACGTATCGGCTGGTCCGTGCTGCTCGCCGCCACCGCGTTCCTGCTCGCGATCCTCGTCGGAACGACGCTCGGAGTGCTCGCCGCGCGCCGCCCCGGCGGCTGGCTCGACCGCGCCGTGACCTCGCTCGCGTACACGCTCGAAGCGGCGCCGCCGTTCTGGATCGGCCTGCTCGCCGTCTGGCTCTTCGCCCTGAAGCTGGGGGTGCTGCCGTCGGGCGGCCTCACGGACACCGCGAGCACCGCCGTCACCGCCGGGCAGGTCGCGAGCCATCTCGTGCTGCCCGCCGCCGTCCTGGCCATCTCGCAGCTTCCGTGGTTCGTCCTGTACGTACGCCAAGGGGTCGGCGACGCGCTCGGTGACGACCCCGTCCGGGGCGCACGCGCGCGTGGCCTCGCCGAGCGGACCGTCCTCCTCGGGCACGCCCTGCGCTCGGGCATGCTGCCGGTGCTCACGCTCATCGGCTCGCGCGTGCCCGAACTGATCACCGGGGCGCTCCTGGTGGAGACCGTCTTCAGCTGGCCCGGCATCGCGGCGGCCACCGTGTCGGCGGCGACCGCAGTGGACTTCCCGCTGCTCGCCGCGCTCACCGTCCTCGCCACGGTTGCGGTGCTCCTGGGCAATCTCCTTGCCGACCTCCTTTACGGGCTCGCCGACCCGAGGGTGGGATTCGATGGCTGAGACGACGACCTGGCGCGCCTCCCTGGGGGGCGCCCCCAAGAGCCGCTCCACGCGCGCGTGGCGGGTGCGTTCCTCCGCGGTGATCGTCGCGGCCATCGTGCTCGCCGTGCTCCTCGTACCGCCGCTGGTCAACCTCGACGAACAGGCCGTGAACCTGGCGGCCAAGCTTCAACCGCCCTCCTGGGAGCACCCCTTCGGCACCGACGACGTGGGACGCGACCTGCTCCTGCGCTGCGTGTACGGGCTGCGGGTCTCGCTCCTCGTGGGCGTGGTCGCCGCGGTCGTCGCGACCGTCATCGGCACGGCCGTGGGGGCGCTCGCCGCCGCGTCGGGCGGCTGGGTGGACCGGGTCGTGATGCGGCTCGTGGACGTCTTCTCGTCCGTGCCGCACCTGCTGCTCGGCATCTTCATCGTGGCGATGTTCCGCCCCGGCGTGTGGCCGGTGGTCGTCTCGGTCGCGCTCACGCACTGGCTCTCCACGGCCCGCATCGTGCGCGCCGAGGTGCTCTCGCTGCGGTCGCGTCCGTACGTGGACGCGGCCATCTCCGGCGGCGCGTCGCGGATGCGCGTCACCGTGCGCCATCTGCTGCCCGGTGTGCTCCCGCAGGCCGGACTCGCCGCCGTCCTGATGGTGCCGCACGCCATCTGGCACGAGTCCGCGCTGTCCTTCCTCGGCCTCGGACTCCCCACCCACCAGGCGAGCCTGGGCACTCTCGTGCAGAGCGCGCGCGGCTCGCTCCTGGCCGGGGACTGGTGGCCGACGCTCTTCCCCGGCCTGTTCATCATCGTGCCCACCCTGGCGATCGCGGGCCTCGCGGGCGCCTGGCGGGAACGGATCAATCCCCGGCGCCGATCGGAGCTGATGCTGTGACCGAGCCCGAATCGACCCCGTCCCTCTCGTCCCCGGTGCTGTCCGTACGAGGTCTCTCTGTACGGTTCCGCATGCGCGGCGACACCTTCGTGTCCGCCGTCACCGACGCCCACTTCGACCTGGCGGCGGGGGAGTGTCTCGCCCTCGTCGGCGAGAGCGGCTGCGGCAAGTCCGTGCTCGCCTCCGCGCTGCTCGGGCTGCTTCCGCAGAACGCGGAGACGGCCGGGTCCGCGCTCATCGGCGACGTGGACCTGCTGACCGCCGACGAGCGCACCCTGGCCCGCACGGTCCGCGGGCGGCGCGTCGGTCTCGTGCCGCAGAGCCCGGCCGCGCACCTGACGCCGGTGCGCACGGTCCGCGCCCAGCTGGAGGAGACCCTGCGGGAGCTTGCGGACGTGCGGCGCCCGCAGCTGCGCAAGGCCGCCGAAGCCGCCGCGGAGCGCGCCGCGTTCCCCGCCGGGCATCTGGACCGCTATCCGCACGAGCTGTCCGGCGGACTCGCCCAGCGCGCCGCCACCGCGCTAGCCCTCATCGGCGACGCACCGCTGCTGCTCGCCGACGAGCCGACGACGGGCCTCGACCGTGACCTCGTCGACCGCACGGTGGACGAGCTGCGGCGGCACGTCGGCGACGACCGCGCGCTGCTCCTGATCACCCACGACCTGGCCGCCGCCGAGCGCATCGCGGATCGCGTCGCCGTGATGTACGCCAGCCGCATCGTCGAACTCGCCGACGCCGAGGACTTCTTCGGCACCCCGGGGCCACGCCACCCCTATGCGCGCGGCCTCCTGAACGCCCTCCCGGAGCGCGAGTTCACGCCGATCCCCGGCATGCCGCCCGAACTGTCCGCGCTGCCGGGCGGGTGCGCGTTCGCGGCGCGCTGCTCCGGGGCGGACGAGGCCTGCGGGACCGTTCCCGAGCCGGTGGACGGGGTCGCCTGCCACCACCCCCATGCGGCGGCCGTCCTGGAGGCACCCCGTGCTTGAACTGCGTTCCATCACCGCCGGATACGACCGCCGCGCCCCCGTCATGAGAGGCGTGGACCTCACGCTCGCGCCCGGCGCTTCAGTCGGCCTTCTCGGCCCCAGCGGCTGCGGCAAGTCGACCCTGGCCCGGGTCGCCGCCCTGCTCCACAAGCCCGACGCGGGCCGCGTCGTCATCGACGGTGAGGCGGCCCGAAGGTGGCGGCACCGCGCACCCCGCGCCCAGCGCACCGCCTTCGGCGTCGTCTTCCAGCAGCCCCGCCTCTCGGCCGACCCGCGGCTCACCCTCACGAACCTGATCGCCGAGCCGCTGCGCGCGGCCGGGCGCGGCGGCGAAGCCACCGAGCGCGTCAGGGAGTTGGCGGCCACGGTCGGCCTCGGCGAGGACCTCCTGGGCCGCAGGCCGCACGAGGTGAGCGACGGCCAGTTGCAGCGCGCCTGCCTGGCCCGCGCCCTGGTGCTCCGCCCGCGCTGGCTGATCTGCGACGAGATGACGGCGATGCTGGACGCCTCGACGACGGCGGCGCTCGTGCACGCCGTGGAGGAGTACCGCCGGGAGAGCGGCGCAGGGCTGCTCGCGGTCGGGCACGACCGGGTCCTTCTCGAGCGCTGGTGCGAGCGCACCGTCCACTGGGACGAGCTGAGCGCTCCGCTGGACGTGCGGTGACGGAGCCGCGGGAGGAGACGCCGTGATGTGGCGTGACGTGGCGTGAGGTGGCCCTGCGTCGCCCTGCGTTTGCCGGAATGAACGAAGGGCGTCGATAGCGCCAACTCCGGGCACGGGGAGGTTTCTTGACGCGAGCATGGCCTCATACTCACTGAGGCCCGCCCGTCGTCCCCTCGCCCCTTCCGGGAGTCTCCGTGGCACTCGTCACCCGTCGTAGAGCCCTCACCATCGGTGCCGCACTCGCCGGCACCGCCGCCGTTCCCGCGTACGCCCAGGCGAGCGAGCGCGGACACGGACCCCGTCCCCTCGTCCGCGCCCACGCGCACAACGACTACGAGCACCCCCGGCCCTTGTTCGACGCGCTGGACCACCGCTTCGGCAGCGTCGAGGCCGACATCTACCTCGTCGACGGCGCGCTCCTGGTCGCGCACGACCCGATCGACCTCGACCCCGCCCGCACCCTCGAATCGCTCTACCTGGACCCCCTGGCCGCCCGCGTGCGCGCCAACCACGGTTCCGTGTACCGGGGTTACCACCGCACCCCCTTCCAGCTCCTGATCGACATCAAGACCGAGGGTGCGGCGACGTACCTCGAACTCGACCGCCACCTCCGGCGCTACCGGCACCTGTTCACGACGTACTCGTACGGCAAGGTGCGCCGTGGCCCCGTGACGGCGGTGATCTCCGGCGACCGGGCCGCCCGCGCGCCGATGGAGGCCCAGCGCGTGCGCCGCGCCTTCTACGACGGCCGCCTCGCCGACCTGGGCAGCGCGGCGCCCGCCTCGCTCATCCCGCTGATCAGCGACAACTGGACGCTCAACTTCAGCTGGCAGGGCGTCGGCGCGATCCCCGCCGCCGAGCGCGACAAGCTGCGCGGCATCGTCGGAGCCGCCCACAAGCGCGGGCAGCGCGTCCGCTTCTGGGCGACGCCCGACCTCGCGGGCCCGGCGCGCGACGCCGTGTGGGGCGAGCTCCTCGCCGCCGGTGTCGACCACTTGAACACCGACGACCTGGCGGGCCTGGAGTCGTTCCTCGACGCCCACGGGCAGTAGCCCCGGCCCGCCCGAAGCAACGCCCCGGCACATAACACCCGTTCGGAGGACATGCCGGTCGCCCGGACGGTCCCTCCGCTGCGCCACACTCGGCCCAGAGCCGCGGTGTTGACGTGGCGGAGGAGGTTGTCCCCATGGCCATTTCGGTCTCCGTGGTGCTGCTGCTCGTGATCCTGGCAGTGGTCTTTCTGCGCAACGGCGCACTGAAGTTCTCGCACGCCCTGGTCTGTGCGCTGCTCGGCTTCTATCTGGCGAGTTCGAGCATGGCGCCGACCATTCACAACGGGGTCACGGCCGCCGCGGACATCGTCAGCGGCCTGCAACCGTGATCGTTGCGTGTTCATGAACAAGTCTCAACTTTCCATGGACACCTCAAGGCTCTGGCTCTAGCTTCGGCCCATGCCGCGTCGCAGAACCCTCAGCAGTGCCCTCGCCCTGACCGCTCTCACGGTCTCGGCCGCGTCCTTCGCGTATCCCGCCCAGGCGGACGACATACCGAAGGCGCCGGGGCACCGGCTCGTCGACCAGTACACCGGCACGCCCGCCGAAGCCAGCCCGCTGCCCGGCGAACAGCCGCCCCAGCACCCGTATCTCGCCGCCAACGGCCGCAGCGGGATGCACGCGGACGCGGCGGGCAGCGGGACGTACCCCTGGAACGGACCGCTCGGGAAGAAGCCGGAGGTCAGCAGCGAGAAGATGGCGGCGCTCGGCGGTGAGTGCGCCACCGTCACCTTCGACAAGGCCGGCCGCATCGTCACCGTCTGCGGCACGTTCACCGGTTTTCTGGTCAAGCTGCTCGACCCGGAGACGATGGACACGCTCGCCGAGTACAAGCTGCCGCAGCGACCCTCCACCGTCGAGGCCATCACGCGCCTGGACTTCTCGAAGATCTTCAAGGACACCTCGGGCGGTGCCTACTCGTATCTCGACGACAAGGACCGGCTCGTCCTCGCCGACTCCCGGCAGCACATCGTGCGGCTCGCGCACGAGCAGGCGGCGGACGGCAGTTGGCGGTTCGTCGTCGACAAGGACTGGGACCTGACGGCGCACGTCCCGCACGACTGTGTGACCTGGTCGAATCTGTACCCGAGCGGTGAGTGTGACCCGGTCACCTCGGTGATGCCCGACTGGGAGGGCCGCATCTGGTGGGTGACCCGGCAGGGGCGCGTCGGCACCGTCGACCCCAAGTCCGGTGACATCCGCTCGGTCCGGCTTGAGGGCGAGGAGATCCAGAACTCGTTCTCCGTCGCCGAGGACGGCGTGTCCATCGTCTCCGACCACGCGCTCTACAGCTTCCGGGCCGGGAAGGACGGCACCCCGAAAGCCGTCTGGCGCCAGACCTACGACCGGGGGACGGGCACCAAGCCCGGCTCGGTGAACCAGGGTTCGGGCACCACACCCGACCTCTTCGGCCAGGGCGACGACGACTACGTGGCGATTACCGACAACGCCGACGACCGCATGAACGTCCTCGTCTACCGCAGAGGCGACGACATCGCCGACGACAAGCGCCTCGTCTGCAAGGTCCCCGTCTTCGGCTCCGGCGCGTCCACCACCGACAACTCGCTGATCACCTGGGGCAACAGCCTCGTCGTCGAAAACAACTACGGCTACGAGAACATCACCTCGCTCACCTTCGGGCGCAGCGTCGTCGGCGGTGTCAGCAGGATCGACGTACGCGAGGACGGCAGCGGCTGCGACACCGTCTGGGAGAGCGACGTCCGCGCCCCGTCGAACGTGCCCAAACTGTCCACCGCGTCCGGGCTGTTGTACTTCTACACGAAGGAGCCGAGCAGCCTCGGCATCGATGCCTGGTATCTGACGGCCGTCGACTTCCGCACCGGCGAGACCAAGTGGAAGCGCCTCGCCGGTACGGGCATCGCCTACGACAACAACTGGGCGCCGGTGACACTCGGCCCGGACGGCACCGCGTACGTGGGCGTGTTCAACGGCCTGGTGGCGGTGCGGGACACCGAGTGAGCGCGTTCCGCCCGCACGGAGGGCAGGGCTCAGCCGACGCGGTCGGCCGGGCCCACCTCCAGCCAGGTGTAGCGGTCCGCTGAGCCGCCCTTGCCGTGGCTCTTGTGGGTCGTCTCCAGGAGGAAGCCGGTGTCCGGGTCGACGATGTAGCGGTCCGTCATCCGGTACTTCACGTCCTTGCCGGGACCGGTCGAGAACCCGATGGTGGACCACCTGATCTCGAAGGCGACACCCGGGCGCCCCTTGCTGTCCCTGACGTCACCGATCAGCTTTACGCCGGGGGTGTCCGCGAGGATCTGGAAGAGGGCGGCACGCAGTTCGGGGCTCGCGGGTGAGTCCTCCAGCAGGGCGGTCACCTGGTGGCGGCGGCTCTCGGCGTCCCTCGGGAAGAGCGCGGTGAGCGCCTTCTGACCCGTGGGCAGCTTGTCGAGCGCGGGCCAGGTCAGCCACTTACCGCCCACGGACCACTTCTTGGTCTTGCTCCCCTTGCCCGGCCCGTGGACCGTGCCGTTCGCGTCCACCGTCCAGATGCGGCCCGCCCGGTCGAAGTAGGTGGTCGTCGTCGCATCCCCGTCGTCCTGGTTCACCGTCGCCATACGGACCTTCCAGTACGGGGATGTGGCAGCGGCCGGTGAGTCCGCCGCGACGGTCGCCATGTCGTTCAGGAACTGGGCCGCCGATGCGGTGGCCGCCGGTTTGCCCCCCAGGTCGAGGACCGGGTACGCCACGGCGCCGGTGGCGATCGCGGCCACCGCCGCCGCGGCGATCAGAAGCCTCCTGCGGCGCGGGACGGCGCGGGTGCGCAGCGGGACCACGGACGCCTCGCGCAGCGCGGCGCTCGCCACCGCGGTCCGGGCCGCCGCCGCCACGTCGGGCGCGGGCGGTGCCACGTCACCCGCCGCGATCAGTTCTTCGGCACCGGGAAAGTCGAGAAGGTCACCGCGTTCGGTCATGCCAGGTCTCCTGTCAGCTTGAGGGGCGCGTTCGAGCGCAGCCGGGTACGGGCGCGGTGCAGCCGGGAGCGAGCCGTCCCCGCGGGGATGCCGATGGCCGCGGCGGCCTCGCCGGGCGTGAGCTGCTCCCACGCGACGAGGAGCAGCAACTCCCGCTCGTCCGGCGGGAGTCCGGCGAGCAGATCACGCAGCTGCGGCGCCACCGCGGCCGCGTCGAGCCGGGCGTCCACCGCCTCCCACGGGTCGTCGTCGAGGCCTTCGCCGGGCGGCCCTGTGCGCTGCTGCGCCAGCCGCCGCCAGTGCGCCGAAAGGACGTTGCGGGCCACGCCGAACAGCCAGGCCCTCGCGGGTCCGCGGGCCGCGTCGAAGCCGCGCCGGGCCGCGTACGCCTGGAGCCAGAGTTCGGCGAGCAGGTCGTCGGCGGCAGCGGGCGCCCGGCGTGCGAAGTAGCCGTGGAGAGCCGCCGAGTGGCGCACCACCAGCGGTTCGAAGGCTGCCGGGTCCCGCGCGGTGCGGGCCAGCAGCTCCTCGTCGTCCAGGTCCGTGGTCACGGGACCTCCGTATCCGTACCGCCGGTCGGCGGTCTCACCCCCTACTTGTCAGGAAGCCGTACCTGCGTTCGCACCCGGCGCCGGTCGGCCCTGGGATCAGCCCTGGGGCCAGTCCTGGAATCAGTCCTGGGGTCAGCCTTGGGAGAAGACGCCGATGCCGTTCGCCACCGGGCGTTCCGCGCCGCCGCTGGGGTGATTGCGTACGGTGACGGATTCCGCGCCCGGGGCCTTCGCGACCAGGGTGGCGGACGAGACGAGTGTGGAGGAACCGCCGCCGTCCAGGCTGAAGCCGTCCTGGGCGCCCAACTCCGTCAGGGTCCGGGCCACTTCCGCGATGGTCAGCCCCGTACGGAACTCGGGGGAGCCGTCGAGGGAGAGGAGCAGGAGGCGTCTGCCGTCGTCGGAGATTCCGGCCGCCGTCCGCACGGCCGGGGTGACGGCGTCCAGGCCGGGCAGCGGGGCGCCGCCGCGCAGGATGGGGTAGCCGCCGAGCGCGAAGCGGAACGGGACGCGCGACTTGGCCGCCACCAGGCGGTGCTTGACCTGCACCCGGTCGCCGATCGACAGCTTGCGCAGCTCCTGCGCACCCGCCTCGCGGCCGACGAGGACCGTGCTGCCGGAGGCCACGGGCCCACTGCCGGGCGATCCCGCCGACCCCACGACACGGCCGCCGCGCACCGTCACCTCATGGGTGTCCGTGCTGCAGGGGGCGCCGCGGTTCGTGTCGGTGCCGCAGGTGGAGCGCACCCGCGACGTGCTGCCCCAGTCGCTGGTGAACGCGCCGACGGATCCCACGGGCAGGGCGTACTGGTTGAGTCCGCCGAGGGGCAACCGTTTCTGATCGGTGCGTACTTCGCCGTCCAGCCGGAGGTTGTCCATGCGGGCCTTGCGGTCGAGGCCCACGCCGAGCACGGCTTCGGTGGTCACCCCGGGAGGCATCGCGGGACCGAAGCGCTGACCGTTGGGCACCGCCCCCTTGAGGGCCCGGCCGTGTGCGACGGCAGGGCCGACGGGTGCGCCGGTGGCCTCGACGCCCGGATGCTGGGTCTCGGAGATGTTGAAGAAGTCGCCGTTGATCCCGCCGACCGCCCCCGCACCGTCCGCGAGGGCGGAGACGACGGATCGGGCGCCAACTGCACCCGGATAGAGCAATCCGACACTGGTCTGCCGGTTGCTCAGGTCGACATCGAGTACGTGCGCGCGGGTCATGCCGTGGGAGGCCACGACGTCGAACCGCCGGTACTGCACGCCCGGCGCGATCATCGACGCGGCTGAATCCCCGGTCGTCTCCACGCCGCCGGCCGGTGCCCCGGTCGTCTCCACGCCGCTGGCCGGTGCCGCTCCCATCAGAGCCGCACCGGCCAGCGTGCCGAATGCCGTCAGTACCGAGAGCGCCGCTCTCGCCGTTCTGAACCGTCCCAAGGTGTGCTTGCGCCGTGTTGCCACCGTGCCCCCTGATGTCTCACTGGCCGACCGACCGCCTCAGTCTGAGGGTCGGTCAGAAAGTGCACCAGAGGGCAGAGCCGGACGGGTGCCGCGTCGGTGGCTATGTGCCGACCAATCGTGAACGGATGAGGAAACGTACGCCTTCCGGGGCTTCCAGGGAGAAGCCGCTGCCACGGCCCGGCACCACGTCCACGATCAGCCGCGTATGGCTCCACACGTCGTACTGGCTCTTCGACATCCAGAAGGAGACCGGTTCCGCCACGCCGTCCACGGCCAGCGACTCCAGCCGCACATCGGAGTCACCGGTCCGGAACTCGCCCTCCGGGAAGCACATGGGCGCGCTGCCGTCGCAGCAGCCGCCGGACTGATGGAACATCAGCGGTCCGTGGGCCTCCCGCAGCCGCCTCACCAGATCGGCGGCGGCGGGGGTCAGCTCCACGCGCGGGGTATCGGTCATGGGCAGCCGCTCCTTGGTCACCGGGCCGCCGTCGAGGCGGTGCTCCAGTCAACGCCGGGCAAGGTTGCGAGGACGTTGCAGCCGATGCCGATGCCGATGCCGATGCCGCGGTCCTGGGCGTGGGCGTGGCCGTGCGCGTGCGCTTGGCTCACGGCGTCGTCAGGCGAGCACCGCCCGAACGGCCTTGCCGCGGCGGCCGCTGCCCACGACCTCGAGGCGCGCGGCGAGGTGACGCACCATCGCCAGGCCCCGCCCGCTCTCCCGTTCGGTGCTCGGCTTCAGCGCACGCGGGCCGACGGGGCTCGCGTCGTGCACCTCGACGGTCACGTGGTCGTCGGACACCTCGAGGCGCAGCCGGCAGGAGCTGTGGCCGTGCTGGGTGGCGTTGGTGACGAGTTCGGACACGATCAACGTGGCGTCGTCCACCCGCTCGGCGTCCACCTCCGTCAGGTGCCGACGGGGCCGGGTCAGGAACGCGGAGGTCAGTCTCCGCGCCCGGCCGGCCGATGCGGCCTCCTGAGGCAGTGCGTACTCGACGCGGGCGACGTGCCGATGGGCGCGCTTGTGCGCACGCATGGCGACTCACTTCCCTCCCCTGGGACTTCCGGCTGCTCGCGAGGACTTCCGCTGGCCGGGGCCACGACATGTCTTGCGCGGCCGTCCTGCCCAACGGTGATGCCCGCCCTCGCTGATCGCCAACCAAGTCCCTGGAAGCGTTGTGGGTCACAGCCGGTCGCAGTGCGCGGGTGCTCGCGAGGGGTCCATCGGAGCGAACATGTTCGCTCCGAACGTGCTCGTAACGAACATGTTCGCTATGGTGGTCGTATGACAGCTCATTCCGATGCCCCGCGCAGCCGCCGCGAGCGCCCGGCGAAGCCCGCCCTGACACGGGCCGGGATCGTGGCCGCCGCGGTGGAGATCATGCGTGCCGAAGGCCTGGGCAAGGTGACCATGCGCCGGCTCGCCCAGGAGCTCGACACCGGGCCCGCCTCCCTGTACGTCTACGTCCGCAACACCGCCGAGCTGCACGCGGCGATCCTGGACGAGCTCCTCGGCACGGTCGAGGCTGCGCCGGACGGGGGTGACTGGCGCGAGCGCCTGGAGAAGGTGCTCACCTCCTACACCGCGGTGCTCTTCCGTCACCGCGGCCTCGCCATGGCCGCGCTGGTGGCCCGGCCCAGGGGCGAGCACTACCTGCGTCTCATCGAGACGCTGCTCGCCCTGCTCGACGAGGGCGGGGTCCCGCCGGGGCAGGCGGCCTGGGGCGTCGACCTGCTGCTGCAGCACGCCACCGCGACCGCCGCCGAGCACTCCCCGGGCGGCCGGGCCGAGGGCGCCCGGCAGGAGTGGGACGCGCTCGCCGAAGCCCTGCGGGACGCGCCCGAGCGGACCCATCCGCACGTCGCCGGGCTCGCCGCCGAGCTCCTGTCCGGCGATCCGGAGGCCCGTCTCTCCTGGGGCTTGCGCGCGCTGATCGACGGCATCCTGCGTACGCCTCTCCCGCCCGAAAGCCCCCGGAGCTGAGCACCGGCACCTCGCAAGCCGCCAGCACGCCAAGGAGCGTCGCCATGACCACGCACACCACGCACACCCCGCACCACCCCATCGCCATCGTCGGCGCGGGCCTCGGAGGCCTCACCCTCGCCCGTGTCCTGCACGTCAACGGCATCGAGGCCGCCCTGTACGACCTGGAGGCCTCGGCGGCAGCCCGCGGCCAGGGCGGCATGCTCGACATCCATGAGGAGTCAGGTCAGGCCGCCCTGCGCGCCGCCGATCTGTACGAGGAGTTCCGCGCGCTCGTCCACCCCGGCGGCGAGGCCACGCGCGTCCTGGACAAGGACGCCGTCGTCCGTATGGCGGAAGAAGACGAGGGCGACGGCGGGCGTCCCGAGGTCGAGCGCGGCCAGCTGCGCGACCTCCTGCTCGGCTCGCTGCCGGACGGCGCCGTTCACTGGGGCGCGAAGGTCACCGGGGCGCGTCCGCTCGGTGGCGGTCGCCACGAGGTGACCCTCGCCGACGGCTCCACGTTCACCACCGACCTCCTGATCGGCGCCGATGGAGCCTGGTCCCGGATCAGGCCCCTGGTCTCGGAGGCCACTCCCGCCTACTCCGGCCTCTCCTTCGTCGAGGCGGACCTCCTCGACGCCGATGTCCGTCACCCCGAGAGCGCCGCCGTCGTGGGCGGCGGCATGCTCTTCGCGCTCGGTGAGGACAAGGGCTTCCTCGCCCACCGCGAGCCCGACGGCAGCCTGCACGTCTACACCGCGCTCAAGGCACCCGAGGACTGGATCTCCTCCGTCGACTTCACCGCCGACGCCACGGACCTCGCCAAGGCCGCCGTGCTTGAGCACTTCGCCGACTGGGACAAGAGCCTTCAGGCGCTGGTCGCCGACGCCGACGGCGTGTTGATCCCCCGCCGCATCCACGCCCTGCCGATCGGCCACCGCTGGGACCGTGTCCCGGGCGTCACGCTGCTCGGTGACGCGGCCCACGTCATGTCCCCCTTCGCGGGGGAGGGTGCCAACCTCGCCATGCTCGACGGAGCCGAACTCGCCGGTGCCGTTGCCGCGCATCCCGGCGCCACCGAAGCGGCGCTCGCCGCCTACGAAGAGGCGCTGTTCCCGCGCAGCGAGAACGCCGCAGCCGCGTCCGCGGACAGCCTCGTCCTCTGCTTCGGCAAGGACGCGCCGCAGGGCCTGCTCGACATGTTCACCCGCGGCGACTAGCCGTCCAGGCCAGGGAGACCGGCGGCGAGGAAAGGGCCGAGGAGGTCGAGCAGGGCCCGGGGGCGGTCCAGCGGGATGATGTGGCCGCAGTCCGGGACGAGACGGCCCGTCAGGTCGTCGGCGAGGGGGCGGACCTGCCGTTCGAGGGCCGTTCCGACGGGGTGGGAGCCGATCGTCATCGTCGGCATGGTGAGCCTGGCGTGCGCGGCGGCGGCCTGGATCTGCCGTCCGCTGGTGGGCATGGCCCGGTAGTGGGAGAAGGCGCAGCGCAGCGCGTCACTGCCGGTGTAGGCGCTGCGGAAGGCGTCCCGCACGCGGTCGGGGACACCGCGGCCGTGCGTGCCGGTGGTCAGGAACCAGTCCACGTACTCGGCCTCGTGCCCCGCGAGGACGCTCTCGGCGAGCCCGGGAACCGAGTGGAAGCCGAACCACCAGGGCGGGCCCCCGGCGAGGAAGTCCTCCGCGCCGGGCAGGGGCCCCAGGAGCGACTCCATGACGACGAGCCTGCGTACGAGATCGGGGCGTCGCAGCGCGAGGAGGAACGCGGGAGGCGTGCCAGCGTCGATGCCGACGACCGCCGCGCTCCGCTCCCCGAGCGCGTCGAGGAGTCCTTCGGCGTCGGTGGCGAGACTGTCGGCGTCATAGCCGTCGGCAGCCCGGGTGCTGGCGCCGAGTCCGCGCAGGTCCGGGGCGATGACGCGGTGCCGCCGGGCGAGCCGGGGCATGACCTCGCTCCAGAGCTGCCAGGTGTGGGGGAAGCCATGGAGCAGCAGGACGGCGGGGCCGGTGCCCGCGATCGCCACGTTGGCCGTGATGCCGTTGGTGGTGATCCGCCGCAGGGAGATGCCCGGGGAGGTGAGTTCGGCTGAGGGGAGGCGCATGGTGAGTCGCTCCGAGGTGGTTACCATTGGTGACCACATGAGGCTAGGTAACCGTCCCTGGCCTGCCAAGAACGCACTTTCCCGACAGGTGGTGAGCCCGAGGTGACCACCCCTCCCAAGGCCAAGCCCAAGCGCAGTCCCAAGGTGAGTCCCCAGGAGGCGACGCGCGGGGATCTCTTCGATCCCGACTGCCCGACCCGCCGGCTCCTCGACCGCATCGGTACGAAGTGGACCTCGATGGCGGTCAAGGTCCTCGCGGAGGCCGAGCCTCACGAGGTCCGCTTCGCCGAGCTGCGGCGACGTATGCCGGGTGTCTCGCAGAAGATGCTGTCCACGACCCTGCAGGCCATGACGCGCGACGGCCTGGTCGCCCGCCGGGTGGAGCCGACGGTGCCGCCGCGCGTGCACTACCGGCTGACCGCGCTGGGGCTCTCCCTGGAGGGGCCGCTCGCCGCGGTCAGGGCATGGGCCGAGGAGCACATGGCGGAGATCGACCGGGCCAACGAGCGCAGCGCGGCGGCAGCTGACGGCTTCGACGGCGGCTGAGGCTCAGGGAATGCGCGCCACCGCCGCGTAGATCCCGCTGCCCTCCGCGTCCGGCTGCGCGGTGGCCTTGAACCACTCAGGGGCCGTCACCAGGCCCGGCTCGACGAGGTCGAGCCCGTCGAAGAAGCGAGTGACCTCGGCACGCGTGCGGAAGCCGAGCCGGATGCCGCCCTTCGCGTACTCCGCGGTGACCCGCTCGGCCAGCTCCGGGTAGATGTCGGACGAGGCGTGCGAAAGGACCAGGTGGCTGCCGGAGGGCAGAGCGCCGATCAGCGTGCCCACGATGCCGTACGGATCCTGGTCGTCGGGCAGGAAGTGCATGAGCGCGATCAGGGAGAGGGCGATCGGGCGCTCGAAGTCGAGGAGGCCACGGGCGTGTTCGAGGATCTCCAGCGGCTCGCGGACATCCGCCTGGATGTAGTCGGTGATCCCCTCGGGGCTGCTGACCAGCAGGGCCTCCGCATGGCGCAGCACGATGGGGTCGTTGTCGGTGTAGACGACCCGCGCCGACGGCACGACCTCCTGGACGATCTGGTGCAGGTTCGGCGCGGTGGGGATCCCGGTGCCTATGTCGAGGAACTGGTCCACGCCTTGGGAGGCGAGCCAGGCGACCGCTCGGTTCATGAACGCGCGGTTCTGCCGCGCGGCGTCCTTCGCCTCGGGCGGCAGCTTCTCGCCCACAGCCTCGTCCACGGGGTAGTTGTCCTTGCCGCCGAGCAGCCAGTCGTAGACGCGCGCGGGGTGCGGATTGCTGGTGTCGATCGTCGGCCTTGGCACACCTGCGGTCATGACGTACTCCGTTGCTGCTGCGAGAGGCTGGATCGCCGCAGTCTGCCACAGCAACATCGTCTTGAGCATGGGGTGTTGGGGCTGCGTACGAATGGGCGATGAATAAGTCACACCTCGTGCGGCCGGGCCGTGCCGTTCGCGCCATTCGTCCTGCCGGCTCAGTCGTCACGGGTGTTCTCTGCCGCATCTGCTGTCTCTTTGCGCGAGTCCCGGAGAACCTTCCAAAATTCCATTGGTTTCCGTACTCCCGGCAATACCACAGGAGTTTCCCGGAGATATGGAACAGGGAAGTCCGGTCTTCGGCCAAGTGGCGCGTTCACGACGGTTATTCGACATCATTGAGTCAAATAACGCTGGTGGTTGATTTTCAGATATGGCAGAGTCTTCAAGCAAGTGGCCGGGCAAGTCGAAAGGTGAGATCCGGCTGACCGTCCGGCCGCTCTAGGATCAGCCGTCAGGCGCGGGGGAGAAGTCGGCTCATGAACTTGGTGGACCGTGGGGAAGAATTCTCGATCATGGATGGCATGCTCAACGCCTGTATGGCGGGGCATGGCGGAGTGTTATTGGTAAGCGGCGCGGTGGCCAGCGGGAAAACCGCGCTGTTGCGCGCGTTCGGTGAACGCGCAAGCGCCGCGGGCGCGTTGTTCCTGCAGGCCACAGCGTCAGAGGCGGAGAGTGACCTGCCCCTTGGCGTGATGGGGCAGTTGCTGCTCGGCGCGGATCTGCCGGGGGCCGACGCCAAGCGCGCGGCCCGCCTTGTGGACCTGATGGCGGTGGCCGCGCAGATTCGGCGGGCCGAGGGGGTGCTGCCCGCCGTCGTGATGAATGAGATTCCCAAGCTCTGCGGGATTGTCCTGGAACAGGCCAGGGAAAGGCCGGTGGTGCTCAGCATCGACGACGTGCACCACGCCGACGGCCACTCCCTGGAATGCGTCCTCTACCTGGCCCGCCGACTCGACACCAGCCGCATTCTGGTGGTCCTGGGCGAGAACAACGGATTTCTGGCCGGAAATACGCGATTACACGTCGACTTGCTGCGTCTGCCGGGCTGCCGCAATATCAGGCTCGGACCGCTCGAGCGGCGCGGAGTGGCCGAAATGATCTCCGGATTCGGAGACGAGGGGTGGGGGACGCGCCAGCTCGTCTCGGATCTCCATCGGACGGGCGGCGGAAACCCGCTCCTCACCAGGGCGTTGATCGAGGACCGCCGTACGGCGGACGGCGGCGGGTGCGGCTCGGCCGCTCTCCTGCCGGGCGAGGCCTTCGCACAGGCCGTGACCACGGGCCTGTTCCGCAGTGACATGTCGACGCGGAACACCGCGTGGGCGCTGGCGGTGGTCGGACCCGACGTGCCGCTCGCCGAGCTGGTGGAAGTCCTGGGAACCAGCCGGGAGTCGGTCCACCGCAGCCTGCGCGCCCTGAACGACGCGGGGCTGCTCGACTCCGGCTGGTTCCGCCACGAAGCGGGACGGACCGCGGTCCTGCGGAGCATGGAGCCCGCACACCGCGCCCGCCTCGAGGCCCGCGTCGCCCAAGTGCTGCACGAGCACGGCGAGGCGGCGACCGTGGTGGTGCAACATCTGATCGCGGCCGAGCCCATCGACGCCCCGTGGGCGCTCAGCACGCTCCTTGAGGCGGCCGAGCGCGCGCTGGCCGACGACGAGGTGGAACTGGCCCTCACCTGCCTGCGCGCCGCCCGCGACACCTGCACCGACGCCCGGCAGTCCGTGGCCATCAGGGCCGAGCTGACCCGGGCCGGATGGCGGCTCAACCCGGCCACCGCGGCCCGGCACCTGCCCGAGCTCACGGCGGACGCGCTCGACGGCGGCCTCGGGGCCCGGCACACGGTCGAACTCGTCGGCCATCTCCTCTGGTTCGGCCAGGCGGACTCGGTCCTGGAGATCCTCGACGCCGCCGAGCGGGGCGGCGCGGGACCCGAGGCCCCCGGGCAGCCGGCGGCACAGGCCTCGCGCCGGCTCGACTGCGTACGGTCCTGGATGGCGTACGAATATCCAGGTCTCCCCGGCTCCGCCCGCGCCCGTGCCCGGCACGGCGACGACGAGCGGCGCGGGCGGACGCCGGCGCGCAGTCCCCATCAGCGCGCGGCGACCCTGATGAAGGCGGTCCTCGACGGGGCGGGCGACGACGTGGTGGTCAGGGCCGAGCAGATACTGCAGAGCACCCGCCTCGACGACGGCACGCTCACCGCGCTCGTCGTCGCCCTCAACTCCCTTGTCCTGGCCGACCGTCTGGACACCGCGGCCCTCTGGTGCGAGACGCTGTCCAAGGAAGCCGCCGAGCGCGGCGCACCCATGTGGCAGGCTCTCCTCGCCGCGGTCAGGGCGCGCATCGAACTCAGGCTCGGCGGACTCGCCGCCGCCGAGCAGTCGGCGCGCCTCGCGGTCACGCTGGTCCCGCCCGAGGGATGGGGCGTGGCCATCGCCTCGCCGGTCGCCACCTCCGTGTACGCCAAGACCGCCATGGGCCGGCTCGACGAGGCGGCGGCCCAACTCGCGATCCCCGTACCGGAGTCGGCGTTCCACACCCCCGACGGACTGCTCTACCTCCGGGCGCGCGGTCACTACTACCTCGCCGCCGGACGCCCCTATGCGGCGCTCGACGACTTCCACGCGTGCGGCGACCTCATGACCCGCTGGGAGTTCGATCTGCCCGCGCTCGTCCCGTGGCGGACCGACGCGGCCGAGGCCCACCTGCTGCTCGGTGACGACGACCGGGCCCGGACGCTCGCTCAGGAGCAACTGGCCCTGACCGGCGGGCCGAACGCGGGGGCCGCCTGGACGCGCGGCGTCTCGCTGCGGGTCCTCGCCAGTGCGCTCCACCCCGGGCGCAGGCTCTCCCTCCTGGGCGAAGCCATCGACACCCTGCGGGAGCGCGGCCACCGCGTGGAGCTGGCCCGCGCGACGGACGAGCTGGCCCGCGCCCATCGCGAGCTCGGCAACGGCGGCCGGGCCCGTGCTCTCGCCCGCAAGGCGCAGCAGCTGGGGCGGGAGTGCGGGGTTCCCGTCCCCAGGGTGTCGCCGGTGGCCGACACCGGCAACTCCCTTCCCGCCGAGCAGCCGTGGCCGTCCGGAGCCCGGCGCGGGGCCGACGAGCTCAGCGACGCGGAGCTGCGCGTGGCGACGCTCGCGGCCCGCGGCCACACCAACCGGCAGATCGCCGACAAGCTGTTCATCACGATCAGCACCGTCGAGCAGCACCTGACGCGCGCGTACCGCAAGCTCGCCGTCCAGCGCCGGGCGGACCTGGCGGCGAAACTCAGCCCCGTTCCCGTGCCCGTCGCGGGCTCCGGCAGGAGGGAGGGGCACCGGGAAGGGCGCCACGAGGGGAGGAAGGACGGCGGGGCGCGCGACCGTCTTCGCGTGGTGTAGAGGCTGCGGGAGGTGCAGGTCGCCACGCGGATTGGTGACCACGGCCTGCATCTCCTCTCTCGGACCACGTGCGGGCGTTCCTGATGGGTTTCCGTGTGCGTCACCGTTTCTACGCGGCGGCCGGTCACACTGCGGTCCGCGAATCTGTGACCGGAGGATCCACCACCGCGGCGGTACGCTTTCGGGAGCAGCAGGTCGAACACGAGAGCGCGTCGACGGGGGGCCGTCACCGGAGCTGTGACCGGTGTGTGACGTGGGATCGGGCAACGTGGTGCCGCATGATCAGCCTCTGCCGCGGCGGCGTTTCCCGCCACTCGTCCCCTCCGCATCAGACGTGCCGATCGAGGGGTGGGCGATGAGGGTACTGGTGGTCGAGGACCACGCCGAGCTCGCGCATTCGGTGGCGCGCGTGCTCCGCCGCGAGGGGATGGCGGTCGACGTCGTCTACGACGGCTCGGACGCGCTGGAACGCACGACGGTCGTCGACTACGACGTGGTCGTGCTCGACCGGGACCTCCCCGGAGTCCACGGCGACCAGGTCTGCAGCGCGCTGGCCACCCAGCCGATGCACGCCCGGGTCCTGATGCTCACCGCGTCCGGCACGATCGCCCACCGGGTGGAGGGGTTCAGCCTCGGCGCGGACGACTACCTCCCCAAGCCCTTCGCGTACGCCGAACTCGTCGCCCGCATCCGCGCGCTGGCCCGGCGCTCGCAGCCCGCGCTGCCCCCGGTCCTCGTCCAGGGCGACCTGCGGCTCGACCCGGCGCAGCGCATCGCATCCCGTGCCGGGGTGCGCCTGGCGCTGACGCCCAAGGAATTCGCGGTGCTCGAGTACCTGCTCGCCGCCCAGGGCCGGGTGGTGTCGGCGGAGGAGCTCCTGGAGCGGGTGTGGGACGAGGCCGCCGACCCGTTCACCACGACCGTCAAGGCGACCATCAACCGTCTGCGCCCGAAGCTCGGCGACCCGCCCGTGATCGAGACCGTTCCCCGGGGCGGCTACCGGATTTGAGATGCCCATGCGTCTGCCCACGTCCTTCGCCCTGTCACCGTGGATCGTCCGCAGGCTGCTGCCACGGCGCGTGCGCGTACGCCTGACGCTCCTGTACGGAGTGCTGTTCGTCGCCTCGGGCGTGGTGCTGCTCGCCATCACCAACCTGCTCGTCGCCCGCACTCCGGCGAACCTCGTCCTCGTCAAGAACCGGGGCGGCGAGCCCGTGCTCGCGCCGGGCGCCGACGGCCGCCTCTACCTCGGCTATCCCGAGGCCAACTCCTCCGTGCAGCTCAACGACATCACCCAGCAACTGCGCGACCAGGCGCTGCGTCAGCACGAGATCGAGATGGACCACCTCCTTGTCCAGTCGGGCATCGCACTGGCGATCA
Source organism: Streptomyces sp. NPDC047525 (assembly GCF_040643025.1). Classification (NCBI taxonomy): domain Bacteria; kingdom Bacillati; phylum Actinomycetota; class Actinomycetes; order Kitasatosporales; family Streptomycetaceae; genus Streptomyces; species Streptomyces sp. NPDC047525. Next base: position 258,006 of record NZ_JBEYTL010000002.1, read on the forward strand.
TGGCCGTGATCGCGATCGTGCTCGGCTGGGTGGTCGCCGGGCGCGTCCTGCGTCCGCTGCGCACGATGACGGGCACCATCCAGCGCATCTCGGCCCGCAACATGCACGAGAGGCTCGCCGTCGTCGGCCCGGCCGACGAGCTGAAGGACCTCGCCGACACCGTCGACGGACTCCTCGGCCGCCTGGAGACGGCCCTCGACTCCCACAAACGCTTCGTCGCCAACGCCGCGCACGAGCTGCGTACGCCGCTCACCCTGGAGCACGCGCTCCTCGAGGAATCCCTCATCGACCGCGACGCCACCCGCGAGTCGTTCCGGTCGAACTTCGAGCGGCTGCTCGAGATCAGCAAGCAGCAGGCGCGCCTGCTGGAGTCGCTGCTCACCCTGTCCAGCAGCGAGCGCGGCCTCGACCACCGCGAACCGCTCGACCTCGCGGAGATCACCGAGGAGGTCGTGGAGGCCTCGCGCCCGGAGACGCGGCGGCGGGGACTGCGCATCGAGACCGCCATCGAGCCCGCGACGGCGTCGGGCGACTCGGCGCTCGTGCAACGCCTGGTGGCCAACCTCGTCGACAACGCGATGGGCTACAACACCCCCGGCGGGCACGTGGAGATCACCACCCGTACGCACGCGGGGCGGGCCGTCGTCGCCGTGGCCAACACCGGACCCGAGGTGCCGCCGGAGCATGTGGAGCGGCTCTTCGAACCCTTCCAGCGGCTCGGACGCACCGCGGGCGACGGCCATCACGGGCTCGGCCTCTCGATCGTCCGCGCCATCGGTGTCGCCCACGACGCCGTGATCGGCGCACGCGCCAGGCCGGGCGGCGGACTCGTGGTGGAGGTCTCCTTCCCGCCGCGGACGGATCCGCTCCAACGGGCAACGCACATTGAGCAGTTGGACGATGGCCCGGCCATCCGTTGAGGGGCGGGCCGGGAACTCCTACCGTTGTCGCGGCGCCTGATGGATCCCCCCGTCCGCATGTGCCGCCGAACCCGGCGAAGCCGTCTCGAGCAACGGGAGGAACCCATGGTGGTCGTGATGGCCCCCGAGGCCACACAGCAGGACGTGGACGCGGTCGTGGAACTGGTGCGGGCGGCGGGCGGTGACGCGTTCGTCAGCCGCGGTGTGACCCGCACCATCGTCGGCCTGGTGGGAGACGTGGACGCGTTCGACGCCCTCAATCTGTCCAACCGCCGCGGCGTCCTCGACGTCGTGCGGATCTCGGTGCCGTACAAGCTGGTCAGCCGGGAGCACCACCCCGACCGGTCCGTGATCAGGGTCGGGGGCGTGCCCATCGGCCCCGACACCCTGACCGTGATCGCGGGACCGTGCGCGGTGGAGAGCCCCGAACAGACCTTGGCCGCCGCGCACATGGCCAAGGCGGCCGGTGCCTCGCTGCTGCGCGGCGGGGCCTTCAAACCGCGCACGTCGCCGTACGCCTACCAAGGGCTCGGCGAGCGGGGGCTGCGGATCCTCGCCGACGTCAGGAACGAGACGGGCCTTCCGGTGGTCACCGAGGTCATCGACCCGGCCAGCGTCGAACTGGTCGCCCCGTACGCGGACATGCTGCAGATCGGCACCCGCAATATGCACAACTTCGCGCTCCTCCAGGCCGTCGGCGCGGCCGGCAGGCCCGTGCTGCTCAAGCGCGGCTTCGGCGCCACCATCGAGGAGTGGCTGATGGCGGCGGAGTACATCGCGCAGCGGGGCAACCTCGACATCGTGCTCTGCGAACGCGGCATCCGTACGTTCGAGACCGCCACCCGCAACACCCTGGACATCAGCGCCGTGCCGGTGGTTCAGCGCCTCTCCCACCTGCCGGTGATCGTCGACCCCTCGCACTCGGGCGGCCGCCGCGACCTCGTCGTCCCCCTCACCCGTGCCGCCCTCGCCGTCGGCGCGGACGGCGTCATGATCGACGTACATCCCGATCCCAGGACGGCGCTGTGCGACGGCGATCAGGCCGTGACCCGGCCGGAGATCGACGACCTCGCGAACATCGTCGCGGTCCTTTCGCCGCTGATGGGCCGCACGCTCACGCGGCCGCCAACGCGAGCCGGGGTCGGTCCGGGCACCCGATAGGGGTGAATAGGGGTTTCCAGCCCTAGATCAATTCTGCTAGTGAGGGGTACCAGGCCGGAAAGCGCGTTGTTAGGGTGAGCGTGGTTCGGCCAGCGGGCTTCCGCCTCCATTCAGGACCGGGGCGGAATCCCGACGGAGGGGAAGTGGCGCCGAGTGCGGGTGTAGTTCTGCGAATCGACGAGAGATGTGCGGCTCGGGCTCGTCACCGCGATGGCGGTGACGTATTTTCGCGCACCTCGTTCTTCGCCCGGACATCGGGCGAACCGGTCTTCTGAACGCGCACCACTTTTCACTTCATGGTCGATCTCTCCCGGATGCTGCGCCGATTCTGACCGGCGGGCGGTCATGCGCGCACGGGCGACATCAGATCACTAGGGGGACTTGAGTTGGTAATACCTGGGCATGCGCAGATCGACCAACTTATGGTCGTCGAAGTCGAGATCACTTCGCTGTCGACGGCCGACTCACCGCGAATCTCCGGAATAGACCAGGAACACGTCGAGGCGCTGGCTGTGGTGCAGAGCCCGTTGCCGCCCATCACGGTGCACCGATCGACCATGCGCGTCATCGACGGACTGCACCGCTTGCGGGCCGCCGAACTGCGGGGGCAACGCAAGATCGCGGTGAAGTTCTTCGACGGGGACACGGCCGACGCCTTCGTCCTGGCCGTCGAGTCCAACGTCACGCACGGTCTGCCGCTGACCACGGCGGACAGGAAGCGCGCCGCGGGGCGCATCATCGCATCGCACCCGCAGTGGTCGGACCGGATGATCGCCTCGGTCAGCGGTATCGCCCCGGGAACCGTCGCGGAGATCCGCAGACGGGCCCCGGCCGAGCAGGCCGGCACAGCGGGCAGGGTCGGCCACGACGGCCGGGTGCGCCCGCTCAACGGCACCGAGGGACGCAGGGTGGCGAGCGAACTCATCGCCGAGAACCCCCAGTTGTCCCTGCGTCAGATCGCGCGCGTCGCGTCCATCTCCCCGGAGACGGTCCGCGACGTGCGCAACCGGATGATGCGCGGCGAGGACCCGCTGCCACAGCGCGGGAAACGGGGCGGCGGCGAGGGCATCGCAAGCGCCCCGAGCGGTGGCACCGGGCCCACCGTCGTGCCCGAACGTGACGCGGGCCAGGACCGCACCGCGGTCCTCAAACGCCTCAACGCGGACCCGGCACTGCGCTTCAGCGAGACCGGCCGCACCCTGCTGCGACTGCTCAACATCCACACGATCAGCGCGGAGGAGTGGGACGAGATCATCGACAAGGCCCCGCCGCACTGCGGCCGGATCGTGGCCTACCTGGCCAACGAGTGCGCGGAGATGTGGGCGGAGGTCGCGGTGCGCGTCCAGCGCAAGGTCGCCGAGACGGCCTAGGACGCCCCGGGCGTCCAAGTGGGCAGACTGCCCGGTTGGACGCCGGTCTCGCCGGCCCTGGACTCTTCCACGGCCATGGACAGTTCCGCGAGTTCTGCGAGTCCTGCGAGTTCCACGAGTTCCGCGAGTTCCGCAATGCGTCCCGCAGGGAGTGTCGCTCTGCTCCAACGCCGGTATTTCCATGCCCAATTGAGGGCCCGGACGACGGAAATACGGACGGGAATGCAGAAAGGTATCGTCCTGCCGGTGAGCACATTGCGTGTCATGTCAGCGAGCACCATTCCGTAATGCCGAGGCAGGAGGATTCCGTCGCGTGTTGATCACCCAAGGACCTGGTGGACCTACCGTCGGAGGGCCGCAATCCGGGGCCCAGAAGCAATCACTCCGGCCGGGATCAGTGCGCCGGGCGATGTCCTACATGAAGTCGCACAAACCCGCGTTCGCCTTTCTGCTGCTCACCACCGTGGTGGATTCCCTCATCATCGTGTCGACCCCTTTGCTCCTCAAAGTGATCATCGATGAGGGAATACTCAAGGACGACGCGGGGGTCATCACGACCGTCGCCCTCGTCGTGGCAGGACTCGCCGTCGTCGACGCGGTGGCGCAGCTCGTGCAGAGCTACTTCTCCGGGCGCATCGGGCAGGGCGTCAGCCACGATCTGCGGGTCGAGGTCTTCAAGCACGTACAGCGACAGCCGATGGCGTTCTTCACGCGGACCCAGACGGGCCTGCTCGCGAGCCGCCTCAACGGCGACGTCATGCTGGCCCAGCAGGCCCTCACCACGATGCTGGTCTCCGCGACCAGCGTGCTGACCGTGGCGCTCGTCCTGGCCGAGATGTTCTATCTGTCCTGGATCATCAGCCTGATCGCCATCGCCATGCTGCCCCTGTTCATCATCCCCGGCATCTACGTGGGGCGGCGCCTGCAGCACTACTCCAGGGCGCAGATGCAGGCCAACGGCGAGCTCGGCGGCATCATCAACGAGCGCTTCAACGTGGGCGGGGCGATGCTCGCCAAGCTCTTCGGGCGCCCCCGCGAGGAGGCGGCCGCGTTCGAGGCGCGAGCGGGCGAGGTGCGCCAGGTCGGGATCATCTGGACGGTGTACAGCAGGCTTTCCTTCGTCTTCATGGCCCTGCTCGCGTCCCTGGCGACCGCCCTCGTGTACGGCGTCGGCGGCGGCCTGGTGCTCAACGACGTGTTCCGCATCGGAACGCTGGTGGCCCTCGCCGCGCTGCTCGGCCGGCTCTACGGGCCCATCACGCAGCTGTCCAGCCTGCAGTCCAACGCGCTGACCGCGATGGTCAGCTTCGACCGGATCTTCGAGGTGCTCGACCTCAAGCCCCTCATCGAGGAGAAGCCGGACCCGGTCGCCCTCGCCGCTCCGGGCAGCGGCCCCGCACCGGAGATCGAGTTCGACCAGGTGTCCTTCCGGTACCCGCGCGCCAGTGACGTGTCGCTGGCCTCGCTCGAGTCCAACGCCCTGTCCGCGGTCGAACGGGCCAAGGAGACGGCAGAGGTGCTCCACGGGATGACCTTCCGGGTGCCGTCCGGCAAACTCACCGCCCTTGTCGGCCCGTCGGGCGGCGGCAAGACCACCGCCACCCATCTGGTGTCCCGCCTCTACGACCCGACCTCGGGCAGTGTCCGCATCGACGGCCACGACCTGCGCGACGTCAGCCTCGACTCGCTGCGCGACGTCGTCGGCGTGGTCAGCCAGGACGCGCACTTCTACCACGACACGATCCGCGTGAACCTGTCCTACGCACGCCCCGACGCGACCCAGCGCGATCTGCTCCGAGCCTGCGACGCGGCCCAGATCGGCGACCTGATCCGATCCCTGCCGAGCGGCCTCGACACCGTGGTCGGCGACCGCGGCTTCCGGCTCTCCGGCGGCGAGAAGCAACGCCTCGCCCTCGCCAGGCTTCTCCTGAAGGCGCCTTCCATCGTGGTGCTCGACGAGGCCACCGCGCACCTGGACTCCGAGTCCGAGGCGGCCATCCAGCTGGCGCTGACCACCGCGTTGCGGGACAGGACCTCGCTGGTGATCGCCCACCGTCTGTCCACCATCCGTGAGGCGGACCAGATCCTCGTCATCGACGAGGGCGTCGTCCGTGAGAGCGGGACACACGAGGAACTCCTCGCGGCAGGAGGCCTCTACTCCGAGCTCTACCACACGCAGTTCAACCGCCCCAGCACCAACGGAGCGGGGCCGGTTGCCCGCAAGGAGCCCGTGCTGCAGGGACCTGTCATCGGGAGCGGACCCGTCCTTGGCGGGAGCGGCCCCGTGCTCGGCGGCAGCGGTCCGCCGCCGGCGGTCGGCGGCGAGCACATCCTGCGCCTCGGTGCCGATCCGGACGAGCGCTGAGCGCCTGCCTGAAGGGGGAAGTGGTGGAGTCGTCGGTGGTGGCGGAGCTGATCGCCGCACGGGTGGAGTCGTCGCCCGGCGCGGTCGCGGTCGAGGGCGAACGGACGCTGTCGTACGCGGAGTTGTGGACGCGGTCGGGCCAGTGGGCGGCGCATCTGGCCGGACTCGGAGTGGGCCGGGGCGACCGCGTCGCGGTGGTGATGGAGCGGTCGCCGGAGCTGGTGACGGTGCTCCTGGGCGTGTGGCGGGCGGGCGCGGCCTACGTTCCCGTCGACGCGGGTTCACCGTCCGAGCGCATCGCCTTCGTCGTCGAGGACTCGGCTCCCGCGGTGGTGCTGTGCACCGCTGACCGCAGGGGCGTGGTGCCGCAGAGCGCCGCCGTGCAGGTGGTGGACGACGCGCGGGTGCGGGCGGCGGTGGCAGCCCTCGACGGCGGCGACGTCCGCGCGCCGGTGGACGGGCGGGACGTGGCGTACGTGATGTACACGTCGGGTTCGACCGGGGTGCCCAAAGGCGTCGCGGTGCCGCACGGAAGCGTCGCGGCGCTTGTCGGCGAGGAAGGCTGGGCGATCGGCCCTGACGACGCGGCCCTGATGCACGCCCCGCACGCCTTCGACGTCACGCTGTTCGAGATGTGGGTGCCGCTCGCCGCCGGTGGCCGCGTGGTGATCGCCGAACCGGGCGCGGTGGACGGCCAGAAGGTGCGCAGGCACGTCAAGAACGGCGTGAGCGCCGTGCACGTGACCGCGGGTTCGTTCCGCGTCATGGCCGAGGAGTCCCCGGACTGCTTCACCGGACTGCGCGAGGTGCTCACCGGCGGTGACGTGGTCCCGCCCGGCTCCGTGGCCCGCGTGCGCGAGGCCTGCCCGGACGTGACCGTCCGGCACCTGTACGGCCCGACCGAGGTGACCCTGTGCGCGACCTGGCACGTGCTGCGGCCGGGCGACAAGACGGACTCCGTGCTCCCGATCGGGCGCGCGCTGCCCCGCCGGCGGACCTTCGTCCTGGACGCGGCGCTGCGGCCGCTGCCCGCCGGCACGGTGGGGGAGCTGTACGTGGCGGGGCCGAGCCTGGCGCGGGGCTACTGGAACAGCCCCGGTCCGACGGCGGACCGATTCGTGGCGTGCCCGTACGCACCGGGCGAGCGGATGTACCGCACCGGCGACCTGGTGCGCGAGACCGATGACGGAGAGCTGCTCTTCGTCGGCCGCGTGGACAGCCAGGTCAAAGTCCGGGGATTCCGCGTGGAGCTGGGCGAGGTGGAGGCGGCTCTGGCCGCCCACCCCGCCGTGGCCCAGGCCGTGGTCGTCGCCCGCGAGGACCGGCACGGTGAACGCCGCCTGGTCGGCTACGTCGTCCCGGAGGAGCCGGAGGGACTGGACCCCCGGCTCGTCCGCGACGACGTAGCAAGGACACTGCCCGAGTACATGGTCCCCACCGCGGTACTGGCCCTCGCCTCCCTCCCCGTGACCCGCAACGGCAAGGTCGACCGCGACGCCCTGCCCGCCCCCGACTTCGCCGCGAAGGTCACGGGCCACGCGCCGCGCACCGAGGACGAGGCGGTCCTGTGCGCCCTGATGGCGGAGCTGCTCGGCCTGGAACGCGTCGGCGTCGCGGACAGCTTCTTCGAGCTCGGCGGCGACTCGATCATGTCGATGCAACTGGCCGCCCGCGCCCGGCGCGCGCACCTGTTCTTCAGGGCGGAGGACGTCTTCGAGCACGCGACACCGGCGGCCCTGGCCGCGGTCGCCCGGTCCGGGGAGGGGTCCGGGGAGCGGCCCGGGGTGCCGGGCGGGCCCGGGGAGCGGCAGGAGACGACCGGGCGCGACCGCTCCGCCGGTTCGCTCATGGGCGACCTCCGCGAGGACGAGACCGACCGGCTGCGGGCCGCGGTGCCAGGGCTGGTGGACGTATGGCCGCTGTCGCCGCTCCAGGAAGGGATGCTCTTCCACGCCACCTTCGACGACGACGGGCCGGACGTGTACGCGAGCCAGCGGACGCTGGCCCTGGACGGCCCTCTTGACGCCGACCGTCTGCGGACGTCGTGGCGGACACTGCTCGCCCGGCACGCCGTGCTGCGCGCGAGCTTCCACCAGCGCGACTCCGGGCAGACGGTGCAAGTCATCACGGACGGCGCCGAGTTGCCCTGGCGCGAGGCCGATCTCTCGGAGCTGCCGGAGGGTGATGTGCCCGCCGAGGTGGCGCGCCTGGCCCAGGCCGAGCGTGCCGAGAAGTTCGACCTCCGGGCGGCACCGTTGCTGCGGCTGCTCCTGATACGCCTCGGCGCCGGCCGGCATCGCCAGATCGTCACCGTCCACCACTCCCTGGTGGACGGCTGGTCCACCGACGTCATCTTCGCGGAACTCTCCGAGCTGTACGCGGCGGGCGGCGACGGCCGGACACTGCCCACGACGACGTCGTACGGGACATACCTGGCCTGGCTCGACCGTCAGGACAAGGAAGCGGCGCGCGACGCCTGGCGCGCCGAGTTCGCCGGGGCGGACGAGCCGACGCTGATGGTGCCCGACGAGCCGGCCGGGCCGCAGGTCGTGCCGGAACCGGTGCCGTTCGAGTTGACCGAGGAACTCACCCGCGGTGTGGCCGAGTTGGCCCGGTCCCAAGGGGTGACCGTCAACACGGTCGTGCAGGGCGCGTGGGCCCAGGTGCTCGCCCGGCTGGTGGGGCGCACGGACGTGGTGTTCGGCACTCCGGTGGCGGGCCGTCCCGCGGAGCTGCCGGGGGTCGAGTCGGCGGTCGGCCTGTTCCTCAACACCGTGCCCGTACGGGTGAGCCTGGCGGCCGACCAGTCGGTCGCCGGGATGCTCGCTGACCTGCGGGAGCGCCAGGTCGGGCTGATGTCCCGGCAGCATCTGGGGCTCCGCGAGATCCGCCGAATCGCCGGGCCCGGCGCGGTGTTCGACACGCTCGTGGTGTTCGAGAACCTTCCCCGGACGCCCGACGGGACCGGTGCCGCAGCAGAGCTGGCCATCCGTCCCGTAGGGGAGCCGGAGGACAGGGGCCACTATCCGCTGGCGCTGATCGTGGTCCCTGACACCCGGCTGCGGGGGCTCGTCGTGCACCGCCCGGACGTGGTGGGACGCGACCGGGCCCAGGCCGTGGTCTCCTCGCTGGTGCGCGTCATCGAGCAGATGGTGGCGGATCCTTCGTCGCCGGTGGGACGGCTCGACATCCTCACCGAGACCGAACGCGCGCTCGTGGCGCGGGAGCAGGAACGGCAGCGGGGGGAGCGAAACGCGTCGGCGCGGGCAGCCATGCCCGACATGACGGCACCGGACCTCTTCGCCGAGCAGGCCGCGGCCACGCCCGCCGCCGTGGCGGTGGTCGACGGCGAGCGTTCGCTGACGTACGGCGAACTGGCCGCCCGCGCCAGGCGACTGGCGCGCTGCTTGACGGACAGGGGAGTGGGTCCGGAGACACGGGTGGCCGTCATGGCGGACCGCTCGGCGGAACTGGTGACGGCCCTCCTCGCGGTGGCGGCGGCCGGAGGTGTCTACGTCCCCGTGGACCCGGGGCTCCCCCCGGCGCGGCTGCGCCTGCTCCTCGACGACGTGGCCCCGCCGGTCCTGGTCTGCGCAGAGCAGACCCGCGACGCGGTACCGGAGGAGTTCACCGGCCAACTGGTGCTCCTGGACGCCCCGTTGACCACCCGGGCAGTGGCCGGACAGACCGTACAGACCGGGTACGCCGGTCACGCGGACGGCCCGATGAAGGACGCGGAGCGGCGCACACCGCTCACCGCTTCCAACGCGGCGTACGTGATCTACACATCCGGGTCGACCGGCACCCCCAAGGGCGCGGTCGTCCCCCACCGGGGCCTGCGCAACCTTGTCGCCGACCGCATCGCGCGGTACCGCATCGACGCGGACAGCGCGGTGCTCCAACTCGTCTCGCCGAGCTTCGACGTCTCCATGTCGGACATCTGGCCGGTGCTCTGCGCGGGCGGCCGACTGGTCCTCGCACCGCCCGCGCGGCGGCACGCGACCGGCGAGGAACTGGTCCACCTGATGCGCACGCAGCGGGTGACGCACGTCGCGATGACACCGACCCTCCTGGCGCAGCTTCCGCCGGAGGAGCTGCCCGCGCTGCGCGTCCTGGTCATCGGCGGCGAACCCGTCTCCGACGAGCTGCGCCGTCAGTGGTCGGTGAACCGCGAGATCTACAGCGAGTACGGGGTCACCGAGGCGACGGTCGCCTCGACGGTGAGCCGCCCTCTCGGCGCCCACGACGAGCCGTCGATCGGCCGCCCGGTCGCCAACACCTCCGCCCACGTCCTTGACGCGTTCCTGCAGCCGGTGCCCGCGGACACGGTGGGCGAGCTGTACGTGGCGGGCGCGGGCCTGGCACGCGGCTACCTGCGGCGGACGAGGCTGACGGCGCGGCGCTTCGTGGCGAGCCCGTTCGCGCACGGCGAGCGGATGTACAGGACCGGGGACCTGGTGCGCCGCACCGGCACCGGCGACCTCGTCTACGCGGGTCGGGCCGACGCACAGGTGAAGGTGCGCGGATTCCGGGTGGAGCTCGGCGAGATCGAGGCGGCCCTCAGGGGGCATCCCGCCGTCGACCGGGCCGTGGTGATCCTGAGGCAGGACCGGCAGGGGGAACGCCGCCTGGTCGGCTATGTGGTGGGCACCGACGCCCGAGCCGAATCCCGGGTCCAGGCCGAGGCCCGAGCCGACCGCCGGGTGGACCCACGGCCCCTGGACATGCAATCGGTGCGCGATCACGCGGCCAAGGCGCTGCCCGAGTACATGGTGCCCGCGGCCGTGCTCGCCCTCGACACGCTGCCCGTCACCCCGAACGGCAAGGTCGACGTCCCCGCGCTCCCCGCGCCCGACTTCGCCGACCATGTGTCGGGCCGGGCGCCGGAAGGCGAGGCGGAGGAGATCCTCTGCGCCCTGTTCGCCGAGGTCCTCGGCCTTGAGCGGGTCGGCGCCGACGACAACTTCTTCCGGCTCGGCGGGGATTCGATCAGCTCGATGCAGCTGGTGAGCCGCGCCCGCAGGGAGGGTGCCTTCTTCAGCGCCCAGGACGTGTTCGAGCACGGGTCGCCCGAAGGCCTCGCGCGCGTGGTCAGGCTCGGTGCCGGACGCGTGTCGGGACCGGACGTGGGCGAGGGCGAGATCGCCTGGACACCCGTGATGCGGGCCCTGGGCGAGCGGGCACTCGGTGGCGGATTCACTCAGTGGGTCGTGATGGGCACCCCCGCGGGTCTCGGCGGCGAAGTCCTGGCGGCGGGCCTGGGCGCCGTACTCGACACGCACGACATGCTGCGCGCCCACGCGGTGGCCGACGACGACACCGGACCCCGCCTGGTGGTGGGCGAGCGCGGATCCGTCGATGCCGCCCGCCTGATCACCCGGCTCGACGCTGCGGAGGTCCCTACGGAGAGCCTGGACGGGCTCGCGGGCCGTGCCGCGCGCGATGCGGTCCTGCGCCTGGATCCCTTCGCCGGTGCGATGGTCCAGGCGGTGTGGCTGGACGCGGGACCTGAGCGCGTCGGCCGACTGGTCCTGGTGGTGCACCACTTGGCGGTGGACGGGGTCTCGTGGCGGATCCTGGCCCCGGACCTGCGCGCCGCGTGCGAGGCGGCGGCCGCCGGGCGGGAGCCGGGGCTCGACCCCGTCGGCACGTCCTTCAGGCGCTGGTCCAGGCTCCTCGTCGAGGAGGCAACCGGCAGCGACCGCGTCGCGGAACTCGACGCCTGGACCAGGCTGCTCGGCGACAGGGCGACGGCGGAACCACCCCTCGGTCACCGGGCCCTCGACCCGGCACGGGACACAGCGGCAGGCATGCGCCACCGGTCCTGGACCGTCCCGCCCCAGCAGGCGGCCACGCTCGCGGGATCCACACCGGCCCTCTTCCACTGCGGAGTGCACGAGGTGCTCCTCGCCACGCTGGCCGGAGCCGTGGTCCAAGGGCGGCGCGGCACTCACGGAACGGTCCTGATCGACGTCGAGGGACATGGACGCAAGCCGGTCCAGGACGCCGATCTGCTGCGCACCGTCGGGTGGTTCACCAGCGTGCACCCCATCCGCCTCGACCTGACCGCCATCGACACGAGGGGGGCCGCAGCCGGTGGACCGGACGTCGGCTCGCTCCTGAAGGCGGTCAAGGAGCAGGCGCGGGCGGTGCCGGGCGACGGACTCGGATACGGCCTGCTGCGCCACCTGAACTCCGAGACCGGCCTGGTGCTCGCCGCGCTGCCCGGCCCGCAGGTCGGCTTCAACTACATGGGCCGCTTCCCCGCGGTCGGTGGAACAGGCGATGTCCGGCCCTGGCAGATGGCCGGTGAAGAGGCGATCGGAAGCTCCACCGCGGCGGCCATGCCCGCGACCCACACCCTTGAGGCGGGTGCCACCATCCGCGACGCCGCCGAGGGGCCCGAGCTGACCCTCTCGCTGAGCTGGCACGGCGCGGTCCTCGACGAGGCAGTGGCGGAACGCGTCGGCCGCCACTGGCTCGACCTGCTCGCGGGCCTGGCAGCCCACACCACCGACCCGACAGCGGGTGGCCACACCCCGTCCGACTTCCCTCTCGTCGAGCTCGCCCAGGACGAGGTCGAGCAGTTCGAAGCGATGGCAGCAGAGCTCGAAGGAGGGCGTTCGCTGTGAAGACTCCCACCCCCGCCACGGGGCACGCACCCGCCGCCCACCGGCCGGCTCCGCACGCCAAGGGTTCCGCGCTCGCGGAGGTCTGGCCGCTCTCGCCCCTGCAAGAAGGGCTCCTGTTCCACGCGGACTTCAACGGTCAGGGACCCGACGTCTACACCGTGCAGAACATCCTGGCGGTCGAAGGCTCACTGGACGCGGCCCGCTTCCGCGCTTCCTGGGAGGCGCTCCTGACCCGGCACGCGGCGCTGCGGGCGAGCTTCCAGCGGCGCAAGACCGGCGAGGCCGTGCAGCTCATCACCCGCGAGGTCGTCCTGCCGTGGAGCGAGGCCGACGTCTCGGACCTCACCGAGGCCGAAGCGGCGGCCGAGACGGAGCGCCTTGCCGCACGTGAACGCGCGGACCGGATCGACCCGGCGGCGGCGCCCCTGATGCGTCTGCTCCTGATCCGCACCGGCGAGCGCCGTCACCGCCTGGTGATGACGAGCCACCACATCCTCATGGACGGCTGGTCGGCCCCGCTCCTGCTCAACGAGCTGGCCGAGATCTACGCGGCGGGCGGCGACGCCTCGGCCCTCACGCCCGCGACGTCCTACCGCGACTACCTGGCCTGGCTCTCCCGCCAGGACAAGGAGGCCGCCCGAGCCGCCTGGAAGGCGGAGCTGGCAGGCGCGGAAGAACCGACGCAGGCCGTGGCAGGCCCCGCGAACCCGGCACACGGCGACACACCCCCGAAGAAACGCTCCTCCCACCTCACCCAGGAGACGACCGAGACGCTCGCCGCCCTGGCCCGCGCCAACGGCCTGACGGTGAACACCGTCGTCCAGGGAGCGTGGGCGCTGCTCCTTGCCCGCCTCGCCGGACGTACGGACGTGGTGTTCGGCGCGACGGTGGCGGGACGCCCTCCGGAACTGCCGGGCGCCGATTCCATGATCGGCCTCTTCATCAACACACTCCCGGTACGGGTCCGGCTCGATGGTTCGCAGCCGCTGCTCGACATGCTCCGCGAACTGCAGGACCGCCAGTCGGCGCTCCTCGCCCACCAGCACCTGGGCCTCTCGGAGATCCAGCAACTCGCGGGACCGGGAGCGGGTTTCGACACGCTCCTGGTGTACGAGAACTACCCCCGGCCGCCCGGAAGGGCGACCGCACCCGACGCGCTCTCCATCACCACGGTGGAGTCCCGCCAGGCGACGCACTACCCGCTGTCGATCGGCATCGCCCCCGGCGAACGTCTCCAGGTGAATGTGACGTACCGGCCCGACCTGGTCGACGAAGCCGTGGGCGAGGCGCTCGCCGGGCTGCTGACCCGGGTCCTGGAACGGATGGTGGCCGATCCGTCGGTGGCGGTGGGACGCGTAGGCGTGGCCCGCGCGCTGCTCACGCCCGGCGCGGCGGTGGCTCCAGCGGGTGAGCCGGTGCCGGAGCTGATCGCGAAGCGTGTGGAGGCGTCACCGGATGCGGTGGCAGTCCAAGGCGAACGAGCGCAGTCCTACAGGGAGTTGTGGGACAAGGCAGGGCGCTGGGCGGCGCACCTGGCCTCACACGGGGTCCGGCGGGGTGACCGTGTCGCTGTGCTGATGGAACGGACGCCGGACCTGGTGGCCGTGCTGCTGGGAGTGTGGCGGGCAGGCGCCGCCCATGTGCCGGTGGACGTCAGCTCGCCGGTGGAGCGAGTGGCCTTCGTGCTGGGGGACGCGGCCCCGGCGGTGGTGGTGTGCACGTCGCAGAGCCGCCCCGTGGTGCCGGAGGGCTTCGCCGGGCGGCTGCTGATGGCGGATGACCCGCGGGTCCAGGAGGCGCAGGCGGCCACTGAGGGCGGGGAGTTCAGGGAGCTCGATACGCCGGTGGCGGCGCATGACGTGGCGTACGTGATGTACACGTCGGGTTCGACGGGTGTGCCCAAGGGCGTGGCGGTGCCGCACGGAAGTGTGGCGGCGCTGGTGGGGGAGCGGGACTGGGGGGTCGGCCCGGCGGACGCGGTCCTGATGCATGCCCCGCACGCCTTCGACGTATCGCTGTACGAGATGTGGGTGCCGCTGGCCGCCGGTGGCCGCGTGGTGATGGCAGCTCCCGGTGTCGTCGATGCCCAGCAGGTGCGTGAGCACGTGAAGGCAGGCGTGAGCGCGGTGCATCTGACCGCCGGTTCCTTCCGGGTGCTCGCGGAGGAGTCCCCGGAATGCCTCGCGGGACTGCGTGAGGTGCTGACCGGAGGGGACGTGGTCCCGGCCGCATCGGTGGCGAGGGTCCGGCAGGCGTGCCCCGAGGTCACGGTCCGCCACCTGTACGGCCCGACGGAGACGACGCTCTGCGCGACCTGGCACGTACTGGAGCCGGGCGACGCGATGGACTCCGTACTGCCCATCGGGCGTCCGCTGCCCCACAGGAAGGCCTTCGTCCTGGACGCGTTCCTCAAGCCCTTGCCGCCGGGTGTGACCGGCGAACTCTATGTCGCGGGCGCGGGGTTGGCGCGGGGCTACTGGAACAGCCCTGGCGCGACGGCGGACCGGTTCGTGGCGTGCCCGTACGCGCCCGGCGAGCGGATGTACCGCACCGGCGACCTGGTGCGCGAGACCGACAACGGAGAGCTGCTCTTCGTCGGCCGGGCGGACAGCCAGGTCAAAGTCCGGGGATTCCGCGTCGAGTTGGGTGAAGTCGAGGCGGCCCTGACCGCCCACTCCGCCGTGGCCCAGGCCGTGGTCGTCGCCCGTGACGACGGTCCAGGTGAGCGCCGCCTCGTCGGCTACGTCGTCCCGGACGGCCCGGCGGTCGACCCCGTACTCGTGCGGGACGACGTCGCCCGAGCGCTGCCCGAGTACATGGTGCCCAGCGTCGTGCTCGCCCTCGACGCCCTGCCGGTGACCCGCAACGGCAAGGTCGACCGCGCGGCCCTGCCCGCACCCGACTTCGCCGAACGCGTCTCCGGACGCGCACCCAGGACCGAGGCCGAGGAGACACTGTGCCTCCTCTTCGCCGAGGTGCTGGGGCTTGAGCGCGTCGGTGTCGAGGACAGCTTCTTCGAGCTGGGCGGCGACTCGATCATGTCGATGCAGCTGGCCGCACGCGCCCGCCGCGCGAACCTGCTCTTCAAGGCGCAGGACGTCTTCGAGCACGAGACACCCGCCGGGCTCGCGGCCGTGGGCCGCCTCGCGGGCGAGGCGTCGGTGCCGCCGGACGTGGGAGTGGGCGATGTGCCCTGGACGCCCGTGATGCGGGAGCTGGGCGAGCGGGCCGTGGGCCCGAGGTTCGCCCAGTGGGCGATCGTCGCGGCTCCGTCCGGCCTTGAACGGCATGTCCTGGAGGGTGCGTTGAGCGCGGTCGTGGACACCCATGACGTACTCCGCTCCCTGGTGTCCGTGGGGGAGACGGGGCCGCGGCTGCTGGTCCGCGAGCAGGGCTCGGTGGATGCCGGGACCCTGGTCACCCGCGTGAACGCGACCTACGCGGTGGCCGGCACCCTCGACGCCATCGCGGACGAGGCGGCACAGGAGGCGGCGGAGCGCCTCGATCCATCGGCCGGTGTGATGCTGCAGGTGGCGTGGGTGGACGCCGGGCCGGGGCGGGTCGGGCGACTGGCCTTCGTGGTGCATCACTTGGCGGTCGACGGGGTCTCGTGGCGCATTCTGGTACCGGACCTGAAGGCCGCGTGCGAGGCGGTGGCGGCCGGTCGTGAGCCGCGGCTCGACCCGGTGGGCACGTCCTTCAGGCAGTGGTCGCGGCTGCTGGTCGAGCAGTCCACCGGAGAGGCACGGGTCGCGGAACTCGCCGAGTGGACCGCTCTGCTGGGGAAGGCCGAACCCCCGCTCGGAAAAAGGGAGTTGGATCCGGACCGGGACACCGCGGCCACCCTGCGCCGCCGTTCGTGGACCGTGCCGACCCGGCAGGCCGAGACGTTGACGAGCCGGACGCCGACCGTCTTCCACTGCGGTGTGCACGAGGTGCTCCTGTCCGGCCTGGCGGGAGCGATCGCCCACTGGCGGCAGGAGGCGGCCCCCGGCGTCTTGTTGGACGTGGAGGGACACGGCCGGGTGTCGGCCGAAGGCGTGGATCTGTCGCGCACGGTGGGCTGGTTCACCGACGTCCATCCGGTCTGCCTCGACCTCGGGACGGTCGACGTGAGTCAGGTGGTGGCCGGTGGTCCGGCGGCCGGAGCACTGCTGAAGACGGTCAAGGAGCAGGCGCGGGCGATACCGGGCGACGGACTCGGCTTCGGGCTGCTACGTCATCTCAACCCCGCCACCGCAGCGACACTGGCGGCCCTGCCGCGCCCGCAGATCGGCTTCAACTACCTGGGCCGCTTCACCGCCGACGCGTCGAGCGCCACGATCGGCGGCTCGCTCGACCCGGCCATGCCCGCCACGCACACGATCGAGGCGGGCGCGGTCATCGTCGAGACGGCCGCGGGACCCAGGCTGACCCTCACGCTGAGCTGGGCCGCCGCGCTCCTGGACGAGGCGGCGACCGAACGCCTCGGCCTGCTCTGGCTCGACCTGCTCGCCGGTCTGGCGGCCCACACCGCCGATCCCGCCGCGGGCGGACACACGTCCTCCGACTTCCCGCTCCTGGACCTCGCGCAGGACGAGGTGGACGAGCTCGAATCCGGTTTCGCCGACGACATCCCCTAGCCCAAGACCCGTAGCCGTCCTGAGTCGTCCTGAGCCGTCCTGCACTGGTCCTGAATCAGCTCGAAGCAACTCGCTCTGAGGAGAGAAGCGATGACCCGAACCCTGGTCGAGGACGTGTGGCCGCTGTCGCCACTGCAGGAAGGGCTGCTCTTCCACGCCGCCTTCGACAGTGAGGGTCCCGACGTCTACCAAGGGCAGCGGCTGCTCGAACTGACCGGTTCACTGGACGCGGACCGGCTGCGGGCCTCGTGGCAGGCGCTCCTGACCCGGCACGCGGCGCTGCGGGCGAGCTTCCGCAGGCGCAAGTCGGGCGAGGCGGTGCAGGTCATCGCGCGGGACGTGGAGCTGCCGTGGCGTGCGGCCGATCTCTCCGGGCTCGCGGAAGCGGACGCGCGGGCCGAGGCCGACCGGCTCGCGGCCCGGGAGCGGGCCGAGCGCTTCGACCTCGCGACCGCGCCGCTGCTGCGGCTCCTGCTGATCCGGATCGATGCCGAGCGGCACCGCCTGGTGGTCACAAGCCACCACGTCCTGATGGACGGCTGGTCCATGCCGGTGCTGCTCGACGAACTCGCGGCGACCTACGCGGCGGGCGGCGACACCTCCGGGCTCCCGCCGGTGACGTCGTACCGCGAGTACCTGGCCTGGCTCGGCAGCCAGGACAAGGACGCGGCACGGGCCGCCTGGCAGGCGGAACTGGCCGGGGCGGACGAGCCGACCCTGGTGGCGCCCGCGGACGCGGGCCGCTCGCCCATGCCCCCGGAAAGCCTGATCAACGAGATTCCCGCGGAACTGACCGAGGGCCTGGTGCGGTTCGCCCGTGGCCAGGGGCTGACGGTCAACACGGTGGTGCAGGGCGCCTGGGCGCTGGTCCTCGCACGGCTCGCCGGGCGCACGGACGTGGTGTTCGGTGCCACCGTGGCGGGGCGGCCCATGGAGCTGCCGGGCGTCGAGTCGATGGTCGGCCTGTTCATCAACACACTGCCGGTGCGGGTGCGGCTCGATGCCGAGCAGCCGGTGGCGCACATGCTGGCCGAACTCCAGGAGCGCCAGTCGTCCCTGATGGCGCATCAGCACCTTGGGCTCCCCGAGGTGCAGGGGCTCGCCGACTCCGGCGGCGCCGTCTTCGACACGCTCGTGGTGTACGAGAACTATCCGAGCCCGCCCGCCGCACCCTCGTCGCAGGACACCTTCACCGTGCGTGTCGCCGCCGGTCAGGAGACCGCGCACTATCCGTTCACGCTCGTGGTGGCGCCCGACGGCGATCGCATGCTCTGCAAGCTCGACTACCGGCCCGACCTGTTCGACCGCGAGAGCGCCGAGTCGGTGTTCGCGTGGCTGGTGCGGGTCATCGAGCAGCTGGTGGCGGACCCTTCGGTCCTCGTGGGGCGGGTCGGGGTGCTGGCGGCGCCCGAGCGCGGCCTGGTCGTGGAGGGATGGGGCGGCACGGCGGGCGAGGTGCCGGGCGGCCTGGTGCCGGAGCTGATCGCCGGGCGCGTGGAGTCGTCGCCGGACGCGGCGGCCGTCGAGGGCGAACGGACGCTGACGTACGGGGAGTTGTGGGCGGAGTCAGGCCGCTGGGCCCGGCACTTGGCGGACATCGGCGTGCGGCGCGGCGACCGCGTCGCCGTCGTGATGGAGCGGTCGCCGGGCCTGCTGCCGCTGCTGCTCGGAGTGTGGCGGGCGGGCGCCGCCTATGTGCCGGTCGACGCGGGCTCTCCGCCGGCCCGCGTGGGCTTCGTCCTCGCGGACGCGGCCCCGGTCGCAGTGCTGTGCACGGAGAAGACACGGGCCGCAGTGCCGGAAGGCGCCGAGCCGCTCGTGATCGACGACCCGCGCGTGCGCGGGGCCGTGCGCGCCGCACGCAGCGCCGACGATTCGCCTGTGCTCGTGGGCGCGGACGACGTGGCCTACGTGATGTACACCTCGGGCTCCACCGGCACCCCGAAGGGCGTGGCGGTGTCGCACGGCAGTGTCGCGGCGCTCGTGGGGGAGCGGGGCTGGTCGGTCGGCCCGGACGACGCCGTACTGATGCACGCCCCGCACGCCTTCGACGTCTCCCTCTTCGAGGTGTGGGTCCCGCTGGCCGCCGGTGGCCGGGTGGTCGTCGCCGGGCCCGGAGCGGTGGACGCCGAGCAGGTGCGGGAGCACGTGGCCCGCGGGGTCACCTCGGTGCATCTGACCGCCGGTTCGTTCCGTGTCCTCGCAGGGGAGTCGCCCGAGTGCTTCGGCGGACTGCGCGAGGTCCTCACGGGCGGTGACGTGGTCCCGGTCGGTGCGGTGGCGCGGGTGCGCGAGGCCTGCCCCGACGTGGTCGTACGCCACTTGTACGGGCCGACTGAGGTGACCCTGTGCGCGACCTGGCGGGTCTGGGGGCCGCGTGATGAGGTCGGGTCGGTGCTGCCCATCGGACGCCCCCTGGGCAACCGGCGGGTGTTCGTCCTGGACGCGTTCCTCCAGCCGGTGCCTTCGGGCGTGACCGGGGAGCTGTACGTGGCGGGCGACGGCCTGGCGCAGGGGTACTGGGGCCGGGCGGAGCTGACGGCGGAACGCTTCGTGGCCTGCCCGTTCGTGCCCGGCGGGCGCATGTACCGCACCGGGGACCTGGTGCGCTGGTCCGACACCGGTGAACTGCTCTTCGTCGGCCGCGCCGACGCGCAGGTCAAGGTGCGCGGCTTCCGGGTGGAGCTCGGCGAGGTGGAGTCGGCGCTCGCCGCGCATCCGGCGGTGGCGCAGGCGGTCGTGGTCGCCCGCGAGGACGGTCCGGGCGAACGCCGCCTGGTCGGCTACGTCGTCCCCGAGGTTCCGGAGGGCTTCGACCCCGCGCTGGTCCGCGCGTACGTGGCCGGGACACTGCCCGACTACATGGTCCCGGCCGTCGTGCTCCCCCTGAACGAACTGCCCGTCACCCGCAACGGCAAGGTCGACCACAAGGCCCTGCCCGCACCGGACTTCGCGGCGAGGGCCACCGGGCGCGCACCGCGCACGGAGACCGAGTCGGCCCTGTGCGGCCTGTTCGCCGAGGTGCTCGGCCTGGAGCGGGTCGGCGTCGAGGACAGCTTCTTCGAGCTCGGCGGCGACTCGATCATGTCGATGCAACTGGTCGCGCGAGCACGCCGTGCCGGACTGGTGATGACGCCCCGGCAGGTCTTCGACGAGAAGACCCCGGAGCGGCTCGCACGCGTCACGGAGGCGGCCGACGGCACACGTGGTGCGGGCACGGACCGGGACGCGGGTGTGGGCGATGTGCCCTGGACACCCGTGATGCGAGAGCTGGGCGAAGGCGGTCTGCGGAGCACGTTCGCGCAGTGGATGACCGTCGGCGCACCGGCGGGGCTCGGCCGGGATGTGCTGGTGGGCGGTGTGGGCGCGGTTCTCGACGCGCACGACATGCTGCGGGCACGTGTGGTGGCCGGCGCCGACGGGCCCAAGCTGACGGTCGGGCCGCGGGGTTCGGTGGCTGCCGACGGCCTGGTCGTCCGTGTCGACGCCGAGGACGTGTCGGCCGACTCGCTGGATGGCGTGGCGGCGACGGCGGCACGCGAGGGGGCGGACCGGCTTGACCCCGCAGCGGGCGTGATGGTCCAGGCCGTGTGGGTGGACGCCGGGCCGGGGCGGGCGGGGCGACTGGCTCTTGTGGTGCATCACCTGGTGGTGGACGGAGTCTCGTGGCGGATCCTGCTGCCGGACCTGCGGGATGCCTGCGAGGCGATCGCGGCCGGTCGGGAGCCGCGGCTCGACCCGGTGGCGACCCCGTTCAAGAAGTGGGCCGACGCCCTGACCGAGGAGGCGAGCGGCGAGCGCCGTATGGCCGAACTCGCCCGGTGGAGCGAGCTGCTCGGCCAGAAGGAACCACTGCTCGGGGCAAGGGAGTTGGCGCCGGAACTCGACACCGCCGCGACCATGCGCCGCCGGTCATGGACAGTGACGGCACAGGACGCCGCCACGTTGGTGGGCAGCACGCCGACGGTCTTTCACTGCGGTGTGCACGAGGTGCTCCTCGCATCCCTGGCCGGAGCGGTCGCCCACTGGCGGCGGGAGGGCGTCCCGGGGGTGCTGGTGGACGTGGAGGGCCACGGCCGTCAGCAGGTCTCGGGCGCGGAACTGTCGCGCACGGTCGGCTGGTTCACCAGCGTCCACCCCGTCAGGCTGGATGTCGGCGCCGTCGACGTGAACGAGGCGGTGGCCGGTGGCCCGGCGGCCGGGGCGCTGCTGAAGACGGTCAAGGAGCAGGCGCGGGCGATACCGGGCGGCGACGGACAGGGCTTCGGTCTGCTACGTCATCTCAACCCCGCCACCGCACCGACACTGGCGTCCCTGCCGCGCCCGCAGATCGGCTTCAACTACCTGGGCCGGTTCGCGGCGGACGCGACCCAGGGCGTGGCGACCCCCTGGCAGCTGTCCGGGAGCGAGGCGATCGGCGGATCGATCGACCCGGACACACCGGCCCTGCACACCCTCGAAGCGAGCGCCGCCGTGCAGGACACTCCGCAAGGGCCTGAGCTGACCCTCACCTTGAGCTGGCCCTCCGGGCTTCTCGACGACGCCGATGCGGCAGAGATCGGCCGTGCCTGGGAGCAGGTGCTCGGCGGTCTGGCCGCGCACACCGCAGAGCCCGCCGCAGGCGGACACACACCGTCCGACTTCCCTCTCCTCGACCTCACCCAGCAGACCGTCACGGAACTGGAGTCATCCGTGCCGGAGTTGGCGGACGCATGGCCGCTGTCGCCGTTGCAGGAAGGGATGCTGTTCCACGCCACATTCGACGAGGAAGGGCCGGACGTCTACCAGAGCCAGCGCCTGATGGCGCTGGACGGGCCGCTCGACGTGGACAGGCTGCGCGCCGCCTGGGAGGCGCTCATCGCCCGGCACGCGGCACTGCGGGCGAGCTTCCACCGGCCCGAGTCGGGCGAGGCGGTGCAGGTCGTCGCGCGGGAGGTGGAACTCCCCTGGCGCGAGGCCGACTTGTCGGACCTGGCTGAGGCCGACGCGCAGGCCGAGGCCGAGCGACTGGCCGAGCGCGAGATGGCGGAGCGCTTCGACCTGACGCGGGCGCCGCTGCTGCGCCTGCTGCTCGTCCGCTTCGGCGAGAACCGCCACCGCCTCGCCGTCACCAGCCACCACATCCTGGTGGACGGCTGGTCCATGCCGGTCATCCTCAACGAGGTGTCCGCGCTGTACGCGGCGAGCGGCGAGGGGGTGCGTGGTGACGCGGCGGGCGGCGAGGGGGTGCACGTCGACGCGGCGCACCTGAAGCCGACCGCCTCCTATCGCGAGTACCTGACCTGGCTGGAGCGGCAGGACAAGGAGGCCGCACGGGCCGCCTGGCAGACGGAACTGACCGGCGCCGACGAATCGACGCTGGTGGCTCCGGCGGATCCGGGCCGGCCGCCGGTGATGCCGGAAGTCAGCTCGGCGGAGCTCTCCCGGGAGACGACCCGGGCGCTGACCGAACTGGCCCGCACCCACGGCCTGACGGTCAACACGGTGGTGCAGGGCGCCTGGGCGCTGGTCCTCGCGCGTCTCGCCGGGCGCACGGACGTCGTGTTCGGCGGCACCGTGGCCGGGCGGCCTCCGGAGCTGCCCGACGCGGAGTCGATGATCGGCCTCTTCATCAACACGCTGCCCGTACGCGTGCGGCTGGATCCCGGACGGCCGGTCCTGAAGATGCTCGCCGAACTCCAGGAACACCAGTCGGCACTCATCGCCCACCAGCACCTGGGCCTGTCGGAGATCCAGCAACTCGCCGGTCCGGGCGCGTCCTTCGACACCATGCTGATGTTCGAGAACTACCCGCGTGACTCGTCCACCCTGCCCGGACCGGCGGACGGCGAGGTCACGATCACGCAGCTGAACACCCTGGCGGGGACGCACTACCCGCTGGCCGTGGGAGTCATCCCCGCCGACCAGCTGCGCGTCCTTGTGACGTACCGGCCCGATCTCATCGAGCGGGAGAGCTCCCTCAGGACGGCACGTCAGGTCGTACGGGTCCTAGAGCAACTGGTGGCGGACCCCTCGGTGTCGGTGGCCCGGGTGGACGCGCTCGATCCCGTGGACCGCGCATCGGTCGTGGAGGAGTGGAACGCCACAGGGGCGCAGGTCCCTGGCGGGACCGTGCCCGAATTGATCACCGGGTGGGCGGAGTCGTCGCCGGGTGCGGTGGCCGTCGAGGGTGAACGGGCCCTGTCGTACGGGGAGTTGTGGGCGGAGTCGGGTCGATGGGCGGCGCATCTGGCCGGGCTGGGTGTGGGGCGAGGCGCTCGTGTCGCGGTGGTGATGGAGCGGTCGCCGGACTTGGTGGCGTTGCTCCTGGGCGTCTGGCGGGCGGGCGCCGCCTATGTGCCGGTGGATGTGGGCTGGCCCCAGGAGCGGGTCGCGTACGTCCTGAAGGACGCGGCTCCGGCGGCGATGGTGTGCACGTCGGAGAGCCGAAGTGCGGTGCCGGACGGAGCTGCCGCTCACGTCGTGGTCCTTGATGACCCGCAGACGCGGGCGGCGCTGGATGCGTGCGGGACCGACCGGCCGATCGTGCCGGTGGCGGCGCATGACGTGGCGTACGTGATGTACACGTCGGGTTCGACGGGTGTGCCCAAGGGTGTGGCGGTGCCGCACGGAAGTGTGGGGGCGCTGGTGGGGGAGCGGGACTGGGGTGTCGGGCGGGCGGACGCGGTCCTGATGCATGCCCCGCACGCCTTCGACGTATCGCTGTACGAGTTGTGGGTGCCGCTGGTCGCCGGTGGCCGCGTGGTCATCGCCGAAAGCGGCCTGGTGGACGCCCAGGGGATGCGCGAGCACGTGAAGAGCGGCGTGACGTCCGTCCATGCCACGGCCGGTCAGTTCCGGGCACTGACGGAGGAGACACCCGACTGCTTCTCCGGGTTGCGTGAGGTGCTGACCGGCGGGGACGTCGTCCCGGCGGGGTCGGTGGCCCGGCTGCGGGAGGCCTGCCCGGACGTCACCGTGCGCCACATGTACGGGCCGACCGAGGTGACCCTGTGTGCGACCTGGCATGTGCTGGAGCCGGGCGAGGTGATGGGTTCCGTACTGCCGATCGGGCGTCCGCTGCCGCACCGGCAGGCTTTCGTCCTGGACGCGTTCCTCAAGCCCTTGCCGCCGGGTGTGACCGGTGAGCTGTATGTCACGGGTGCGGGGTTGGCGCAGGGTTACTGGAACGGGCAGGGTCTGACCGCTGAGCGGTTCGTGGCGTGCCCGTACGCGCCCGGCGAGCGGATGTACCGCACCGGCGACCTGGTGCGGTGGACCGAGGACGGTGAGCTGCTCTTCGTCGGCCGTGCGGACGCCCAGGTCAAGATCCGTGGCTTCCGCGTGGAGCTGGGCGAGGTGGAGACGGCCCTGGCCGCCCACCCCTCCGTGGCTCAAGCGGTCGTCATCGCCCGCGAGGACCGGGAGGCGGAACGCCGTCTCGTCGGCTACGTGGTCCCGGACGGCACGCCGCCCGACCCCGAACTCATCCGCGCCCATGTGGCCAGGACGCTGCCCGACTACATGGTCCCCACCGCCGTACTCACCCTGGACACCCTCCCGGTGACCCGCAACGGCAAGATCGACCGCGACGCGCTGCCCGCCCCCGACTTCGCGGGGAGGGCCACCGAGCGGGCGCCGCGCACGGAGGCCGAGGCGGTCCTGTGCGCGCTGATCGCCGAGTTGCTGGGCCTGGAACGTGTCGGGCCAGATGACAGCTTCTTCGAGCTGGGCGGCGACTCGATCATGTCGATGCAGTTGGTCGCCCGTGCCCGCCGCGCGAACCTGATCCTCAAGGCGCAGGACGTCTTCGAGCACGAGACGCCCGCGGGCCTCGCGGCCGTGGCCCGGCCCGTGGGCGTGGAGACGGGCGCGGCGGAATCGGGCATCGGTGACGTGCCCCCGACGCCCGTGATGCGGGCGCTCGGCGAGCGAGGTCTGCGCGGCAGGTTTGCTCAGTGGATGATCGTCGGCGCCCCGGCAGACCTCGGCCGGGATGTGCTGGTGGGCGGTGTGGCCGCCGTTCTCGACGCGCACGACATGCTGCGGGCCCGCGCCACGACCGGAGAGGGCGCCGGGGACGGGCTCAAGCTGTCCGTGGGGCAGCGCGGTTCGGTCGATGCCGCGGCCCTGGTCACGCGCGTCGACGCGACACATGCACCCGCCGACTCGCTGGACACCCTGGCGGACGAGGCGGCCCGCGAGGCCACCGAGCGCCTGAACCCCTCGGCGGGTGTGGTGCTCCAGGCCGTGTGGGTGGATGCCGGGCCGGAGCGGACCGGCCGACTGGCCCTCGTTGTCCATCACTTGGTGGTCGACGGGCTGTCGTGGCGCATCCTCGTCCCGGATCTGCGGGCCGCCTGCGAGGCGCTGGCCGCCGGACGAGAGCCGGAGCCGGACCCCGTGGGCACGTCGTTCAAGCAGTGGACGGATGTCTTGGTGCAGCAGGCCATCAGCGGCAGCCGGACCGCCGAGCTCACGGACTGGACCGAGCTCCTCGGCTCGCCCGAACCCCCGCTCGGCCAACGGGAATTGGACCCGGCGCTGGACACCGCGGCCACCGTGCTCCGCCGCTCCTGGACCGTGCCGACGCGCCTGGCGGCCATGCTGGCGGGCCGGACGCCGGCGCTCTTCCACTGCGGGGTGCACGAGGTGCTCCTGTCGACGTTCGCGGGTGCGGTCACGCACTGGCGGCGGGGCGAGGGGGGCAGGCAGCACCTGCTGCTGGACATGGAAGGACACGGCAGGGAGCCGCTCGCGGACGCCGAACTCTCGCGCACGGTCGGGTGGTTCACCACTCAGCATCCGGTTCGTCTGGACGTCGCCGGAATCGACCTGGGCGACGCACGCACCGGCGGTCCGGCGGCCGGGTTGCTGCTGAAGACGGTCAAGGAGCAGGCACGGGCGATACCGGGCGACGGGCTCGGCTTCGGTCTCCTGAGTCAGCTCAATCCCGACACCGCACCGGCCCTGGCGGCTCTGCCGACCCCGCAGATCGGCTTCAACTACCTGGGCCGTTTCACGGCGGAGACGACGGACGGCCCGGTCACCTCCTGGCAGCTCGCCGGCGGCGAGGCGATCGGCGGCTCGGTCGACCCCGACATGCCCGCACTGCACGCCCTGGAAGCGGGCGCCGCGGTGCAGGACACCCCCGAAGGGCCGGAGCTGACCGTCACGCTGACGTGGGCCACCGGAGTCCTGGACGAGGCCGATGCGGAGCGCCTCGCCCGGACCTGGCTCGACCTGCTCGCCGGTCTGGCCAGCCACACCACCGGGTTCACCGCCACCGGCTCCACCACCGGCCCCACCGTGGGCGGACACACCCCCTCCGACTTCCCTCTCCTCGCCCTCACGCAGCACGAAGTCGACGAACTCGAAGCAGCCGTGCCCGATGTGGCCGACGTATGGCCGCTCTCGCCGTTGCAGGAAGGGCTGCTGTTCCACGCAGGATTCGACGAGCAGGGGCCGGACCTCTACGAAGGGCTGCGGGTGCTCGACCTGGACGGGCCACTGGACGTGGACCGGCTGCGGGCTTCATGGGCGGCGATTCTCGCCCGGCACCCGATCCTGCGGGCGAGCTTCCACCGGCGTGCGTCGGGTCAGGCGGTGCAGGTCATCACACGGGAGGCGGAACTGCCCTGGCGCGAGGTCGACTTGTCGATGCTCGCGGCGGCCGAGGCGCGCGCCGAACTGGACCGCATCGTCGAGGACGAGCGTGCCCGCCGCCTCGACGTGACGGCGGCCCCGCTGCTGCGCCTGCTCCTGGTCCGGCTCGGCGAGAACCGTCATGCACAAGTGGTCATCAACCACCACATCGTCACGGACGGCTGGTCGCTGCCCGTCCTCATCGCCGAGATGTCCGCGATCTACGTGGCAGGCGGCGACGGGCGTGCCCTGCCCGCCGCGACGTCCTACCGGGAGTACCTGGCCTGGCTGGAGGGCCAGGACAAAGAGGCGGCGCGTGAGGCCTGGCGCGCGGAGTTCGCGGGCGCGGACGAGCCCACGCTGGCGGTGCCCGACGATCCGTCCGCCGCGCCCGCCGTACCCGAACGCGTGCCCTTCGAGTTCGGCGAGGAACTCACCCGCAGCGTCGTCGACTTGGCGCGCGGGCACGGCCTGACGGTCAATACGGTCGTGCAGGGCGCCTGGGCGCTGCTCCTCGCCCGGATCGTCGGGCGCACGGACGTGGTGTTCGGCGCGACGGCGGCGGGCCGGCCCGCCGAGCTGCCGCGCGTGGAGTCGATGGTCGGCCTGTTCATCAACACCCTGCCCGTACGGGTCGATCTGCGGGCGGAGCAGTCGGTCGCCGCGATGCTGACCGGCCTTCAGGAGCGGCAGGTCGCGCTCATGTCCCACCAGCACATCGGCCTGTCCGAAATCCGCAGGCTCGCGGGTCCCGGCGCCGCCTTCGACACGCTCGTCGTGTACGAGAACTACCCGCGCCCGCCCCTCAGGGAGCCCTCGCCCGACACCCTCTCCATCCGCCCCGGCGGCACACCGGAGGACACGGGCCACTACCCGCTGACGCTGATCGCGGTGCCCGGCGAGCGCCTGCACGGCGAGTTCATCTACCGCCCCGGCGTGTTCCACCGTGCGTGGGCCGAGGAGATGGTGGCGTCGCTGGGCTGCGTGCTCGAAGGGATGGCAGCCGATCCGTCGGCGCCCGTGGCACGGGTGGGTGCACTGGGCGGTGCGCGGCGCGAGCGCGTCGTGGGCGAGTGGAACCACACGCGGGTGCCGGTGGCCGCCGAGACGTTGCCCGAACTGCTACGGCGGCAGGTGGAGCTGTCGCGGGATGCCGTCGCCCTGGTCTCGGGCGAGCGGTCGCTGTCGTACGCGGAACTGGAGGCCGAGGCCGGACGCTGGGCGCGCTGCCTCATCGCGGCCGGAGTCGGTCCTGAGCAACGGGTGGCCGTCCTCGCGCCGGGATCCGCGGCGGCGGTGATCGCCGTCCTCGCGGTGTCCATGGCGGGCGGGGTCTTCGTGCCGGTCGACCCGGGACACCCGCCGGAGCGGGTGGCGTTCGTGCTCGCGGACGCGGACCCGGCCGTCGTGCTCTGCACACGGGAGACGCGGGCCGTGGTGCCGGAGGGGCCGGAGGGATTCGCGGGCCGTCTGATCGTCCTCGACGATCCGGACGTCTCCGCGGAGGTCGCAGGGAAGGCGGCGGGACCCATCGGCCACACGGAGCGGACCGGTCCGCTCGGCGCGGACAACGCGGCGTACGTGATCTACACATCGGGGTCGACCGGAACGCCGAAGGGCGTGGTCGTGCCGCACGTGGGGCTCGGCAATCTGGCGCGGGCGCAGATCGAGCGGTTCGCGGTGGGGCCGGACGCGCGGGTGCTCCAGTTCGCCTCGCTGAGCTTCGACGCGGCGGTCTCCGAACTGTGCATGGCCTTGCTCTCGGGAGGCGCGCTCGTGCTGCCGGGCGCGGACGCACTGCCGCCGCAGGTGCCGCTCGGGCAGGCGGTCCGCGTTTGGGGCGCGACCCACGTCACGGTGCCGCCGAGCGTGCTCGCCGTGGAGGAGGAACTGCCTGCGGAGCTGGGGACGTTGGTGGTGGCCGGAGAGACGTGTCCCCCGGCGCTCGTGGACCGGTGGTCGGCGGGGCGGCGGATGGTGAACGCGTACGGACCCACCGAGCTGACGGTGTGCGCGGCCATGAGCGAGCCCCTGTCGGCGGGTGCGGGGACAGGTGATGAGGCCGGCGGGCCGGCAGGCCGGGACGCGGTGCCGATCGGGCGCCCGATGGCCAACGTCAAGGTGTTCGTCCTTGACCGCTTCCTCCAGCCCGTCCCGCCGGGCACGCCGGGCGAGCTGTACGTCGCGGGCGCGGGAGTGGCCCGCGGATACTGGGCGCGGCCCGGTCTGACCGCCGAGCGGTTCGTGGCGTGCCCGTACGCGCCCGGCGAGCGGATGTACCGCACCGGTGACCTGGTGCGCTGGACCGACGACGGGGAACTCGTCTTCATCGGCCGCGCGGACGCGCAGGTGAAGGTGCGGGGCCACCGGATCGAACCGGGCGAGGTCGAAGCGGTACTCGGCGCGCATCCCGGGGTCGCCCAGGTGGTGGTCGTGGCGCGCGACGACCGGCGCGCAGGCGAGCATCAGCTCGTCGCGTACGTCGTCGCCGACCTGTCGGAGGCCTGGCGCACCGATCAACTCCTCACCGCCTTGCGCGACGTGGCGGCAGAGCGGCTGCCCGCGTCCATGGTCCCTTCGGCGTTCGTCCCGCTGGACCGGCTGCCCCTCACGGCGAACGGGAAGGTGGACCGGCGTGCCCTGCCCGCCCCCGACTTCGCGGGGAAGGTCTCGGGACGGGAGCCGCGCACGGAGACCGAGGCGCTGCTGTGCGCCCTGTTCGCCGAGGTGCTCGGCCTGGAACGGGTCGGCGTCACGGACAGCTTCTTCGAGCTGGGCGGCGACTCGATCTCCTCGATGCAACTGGCGTCCCGCACGCGTCGCGCCGGACTCGTGGTGACGCCCCGGCAGGTCTTCGAGGAGAAGACCCCCGAGCGCCTCGCGACGGTGGCGGAGGCGGTCGACGGCGCAGGGCAGCGTGCCGTCGAGGACATCGGAGTGGGCGAGGTGCCCTGGACCCCGGTGATGCGCGAGCTCGGCGAGCCCGCGCGCCGCCCGAGGTTCGCGCAGTGGGCCGTCGTCGGCGCTCCGGCCGGCCTCGGACGTGACGTACTCCTGGCCGGTGTGGCCGCCGTCCTCGACACCCACGACATGCTGCGCGCACGCGTGGTCACGGCGGACGACGGAGGCAGCGGCACCGAGCCACGCCTGGTCGTCGGCGAACGAGGATCCGTGGACCCCGCGGGCCTGGTCACCCGGGTGGCTGCCGAGGACACGGCGGCCGAAGCGCTGGACGAGACCGCGGAACGCGCGGCGAAGGAGGCCGCCGGGCGTCTCGACCCGTCGGCGGGCGCGATGTTCCAGGTCGTCTGGGTGGACGCGGGCCCGGCGCGGGTCGGCAGGCTGGTCCTGATGGTCCACCACCTCGCCGTGGACGGAATGTCCTGGCGGATCCTGGTGCCCGACCTGGCCCTCGCCTGCGGGGCCGCGGCGGCGGGGCAGGAACCCGTGCTCGACCCCGTGGGGACGTCGTTCAGGCGCTGGGCGAATCTCCTGTCCGCACAGGCGAAGGGGTCGGACCGAGCGGCGGAGCTCGACGCGTGGACGGCCCTGCTCGACGGCACGGAACCGCTCATCGGCAGGCGTGCGCTCGACCCGGCGGCCGACACCGCCGAGACCACACGCCGTGCGTCCTGGCAGGTCCCACGGGAAGAAGCGGCCACGCTGGCGGGCCGGACGCCCGCGCTGTTCCACTGCGGGGTCCACGAGGTACTCCTGTCGACGCTCGCGGGCGCCGTCACGCGCTGGCGAGGCGAGGTCACGTACGGACGAGGAGAGATCACGCACGGACGGAGCGAGGGCGGACACGTACTGCTCGATGTGGAGGGCCACGGCCGTGAACCGGTCGATGGCGCCGAACTCTCGCGCACCATGGGCTGGTTCACCAGCACCCACCCCCTCCGGCTCGACGTCGCCGACGTGGACCTGACCGAAGCGGCGGACGGCGGTCCGGCGGCCGGAACACTCCTGAAGGCGGTCAAGGAACAGGCGCGGGCGGTCCCGGGCGACGGCCTCGGATACGGCCTGCTGCGCCACCTGAACCCTGAGACGGGCCAGGCCCTCGCGGCACTGCCCGGCCCGCAGATCGGCTTCAACTACCTGGGCCGGTTCACGGCGGGCGCCCCGACCGACGGTGCCCCGACCGACAGCGGCACAGTGGCCGCCTGGCAGATGGCCGGAGACGCGGCGATCGGCGGCTCGGCCGACCCGGACATGCCGTCCATGCACGCCCTGGAAGCGGGCGCGGCCATCGTGGACACTGCTGACGGGCCCGCGCTGACCATCTCGCTCAGCTGGGCGGGCCAGGTCGTCGACAGTGCCGCGGCGGAACGCATCGGCCGGCTCTGGCTGGACATGCTCGGCGGCCTCGCCGCCCACACCACCGATCCCACGGCCGGTGGACACACCCCTTCCGACTTCCCCCTCCTCGGCCTCGCGCAGAGCCAGATCGAGGAGCTCGAAGCCGGATTCAACCCGCTCTGAAGCCCTGAGACTCCGAGGCTCCGAGGAGAGAAGTGATGACCCGATCCACAGTCGAGGACGTGTGGCCGCTGTCGCCGCTGCAGGAAGGACTGCTCTTCCACGCCGCCTTCGACGACCAGGGTCCGGACGTGTACACCGTGCAGTCCGCGCTCGACATCGAAGGCCCCGTGGCCGCGGACCGGTTGCGGGCGTCGTGGGAGGCGCTCCTCGCCCGGCACGCCGCGCTGCGCGCCTGCTTCCGGCAGGTGAGCGGGGCGCAGATGGTGCAGGTCGTCGCGCGGGACGTGGTGCTGCCGTGGCGCACGGAGGACGTGTCGGACCTGGCCGAGCCGGAGATGCCCGCCGCACTGGAACGGCTGGCGCAGAGCGAGCGGGTGGAGCCCTTCGACCTGGCGGCGCCGCCCCTGCTGCGCCTGCTCCTGATCCGCGTCGGCGAGCACCGGCACCGCCTGGTCATCACCAGCCACCACATCCTCATGGACGGCTGGTCGGCCCCGATCCTCATCGGTGAACTCTCCGCGATCTACGCGGCGGGGGGCGACGCCTCCGGTCTGGGGCGCACGACCTCTTACGGCGCGTACCTGAAGTGGCTCGGCCGTCAGGACAGGGAGGCCGCAGAGGCCGCCTGGCAGACGGAGCTCGCGGGCACGGACGAGCCGACGCTGGTGGCACCGGCCGTCCCGGACCGGCTCCCGGTCTTCCCCGAGAACGTGAGCGGAGACCTCCCGGAGGATGCCACGCGCCGTGTGGTGGAGCTGGCCCGCGCCAACGGCCTCACCGTGAACACCGTGGTGCAGGGCGCCTGGGCGCTGGTCCTCGCGCGGCTCGCCGGGCGCACGGACGTCGTGTTCGGCGCGACGGTGGCGGGGCGGCCTCCCGAGCTGCCGGGCGTGGAATCGATGGTGGGACTCCTCATCAACACGCTGCCGGTCCGGGTGCAACTGGACGGTGCGCAGCCGGTGTTGGACATGTTCCGTGCCTTGCAGGAGCGCCAGTCGGCACTGATGGCTCATCAGCACCTGGGCCTCCCGCAGATCCAGAAGGCCGCGGGCCCGGGAGCGCGCTTCGACACGCTCCTGGTGTACGAGAGCTTCCCTCAACCCCCCGCCGGCTCCGCGCCGCCGGACCGCGAGAGCCTTTCGCTCAGGCCGGCGGGGTTCACCCGAGAGGCGGCGCACTATCCGCTGACGCTGGTGGTCGGCCCCGGCGAACGCATGCACCTGAAGCTCGAGTACCGGCCTGACCTGTTCGCGCGCGGTGTCGCCGCATCGGCGCTCGACGCGCTCGCGGGCGTGCTGGAGGGGGTGGTCGCCGACCCCGCGGTGACGGTGGGGCGCGTCGGGGCGATGGCCGCGGCCGGACGAGGGGCGGCTGTCGCGCCGCCGCGCGAGGTGGTGCCCGAGCTGATCGCGGGGCGAGTGGTGTCGACGCCGGGTGCGGTGGCCGTCGAGGGTGAACGGTCCCTGTCGTACGGGGAGTTGTGGGCGGAGTCGGGTCGATGGGCGTCGCATCTGGCCGGGCTGGGTGTGGGGCGAGGCGCTCGTGTCGCGGTGGTGATGGAGCGGTCGCCGGACTTGGTGGCGTTGCTCCTGGGTATCTGGCGGGCGGGCGCCGCCTACGTGTCGGTGGATGCGGGCTGGCCCCTGGAGCGGGTCGCGTTCGTCCTGAAGGACGCGGCTCCGCTGAGGGTGGTGTGCACGTCCGAGAGCAGGGGCGCGGTGCCGGAGCGAATTGCCGCGCGGCTGTTGGTCCTTGACGACCCGCAGACGCGGGCGGCGCTGGAGGCGTGCGGGGCCGACCGGCCGATCGTGCCGGTGGCGGCGCATGACGTGGCGTACGTGATGTACACGTCGGGTTCGACGGGTGTGCCCAAGGGCGTGGCGGTGCCGCACGGAAGTGTGGCGGCGCTGGTGGGGGAGCGGGACTGGGGGGTCGGCCCGGCGGACGCGGTCCTGATGCATGCCCCGCACGCCTTCGACGCGTCGCTGTTCGAGGTGTGGGTCCCGTTGGTCGCGGGCGGTCGGGTGGTGATCGCCGAGCCCGGTGTGGTGGATGCCCAGCAGGTGCGTGAGCACGTGAAGGCAGGCGTGAGCGCGGTGCATCTGACCGCCGGTTCGTTCCGGGTCCTCGCCGACGAGTCGCCCGACTGCTTCGCGGGACTGCGTGAGGTGCTGACCGGAGGGGATGTCGTCCCCTCCGAAGCGGTGGCCCGAGTGCGAGAGGCCTGCCCGGACGTGGCGGTCCGCCACTTGTACGGCCCGACGGAGACGACGCTCTGCGCGACCTGGCACGTACTGAACCCGGGCGAGGTGATGAGTTCCGTACTGCCGATCGGGCGTCCGCTGCCGCACCGGCAGGCTTTCGTCCTGGACGCGTTCCTCAAGCCTTTGCCGCCGGGTGTGACCGGCGAACTCTATGTCGCGGGTGCGGGGTTGGCGCAGGGCTACTGGAACGGGCAGGGTCTGACCGCCGAGCGGTTCGTGGCCTGCCCGTACGCGCCCGGCGAGCGGATGTACCGAACCGGCGACCTGGTGCGGTGGACCGAGGACGGTGAACTGCTCTTCGTCGGCCGTACGGACGCCCAGGTCAAGATCCGTGGCTTCCGCGTGGAGCTGGGCGAGGTGGAGGCCGCCCTGGCCTCCCACCCTTCCGTCTCCCAGGCCGTGGTCGTCGCCCGCGACGACGGTCCCGGCGAGCGCCGCCTCGTCGGCTACGTCGTCCCCGAGGGGACAGACCCCATCGACCCCCAGCTCGTCCGCGCGGACATGGCCAGGACCCTGCCCGACTACATGGTCCCGGCCGCCGTACTGGCCCTGGGCGCCCTCCCGGTGACTCGCAACGGCAAGGTCGACCGCAAGGCCCTGCCCGCCCCCGACTTCGCCGAACGCGTCTCCGGTCGCAAGCCCCAGACCGCGGCCGAGGAGACGCTGTGCCGTCTGTTCGCCGAGGTGCTCGACCTGGAGCGGGTCGGGCCCGACGACAGCTTCTTCGACCTGGGCGGCGACTCGGGGCTCGCGATGCGCCTGGCGGGACGGATCCGCGAGGAGTTCGACGCCGAGCTCGGCATCCGGCAGTTCTTCGGCTCGCCGACACCGGTCGGAGTGGCCCGGCTGCTCGCCACGAAGGCGCGGCCCGTGCTGCAACCGGCCGGGCACCGCGATGACATCCCGTTCACAGCAGGGCAGTTCCGCACGTGGCTGATGTCCCGGCTCGACGACGAGGCGGGATACGACCGCATCCCGGTCGCGCTGCGGCTCAGCGGCGATCTCGACCAGGAGGCGCTGCGGGCCGCTCTCGGTGATGTCGCAGCCCGGCACGAGATCCTGCGCACCACTTTCGTTGGAGCGCGGGGTGGTGACATGCGCCAGCGCGTCCTGGACGCCGCCGCGTCCCGCCCGGAACCGGCCGTGGTGCGGACGACCGAGGCGGAGCTGCCCGGACTGCTGGCCGGCCGCACCAGGCACGCGTTCGCCCTCGACCGGGAGACGCCGTGGACGCAGGCGCTCCTCCGCGTCTCGGACACCGAGTACGTGCTGCTTCTGGTCGTCCACCGAATCGCCGCCGACGAGACCTCGCTGGACGTCCTGGTCCGGGACCTGGCGACCGCGTACGGCGCGCGCCGCGAGGGCCGGGTGCCCGAACGGGCCCCGTTGCCACTCCAGTTCGCCGACTACGCCCTTTGGGAACAGACGCTGCTCCAGGGCGAGCAGGAACCCGAGAGCCTGGTCAACGACCAACTCGCCTACTGGCAGGACGCCTTGGCGGGCATCGAGCCCGAGATCGAGCTTCCTGCGGACCGGCCGAGGCCGTCCGTCGCCTCGCACCGGGCCGCGACCGTCCCGCTGCGTCTCGACGCGGAGGCCCACGGCCGCCTCGCCGATCTGGCCGATCTGGCCGAGGGCGACGCGACGACGTCGTTCATGGTGGTGCAGGCGGCCCTGGTGACCCTGCTCGCCCGGCTCGGCGCGGGCACCGACGTCACCATCGGCACGCGGATCCCCCGCCGGGACGAGTCCGGCCTCGAAACGCTGGTGGGCCCCTTCGCCGGGGCGCTCGCGCTGCGTACGGACGCGTCCGGCGACCCCACGTTCAGCGAGCTGCTCGGCCGGGTCCGTGCGGCGAACCAGGAGGCACGCGAGCACCGGGACGTACCGTTCGAACGCCTGGTGGACGCCCTGGAGCTGCCGCCCTCGCTCGCACGCCACCCGGTCTTCCAGGTCCTCCTGGAGGTCGACGACAGCGTGGACGAGCCGTGGGACCCCTGGGAGCTGCCCGGCCTGCGCACCACCCGCATGGACCTCGGGGCCGAAGCCACCGAGCTGGACCTGTCGTTCAGCCTGACCGAACGGTACGAACCCGACGGCGACCTGGGCGGCATCGACGGTCAACTCCGTTACGCGACCGATCTGTTCGACCGGACGACTGCGGAGGCGCTCGCGCAGCGGTTCGTCCGCGTGCTGGAACAGGTGACGGCGGATCCGGAGCTGCGCCTGAGCGATGTCGACGTGCTGCTCGACGCCGACGAGGCCCATCGGCTCGTGGCGGGCGGGAACGACACGGAGGCGGAACATCCCGCGCGCACCGTGGTGGAACTCCTTGCCGGGCAGGCGGCACGTACGCCGGACGCGGTCGCCGTCACGGATCTCCACGGCTCGCTGACGTACGGGGCGCTGGACGCCGCTGCGGAGCGGCTCGCCCGTCGGCTGACGGAGCACGGGGCAGGCCCGGAGAGTGTCGTCGCCGTGGCGCAGCCGACCGGCAACGCGTGGGTCGTCGCGCTGCTCGGGGTGCTGAAATCCGGTGCGGCCTGCTGGTTCGCCGAAGATCCCGCGCGGCCTCTGGAGGGCATCGACCTCGCGTCCTGCGAGATCCTGGTCTGCTCCGAGGAGTCCGTCGCGTCGGTGCCCGAGGGCGCCGGGATTCCGGTCGTGGTGCTCGACGGCCTGACGCCGGACGAGACGAACAGGGCGTCGGGGAAGGCCGGTTCACTTCACCCCGCCCTCCCGGGGCATCCGGCGCTCGTCCTCGCGGGCGCCGTCATGGAACACCGCACGCTCACCTCCCACACGACGTACCGCATGCATGCCTCCCCGGCTCTGGGCGCGGCTCCGTTGCTGGATGCCAGGGCGCCGTTCGCGGCGCTTGTGACGCCGCTGCTCGCGGCGCTGTGCGCGGGAGGGAGCGTGCGGCTCGGCACACCCGGCCAGGATCTGGCGGCGGGGGAGAGCGGGACGCTGGTGGTCACCACCCCGGAGCTCCTGGAGTCCGCGTCCGATGCCCTGGTCGTGGACCTGACGGGCGATCCGCAGGCCGTGGACCAAGTGCGCGGATGGCAAGAGAGCCACCCCTCGATCCCGCTGGTGAGCGGCTACGGATCGCCGGAGACGGGCGGAGCCTGGCTGGAGCACCGGACGGACTCCGACGCGGCCGAGGCGTGGGAACCCAGGACCGGCGGCCCGGTCCTGAACACCCGCGCCCTCGTGCTCGACGAACGCCTGCGCCCGGTGCCGCCGGGTGTCCCCGGCGACCTGTACGTCGCGGGCGCCTCGCTCGCGCGCGGCTACGCGGGCCGCCCGGGGCGCACGGGCGAACGGTTCGTCGCGTGCCCCTTCGGTCCTGCGGGTGAGCGCATGTTCCGTACCGGCGAACGGGCGAAGAGGACCAACGCCGGCCGGATCGCCGTACAGCCCGAGGACCAGCGACGCAGCCGGGACACCGGAACAGGGCGGCGGATGGGCAGGAACCGCGGCGACCTGGGCGTGCTGCTGCCCCTGCGGCCGGAAGGCACCCGACCCCCGCTGTTCTGCGTGCACACCGGCATGGGCCTGAGCTGGACGTACGCCGCTCTCCTGCCGCACCTCCCGCAGGATCTCCCGGTGTACGGCGTGCAGGCGCGCGGGATCGCGCGGGCCGGGCAACTGCCGGGCAGCATCGAGGAGATGGCGGCGGACTACGCGGACGAGATCCGCACGGTCCAGCCCGTCGGCCCCTACCAGCTCCTGGGCTGGTCCGTCGGCGGAACCATCGCCCAAGCCGTCGCCGCCCGCCTGGAGGAACTGGGCGAAGAGGTCTCGCTCCTGGCGCTGCTCGACGCCTATCCCGGCAGCGGCGCCGCCCCCAAGTCGCGGTTCCGCGGCGAGGAGGGACAGGAGACGGACGGCTACAGCGTGCTGCAGCAAGGGCAGCAAGGGCAGCAGGAGCAGCAGGGAGGGCAGGGGCAGCTGGGCCAGGGCGCCGACGTGGCCGCCCTCTACCGCTCGTCGGGCATGAGCGAGCAGGCCCTGTCGAACCTGGAGACGGTCGTGCGCAACATGTCGGGGTTCGCGCCGGACCACACGCCCCGCCCCACCCGCGGCGACCTGCTGCTCTTCGTGGCGGCCGCCGACGCGGCCACGGAACGGCCCGTGCCGGACGCCACCGCGCGCTGGCAGCCCTTTGTCGGCGGCGACATCGAAGCGCACGAAGTACCCGTAGGCCATTACGACATGCTCAAGGCCGAGGCCTTGACGCGCATCGCGCCCGTCGTCGCTCGGAAACTCGGCGCCACGACGGGAAAGGCGAAGGAAGAGAATCCGGAACAGCGGACAGCAACCGAAAAGGACTGAACGATGACCAATCCGTTCGACAACGAAGACGGCACTTTCCTGGTTCTCGTCAACGACGAGGGACAGCACTCCCTGTGGCCCGCATTCGCCGAGATACCGGAGGGCTGGACCACCGCGCACGGCGAAGGGACCCGGCAGGAATGCCTCGCGTACATCGAGGAGAACTGGACGGACATGCGCCCCAAGAGCCTCGTCGCGGACATGAGCAGGAACGAGACGGCGGTGCCCTAGGTGGACACCGAAGCACTGGTGACGGTGGCGATCGGTGATGTGGCCGTCATCGTCATCGTCTCCCGTCTCCTCGGCGCGCTGGCCCGCCGCTGCGGACAGCCGGTGGTCATCGGCCAGATCGTCGCCGGTATCGCGCTTGGCCCGACGCTCCTCGGCCGGCTGCCCGGAGACCCGACCTCGCGGCTCTTCCCGCCGGAGGTGCTGCCGTTCCTGACGGTGCTCTCGCAGATCGCCATCGTGATCTTCATGTTCGTCGTGGGGTACGAGATGGACGGGCGGCAGCTGCGCCAGGGAGGCAGAGCGGCGGCCACCGTGGCGCTGTGCGCGTTCCTGGTTCCCGCGGGGCTCGGTGTGGGCGCGGTGGGCGTATTCCACGGGGCGTTCGACGCGGTCCAGCCGGGGCACGCGGACGGCAGGACGTTCTGGCTGTTCATGGCCGTGGCCGTCTCCGTCACGGCGCTGCCCGTGCTCGCGGCCATCGTCCGTGAGCGAGGGCTCGCGGGCAGCCCCGAGGGCACGGTGGCCACCACTGCCGCCGGGCTCATGGATGTCGTGGCGTGGCTGGTCCTCGCCGCCGCTCTCGCCGGCACCGGACACGCCACCGGGCGGTCGTGGCAGCTGACGCTGCTCCTGATCTCCCTGTTCGTGGCGGCCATGTTCCTGGTGGTGCGTCCGGTGCTCGGACGGTGGCTCCGGCGGTCCAGGGCGGTGCCGGCCAACCAGCTCACGATCGCGCTCGGCCTCGCCCTGGGCAGCGCCTGGGTGACCGCCGAGCTCGGTCTGCACCCCGTGTTCGGCGGGCTGCTCGCCGGCCTCACGATGCCCCGCAGGGACGGGGTGCCGGACGCCGATGTGCTGCGGCCGATGGAGCAGACGTCCGATCTGCTGCTCCCGCTGTTCTTCGTGACGACGGGGCTGTCCTTCAACATCGGCTCGCTGGACGGCGACGGCGGTCTCCTGCTCCTGCTGATCCTCGCCATCGCCATTCTGGGAAAGCTGGGACCGGCGTACGCGGCTTCGCGGATCAGCGGCATGGACACGCACCGGTCGGCGACCGTCGCCGTGCTGGTGAACACCCGCGGGCTCACGGAACTGATCGTCCTGAACGTCGCGTTGGACGCCGGCATCATCGGCCCCGCGCTTTTCACCGTTCTCGTACTCATGGCCTTGGTCACCACCTTCATGACGGGGCCTTTGTTGTCTCTGACGGCGCGCAGGCACAAGCGGGAAACTCCGCGCAGGCAGGAAAAGAAGGTCGTTCCCGCGCTGACGGATGGACGAACTTGACGCCCGGGCAGGGCGATTTCAGACTCAATTGAGCAATGGGGCTCCCGGGGCGGGTACCGCGCTTTACGCAATGCGGCAGCCCGGCCGGGAGAATATGGGGAGGAGGGATGACCTTGCCGGATTCCGAGGAATTCGACGTGGTGGTGGTCGGCGGAGGTCCCGCCGGATCGACATTGGCCGCTCTGGTGGCCATGCAGGGCAGGCGGGTGCTTGTCCTGGAGAAGGAGTTCTTCCCGCGCCACCAGATCGGCGAGTCGCTGCTGCCGTCCACGGTGCACGGCGTGTGCAGGCTGACCGGTGTCGCGGACGAACTGGCCAAGGCGGGCTTCCCGCGCAAGCGCGGCGGCACCTTCCGGTGGGGGGCCAACCCGGACCCCTGGACCTTCTCCTTCTCCGTCTCCCCGCGCATGAGCGGGCCGACGTCGTTCGCCTACCAGGTGGAGCGGTCCAAGTTCGACGACATCCTGCTCAAGCACGCCCGCAAGGTGGGCGCCGAGGTGCGCGAAGGGTGCGCGGTGCTCGACGTCGTCGCCGACGACGAGCGGGTCCGGGGCGTCACGTACACCGACGCCGACGGCAAGGAGCGCCGGGCGCTCGCCACGTTCGTCGTGGACGCCTCGGGCAACATGAGCCGCCTGCACCAGCGGGTGGGAGGCAAGCGCGAGTACTCGGAGTTCTTCCGCAGCCTCGCCCTGTTCGGCTACTTCGAAGGCGGCAAGCGGCTGCCGGAACCCAACTCGGGCAACATCCTGTCGGTCGCGTTCCCGAGCGGCTGGTTCTGGTACATCCCGCTGAGCGACACCCTGACGAGCGTCGGCGCCGTGGTGCGGCGCGAGATGGCCGAGAAGATCCAGGGCGACCGCGAGAAGGCGCTCATGGCACTCGTCGACGAGTGCCCCCTGATCGGCGAGTACCTCGCGAACGCCGAGCGGGTCACCACAGGCCAGTACGGACAACTGCGCGTCCGCAAGGACTACTCGTACCACCAGACGACCTTCTCCCGCCCCGGCCTCGTCCTCATCGGCGACGCGGCGTGCTTCGTCGACCCGGTGTTCTCATCGGGCGTCCACCTGGCGACCTACAGCGCGCTGCTCGCGGCACGCTCCATCAACAGCGTCCTGTCCGAACGCGTCGACGAGGAAAGGGCGTTGAAGGAGTTCGAGGCCCGCTACCGCCGCGAGTACGGCGTCTTCTACGAATTCCTCCTGTCCTTCTACGAGATGCACCACGACGAGGACTCCTACTTCTGGCAGGCCAAGAAGGTCACCCGGACCGAGCGGCCCGAACTCCAGTCGTTCGTCGAGCTCATCGGCGGTGTCTCCTCAGGCGAACGTGTACTGACGGACGCCGAGATCCTCGCCAAGCGCTTCTCGTCGGGCTCGGCGGAGTTCGCCGCCGCGGTCGACGAACTGGCCGGCAGTGACGACGGAAGCATGGTGCCGCTGTTCAAGTCCTCGGTGGTGCGCGAAGTCATGCAGGAGGGCGGCCAGGTCCAGATGCGCGCCCTGCTCGGGGAGGACGCCGAAGCCGAATCCCCCTTGTTCAGCGGGGGTCTTGTGCCGTCGCAGGACGGCATGTTCTGGCAGCAGCCCGTCTCCGCCAAGAGCCCGGCCGAGTAGAAGGAGGTCCGCGCATGGCGCGGCCGTCAGACCTCTCCATGCACAACCGCAGGGACCGCCTCGACCCACTGCCCGAGCTCAGCGAACTCAGCGAGCGGGCACCGCTGTCCGAGGTCGAACTCGGCGAGGGACCAGGCTCGTCGACGGGCTGGCTCGTGACGGGCCACGACGAGGTGCGCGCGGTCCTCGGTGACGCGGAGCGGTTCAGCACGGCCCCGCCCGCGGGCGGCACCCGGCCGGTCCAGGCGGGCAACCTCATCCAGTACGACCCGCCCGACCACTCCCGGCTCCGGCTGCTGCTGACACCCGAGTTCACGGTCCGCCGGATGCGCGGCCTCGAGCCAGCGGTCGAAGCGGTCGTCGCGGACTGCCTGGACTCCCTGGAGAAAGCCGGGCAGCCCGCTGACTTCATGCGGCACGTCGCCTGGCCCGTGCCCGGCCTCGTCATGTGCGAGCTGTTCGGCGTGGAGCGCGACGACCGGGCGGAGCTGGCGCGGCTGCTCAAGGTCAGCAGGCCCGCCTTCCGGGGCCGGCAGCTCCAGATGACCGCGGGCGCCGCCTATCTCGCGTACGTCGACCAGCTCGTGGCCAGGAACCGGCGCGCACCGGGCGACGATCTGCTCGGCAGGCTGGTGCGCGCGCACGGCGACGACATCGACGACGACGAACTCGTCGGCCTCACCGCGTTCGTGATGGGCTCCGGCGTGGAGAACATGGCGAGCATGCTGGGCCTCGGCATCCTGGCCCTTCTCGAACACCCCGACCAGCTGAACCTGCTCAGGCAGTGCCCGCACCTGATCGACCAGGCGGTGGAGGAGTTCATCCGCTACCTGTCGATCATCCCGACGGCATCGCCGAGGACCGCCCGCGAGGACGTGCGCCTCGCGGGCGAGGTGATCAAGGCAGGGGACCAGGTGGCCTGTTCGCTGCTGGCCGCCAACCGCGTCCGGCCGCCCGGCGCGCCGCCGGACGACCTCGACATCACCCGTGAGGCCACCGCCCATGTGGGGCTCGGCCACGGCATCCATTACTGCATCGGGGCTTCCCTGGTGCGGATGGAGCTCAAGAGCGCCTACCTGGCGGTGCTGCGCCGCTTTCCCGAGCTGCGCTCCGCCGTGCCGCCGGAGGAGATCCGCTTCCGGACACAGGCGCCGTACGGCGTGGAGACACTGCCGGTCACCTGGTAGGGAGCGAGGGCCAGGGGGCCGATGGGCAGGGGAGCGATGGGCAGGGGAGCGATGGGCAGGGGAGCGATGACAGTGACGACATCCACGGCCGGATCCGGCCTCGTCCACACCCGCCGCGAACGCTTCGGCCCGGCCGAAGAGCTGCGGCGGCTGTCCGCGGGGCGGCCCGTCACCCGGATCGACGTGGGTCCGGGAACCGACGGGGTGCCCGTCTGGCTGGTGACGGGCCACGCCGAGGTGCGCCAAGTGCTCGGCGACCACCGGCGGTTCTCCACTCGGCGCCGCTTCGGGCCGCCTTCTTCGGCGGGCCGGGGCGAGGGACCGCGGCCCGACGAACTGATCGGGCAGCTCATGGACTACGACCCGCCCGAGCACACCCGGCTGCGGCAGATCCTCACGCCAGAGTTCACCCTGCGCCGGATGCGCAGGATCGAGCCGGGCATCACCGGCATCGTCACCGAGCACCTCGACGCCATGGAACGCACCGGCCCGCCCGCCGAACTCGTCGGGGCGTTCGCCTCGCCGGTCCCCGGCGCGGCCCTGTGCGAGCTGATCGGCGTACCGCGCGACGACCGCGGCGACTTCCTGCGCCGCTGCCACGCCTTCCTCGCGCCGGGCCGGGGACGGCAGCGGCGTGCGGCGGCCGGGGAACTGCTCTCGCGGTACGTCGCCGCGATGGTGGCCCGGCAGCGCACGGACCCCGACGAAGGCTTCCTGGGGATGCTGGTCCGCGACCACGGCGACGAGGTCACGGACAAGGAACTGCGGGGCGTGTGCGTCCTGTTGGTGCTCGCGGGCCTCGACAACATCTCCGGCATGCTGGGCCTTGGCACCCTGCTGCTGCTCGGCCACCCCGACCAGCTCGCCGCGGTGCGCGACGACCCCCAGGCGGTGGACCGCGCGGTCGAGGAACTGCTGCGCCATCTGTCGGTGCCGCACGCCCCGACACCCCGCACCGCCCTGGAGGACGTCACCGTCGGGAAGCAGCTCATCAGGGCGGGCGAACACGTCCTGTGCTCGCTGCCGATGGCCAACCGCGATCCCGCGCTGCTCGCCGAGCCCGACCGGTTCGACATCACGCGCGAGCCCGCGGCCCATGTCGCCTTCGGCCACGGCATCCACCACTGCCTGGGCGCGGCACTGGCCCGGATGGAACTGCGGATCGCCTACCCGGCGCTGCTGCGACGCTTCCCCGGCCTGCGCCTGGCCGTGCCTGAGCAGGAGGTGCCGTTCCGCGTGCACGCGCTCGCCCACGGCGTGGACCGGCTGCCGGTCACCTGGTGAAAGAGAAGGCCAAGGAGGAGCAGATGGAGTTACGGGTCGATCGCCACCGCTGCGCGGGTTCCGGGCTCTGCATGGCCCAGGTCCCCGCCGTCTTCGACCAGTCGGACGAGGACGGCAAGGTCCTGCTCAACGCACCGGCCCCCGCGCCCGAGCTGGCCGCCGCCGTGCGCCTGGCCGCCGCGCGGTGCCCGTCCGGCGCGATCACGCTGCACGAACACGACACCGCCGGCCACTGAAGCCCCGGCACGCGCCCACGCAGGCGCTCACTCACGCACGGCCGCCCTGCGGCAGCCGCACCGTACGCAGCTCCCCGGCCGCCCCGACACCGGCGCAGCCCGCGAGCCCCAGCGCGTCGCGCAACTCGTCGGCCAGCAGATCGAGGACCTGCCGCACTCCGGCCTCACCGCCTGCGGCGAGCCCCCACACCGGCGGCCGCCCCACCA
Organism: Streptomyces sp. NPDC047525; assembly: GCF_040643025.1. Classification (NCBI taxonomy): domain Bacteria; kingdom Bacillati; phylum Actinomycetota; class Actinomycetes; order Kitasatosporales; family Streptomycetaceae; genus Streptomyces; species Streptomyces sp. NPDC047525. Next base: position 301,838 of record NZ_JBEYTL010000002.1, read on the forward strand.
GGACCCCGTCGGCCCCCGACGCCAGCGCCTTGAGCACGTCCGTGCCGCCGCGCACCCCGCCGTCCACCATGACCTCGCACCGGTCGCCGACCGCGTCGGCCACCTCGGGGAGGGCGTCGATGCCGGGCAGCGCGCCGTCGAGCTGACGTCCACCGTGGTTCGACACCACGACGGCGTCCGCGCCCAGTTCCGCCGCCCGCACCGCGTCCTCGGCGGCGAGCACGCCCTTCACCACCAGCGGCAGCCGGGTGGCCGCCCGCAGCTCCTCCACGCACGACCAGGTGACCGAGGGCGAGAACGCCTCGGCCGTGTGGGCCGCCACCGCCGAGCCGTTCCCGCCGGAGCGGTGCGCCGCCGATGCCGCACCGCCGTCCAGATGCGCGGCCCGCACATGGCCCGGCAGCGCGAAGCCGTTGCGGACGTCCCGCAGACGGCGGCCCATCCAGGGCACGTCGACGGTGAGCATCAGCGCCTCGCACCCCGCGTCCTCGGCCCGGCGGGCCAGGTCCAGGGTGCGCCGCCGCTCGCGCAGCCAGTACAGCTGGAACCACACCGTGCCGCCGACCGCCGTGATCTCCTCGACGGGAACGCTGCTCAAGGTGGCCACCGTGAACGGCACGCCCGCCGTCTTCGCCGCCCGCGCGGTGGCCAACTCGCCGTCGGGGTGCACCAGTCGGTGGTACGCGACCGGGGCGACCGCCACCGGCATCCGCACCGGACGCTTCAGGAGCGTCGTGTCCGTGGTGCACCCCGAGACGTCCCTGAGCACCCGGGAGGCGACGAAGATGCGGTCGAACGCCTCCCGGTTCGCCTCGAGGGACCGCTCACGGCCGCTGCCACCCGCGATGAAGTCCCACACCTCGGGTGGCAGGGCCGCGGCCGCGGCCCTCTCGACGTCGCCCAGATCACGCACGGCCGCGGGGTCAGCGCGCCGCACGCTGCCCGGTCCGTTCCAGCTCCACGGCCTCGTACAGCGCCTTGATGTTGGAACTTCCGAAGGTCTGCGCGCCCTGGCGCTCGATGACCTCGAAGAAGATCGTGCCCCGCGGGTGCGTCGACGCGGTGAAGATCTGGAACAGCTGGCCGTCGTGGTCCTCGTCGACGAGGAGGTTCGTCGCGCGCAGTTCGTTCAGGGTGTGGGACTTGAGCCCGATCCGTTCGGAAAGCAGGTCGTAGTACGTCGACGGGGTCTGGAGGAATCCGACACCGCGCGCGGACAGCGTGCGCACCGAGCGGACGGCGTCCCTGCTGGAGAAGGCCAGATGCTGCACGCCCGCTCCGTGATGGCTCTTGAGGAATTCGTCGATCTGACCGGGCTGCGCCAGCGGATCGGGCTCTATGAGCGTCAGCGTCACCGCTCCGGTCGCGCTCTGCACGACCTTGGAGTCCATTGCCTGGGCGCCGACGACGATGTGCTCCTTGAACACCTCGCGGAAACCGAGGGCCTGTTGATAGAAGCGGGCCGTCGATTCGAGATCTCCGGCGTTCAGGCACACGGCGATGTGGTCGATGTCGAGGAGCCCCACCTCACTGGTGCGCGCCTCGCGCGAGCCGAGCGCCGGCACGAATCCGGGCGGAAGCCCCGGGCCTTCTCCCGGGGACCGCTCGACCAGCGTGTGCACCACGTCGCCGAAGCCCGAGACGGCCGCCGTGACCGCGGGGCCTTCCCCCGCGTGCCGTGTGGGCTTGCGCACCGGACGCGCGCCGCCCGCCACCGCGGCGGCGAAGGCCGCGGACACGTCCGCCGTGCGCAGGGCGATGTCGGCGACGCCGTTGCCGTGGGTGGTGACGTACGTGGTGGCGGGGTGCCGCTCCGCCGTCGCCTCGGTGAGCACCAGGGTCATCCGCCCCTGGCGCAGGGCGACGCTGCGGTGGTCGGCGCTGCCGCCGGTGCCGACGACCGTGAAGGCGTACTTGTCGACCCAGGCGAACACCGCCTCCTCCAGGCCGTCGACGTACATCTCGACATGGTCGATCGCGAGATCCGCCAGATCATTGTTCGGTGCCGTTGCGGGTAAATCCGTCATTGGAGTCCTCGTGGGAAGAAGAATGCGGATTCATGCCCTCGCGCCGGATCGCGGAATGCCGGACCGCGAAAGGTGCTGCGGAAATCCACGACATTGCCGCCGGGCCGCGAGGCAGAATTCTCTTTGCGGCCCCGATGGTACGACCGCCTTCGTGGTTGCCGCATCTGTCAAAGCATTGCTGTGGATCTGCTGTCAGGAGACGCTGAAGCGATGGAAATCCTGCAAACGGAAATCGCCGTCGCCGAGTTGAACGCGGCCACGCTGCACGCGTCGCTCGGCGATGTGTCGATGGAGTCCATGAACCTCCTCAACCAGGTCGCCGACACCTATCCGGACGCGATCTCGTTCGCGGCGGGACGCCCCTACGAGGGCTTCTACGACGTGACCCAGATCCACGAATACCTCCAGGTCTTCTGCGACCACCTCCGCACCCGCCTCGGCCTGAGCGAGGCGGAGACCGCCCGCACGCTGTTCCAGTACGGCGCGACGAAAGGGATCATCGGCGACCTCGTGGCCCGCAGCCTCGCCGTGGACGAGGGCATCGACGCCGACCCCGCCTCCGTGGTCGTCACCGTCGGCTGCCAGGAGGCGATGTTCCTGCTCCTTCGCGCGCTGCGCGCCGACGACCGCGATGCCGTCCTCGCCCCGAGCCCGACCTATGTCGGCCTGACGGGGGCCGCGTTGCTCGCCGACATGCCCGTACTCCCGGTGCGCACCGGAGCGGACGGCATCGACCTCGACGACCTCCTGGTCCAGCTGCGCCGGGCGCGCGCCGACGGACGGCGGGTCCGCGCCTGCTACGTGACGCCCGACTTCGCCAACCCGGTGGGCGTCAGTCTGCCGCTCGCCGACAGACACCGCCTCCTGGACATCGCCGCCGACGAGGACCTCCTGCTCCTGGAGGACAACGCGTACGGCCTCCTGAACAGCGCGGCCGACCGTCCGCCCACGCTGAAGGCCCTCGACCGCCACCGACGCGTCGTCTATCTGGGGTCGTTCGCCAAGACCGGGATGCCGGGCGCCCGCGTGGGCTACGTGGTCGCCGACCAGCGGGTGGCAGGCGCCGGCGGCGGCGACACGCTGTTCGCCGACGAGTTGTCCAAGCTCAAGAGCATGCTCACCGTGAACACCTCGCCGATCGCCCAGGCCGTGATCGGCGGCAAACTCCTCGCCCACGACTGCAGCCTGGTCGCCGCCAACCGCCAGGAGACGGAGGTCTACCGGCGCAATCTGCGTCAGGTGCTCGACGGCCTCGACCGGCGCCTCGGCGACCGCGCCTCCGTCACCTGGAACGTGCCGACCGGCGGGTTCTTCATCGTGCTCACCGTGCCGTTCACCGTCGACGACGCCCTCCTGAAGCACGCGGCGCGCCGCCACGGCGTGCTGTTCACGCCCATGCACCACTTCTACGGCGCTTCGGCCGGGTTCCGCCAACTCCGCCTGTCGATCAGTACGTTGACGGGCGACCGCATCGAGCAGGGCCTTGACCGCCTCGCCGCGCTGATCGGCGAGCGGCTCGGGGAGTTCGACGCGCCCGGTGCGCGGGAGGGGACCGGGGAGCCGCTCCCGGGTGAGGTCGCGTGACGCTCCGCACCCTGGCCGTCGTCGGCACCGGCCTGATCGGCACCTCCGTGGCCCTCGCGGCCCGCCTGCGAGACGTGACCGTCTACCTCTCCGACCGGGACGAGTCCGCCGTGCGCGCCGCCGCGGTGCTCGGGGCCGGGCGGCCGGAGGCCCCGCAGGAACCCGTCGACCTGGCCGTGCTCGCGGTGCCGCCGAGCCAGATCGCCCCGGTCCTCGCCGAACTGCAGGCGCGGGGCCTCGCGTTGAGCTACACCGACGTGGCGAGCGTGAAGGCGCACGCCGAGAGCGAGATCCTGGACACCGCCCCCGACCCGTCCCGCTACATCGGCGGCCACCCCCTTGCGGGCCGTGAGCGTTCCGGCCCGCTGGCGGCCCGCGCGGAGCTGTTCCAGGGCCGCCCCTGGGTCCTCACCCCGACCCGCCTCACCTCCAGGGCCGCCTTCGGCCGCGCCCTGGACCTGATCGCGCTGTGCGGCGCGGTGCCGCGCGTGATGCGGGCCCGCGCCCACGACGACGCGGTGGCGCTGACCTCCCACGCGCCGCACCTGGTGGCCAGCCTGATGGCGGCGCGCCTGGGAGAGGGGCCTGCCGAGGCGGCCCATCTGGCGGGGCAGGGGCTGCGCGACACCACGCGGATCGCCCGCGGCGACTCCCGGCTGTGGAGCGACATCGTCGAGTCCAACGCGGCGGCGGTCGCCGACATCCTCACCCGGCTTCAGGAGGACCTCGCCAGCATCGTCGCCGCCCTGTACGACCTCGCCGACCCCGAGCGGGGCAGGGAGCTCTCCGGCAAGAGCAGGCACACCCTGGTGGACCTCCTCGACCGGGGTGCGGCCGGAGTGGGGGAGCTGGAAGGGCCACGCCTCGGCGGGCCGCTGCGTGGAGAGGTTCCCGCAGAGGTTCCCGGACACGCTCCCGGGCGTGTTCCTGGGCGCATGCCTGGACAGGCCGTCCCTTGTCCTCCGCGGTGAAGTCGGCGTCTTCGCAGGTGAGTTGGGGTGCCGTACGCGACGGCGCCCCAGGGCCGGACGAGCCTGTAGGGACGGCGCCGCTTGTATCCGCCGTGTGACCGGTGCCCGCGTAGAACTTGGCCCCATGTCCACCACACACAAGCGAACCGCACAGACACTGATCGCGGCGACGGCGCTCGTCGCCGGCGTCTTCCTCACCGGCTGCTCCGGTGACTCGTCGGCCGCGTCGAAGGACGACCCCAAAAAGCCGGACGCCTCACCCACCAGCCCCTTCGAACAGGCCCTCGCCTTCTCCGAGTGCATGCGCGAGAACGGCGTGACCGGATTCCCCGACCCGCAGAAGGACGCGGGCGGCGGCATCGCGCTCACCCCGGGCGGCGACGTCGACCCGAACTCCGCGGAGTTCCAGTCCGCCACCGAGGCCTGCCGCGACAAGATGCCCCAGGGCGGTCAGCTCGGCGGGGGCGGAGGCGGCGGCGAACCGCTGGACTCGGCCAAGGTCTCGGCCTGGGCCAAGTGCATGCGCGAGAACGGCTTGCCCAAGCTGCCCGACCCGGAGATCAACGGCGGCAACATGTCGCTCGACTTCGGCGCGAGCGGCATCGACCCCGGCAGCGACGAGTTCCAGAAGGCCCGGATCGCCTGCCAGGACAAGTGGCCCGGCGGCGGCCTCACCGGCTCGGGCGGCGGCGCCTGATGACCGCACCGGACGAGACACGTGAGCGCGAGAGGGAACGGGACGCGGAGACAGGGGAGTTCGAGGAGCCCGGGTCGGAGAGCCCCGTGGAGCCTGTCCGCGGCTCGGGCGAGGTCTCCGGAGCCCTGGAACTGCACACGCCGGGGGAGGTGTCCGAACGCACTCCCGACGGCCTGGCACCCGAGCACGAGGAAACCGCGCTTGAGGAGACCGCCCTCGAAAAGACCTCCTCCGCAGGGGGCGACGACGACGGCGGAGAGACGACAACGCCCCGCCCGGGAGACCGCCGCAGGCGCCGCCCGCTGCGGATGTCGCTGATCGTCGTCGTCGCGATCGCCGTGGTCGCCGCCGCGGGGGCCGCCACCACCGGCGTCTTCGGGGACGACGGCTCCGGATCGGCGGGCGACGCCCCCTCGGCGCCGCCGAAGACCGCCAAGGTCGAGCGGACCACGCTGACGCGCACGGAGACCGTGGACGGGAACCTCGGCTACGGCGACACGACGGCCGTACCGGCCCCGCCCGCCGGCAAGGCGGGCGCCGGGATCATCACCTGGGTGCCCGGCGACGGCGACACCATCAAGCGAGGCGGGAGTGCCTACAAGGTGGAGGAGCAGAAGGTCCCGCTGCTCTACGGCTCCACCCCCTTCTACCGCCCGCTGAAGACGGGCAGCGAGGGCAGGGACGTCGAGATCCTGGAGAAGAACCTCTCCGCCCTCGGCTACACCGGCTTCACCGTCGACGACACGTACGACGCCGCAACCGCCGAGGCCGTGAGGGACTGGCAGGACGACCTGGGCCGGGCGGAGACCGGGACGGTGCAGCCGTCGGACGCCGTGGTCGCCCCCGGCGCCCGGCGCGTCGCCGAGGTGAAGGCCACGGCAGGCGCCCCGTCGAACGGGCCGGTCCTCACCTGGACCGGCACCGAACGCACCGTCACCGTCGACCTCGACGTGCAGTACGAGGACATGGTCGAGAAGGGCACCAAGGCGACGGTCACCCTTCCCGACGACAGCACGGTCCAGGCCGAGGTCACCGATATCGGCACCCCCTCCACGCCTTCTCAGGACGCGGGGTCGGAGGGCTCGGGCGGCCAGTCGGGCGGCGACGACAAGCCCACCCTGCCCGTGGAGCTGAAGGTCGAGAACCAGAAGGGCCTGGGCCGCTACCAGGCGGCCGCCGTGGAGATCTCCCTCAAGGCGGAGACGCGCAAGGACGTGCTCGTCGTCCCGGTCAACGCCCTGGTGGCGCAGCGCGGAGGCGGTTACGCCGTGGAGGTCGTCGGAGCGGACGGCGAGGTGAAGGCGCGGACGGTCAAGGTCGGCATGTTCGCCGACAGCATGGTGGAGGTGTCCGGGGCCGGCATCACCGACGGCACGGTCGTGGGGGTCCCCAAGTGACCACCGCTGCGCACCCGGTGGTCGAACTGGCCGGAGTCTCCAAGACGTACGGAGAGGTCGAGGCGCTCAAGGGCGCCGATCTCGTCATCCGGCGCGGGGAACTGCTCGCCGTCGTCGGCCCTTCCGGCTCGGGCAAGTCCACGATGCTCAACATCATGGGCACCCTCGACCGCCCCACCACCGGCACCGTGCACATCGACGGGCACGACATCGACCGGCTCAGCGACCGGGAGCTCTCCGCGCTGCGGGCGGGGACGATCGGCTTCGTCTTCCAGCAGTTCCATCTCGCCCCCGGCGTCCCGGCGCTGGACAGCGTCGCGAACGGGCTGCTGTACAGCGGCAGGCCGCGGGGCGAGCGGCGCAGACTCGCCGAGCGTGCCCTGCGCCGGGTCGGCCTCGGCCACCGCCTCTACCACGAGCCGCATCAGCTCTCCGGCGGCGAGAAGCAGCGCGTGGCCATCGCGCGCGCGGTCCTGGGCGACCCGCCGCTGCTCCTCGCCGACGAGCCGACCGGCGCCCTCGACTCGCGTTCCGGCGCGGTGGTGATCGAGCTCCTGCACGAACTGCACCGGGCGGGGACCACGGTCGTGGTCATCACCCATGACCGGGACATCGCGGGCTCCCTGCCGCGCGAGGTCCGCATCAAGGACGGCCGCATCGAAGAAGACGCGACCGACGCGACCGGTTCCACCGACGCGGCCGGCCTGCTCCCCGAGGAGGCCCTGCGATGAGCCCGACCAAGGAGTTGAGTACGACAGGGGAGCGGGGCACGGCGCGCGAGCTGACCCGTCCCGCGCCGCCGCCGCGCCCCAAGCCGGCCCGGATGGGCCCGGCCGACGTGCTGCGGGTCGGCGGATCGGGGCTGCGCTCGCGCCCCATGCGGGTGTTCCTCTCGGCGCTCGGCATCGCCATCGGCATCGCCGCGATGGTCGGCGTGGTGGGCATCTCCACCTCAAGCAGCGAGGACCTCAACCGGCGGCTCGCCGCGCTCGGCACGAACCTCCTGACCGTCTCGCCGGGCCAGTCCTTCGCCGGTGACGCGGCCCATCTGCCCGACTCCTCCGTCGACATGATCGGCAACATCAAGGACGTCGAGTCGGTCTCCGCCATCGGCAAGACGAGCGCCAAGGTCTACCGCAACGACCACATCAAGAAGGAGGAGACCGGCGGCCTCAACGTCTACGCGGCCCGCACGGATCTGCCGAGGACCGCGGGCGCGGAGGTCGTCGACGGCCGCTGGCTCAACGCCGCGAACCAGCGCTACCCGGCCGTCGTGCTCGGCCCCAAGGCCGCCGAACAACTGGGCGTCTTCCGGGCCGGACCCGACACCAAGGTGTGGCTGGGCGGACAGTGGTTCACCGTCGTGGGGATCCTCGCGCCCAACGAGCTCGTCCCCGACCTGGACTCGGCCGCGCTGGTCGGCTGGCCCGTCGCGGAGAAGGAGCTGGACTTCGACGGCTACCCGACGACGGTCTACACCCGCGCCGAGGAATCCGCCGTGAGCGACGTCCAGTCCGTGCTCGGCGCCACCGCCAACCCGGAGAACCCCAGCGAGGCCAACGTCTCCCGCCCCTCCGACGTCCTGGAGGCCAAGGAGGCCACCGACGACACCCTCAGCGGACTGCTGCTCGGCCTTGGCGCGGTCGCCCTGCTGGTCGGCGGGGTCGGCGTCGCCAACACCATGGTCATCTCGGTCCTTGAACGCCGCTCGGAGATAGGCCTGCGCCGCTCGCTGGGCGCCACACGCGGCCAGATCCGTACGCAGTTCCTCTGCGAGGCCCTGCTGCTTTCGGCGCTCGGCGGCGTCGGCGGTGTCCTGCTCGGTATCGCCGTCACCTCCGGCTACTCCACCTACCAGGGCTGGCCCTCGGTGGTGCCGGTCTGGGCGATGGCGGGCGGTGTCGGCGCGACCCTGGTCATCGGCGGACTCGCCGGCTTCTATCCCGCGGTCCGCGCGGCGCGGCTGCCTCCCACGGAGGCGCTCGCCACGACCTGACCCCCTCAATCCGTCACCCAACAGACGCGGTGCCTTCGTCAGCCCAAATCCCCCGCGGGCGACGAGGGCATCGCTTTGTGCCGGGCAACTCCCAGAACCGTTCCGCTGCCTGGACGGTCGCCCCCTCTCGTATTCTCGCCACATGACTGAGCACTTAGGGAAAGTCGACGAAACCGCCCTGCTCGATCTGCTCCAGGAGCAGCGCATCGGCACGCTCGTCACCCTCAAACGCGACGGCCGCCCGCAGCTCTCGAACGTCGGCTATGCCTTCGACCCGCAGGAGCGCGTCATCCGCCTCATGGTGACCGACAGCCGCGCCAAGACCCGCAATCTGCGCCGTGATCCGCGCGCGAGCTTCCTCGTCACCGACGGCGCCGGTTTCTCGTACATGATCGCCGAGGGCGACGCCGAGCTCACGCCGGTCGTGACCGACCCGCATGACGCGGTCGCCGATGAACTGGCCCTGGTCTTCCGGGGGTTCCAGGGCGAGCACCCGGACTGGGAGGGGTTCCGCGCCGCGATGGTGAAGGAGCGGCGCCTGGTGATCCGGCTGCACGTCAAGCACCTCTACGGAGCCGCAGGGAAGCGGATCCTCGCGGGCAGCGGGCCCAAGGGACCCGGCGCGGCGCCGGTGGGCGCGGTGGCGGGGCGGCCCGGTCTGCAGCTGGGCACGGGAGAGCCGCCGCCTCACATGCGGTAGAGGTCCGTCAGGAGCGCCACGGCCGCGTGCGTCATCGGGTGCGGGTCGTGGCGGCGCCAGATGAGATGCACGGCGATGGGGCCGGCGTCGCGCAGCGGCCGGAACACGACGCCGTCGCGGCGGTACTGGTTGGCGGTGCTCTCCGGGGTGAGGCCGACGCAGCGGCCCGACGCGACGACGGCCAGCCAGTCGTCGATGTCCTGGGTGTACTCCACCGGGGGGCGGGCCTCTTCGGGCCACAGCTCGGCGGTGGTGGTGCCGGTGCGCCGGTCGATGAGGAGCGTCCGGTCCCGTATGTCGGCCAGCGGGATGGATCGCCTCCTGGCCCACGGGTCGTCGCTCGCCAGGGCGCAGAAGCGGCGCTCGTGACCGACGACGGCGCTGGCGAACCGTGCCTCGTTGAAGTCGGTGCGGACGACGGCGAGGTCGCACAGGCCCTCGGCGAGGCCGCCGGTCGCGGAGTTCGTCCGGATCAAGTACAGCTCGACGTCGGGGTGTCCGGCTGCCCAGCGGCGCTGGAACTCCGCCGTGTGGCGGCCCATCGCGGACCAGGCGTGGCCGATGCGCAGCCGGGTGTGTCCGGTGGTGGCCTCGCGGATGAGGTCGTCGGCCTCCGCGAGCAGATGCCGGGCCCGTGCCAGTACCTGCACGCCCGCCGTCGTGGGCGTGACGCTCCGGCTCGTACGGTGCAGGAGGCGCACCCCGAGCACGTCCTCGAGCCCGCCGAGGGTTCGCGAGACGGCGGCCTGGGAGACACCCAACTCGGCGGCGGCATCGGTGAAACCGCCGGTGTCGACGATGGCGACCAGGCAGCGCAGATGCCGCAGTTCCAGATCCATCACCACAGCGTACGGGCGACCGGAACTCATGGATGACCAGAGCGTATGGATGAGTGCTCGCATGCATTTTTCGTATGCTCGCGGGTGACGCATCCTGCGGTGCATGCGAACGTCCCAGAGCCCCGCCGTGCCCGCTGTCGTCCCCGGCGATCGGGAGGCGGGTCCACGAGGCCGCTTCCCCGGCATGGCGATGATGTTCGGCAGCGGCCTGTCCAACCAAGTCGGCGCCGCCACAGGCGCCCTGGCGTTCGGTGTGATCGGTCCTGCCGGTGTCGTCGCCGTGCGGCAATGGGTCGCGGGAGCCGTGCTCCTGGCCGTGGGCAGGCCCAAGGTGCGCGCCTTCACCTGGCGCCAGTGGTGGCCGCTGCTGTGCCTGGCCGCGGTCTTCGCCACCATGAACCTCTCCCTGTACACCGCGATCGACCGTGTGGGTCTCGGCCTCGCGGTGACGCTGGAGTTCCTGGGCCCGCTCGCGGTCGCGCTCGCGGCCTCCCGCCGTGCGGTGGACCTCGGCTGCGCGGTCGTGGCGGGGGCGGCGGTGGTCGCCCTGGCCCGCCCGCAGCCCAGCACGGACTACGCGGGCATCGCGCTCGGCCTGCTCGCCGCGGTCTGCTGGGCCTCGTACATCCTGCTCAACCGCACGGTCGGCGCCCGCCTCCCGGGCGTCGAGGGATCGGCCGCCGCCGCGGGAGTCTCCGGGCTCCTCTACCTGCCCGTCGGCATCGCGGTTCTCGCCCACCGCCCGCCGACGGCCACCGCCCTGGCCTGCGCGGCCACCGCGGGCATCCTCTCCTCCGCGGTCCCGTTCCTCGCCGACCTGCTCGCCCTGCGCCGGGTCGAGGCCCGCTTCTTCGGGATCTTCATGAGCGTCAACCCGGTTCTCGCGGCGCTGGTGGGCATGGTCGTCCTCGGTCAGTCCCTGGACTGGGTGGAGTGGACGGCCATCGCGGCGATCGTGACGGCGAACGGGGTCAGCGTCCTGAGGTGACCGCCTGATCCCCGAGACGGCCGCGCTCAGCCGAGACCGAGCTGCCGTGTCGCCGCGTCGACCGTCTGGGCGAGGAGGACGGCGATGGTCATGGGGCCGACTCCGCCGGGCACGGGAGTGATCAGGCTCGCGCGCTCCAGGGCGGAGTCGAAGTCGACGTCACCCACATTGCCCGCGTTGTAGCCCGCGTCGATCACCACGGCCCCGGGCTTGATGTCCGCGCCGGAGATGAAGCGCGGCTTGCCGACCGCCGCGATCAGGACATCGGCCTGCCGCACGATCGAGGTCAGGTCGGCGGTGCGCGAGTGGCAGTACGTGACCGTCGCGTCCCTGCCCAGGAGCAGCATGCCCGCGGGCTTGCCGAGGATGGCGCTGCGGCCCACGACGACGGCGTGCTTGCCGGTGAGATCGACGTCGTACGCGTCGAGCAGGCGCATGATGCCGCCGGGCGTGCAGGACACGAAGCCGGGCAGGCCGAAGCCCATCGCCGCGAACGAGTGCATGGTGACGCCGTCGACGTCCTTGGCCGGCGCGATCGCCTCGAAGGCGGCGCGCTCGTCGATGTGGGGCCCGACGGGGTGCTGCAGCAGGATGCCGTGCACGGTCGGGTCCTGGGAGAGACCGGTGATCGTCGCGACCAGTTCCTCGGTGCCGACCGAGGCGGGCAGGGCCACGTGGCGCGACTCGATGCCGGCCTTCTCGCAGCGGGCGCGCTTCATGCGTACGTAGGTCACTGATGCGGGGTCCTCGCCGACCAGGACGGTCGCCAGGCAGGGGCGCTGCCCGGTGCGCCGGAGGATGTCCGCCGCGCTCGCGGAGGTGGTTTCGACGATCTGGCGGGCGAGGCCGGTGCCGTCCATCAGGCGAGCCGTCTGCGTCTGGGGCATGTGCCACTCCTGGAGTTCAGGGTGAGTCGCCCAGGCGCGCGGCATCGACACGATGTCAGGCCGCTCCCCGGTGGTACTCCACCTCAGCGCCAGTTACGGCCCGCCTCTCACCCTAAAGGACGGTGCGGGGCCGGAGGACGCGGGCGCCGTGGATGTAGCTGAGCTTAAAAGAGATTCAAAACTCTTTGCTTGTCCTTCCTGGTCGGTGACGGCATCGTTCACTGACAACGGCCAGAGCGAGGAGAACAACAGTGAACGGCGTCCCGGGGAGAACGTGGGCAGCGGCGAGGGTGGGTGTGCTCGCCCTCCTCTGGGGATCCACCTTCCTCTGGATCAAACTGGCCCTGGAGGGTCTGTCACCCGTGCAGGTCACGCTCCTGCGCTGCACCCTCGGGGCGGCGACCTTGACGGTCCTGCTCTTCAGCACGCGCAACCGTCTTCCGCAGGGCCGTGCGGTGTGGAAGCACATCTTCGTCGCCGCCTTCTTCTGCAATGCCCTGCCCTTCGGCCTCTTCAGCGTCGGCCAGCAGACGGTCGACTCCGGGGTGGCCGGCGCGCTGAACGCGACGACTCCGCTGTGGTCCGTCCTGATCGGCCTCGCCATCGGCACGGAACGAGGACTGCGCCCCGTCCGCCTCGCCGGGCTCCTGCTCGGCTTCGCCGGTACGTCGTTGATCTTCGCCCCGTGGCAGCAGTCAGGACTGACGAGTTGGGGTGCCCTCGCGATCGTGGGCGCGGCGGCGAGCTATGCCGTCGGCTTCGCGTACATGGGTCACCACCTCGTCGGGAAGGGCATGCCCACCCTGTCCCTCTCCGCGGCCCAGCTCATGGCGGCGACGGGTCTGACGGCCCTTGCCCTGCCGGTCGGCGGCCTGGAGACCATCCACGTGGACAGCACGGCTCTCATCGCCGTCGTCATCCTGGGGATCTTCGCCACCGGCATCACCTTCCACCTCACCTACCGGATCATCGCGGACGAGGGTGCGACCAACGCGGCGACGGTCGGCTACCTGCTGCCGGTGGTCTCCGTGGCGTTGGGCGCCATCGTGCTCGACGAGGCCTTCAGCTTCCGGGTGGCCGCGGGCATGGCGGTCGTCCTCGTCGGGGTCGGCATGACACGTCGGCAGAAGCGGAAGCCGGATCCATTGGCCACGGAAGCCGGGGCGGATCGATCGGCCACGGAAGCCGTGGCTGTCCCGGCGGCCGAGAAAGAACAGGACGCACTCAAGTGACCGAAGTGACCGTGACCACCTCTTTGGTGACGACACAGCCCGCGGACGCGTACGTGATCGGTGTCGCCCAAGGCCCCAAAGGGCCGCTGCCGACACCCGAAGCACAGGCCGTGGCCGAGGCGTTCGCCGGGACGCCGGCCGAGACCCTCGACGCACTCGGCATGACCGGCGCCGCGGGCGAGGCAGTCGCCGTCCCCGCGCCGAAGGGCCTCGGCGCCGCCCTGGTGCTCGCGGTCGGGCTCGGCGAAGCCGACGGCACCGGCGGGCACGACGCCGAGGCGCTGCGCCGCGCCGCCGGTGTGGCGGCCCGGACGCTGGCCGGCAGGGCGCGGGCGGTGCTTGCCCTGCCTGCGGGCACGGCCGATGCCGTGGAAGCGGTGGCGCTGGGCGGTCTGCTGGGTGCGTACGCCTTCACCGCCTACCGCACCGGGGGCCACGACAAGCCGCCCGTCGGCGAGCTCGCGATCCTCACCGGCCTCAAGGACGCGGAAGCGGCGGTGCGCCGCGCCACGGTGGTCGGCCAGGAGCTGAACCGCTCCCGGGATCTCGTCAACACACCGGCGAACGACCTGTATCCGGAGACATTCGCCGCCACCGTGCGGGCGGTCGGCGCGGAGCACGGACTCGCGGTCGAGGTGCTGGACGAGAGGGAGCTGGCCGAGCAGTCCTTCGGCGGCATCCTCGGCGTCGGACAGGGCTCGGCCCGACCGCCGCGGCTCGTGAAGATCGCCCACACCCATCCCGATGCGCGGACGGACCTCGCCTTCGTCGGCAAGGGCATCACCTACGACTCGGGAGGCATCTCACTGAAGCCGGTCGGCTTCAACGAGATCATGAAACGCGACATGTCGGGTGCGGCGGCGGTGTTCGCCGCGGTCACGGCCGTCGCGCGGCTCGGTCTGCGGGTGAATGTCACCGGTTGGCTCGCGCTCGCGGAGAACATGCCGTCCGGCTCCGCCGCCCGCCCGGGGGACGTGCTGCGGATGTACGGCGGCAAGACCGTCGAGGTGCTGAACACCGACGCCGAGGGACGCCTCGTCCTCGCGGACGCCTTGGTGCGCGCGGGCGAGGAGGAGCCGGATGCCGTCGTGGACGTGGCCACGCTGACCGGTGCGATGCGGCTCGGCCTCGGTAATCGCGTCTTCGGCGTGATGTCCACCGACGACGCCTTCCGCCAGCGAGTGGTGGACGCCGCGGGAAGGGCAGGCGAACAGGCCTGGCCGATGCCGCTGCCCGCCGAGCTGCGCGAGAGCCTGGACTCCTCGGTGGCCGACATCGCCAACCAGGGGGAACGGATGGGCGGCGGGCTCGTCGCCGGTCTGTTCCTCAAGGAGTTCGCGCCGGACGGCATCCCCTGGGCGCACCTCGACATCGCGGGACCCGCCTTCCACGAGGGCACCCCCTACGGCTACACCCCGCAGGGCGGCACCGGGTCCGCGGTCCGAACCCTCGTACGCCTGGCGGAAGATGCCGCAGATGAGGCGCGCTCCTGATGTCCGTCGCGGAGGCCGCCGACGGGAGGGCGGATTGATGCGCACCCTCTACCAAGTCGATTCCTTCACCACGACACCCTTCACCGGCAACCCGGCGGGCGTGATCCTCGACGCGGAGGGCATGACGGAGGGCGACATGCTCGCCGTCGCCCGCGAACTCAACAACTCCGAGACGGCGTTCGTGCTGCCCGCCGACGGAGCCGACCACGACGTGCGCGTCCGCTTCTTCACCCCTACGACGGAGGTTCCGACCTGCGGACACGCCACCGTGGGGGCGCACTTCGCGAGGGCCGTCGAGTACGGCCTGCCGTCCGCTGAGCTGGTGCAGAAGACGGGCAGCGGGCTGCGGCAGCGAGTGGAGATCCACCGTGACGGTGACCGGGTGCGCATCGGCATGCGGCAAGGGGCGGCCATGTTCGGGCCCGAGCTGGACGGCACGCAGGTGGACCGGCTGCTGCGTGCGCTGGGCGTGGCGGCCGGAGACCTGGCGGACGTCGGCCCGGTCCAGGTCGTGTCCACCGGGCACTCCAAGGTCCTCGTGGAGCTGCGCGCCCGCGCCGTGGTGGACGGACTGCGCCCCGACCCGGCCGCGCTGACCGCGCTCAGCCGCGAGGTGGGCAGCAACGGATTCTTCGTCTTCACCCGGGACACCGCCGAAGCCGGTCCCGAACTCCTCACCTGGGCAAGGATGTTCGCGCCCGCGATCGGCATCGCCGAGGACCCGGTGACCGGCAACGGCCACGGCCCGCTCGGCGCCTACCTCGTGCACCACGGCATCGTCCCGGCGCCCGACGGCACGCTTGCCTTCACCGGACGCCAGGGCGTGGCCATGGGGCGGCCCGGCGAGGTCGCGGTGCGGGTCGAGGCGCAGCCCGACGGCACCCTCCTGGTGTCCATCCAGGGGGACGCGGTGACGGCGTTCCGCACGCGACTGGACGCGTGAACGCCTGTCTGACGTTCACGCCTGACGTTCACGCCTGACGTTCACGCCTGACGTTCCCGCCTGGAGTTCATGAACGCCACGTCCGAATCCCGCCAGCACGCGCGATCGCGACACCTCAGTGTTGAGGGTGGAAGCAGAGCCAAGGAAAGCAAAGAGGGAGGTCATCACGATGACTGTCCACACGATCCTCACCAGCCCGCTCGGTGAACTGCTGCTGGCGGGAGAGCCGACATCGGGCGGCGTCTCGCTCACCTCACTGTCCATGCCCGGACAGAAGAACGCCCCTGCCGTGCAGAGCGGTTGGGTTCGCGACCCCGCCCCCTTCATGGAGATCTCCCGGCAGTTGGACGCCTACTTCGCCGGTGAACTCACCGCGTTCGACATCGAGTTCACCCCGAGCGGCACCGACTTCCAGCGGCGCGTCTGGAGCGCCGTGGAGGAGATCCCGTACGGCACGACGACCACCTACGGAGGGCTCGCCGAGCGCCTCGGCGTCGAACGCGGGCGCGTCCAGGCCCTGGGTGCCGCCATCGGCGCGAACCCGCTGCTCCTCGTGCGCCCCTGTCACCGCGTGATCGGCGCGGACGGCTCCATGCGCGGGTACGCGGGCGGCGTGGAGCGCAAGGTCCAGCTCCTCACCCATGAGGGCGCCCTGCAGCCCGCCCTGATCTGACCCGCACGACCACGAAGGACCCCTCATCATGACCGACACCACTCGTCCGGTGGACGCCCGCGTCGGCGAACGCGTGGCCGCCGGGGACTGGGACGCGCTGACCGCCGAGCTGGACGAGCACGGCAACGCCCTCACCGGTCAGCTCCTGACCCCCGAAGCCTGCCGCGACATCTCCGCCCTGTACGACGAGACCGACCGCTTCCGCACCACCATCGACATGGCCCGCTACCGCTTCGGCTCCGGCCAGTACCGCTACTTCACCCACGAACTGCCCGATGTCGTGCGGGAGTTGCGTGAGGCGTTCTACCCCCGGCTGCTTCCCGTCGCCCGTGACTGGGCCGCGAAGCTCGAGAAGCCCGCCCCGTGGCCCGACACCCTGGGGGAGTGGCTGGAGATGTGCCACGCCGCCGGACAGGCCAAGTCCGCGCAGATCCTGCTCCGTTACGGGCCCGGTGACTGGAACGCCCTGCACCGCGACGTCTTCGGGGACATGCTCTTCCCGCTCCAGGTCGTCGTCGGTCTCGACGCCCCCAGAACCGACTTCACCGGCGGCGAGTTCATCATGACCGAGCAGCGCCCCCGCGCCCAGTCGCGCGGATCGTCGACCACCCTGCCGCAAGGCCACGGGCTCATCTTCACGACCCGCGACCGGCCCGTGGCCTCCAGGCGAGGCTGGTCGAACGGGCCGATGCGGCACGGCGTGAGCACCGTCCGCTCCGGGCGACGGCACACGCTCGGCCTGGTCTTCCACGACGCGGCGTGAACCCCGCCGCGGCCGGGCGGCAGGACCCGCCCACGTACACGCTGTGCGGCCCGGACGGGAAGCCGTACCCCAGCAGCACGCCGGGCACCCTGGGCGGACACCGCCGCGGGCGCCTGTACGGCCGCCTCGACTGCCCCTCCGCGCTGCGGGCCGTCGCCCGCGGCCCCTACGCCACCCACCGGGTGTTCTTCCCCGACGAGGCCACCGCGATCGCGGCCGGCCACCGCCCCTGTGCGGTCTGCCTGCCCGCTCAGTACGCTCGCTGGAAAGCAGACCCAGAAAGCACCGGCACACCATGAGCATCCTGACGGAGCGGGAGTCCTTCCGCTCGCCCCTCATCGGCGCCCCCGCGCCGGTCGCGCACGCCGACCTGCCCGCGCCCGCCCCGCACACCGAAGCTGAACTCACCGCCCTCATCGGCCTGTTGACGCTCCCGAAGGCGCGGATCGAGACCGTCGCCGTCGGGCACAGCCGCGACGCGGCCTCCCGGGCCGCCGCCGAAGCCTTCGCCGCCGCGTGGACGGCCCGCGGCGGCACGGTCCTCACCACGGTGAGCTGGCCCGAGACGGCCGCGTCCTGGCTGCGCCCCGCGCACCGCCTGACCGCGGAGATCCCGGACGCCTGGGTCATGGCCGCGGCCCCTCTCGGCCTCGCCCAGCTGGCCCGCCGTCTGCGCCACTCCACCGACTGGGACCCGGCCCGCACCTACGCCTTCGCCTCCCTCAAGGACTCCCGCGTCCCCGCGCTCGCCGGAGACGACGTGCTCCACGGCCTGCGGGGCGCCACCGCCGACGGCGACACCTGGGACGTGCGCCACCGCTGGGTCACCACCCACCTGCCCGCCGAGGTGGGCGCGTGAGCGCCCTGATCCCCCGCCCCACCAGGGAGGTCGCCCCCGGCGCGGTGCACGTGCCCCAGTGGCTCACCCTGGAGCAGCAGCGCGAACTCGTCACGGCCTGCCGCGGCTGGGCCACCGGGCCGGTGCCGATCCGTCACACGCAACTGCCGCGCGGCGGGGTCATGTCCGTGCAGACGGTGTGCCTCGGATGGCACTGGCAGCCGTACCGGTACACCCGCACCGCCGGTGACGTGAACGGCCGGCGGGTCGCCGCGTTCCCGGACTGGATGGTCGAGCTGGGCCGCAGAGCGCTGACGGCGGCGTACGGCGAGGAGTCGGCCACCGCCGACTACACCCCGGACACGGCGCTGATCAACTTCTATGACGGGCAGGCCAGGATGGGCATGCACCAGGACAAGGACGAGCGGTCGTCGGCCCCGGTGGTCTCGCTGTCCATCGGCGACACCTGCGTCTTCCGCGTGGGCAACACCGAGACCCGCACCAAGCCCTACACCGACATCGAACTGTCCTCCGGCGACCTGTTCGTCTTCGGCGGCCCCTCGCGCTACGTCTTCCACGGCGTGCCCAAGGTCCACGAGGGCACCGCGGACCCCGCCACCGGCCTGACCTCGGGCCGCCTGAACATCACGATGCGGGTCACCGGCCTCACCGGCTGACCAGGTGCCCCGAGCCACACGGCTGCTCGGAGCTGTCGTGCGGAACGGCTACTCGAACCGCGAGGTGTCGCCCGCCCCTCGGCGCACGATCTCGGCCTCGCCGCCGGAGAAGTCGATGACCGTGGTCGGGCTCGTGCCGCAGTCGCCCGAGTCGACCACGGCGTCCACCACGTGGTCGAGCCGCTCCTTGATCTCCCAGCCCTGCGTCAGCGGCTCCTCCTCGTCGGGCAGGAGCAGCGTGCTGGAGAGCAGCGGCTCACCGAGCTCGGTCAGCAGGGCCTGCGTGACGACATGGTCGGGGATCCGGACGCCGACGGTCTTCTTCTTCGGGTGCAGGAGCTGGCGCGGCACCTCCTTCGTCGCGGGCAGGATGAAGGTGTAGCTGCCCGGCGTCGCTGCCTTGATCGCACGGAACACGTCGTTGTCGATCTGCACGAACTGACCCAGCTGCGCGAAGTTCTCGCAGACCAGGGTGAAGTGGTGGCGGTCGTCCAGGTTCCGGATCTTGCGGATCCGGTCGAGGCCGTCGCGGTTGCCCAGCTGGCATCCCAGCGCGAAACAGGAGTCCGTCGGATACGCGATGAGCGCCCCGGAGCGGATGCTGTCGGCCACGGTGCTGATGCTGCGCGGCTGGGGGTTCTCGGGGTGCACGTCAAAATACTTCGCCATCCGCCGAGCCTACGGGATCGCATCAGCAGTCCCTGGTTTCTCAGCGGTCGCATGGCCGCACGCGGCTAGTCGTCGTCGACCACGCTGATCAGCGCGAGCGTGATGTTGTCGGGGCCGCCTGCGTCGATGGCGGCCTTCCACAGCTCGAAGACCGCACGGCCGCCGTCGTGGGCCGCGAGGATGTCGTCGAGAGTGTCCTCGGGCACGGGGTCGGTCAGGCCGTCGGAGCACACCAGATAGCGTTCACCCCCGACGATCGGCAACGTGCTGACATGCGGTGTGACCGCGCTGAACCGGAGCGCACCGCCGAGCGCCTGCGTGACGATCGACGTGGTGCGCCTGCCCGGTGCGGGCGGCGGGCTGTCGTCGACGCTCACCTGGCGCAGCGTCCCGGGTGTGCCGCTGCGACCGACGTCGAGCACTCGGCTGTCACCGACGTTGAACACCAGCAGTTCCTCGCCGAGGACCACGACACCGGCGACCGTCGTCCCCATGGTGGCCAGCTCCGGATCGTGCTCGGCGGCCGCGTACACGGCGCGATTGCAGGCGTTCAGCGCGTCATGCACGGCCTGCTCGCCGTCGAGCGACGAGCCGACCTCCGCCAGCTGCCGTACGACGAGACCGCTGGCCACCTCGCCGCCGGGCTGCCCGCCGATGCCGTCGGCGACCGCGACGACCAGGGGATTGCCGAGCGGGAACCCCAGGGTCTGCGGGTTCTCGGTCATGGTCCCGCACAGCGTCCATGGGCCGACGGCCAGACTGTCCTCGTTGTGATCGCGCACGAGCCCGGGGTGGCTCAGCGCGGTGACCGTGATGTACGGCATCCCTGTCCCGCCTCTCCGCAACGGCCAGGCGTGCTCCGCACCACCATTGTCACGCCGGGAGCCTCCCTCGGCTCAGTGGCGGACCGCGGCCACCCTCTGCCCTGCGGTGACCACGCCGTGCCATGGTGAGGATCCGGCTGGTCTGGACCAGCATCCGGTCGTGGTGAGGAGCGTACGCATGCGCGGTACAACGGTCTTGCCCGGCGAGGGGAACAGCGGATTACCGGGGAGCGGGCCACCCGGCGACGACGGCATGCCGACGCATCGCCTGGAAGTGCCCATGCCCAACGCGCTGCCGTTCGCCATCGGCACGTTCGACACCATCGGGCCGATGTCCCGTGCGTCGTTCCCGCACCGGCACACCTTCCACGAGATCGTCCACGTCACCGGCGGCACCGGCGGCCACGTCGTCGATCTGACCCGCTTCGCGCTGAGTCCGCCGAACCTGTGCTTCATCGCACCGGGCCAGGTCCACCACTGGGAGGACGTCACCGGCCTTGACGGGCGCGTCATCCTCTTCACCGACGACTTCCTCCTGGACCACCCCGCGGATCGCCACGCACTGCGAGGGCTCGGGAGGCGCTCCTGGCTCGAACTGCCCGACGAGGCGGCCGAGCCGACCGCGCGCCTCGTCGCCGAGCTGGACGGCGAGTACCAGGCGGGTGCCGAAGGATTCCAGGGCGTGCTGCGGGCCCTGCTGCACGTCCTGGTGGTGCGGGCGGCGCGGCTGCCCGCACATCAGCCGACGGAGCCGCCGCCCGCGCCGCGCTCGCGGCCCGGCTCGGTCGCCGCGGAGTTGATGACCCTGCTCGGCACCCCGGAGGGTGCCCGGCGCTCCGTCCGGGCGTGCGCGCAGCACCTGGGAGTCTCCGTGAGCTATCTGGGCGAGGCGGTGAAGGCGTCCACCGGCCGCACACCCGGCGAACTGATCCGGCAGGCCCGGGTGCACGAGGCCAAACGCCTCCTGCTGCGTACGGAGTTGTCGGTCCGTCAGATTGCGCTCCGGGTCGGCTTCGGCGACCCGGCCTACTTCTGTCGCTTCTTCCGCAGGGAGACCGGCACGAGCCCGGGGGACTTCCGGCGCGGCGGTGGCGATATTCACCACGACCACCGACTTGAGTCCATCGCCCGCACCCGGCCGTCCGCATAGCTTCGGAGCCGATCCGGAACCCACCCCACCCCCTCAGGAGGAGCGATGGAGCACGAGATCGGCACGACCGGAGACGGCATACGCGACGGCGCCGCCGACAGCGGCGGGACCAGTGAACCGAAGGCGCACCAGGGCGGCGGCCCCAGCCGCAAGACCGTCCTGAGAGCGGCCGCCGCGGTGGGCATGGCCCTGCCCGTGGCCCTCATGGGAGTCCCCGCCCTTGCCCGGACCGCGGGGGAGCGCGGCGTGGTGCCGGAGGCGACCCCGGCCTGCGACGACGGCGACGATCCGACGCCCCCGCAGATGGAGGGCCCGTACTTCAAACCCAACTCCCCCCAGCGCACCTCGCTCCTGCAGCCCGGCACACCGGGCGTACGGCTCACCGTCACCGGCTACGTCTTCGGGCGTGCATGCCGGCCGATTCCCCGGGTCCTGATGGACTTCTGGCAGGCCGACACCTACGGCACGTACGACAACACGGGATTCCGCTTCCGGGGGCACCAATTCACCGACGCCAACGGCGCGTTCAGGCTCACCACGGTCGTGCCAGGCCTCTATCCGGGCCGCACCCGGCACCTGCACGTCAAAGTGCAGGCCCCGGGGCGCCCGGTCCTCACGACCCAGCTGTACTTCCCCGGTGAACCGCGCAACAACACGGACCCGATCTTCGACGCCCGGCTGCTCATGAACGTACGCACCGTCGGGAACACGAAGGAGGCCGACTTCGACTTCGTCCTGAACGTGCCGCAGTAGCCCTGACCCGTAGAGCCGGCCAGCCGCTCGGCATCCCGGTGAGGCGGCCGAGCGGCAAGGGGCGCGTACAACCTTTGGTGACCGCGGAGGGTCAAGTGATCGGCCGGCCTGAACCGGTGGTGAACTCCACCGGGCAGCCGCCCCACCGAACTCTGAACCAAGGGAACCCGTATGTCGCGAGCCAGCCGCACAGCCCGTCGCACCCTGCCCCTGATGGCCGCCTCGCTGCTCGTCGGCAGCGGCCTCTCGGCCCTGGCCCTGGGGGCGGGCAGCGCCCAGGCGGCCGCACCGGCCGCCGACGCGGGCCGCGCGAGCGCCGCCGCGGCGAAGGCGACGGACGACCTGAACGGCGACGGCTACGCCGACCTCGTCGTCGGGGCCCCGGGCGGCACCGTCTCCGGCAAGGCCAAGGCCGGGTACGTCGTGGTGACCTACGGCTCCAAGGACGGTCTCGACCCGGCCAAGAAGAAGATCATCAGCCGCTCCACGAGCGGGGTGCCCGGCGCGGCCACCGCCAAGCAGGAGTTCGGCAGGCACGTCACCAAGGCCGACCTGGACCAGGACGGGTACGGGGACCTGGTCATCGGGACCGGTGTCCGTGCCGGTGGCTCGGTGATCCTGTGGGGATCCGCGAGCGGACCGACCGGCGGCACAGGCGTCAGCGGCTTCGGATTCGCCCCGCAGGCAGGGGACTTCGACGGTGACGGCACCACTGATCTGGCCCTGTTCGACCTGATGGCCGTGCACGGCGACGATCCGTCCGCCCAGCCGGCCCGGCTGTGGAAGGGACCCATCGCACGCACCGGCAGCCCGGCCGCCACCCTCGACTTCATGGACAAGTCGCAGTGGTGGAGCTATGAGAGCGACGAGTACCCCTACCCCGCGTGCCGCGAGAAGCCCGAGGTCTGTGTCGACGGACCGCTCTCCGTGCAGGGCGGAGTGGTCCCGCAGGCCGTCGGTGACGTGAACGGCGACGGCCGCTCCGACATCGCCATCAACGACTACACCGGCGACGGCGGCTGGACCAACAGCATCCTGTACGGCAGCCCCACCGGCTTCAAGCGCGGTGACGGGACGGGGAGCAGGGGGGCGCTGGGCCTCGGCGACATCAACGGCGACGGCTACGACGACCTGGTTGTCGGCGACAGCGACCACGACGAGTCCGAGACCAAGGTCAGGGTCGCCTACGGCTCGGCGGACGGCCTGAAGCCGGACCTCCAGGAGTTCGACCAGGACCTGCCCGGCATTCCCGGCGTTCAGGAGGAGGGCGACCGCTTCGGCAGCTCCGTCTCCGTCGGCGACGTGACGGGTGACGGCTACGCGGACATCGCGCTCGGCGTCGTCGGCGAGGACGTCAGGACCGTGAGCGACGCGGGCGCCGTCGTCCTCGTGCACGGCAGCGCGAACGGCGTGACCGGCACCGGCGCCCAGGCCTTCCACCAGGACACGGCGGGCGTACCGGGAGTCGCCGAGGCGGACGACCAGTTCGGTGCGGCCGCCGCGCTGCTCGACGTCACGGGCGACGGTCACCGCGACCTCGCGGTGTCATCCGCCAGGGAGAACGCCCAGGCGGGCGCCCTCTGGTCGCTGCGCGGCACCACCACGGGCCTGACCGCCACGGACTCCGTCGCCTTCGGCCCCAAGGACGTCGGGGCGCCGGAAGCCGCGGCGCTCTTCGGCAGCACCCTGCGCTAGGAACGAAGCGGCTCACGTACGGGCCCGTGGGTGGGGGACGACGGATCGTCGCTCCTGCGCGCGGGCCCGTGCCGTTCCACCTCAGTCGCTGCCGCCTCCGCCTCCGCCGCCTCCGCAGCCGAAGCCGGAGTCCGAGTGGTCGGAGCCCGAATCGTGGTCAAGGGCCTTGCCCAACCGGACCATCGCCCGGCCGAGTCCGGACGGAATCAACTGCGCCTCCATGACGCCGCGTCGTACCGTCCCCTTCGGGAGGACTTCGGGGCCGCCGAACACGTAGGCGGGCAGACTTCCTTCCTGCTCGGCCGCCCGCAGCCGCTGCCTCCCGGCCCGGGTCAACTGGTGCCTGGCCCTGGTCACCAGGCCCCGGTCCGCGAGCCGGTCACCGATCTCCTCCACCTCGGGAGACTCCCGCAACCGACCGCACACGGACTCCGTGCCGCGGCTCTGCGGGCACGCCGTGACCAGGGCGCGCTCGACGGGGTGCTCGGGCAACTCCCCGCCCACGGACCGCACTCGCGACGCCCTGAGCCTGAGCAATCCGGCCTCGGCCAGCGCGATCACCGCGCACTCCACCACCCGCCGCGGCCCACCGGCCAGATACGCCACGTCGTACACACCCAGGGCCTGTCGCGCTTCCACCGCCGCCGTGGCCCGCCTGAAGTGCATCCGCATGCCCCCACCCCCTTCGGACACCCCGTCTTTCGGCTGTGGTGCCCGACGGCAGGAGCGCACATCCCTCTCCCTCGCTCCTTCAGAGCAAAACTTGAGGGTCCCGGCCCCATTGGTGCCGTCCGGTCCCGCGGTCATCATGACGGCATGCGGAAAAGTGTGGATGTCGATGCTGCGGGCGCCGACGGCGAGGTCCTGTGGCGCGCCGCGGACACAGATGCGCATCTGCGGAGCCGGGTGCTGCGCGCCGGGGGCACGGTGGTGGTGGGGCTCGGTTTCGGTGGGCTGGTGTTCGCCTCAGGCGAGCAGGGCGTCGCTGCCGTGATCATGGGCTGCGTTCTGCTCGTCGGGCTGCCCGTGGCCTTCCACTGGCTGCGCGACAGCCGTGCCGTCGTCGAGGTGGACGCGGTAGGCGGTGACCGGTCGGTCCTACGGCTGCGGAGGGCCGTCGGCGGGACCGTGGACGTTCCGGCGGGCTCGGTCAGCCGCGTGCATCTGGTGACCACGCCGTTTCAGGAGCCCGATACCCCTGGGGACGGGACGGCCGTGCTGCATCTGCGCACCCGTCAGGGACGCCGCTACCGGTGCCGTTTCGCGGGCATGGACACACGGCGGCGCGCACGCTTCCAGGAGGCGTGGAGCAGGGTGTGCCCCGCGGCGTCCTTCACGACGGGCGCGCGGACCTGGCCGCTGCCGTCCGGCGACTACGACTGACGGGCACGCGGTCCGGAGGTCCCTCAACTCCCGAGAGTCCTCAGGTGTCTTGACAGCGACCGCCTCGCGACGATCGCCTGGTGCCCTGCCGCGCGGCGGCGCCGGGACACACGGGGGAGAGGCAGGCGATGCTGCGGGTGCACTTCACGGCCGAGGACCTGGCGCGGGTGCGGGTCGCCTCGGGGCCGGACTTCCTCTGGGAGATCAGCAACAGCGTGCAGACGCTGCAACGGCGGGACGGGGCAAGGGTGTTCGGGGAGTGGCGGCGCTGGGCGAGGCCCCGGCTCTCGGACAGCTGCCGGCTCCTTTCGCCGCTCCTGCCGCCGCACGGCTGCTCTCCCGACTTCCTCACCCCCACCCACGGAGCAGGTGAGACGCTCCACGCGGCGGTCGACACCCTCGTGCGCACTCCCCGGATGCGGCTGCGCACCGACCTGACGCGGGTGGCCGCCTCGCGTCGCCTCCCGGGCTGGACGGAGTCACTGGCGCGCGGTGACGTCGCGGCTCTGCGGCAGTTGGGGCACGCGCTGCACACGTACCACCTGGAGGCGCTCGCGCCCTTCTGGCCGCGCATCCACGCCCAGATCGACGCCGACCGCATCATCCGGCTGCACAGCCTCCTGGACGGCGGGACCGATGGACTGCTCGCGGGTCTGGGGCCTCAACTGCGCTGGCGTCAGCCGGTGTTGGAGGTCGACTATCCCGTGGAGCAGGACCTGCGGCTCGACGGCAGGGGGCTCACCCTGCAGCCCTCCTTCTTCTGCTGGCCCACGCCCGTCACGCTCGCCGACGGCGAACTGCCCCCTGTCCTGGTGTATCCCATCGACCACGCGATGGACTGGACCCACCCCACGCCCCCCGACCGTCCGGCCGACGACGGCGCCCTGGGGCCGCTCATCGGGCACACGCGCGCCGCCGTCCTCAAGGCGGTCCGCACCGGGGCGTCCACGGTCGAACTCGCCCGTCTCCTCGCGGTCACCCACCCGGCGATAAGCCAGCACGTCAAAGTGCTGCGCGCGGCGGGCCTGGTGACCACGGTCCGCAGGGCGGGGCGGTCCCTCCATGTCGCCACGGCGGAAGGGCGTGCGCTGCTGCACAGCAGCGGGTCGTAAGTCTGGGCTTTCATTCATTGCGTCTGGCATGACCATGCAAGGAAGCTGACCGGGCAGTTGCACACGCATCCCCCCACCGCGTTGCGTCCCGACACCCCGCCCTGCGCGCGTTCAACGCGCGTCCACCTGAGAACTTCGGGGCGCGGCACGAGGGACGCATCGACGATCCGATGAAGGAGTGGCGTTGCGCACTACTACTCGTATCCTCACCCGCCGCGCGGCCGTGGCCGCCTCACTCGCCGTCGTCGGCACCCTCTGCGCCGTGCCAGGCGTCGCCCAGGCCGCCGAGGCCCCCACGGCCTCCGCAGCGTCCTCCGGGCACGGCCTGAAGTGGTTCCAGGAGCGCCACGGGCTGCCCCGGACCGGCTCGGTCGACGGCGCGACCGCCAGAGCCCTGCGACAGGCTCCCGATGCCGAACTGCACAAGACCTTCCGGACCGCGGCCGACCTCGGGCCCGAGGAACTCGCCAACGCGCGCACCGTCATCGGTGTCGGCAAGGGCGCGCAGATTCCCGAACAGGGCCTGGTCATCGCGCTGATGACAGCCATGCAGGAGTCGAAGTTCGTCAACTACCTGACGCCGGTCGACCACGACTCCCTGGGGATCTTCCAGCAGCGCCCCAGCACCGGCTGGGGCACTCCCGAGCAGATCACCGACGTCGCGACGTCGTCCAAGTCCTTCTACGGAGTGGCCCCCTTCGGCAGCAACCCGGGACTGATCCAGATCGACGGCTGGCAGACGATGCCCCCGGGCGACGTCTGCCAGGCCGTCCAGGTGTCGGCCTATCCCGACCGCTACGCCCAGTGGGAGCAGTTCGCCCGCGACCTGCTCGCCCAGGAAGGGCCCACGGTCCCGCCGATCCCCTGACCCCAGGCGCCGGTCCTCGCATCTCGCACGCCCCTGCACGCTTCACCCCTCACCCCAGGAGCCCGTATGCGCAAGAGACTTGTCTCCACAGCGATCGCCGTAGCCGCGGTGGGCGCCCTCGTCACCCCGGCCGCCGCCCAGGCGGAACCCGCGCACCCGCAGAGCGTTTCCGTGCTCGGCCACGGCTCGAAGGCCGGGACCGCGGTCGTCAGCGGACAGAACGAACCCGGCACCCGACTGAGCGTCGGCGGTGCGCGGACGAAGAGCGCCCACACGCTCCCGGTCGACTACCAGGTCCAGGAGACCGGCTACTGGTGCGGACCCGCCGCCACCCGCATCGCCCTGTCCGCACGGATCGCCCCGCCGAGCCAGGGCGCGCTGGCCGCGCAACTCGGCACCACCGAGGCGGGCACCGACCACATCAGCCAGGTGACCGGCGTACTCAACGCGAACCTCGGCACGGGCTGGTACGAGACCAAGGAGATGCCGAACGACCCGCCCAGCCAGGCCCAGAAGGACCTGCTGTGGAACGACATCGTCCTGGACATCGACAACAACTACCCACTGGTGACCAACATCGTGGCCCCGCCCGGCAATCAGCCGCCCGGCTACCCGTCGGACCAGACGATCTACCACTACTTCACGGTCATCGGCTACGACGACGCGAACCGCACCGTCCTCATCGCCGACCCCGCCTCCTTCGGCGGCAACCAGATCTACTGGCTCTCCTTCGACCAGCTCGCCACCCTGATCCCGCCGAAGGGCTACGCGGCCTGAGCCGGAGCCCCGGGACGCCAGCGGTGGCCGTGGGTGGCGCCGCACGACCACGTGCGTCACCCACGGCCCGCTCGGTCGCCGTTCCGGGGGCAACGACGACAGCCTCAGCGGCACCGACTCCGCTGAGGCCGAACAGGAGGCAGGGTCCGGGCGATCCCGCCGACCTCAGGGTCATATGGAGCTAACTACCCCTTGCTTCCGCCCGGATCGGGTGCGCGGATGCACCGGGGTCCAAGAATTTCTCAGCGGCCGTCCCGCACGTCCTCCAGGCGGAGGCGCAGACTGCGGATACCGCGCCGCGCATGGCTCTTGACCGTGCCCAGCGGCCAACCGGTGCGCTCGGAGATCTGCGGATGGGTGAGGTCCTCGTAGTACGCCAGACGCAGTACCGTCCGCTGCGGCATCGGGAGTCTCGCCAACTCCACCGTCATCAGCGCCCGGTCGACCGTCGGGTCCATCCCCTCCTGGGCGCGGTGATCCATGGCGGCGTACTGCTCCCCGGCACCCTCGACGAGCGCCGCCCTGCGGGTGCGCGCCGCCAGCGCGTCCGCGATCCTGTGCCGCGTGATGCCGATCAACCAGGCCGCCGGGCTGCCCAGTTCGGGGCGGTAGCCGGACCGGCCGCGCCAGGCGGCGAGGAACACCTGCTGCGTGATGTCCTCCGCCTCACGGCTGTCACCGAGCGCGCGCTGGGCCAGGGCCTGCACAAGAGGCCCCCACCGGCGGTACACCGCCGTGAGGCGCGCTTCGTCTCTGCCGGCAGGGCCCCTGGCCAGATCTGTGGTCCGCTCCCCGACGGGGGCCCGCACCGGCTGTGGCACCAGTGTGCTCATCGACGCTTCGTCAGCTCCTCGTGGTGATCACAATCGCCGTACGACCGAACGAAAAAGGGCAGTCGCGGCGTGGCTGTGGCCGCGATCCGGTCATCCTGGAAACAGTGGCTCGCGGACCGCAACTCGCATCGGTTGTGCGTCGTATCGTGGCCGGATGAGCGAGGGGCAACACCGCGGTCAGGGCAGTGAGTCGGCAGGTACAGGCGTCACGACGGGCGCCCTGGCGCGACGCCTCGGGGTGTCACCGACGACGTTGCGCACATGGGACCGCAGGTACGGCCTGGGACCCGCCCGGCGCGATCCCGGTCACCACCGTCGCTGGTCCGAGCGGGACGTCGCGATGGTGGAGGAGATGGGCCGTCTCACCACCGCGGGGGTGCCGCCGGCCGAGGCCGCCCACCAGGCGCTCAAGCTGCTCGACCCCGGGGGCGCTTCCCGCCCTGCCCCCGAACCGGCCGCCGTCCCGCGGCAGAGGGGGCCCGCACGCGCCGCTCCGGTGCCGTCACCCGACACGTTCGTCCGCCGGCGGCGCGGCCTGTCGCGCGCCGCCGTACGGCTCGACGCCCCCACCATGCAGGACCTGCTGACCGACGCGGTGGAGAGCCACAGTCTGGTCACCGCGTGGCAAGAGGTGATGGTGCCGACGCTGCACGCGGTGGGCCGCAGGTGGGAGGAGGCCGGTGACCGTTATGTGGAGGTCGAGCACCTGCTGTCCTGGCAGGTCTCCCGCACCCTGCACCGCAGCGCCACCGCACCGGTCGCCTCCGTCCCGCCGAGCTCCCCTGCCGCGAGCGCACCCCTCGTCCTGGCCTGCGTGCCGGGTGAACAGCACTCCCTTCCGCTGGAGGCGCTCAGCGCGGCGCTGGGCGAACTCGGCGTCCCGCAGCGGATGTTCGGCGCGGCCGTGCCGGTCGAGGCGGTGTCGGCGGCCGTGCGCAGGACCGGCCCGGCCGTCGTCGTCCTGTGGGCGCAGGCCCGCTCCACCGCGAGCGTCCCGCTGGCCCGGCACATCGCCGACACCCGCTGGGGGGTACGGGGCGCCCGGAACCGTTCCGTGGTCATGCTGGGCGGCCCCGGCTGGGCGGGCCCCGCGGTGCGCGGTGCGCTGCGGCCCACCAGCCTGCGGGAGGCGCTGGCCCAGATCAGCCGGGTGCGCGGGGAGAGCACGCCCGCTTGACGCCTCGGTGGCCGTGCCGGTCAGCCGTCGGCAACGGCGCGCGCAGAGCACTGCGTTCGTCATGCCACGCGGCCAGGAACCGTGCCCCGAGGCGGTCCTCGAGGAAGCTCGTGGCCTCGATGCCGAAGACCACGTCGGACTCGAGGCCGGGTTCGCTCGCCAGGAGGCCGCCGATCACCTCTCGGCGCACCACCTGCTCGTGCACGGCGTCGGCCTCCACATGCTCGTCGTAGAACCGCTCGGCCGCCGGTCCGGCCCCGCTCCTGCGCATGGCCTTGGCCAATCGCCGCGAGCCTGGGGACGAGGTCACCTCGACGGCGGCGAAGTGCCCCACCAGCGCACCGCGCAGCGCCCGGTGCAGGCCGAGCAGGGACATCAGATTGACCGTCGCGAGCACCTCGCCAGGGGCGGCGTCGAGGTAGTACCCGTACGCGGTCTCCAGCGCGAGGTCCTCCATGAGGTCGGCGAACAGCCGGGCATGGATGTCCTCGGCGCGCCCGGCACCGAACTCGTCGAACTCGACGGCCACCATGCCCGCCTTGGCACGGCCGTGCAGCCGGGGGATGACCCAGGCGTGCGGGTCGGCCTCCTTGAGGTGGTACAGCGAGCGCGCCGCCGCGTACTCACGCAGCTGCCACAGTTCGCCGTCGCGCTGGAGATGGTGGCTGACACTGGTGCGGCTGTCGCCGATGGGCTCCACCAGCAGGTCGGCCAGGGCGCGTTCGGCGCTGTCCGTGGAACGGCAGTTGGCGCGCAGGGCGCCGAGAAAGCGCCCTTCGAGCGCGCGGCGCAGGCCGAGCAGCTCCGGGTCCCATTCGAGGTCCTCGCGGACGCGGTCGAAGCCCTGGTAGTGCAGTTCGTAGAGCGTGTAGAGCGCGAGCTGGAGGTCGTCTCCGTAAGGGTCGGCGTCGTGGGTGTCGAGGGGCAGCGGCCCCGAACTCCCCCCGCCGCGCAGGGTGGTGACCACGAGGCGGGACAGCACGCCGCGGGGCTCGGGCAGGGCGGGACTCGTGCGGCGCGACTCACGGGGAGCGTCGTCGGGGGAGGGCCTCTGGTTCTGGGTGGACATCGGGTGCTTCCCCCTAGGTGTTCTCGCCGCTCTCGTCCTGGTTCTCGGTGTCGGTCTCCGGCCCGGCGTCGGCCGGGGGCTCGTCCTCGGGCTTGCCGCGTCGGCGGTGACTGGTGTCGCACCACGGGTAGGTCCGGCTGCGGCGACAGGTGCAGATCGCGGCGTTGAAGCGCCGGGAAGCGATGATCCGCCCGTCGTCCCCGACCACTTCGACGGGCCCCTCGACGAGCAGGGGACCTTCGGGGGCGATCGTGACGCGGCGGGGGCGCTGGTCCCGTGCGTTCGGCGCGGGATCAGGTGCGTTCGGCACGGATGACCACCAGCTCTTCCATGTTGTCGTCGCTCTCGTCGCTCTCGTCGCTCTCGTCGCTTTCGTCGCCCAGCAGCCCCTGCCGGCGCAGGAATGTCCTGCGCGAGCGCAGGACGGGGCCGAACGGTACGAGGGCGCGGTCGGCGACCGTGGTCTCCAGACCGGCCTTCGAGAGACGGCGCAGCGTGGCTTCGGTGTCGCACAGCGCGGAGTGGACCATGAGCAGCACGCCTCCGGGGCGCAGCGCTCGGGGGGCCGCGTCGCAGATGCGGTCGACCACCGCGCGGCCGTCCCGTCCCGCGTCCCAGGAGCGCGCCGCGCCGCGCCGCGGCAGCCGGGCGGAGGGGGAGGGCACATACGGGGGGTTGCTCGCCACGAAGTCGTAGGACCTGCCGGGGACAGCGGCCGTGAGGTCGCCCCGCAGGACGGTGATGCGCTGCCGCTTCAGCCTCGCGTTGAAGCGGGCGGTCAGGACGGCACGCCAGGCGATGTCCACGGCCGTCACCCTGGCTCCGAGCCGCGCGGCGTGGACGGCCAGCGCGCCGCTGCCGGTACCGAGGTCGAGTACATCCGTGCCCGGACCGATGGCCTCGCGGCACAGTGCGCGCGCCAGGAGGCCCGTGTCGTCCTGCGGTGCGTAGACCCCGGGCAAGGTCATCAGGTGGCCCGAGGCCGCCGGTGCGGCAGTATCGGCGGCCATCACGCACCTCCGGTCGTTGTGGGCCCCACGGGGCGGAACCCGTTCCCCCCGATGCCCACTCACCACACTCCGCCGTTCCGGTACCCGCCACCACTTGGGTGATGACGCAGAGCGACGCGTCGGTCCGGCTGGGTGCACCTCTGGCCTCATGGATTCCTTCGGTCCTCGGGGCTCGCTCCCGCGACTGGCGTCGTCCCATGTGCCCGGCGAACCGTGACGTACGCGTGCTGCGCATGGAGGGCCACTTCGGGCGGACGCCACCCTGGACGGGTACGAGGGCGACCGGCGGGATGCGCCGCGGAGATGAGGCCGGAAGTCTCTGTTTGGCCCCTTTCGGGCCGGGCACCCGGTGCGTTGGAGGTTGATCATCCCCTCCCGTATGTGAATCCCTGCTTTTCAGGGAAAGCCAATTGAGGAGTTCTCGATGAGCAACGAAATCTGGAGCTACGGCCCCACTGCCGGGCACGGCCCGGACAACGACCTGACGGGCTACAAGGTCGAGGCCGCGGACGGGCACATCGGCAAGGTCGACAAGCACTCGAGCGAGGTCGCCAACCAGTACATCGTCGTCGACACCGGAGTGTGGATCTTCGGCAAGGAGGTGCTGCTGCCCGCAAGCACCGTCACCGCCATCGACCACGAAGAGCGGAAGATCCTGGTCTCGCGCACCAAGGAGCAGATCAAGAACGCGCCCGAGTTCGACAAGGAGAAGCACCTGGGCGACCCCGCCTACCGCGATCAGCTCGGCGGCTACTACAGCGGTCCGGGCCACTGATCCCCGCGCAGGCCTGACCAGGCCGGTGCGCTGAATGCTGCACTGAATCCGATGGCGTCCGAGGCACGAGGTGCCTCGGACGCCATCCGGCATTCCGGCACGGCTCCGCCCTTTCGGGGAATTGGCTTTCCTCGATCGGCATCTGTCAGGCCTTGCGGCCGCTACCCCGCCGAGGAGACGCGGGCGGCGATGGCCCGCGCGCACTCCAGGGACTCGGTGTGCGTCGTGTCCACCTCCATGTCGTAGAGCACGCCGCGGTGGACCAGTTCGGCCTGGGAAGCGGCCATTCCGGCGACCCGGTCGCCCCGTGCCGTCTCCCGGCCCGCGGCCACCGCGCCGTCACAGCGGACACCGACCCACAGCACTTCCAGATCACCGAGGGACTTCCGCCACCGCTCCTGAGACGCCGGGCCGCCGAGGAAGACCTCGTCGACGATGACCCGGGCTCCGGCGCGGGCCATGGCCGCGATCCCCTCGATCCACGCCGCCTCCAGCGTCCGGAACTCCGGGCCGACGCTCACCGAGCCGTCCTCGGCGAAGTCGATTCCCTCCGACGCGCTCTGCATCGAAGCGGGCATCGCGTCGACCAGGGTGTCGCATCCGAAGGCCAGCCACGGATCCGGCAGCACCGCCTGCAGGCAGCGCGCGATGCCGGACTTCCCCGAGCTTGAACCACCATTGAGAACGATCACTTGAGTCGTCACCGCGCCACAGTAGGAGCATCAGCGCACCACGGGAAACGGATATCGGCGGGTCAGCCCGTTCCGTCGTACGGGCTGATGCGGCGGTACGCGGCGCGCGCGTGCAGGACGCGGCCCGCCGTCGTGCCGATGAGGGCCGCGGCCAGCAGGCAGGCCATCCACTCGGGATCCCGGTGCCCGGCCCAGGAGATCTCCCCTATGGGATGGGCGGCGAAGAAGTTCAGGAGCATCCAGCACAACAGGGCCGTCCCGGGTGCCGCGACATATCGGCCCCGCACTCCGAGCAGCGCGGCGAGAACCGAGAGGGCCGCGAGCGCGAGCCCCGTGCGGTCGAGCGCGCCGAGCAGATCGAGCACCGTCACCAGTGCGAAGGCGCCCGCGTACGCGCCCGTCCAGATGAAGGGCGTGGCCACTGGTTCGGGAACGACCCGCACGCCTTTGGCGATGTATCGCCACTCCACCACCGTCGATTCCTCCCCACCGCCGGTCCGCCGGGGCGCCGCTGCCCCGGGGACGTCCGTGACCGGCGCCTCCCGCAACGAGACCGACGCGCCGGAGATCGGGCACGGGGCGTGGTCCCGGGCAGATTGTCGCACCACATCAGGCGCACGCGGTCCGGCCAGGCGCAGCCGCCCCCACGTGCCCCTTCGTGCGCGGACCGTGCGGATGGCTTCCCGGGCGCTTCCCGGGTGGCGTACACGGACCCGGAGACGGGCGAGCGCGTCCGCATCGACTGCGACGCGATCGCGGGCTGCGACGGCGCGCGCGGCGTGACGCGCGCCTACCTGGGTGCGGAGCGGGCCACCGTCGCCCGGCACGACTACGGCATCGGCTGGCTCGCTCTCCTCGCCGAGGCGCCGCCGTCATCGGACTGCGTCGTCTTCGGCCTCCATCCGCGCGGCTTCGCCGCCCACATGGCCCGAAGCCCCGAGGTCACCCGCTACTACCTCGAGTGCCCGCCCGGCGACGACCCCGAGAACTGGCCGCACGAGCGTGTCTGGTCCGAGCTGCACGCCCGCCTCTCGGTGGCGGGGGCGCCGCCGCTCACCGAGGGGCGACTGATCGAAAAGCGCGTCCTCGACATGCACAACTACGTCCTGGAGCCCATGTCCCACGGGCGGCTGTACCTCGCGGGCGACGCCGCCCACCTCGCCGCCCCGATCGCCGCGAAGGGCATGAACCTGGCGCTGCACGACGCGCTGCTGCTCGGCGACGCACTCGTCGCCCACTGCGCACAAGGCGACGACGCCGAGCTGAACGGCTACTCGGAGGCCTGTCTGCCGCGGGTGTGGCAGTACCAGGAGTTCTCCCAGTGGCTCTCGGAACTGCTGCACGGGACGTCGTCCGGTGACCCGTTCAAGGCGGGCACCGCGGCCGCCCGGCTGCGCAGGATCCTCCGCTCGCCGGCCGCCGCGGCCGCGTTCGCCGAGCTCTACATCGGGAAGGGCGCCGGCAACTGAGGCTCTGCGTCGCGGGGGAGGTGTTCGCGCAGCGTGGCGGCGAACTCCTCGGCCCGCGCCAACTGCGTACGCAGGTCACGCACCCGCTGCTGTGTGGCCTGCTCGAAGCCGCGCATCCGCTCCACGAGCTCCTCGCGCTGCTCGGCCGACAACTCGTCGCCGGAGTCCAGGCGGTCGGTGGTGGCGAGCAGATCGCGCATCTCGTCCAGCGTGAAGCCGAGCGGCTTCATCCGGCGGATGACCATCAGACGGGCGACGTCGGCCTCGGTATAGAGGCGGAAACCGCCCTGGGAGCGGGCGGACGGGATGACCAGGCCGGTGTCCTCGTAATGACGGATGGTGCGCAGCGACAGCTCGGTCCGTGCGGCGACCTCACCGATCTGCATGTGCTCGCTGCCCACGCGGCTGCCTTCCTTGTCGTTCGTTGCTTGCCCGTTGCTCGTCGCGGCCCTGGCGGACCGCCTTCGATCTCTACCGTAACGTTAGGGTAGGGTCTGCGGGTGCCGGGATCGGCTCGCGTGCCGCCCCCGCTCCATGGTGCGGGACACACCTTCCGCGACCTCAGCCGTGTCGCAGCCGCCGATCGCAGCGCTTCCGGCCCCTTTCCGCACGCCCAGGGTGATGCCAGGCGCTGCCCGAGCACGACAGGTACCTCTTTTGTCCACGTCCGCACCGTCCCCGGCCGCCCGGCTGCGTGGCCTGCGCCCCGACTGGCTGTCCGACCCGAAGGTCTGGCGCACCGAGGTGCTCGCTGGTCTGGTGGTCGCGCTCGCGCTCATCCCCGAGGCGATCTCGTTCTCCATCATCGCCGGGGTCGACCCCGCGATCGGTCTGTTCGCGTCCTTCACGATGGCCGTGACCATCTCCGTCGTCGGCGGCCGCCGCGCGATGATCTCGGCGGCGACCGGCGCCGTGGCCCTGGTCATCGCGCCGCTCAACCGCGAGCACGGCTTCGGGTATCTCGTCGCGGCCGTGATCCTGGCCGGTGTCTTCCAGATCGCGCTCGGCGCGCTCGGCGTGGCCAAGCTGATGCGGTTCGTGCCCCGCAGCGTGATGGTCGGCTTCGTGAACTCCCTCGCCATCCTGATCTTCATGGCGCAGGTCCCCGAGATGCACGACGTGCCCTGGCCCGTCTACCCGCTGATCGCGGCCGGTCTCGGCCTCATGGTGTTCTTCCCGAAGGTCACCAAGGTGATCCCGGCCCCTCTCGTCTCCATCGTCGTCCTCACCGCGATCACCGTGGCCGCCGGGATCGCGGTGCCGACCGTCGGCGACAAGGGCGAACTGCCGTCCTCCCTGCCGGTGCCCGGCCTGCCCGATGTGCCCTTCACCATGGACACGTTGACGACCGTCGCGCCCTACGCGCTCGCCATGGCGCTGGTCGGCCTGATGGAGTCCCTGATGACCGCCAAGCTCGTCGACGACATCACCGACACCCGCTCCTCCAAGACCCGCGAGTCCATCGGCCAGGGCATCGCCAACATCGTCACCGGCTTCTTCGGCGGCATGGGCGGCTGCGCCATGATCGGCCAGACGATGATCAACGTGAAGGTGTCAGGGGCCCGCACCCGCCTGTCCACCTTCCTCGCGGGCGCCTTCCTGATGGTCCTGTGCATCGTCTTCGGACCCGTCGTCTCCGACATCCCGATGGCCGCCCTGGTCGCCGTGATGGTGATGGTCTGCTTCGCGACCTTCGACTGGCACTCCATCGCGCCGAAGACGCTCCGGCGGCTGCCCGCCGGCGAGATCACGGTCATGGTCGTCACCGTGGCGTGCGTGGTCGCCACGCACAACCTCGCCGTCGGCGTGGTCGCGGGATCCGTCACGGCGATGGTCATCTTCGCCAAGCGCGTCGCCCACGTCGCCGAGGTCACGGCCGTCACCGACCATGCCGACGGCAGCGTGACCTACTCCGTCACCGGCGAGCTGTTCTTCGCCTCCGCCAACGACCTCGTCGGACGGTTCGACTACGCGGGCGACCCCGACAAGGTCGTCGTCGACCTGACCGCCGCCCACATCTGGGACGCCTCCTCCGTCGCCGCCCTGGACGCGATCGAGACCAAGTACGCCCAGCGCGGCAAGACGGTGGAGATCATCGGCCTGAACAAGCCGAGCGCCCAGATCCACGAGAAGCTCAGCGGCGAACTCACCGGCGGCCACTGACCGTCCCTGAGGCTGTGTCAGCGGGCGGCCGATGCGGCCTCGAGTTCGCGGACGATCGGGAGCACCTTCTTGCCGAAGTACTCGACCTCTTCGAGGTAGTGCAGGAAGCCAAGGAGGAAGAGGTCCACGCCCAGGCGCTTGTAGGCGACGATGCGCTCCGCGATCTGCTCCGGGGTGCCGATCAGACCCGTACGGAACCCGTCGTTGTACTGGACGAGGTCCTCGAAGCCGGAGTCCTGCCACATGCCCTTGCCGTCGGCGGCGGACCGGCCTGCCTGCCTGACGGCGGCGCCGAAGCCCTCCACCGCATCTGAATCGGCCTTGGCGACGATCTCGCGGAGCGTCTCGCGGGCCTCGGCCTCGGTGTCGCGGGCGATGAGGAAGCCGTTGAGGCCGAACCGGGGCGCCGCGCGTCCCGCGGCGGTGGCCGAAGAACGTACGTCCTGGATCTGCTCGGTGACGCCGTCGAAGTCCTTGCCGTTGGAGAAGTACCAGTCGGAGACGCGGCCCGCCATGGAGCGGGCGGCGGTGGAGTTGCCGCCCTGGAAGATCTCCGGGTGCGGGCGCTCGGGGGTGTTGAGGGGCTTGGGCTTGAGAGAGAAGTCGCGGATCCGGTAGAAGTCACCGGCCAGCTCGGCGTGGTCCTCGGTCCAGACCGCGCGCAGCGCCCGGATGAACTCCTCCGAGCGGCGGTAGCGCTCGTCGTGCTCCAGCCAGGGCTCACCGAGTGCGGTGAACTCGTCCTTGAACCAGCCGCTGACCACGTTGACGGCGAAGCGCCCGCCCGACAGCTGGTCCGCGGTCGCGCCGAGCTTGGCGAGCACCCCCGGGTGCCACAGGCCCGGATGGACGGCGGCGATCACCTTGAGGCGCTCGGTGGCGAGCAGCAGGGCGAGGCTGAAACTCGTCGACTCGTGCTGGAACTCGGCGCCGTAGCTCGCCATGTAGCGCACCTGGCTGAGGGCGTACTCGAAGCCGTTGTTCTCGGCGAGTACGGCCAGTTCGCGGTT
Source organism: Streptomyces sp. NPDC047525 (assembly GCF_040643025.1). NCBI lineage: Bacteria > Bacillati > Actinomycetota > Actinomycetes > Kitasatosporales > Streptomycetaceae > Streptomyces > Streptomyces sp. NPDC047525. The sequence continues at coordinate 339,972 of NZ_JBEYTL010000002.1, forward strand.
GTAGTCGTAGCCCCAGTCGGTGCGCTGCTCGATCTTGCTGGTGACGAGGCCACCGCTGACGTTGGGCACCCAGTACGCGAAGCGCGCGGGCTCGGGGGAGGCAAGGGGGAAGGGCATGGGGAGCTCCTGGGGGGCGCGGGGCAGGACGAGACGGCAGGGCAGGACGAGACGGCAGGACGAGACGGCAGAGAGGGCCGAAGCGGCGTACGTCAGGGCGCGTGGATCACGCAGCGTTGATCACGCGGCGCTGCTGAAGGGAAGGGCCGAGCGGAGGCCGGAGGTCAGCGGCGACAGAAGGCGCCGGCGAGACGTCCGAGGTCGATGTGGCGGCGCTGGGTGAGCCTGCGCATATCGATCAACTCCTCGCTGGACAAGGCCGGATCCCGCACAGCGGACGGTGCGGAGACCTCGGGCTGCTCACACGGTAGCGAGCGATGCCGCGCGGGGTCGATTCGGCATTGTCGAGGGGCTGATAGGGCACCCCTTTCACCCGGCGCCGGGACCGATGACATTTGTACCGGGGGATCGGCGACATCCGGATCTGCACTCCGCATCGCCCCGCGGGAACGATGGGTGTTGTGAAGACTCAAAGGGATCAGAAGGTGCCGGAGAGCGGCACGTACGAGATCGACGAGAAGGCTTCGACGGTGCGGTTCCGGACGCGCACGGTGTTCGGCCTCTTCCCGGTGCGGGGCACCTTCGGCATCGGCCGGGGGCAGATCACCGTGGCCGATCCCGTCGAGAAGTCCTCGGCGGAGGTGACGATCCGGGCGGACAGCTTCGACTCGGGTCTGGGGCGCCGTGACCGGCACGTCGCGTCCGCCGACTATCTCGACGCGGCCACGTATCCGCAGATCGCGTTCCGCGGCCTGCGGGTGGCGCAATCCGAGACGGGAACGGCAGTGCTGCAAGGGGAGTTGACGGTGCGAGGCATCACGCAATCCGTCGCCGTCACCATCGGCGCGGTCGTGCCGGACGGCGAGCGGCTGACCGCCGAGGGCACGGCCACCGTCGACAGGTACGCGTTCGGCGTGACCACGGCGAAGGGCGTGACCGGCCGGCGCCTGGAGATCCACCTCGCCGTCGTGGCGGTCGCCGTCGGCTGACGGTCAACGCAGGGGCAGGACGGGGAAGATGTGGTCCTGCCAGATCCTGCGGGAGGATTCCTCCGGGTACGTGGTCACAGCAGGCCGGGTGTCGAAGAGCTGCACGAGGCGTTGCCCGCTGTCGTACGCGGGCCAGCCGGGATCGCCGTTCGCCGCGAACGACGTCCAGGCGGCGCGCATGCGGGCGGACAGCGCCTCTGCCTCCGCGGGCGGACCCTCACCGATCAGGGCGGCAGGCCGGCCGCGGTCCAGGTTGCCGAAGACCAGGGGCACATCGAGGCCGTGGCAGGCGCCGAGGACGCCGTCCATGCCCGGGGCGGGCCAGGTCAGTTCGTAGACGTGGGCGCGACCACCGGCGGCGGTCTGGGCCTGGGCGAGGTGGAGGCTCGGCATACGGAACAGGAAGTCGGACTGGACCAGTTCGTGCAACTCGTCCGGGCCCGCGGCCGGGAAGCCGTCGCGGTAGCGGCGCGCGCCGTCCTGACCGGGGCTAAAGACGCGCAGCGCGGTCTCCGCCTGCTCCTGCGTCACCTGGCCGAGCAGACCGTCGAGGGCGGTGAGCAGCCGCTGTTCGTCGCGGGTGTGGCCGACGAGGAGCTCGATGCCGCGGCCTGCGCCGTCGGCGAGGGCCTGCCAAGGAGTGACCGGCAGCGCACCGCCCTCGACGACGACCGGTGAGAACACGATCGACCTGTGCGCCGGCAGCCCCCAACACTCCGCCCACTGGCCCATCTTGGCGCCCACCGCGTCACCGGCGGCCGACAGCAGGACCGGGTCCACCGCGGACAGGTCGGCCACCGTAGGCCTCAGCCCCAGCTCGGCGGCGCAGGCGGACGCGATGTCGGCGGCGAGCTCCGGCGAGAAGAACGTGCCCTGCGCACTCTGCGCGACGGCCCGGCCGAAGAGCCCGGCGGCACACGGCATCGCGAGGAGCGCGGCGACCGACCCGGCGCCCGCCGACTGGCCGAAGACCGTGACGCGGGCCGGGTCGCCGCCGAAGGCCCGGATGTTGTCACGCACCCACTCCAGAGCGGCGACCTGGTCGAGCAGCCCCCGGTTGGCGGGCGCCCCCTCGATCTGCCCGAACCCCTCAAGTCCCACCCGGTAGTTGAACGTCACCACGACGACTCCGCCTTCGCGCGCGAGGCGGCAGCCGTCGTACTCGGGAAGACCGGACATGCCGATCGTGTAGGCGCCGCCCTGGATCCACACCATCACCGGCAGCCTCGCGTCCCGGTCCGCGCTCGAGCCCGGGTCCGCGCTCGAGCTCGGGTCCGGCGCGGGTGACCAGACATTCACCGTCAGCCAGTCGTCGCCCGCCACTTCCTGCGCCAGCGCGGCCATCCCGAAGTGGTCGCCCTGCGGGGGCGGCGGCCCGTACGACCTCGCCGCACGAACGCCGTCCCATCCCCGCACAGGCCGCGGCGCGGCGAAACGCAGAGGGCCGACCGGTGGGTCGGCGAAGGGGATGCCACGGAAGACCGCCACCCCCGCCTCCCGCGTGCCGCGCAGCGCTCCGGCCACCGCGCGGACCTCGGGGTCGGGCCCGGACGGCTCCGACGCGACATCGGTCATCACAACTCCCTCTGTGGCCGGGCGGGAACGCGATCGCAGGCTTCCCGCAGACACGGAAGCGGATGCGGCTCCGGACACTGGGGAGCATCCCGCCGCGTCCGGACGCCGCGCCAGCGATTTAGGGACGGGCGGGGCGTCCGTGCATCCGCGTGACGCGCGTGATGGACTCGGGGCATGGCTGTGAAGACGCCTCGGTTCGGGCCCGCATGAACCCGCTCTCCGAGCTGGACGCGCGTATCGCGGGGTGCGGCGCCTGCCCGCGCCTCGTCGCGTGGCGGGAGGAGGTGGGGCGGGTCAAACGGGCCGCCTACCAGGACTGGACGTACTGGGCCCGGCCCGTGCCCGGATTCGGTCCCGCGGACGCCTCGATGCTCGTCATCGGGCTCGCGCCCGCGGCGCACGGAGGGAACAGGACGGGCCGGATGTTCACGGGGGACCGTTCCGGAGACGTCCTGTACAAGGCGATGTACGAGCTGGGTCTAGCCTCGAGCCCGCTGGCGGTGTCCCTGGACGACGGCCTGACGTTGCGCGGGGTGCGCGTGACGTCGCCGGTGCACTGCGCCCCGCCCGACAACAAGCCGACCCCGGGTGAGCGGGACACGTGCAGGCCCTGGCTCGTGCGGGAGCTGGAGTTGCTGGGGCCGCGTCTGCGCTCGGCGGTGATCCTGGGGGCGTTCGGGTGGCAGGCGGCGCTGCCGGCGTTCGCGGCGGCGGGGTGGCGCGTGCCGAAGCCACGGCCGCGGTTCGCGCACGGCACGCGGGTGACGCTGGAGCGCGAGAGCATGCCAGCACCCGGAGACTCCTCAACATCCGCCGCCCCCGGGGAATCCGGCGGACCGGGCCCGGTCACCCTGTACGGCTGTTTCCACGTCAGCCAGCGCAACACGTTCACGGGCCGGCTGACTCCGGACATGCTCAAGGACGTCCTGCGGGAGGCCGCGGGCGATGCGGACATCCCGCCGTACGCGCCGGAGAGCGGGTGGCGGTGAGCGGAGATGCACCGCCCGGCATGACGGGAACGACCGAAGCCCCCGCACGCGAACGGGCGGGGGCTTCGGCGGAGCCGGTCAGGTGTCGCGGCGCTTGAGGGGCTCCTGGGCGCGGTCGCGGGCGTCGCCCATGGCCTTCTTGGCCTCGCCCTTCGCCTGGTCCATCTTGCCCTCGGCCTGTTTGCCGCGGTCACCCGTGACCTTGCCGGTCATCTCCTTGGCCTTGCCCTTCATCTTGTCCATGCCGCCCTTGTCAGCCATGACCACTCCTTTGTCGGTACAGCGCCCACCGGTCTTCACACACGGTGTGGGCCTCTGCGTTCAACGTAAGCGGGACATGGAGACCCTGCTCGTCCAGCCGTCACGCACCGTCACGGCGCACGGCGTGGGGGGAGTCAGTCCAGGCAGAACTCGTTGCCCTCGGGATCGGTCATCACGATGTAGCCGCTGCTCAGCGGGGGAGCGGGCTCGTCGCGGCGTACCCGCTCGGCCCCCAGGGCGACCAGGCGGGCGCACTCGGCCTCCAGCGCGGCCATCCGCTCCTCTCCTTCGAGCCCGGGAGCCGCGCGGACGTCGAGGTGCACGCGGTTCTTGGCGACCTTGTCCTCCGGCACCTGCTGGAAGAAGACGCGCGGTCCGTGCCCGGACGGGTCCTCGATGGCCGATTTCGAGTTGCGCTGGTCCTCCGGTACTCCGATCCGCGCGAGGAAGTCGTCCCATGCCGCCAGTGCGTCGGCGCCCTCGGGCAGGTCGACACCGGGCGGGCCGGGGATGACGTAGCCGAGTACGTCGCTCCAGAAGGACGACAGTGCCCGCGGGTCGTGGGCGTCGAAGGTGATCTGGATGTCGCGGCTCATCGGACTGCTCCGTTCGTAGCGGGATGCGTGTGCGGGTAGAGGTCGCGCAGCAGACACACCTCGGACAGGTGGTGGATCACGACGTCGAGCCGGGTCTCGGGCTGTTCGAGCGCGGTGGCCGCGCTGTCGGCATGATCCCAGCTCCCGTACGACGCCGCCGCGCCGAAGTGTGCCGCGTTGCGTGCGGTGAGCACGCGGTCTGCGTTCATGGAGCCACCGTGACACCCATGGCGGACAGGATCGGTCCGCCATCTCTGGCAGGGTGGGCGCCATGGACGGGGTGCGCGACGAGGAGCTGGGGACGACGGAGCGGGTGCTCACCCTGCTCGGGCTGCTGCAGCGGCGCCGGGTCTGGACCGGCCCCGGGCTCGCCGAGCGGCTCGGGGTCACGCCTCGCACAGTGCGGCGCGACGTCGAGCGGCTGCGCACGCTCGGCTATCCGGTGCACGCGGGCCAGGGCGTCGGCGGCGGCTACCGGCTCGGCCCGGGGCAGGAGCTGCCGCCGCTGCTCCTCGACGACCAGGAGGCGATCGCCACCGCGGTCTCGCTGCTCGCCGGTGCGGGAGGCGCGGTCGCCGGTGCGGGCGACGCCGCACTCCAGGCGCTGGCCAAGCTCGACCAGGTGCTGCCCGCCCGGCTTCGGCACGAGGTGCGCGCGCTCTCCGGCTCGGTGGAGTTCTTCGGCCAGGGCCGCACGCCGGTCGACCCCGAGGTGCTCATGAAGCTGGCCAGGGCCTGCCGCGACGAGGTCGAGGCCGGCTTCGACTATCCCTCCGGGGGCGAGGTGCAAAGCCGGCGTGTCGAGCCCTACCGCCTGGTCGCCTCCGACCGGCGCTGGTACCTCCTCGCCTACGACCTCGATCGCGACGACTGGCGCACCTTCCGCGTCGACCGGATGACCGACGCGTCCGCGCGGACCTGGCGCTTTCGCCCGCGCGAGGCGCCCGACGCCGCGACGTACGTGCAGGAGGGCGTGGCGAGCCGGGTCTACTCCCACCAGGCGCGCTTCCTCGTGCACGCGCCGGCCGAGACGGTACGCGCACAGATCCCGGCGTCGGCGGCCGTCGTACGACCGCGGGGGAGCGGGCGCTGCGAGGTGCTCAGCGGGGCCGAACGCCTCGACGCCGTGCTGATGCACGTGCTCCTGCTGGGGCACGCCTTCGAGGTGCTCGACCCTCCGGAGCTGGGGGAGCGCTGCCGCGAACTGGCGGAGAGATTGCTGGCCGCCGGAGCGCCGCCTGCCCCGGTGCCGGACAAGCAAGAGCCTTGACCGGGAGAGCGAATCTCGGCTCTTCGTCTCTCGCGGGCGGCCACACATCGGACGACTGGTCGATCCTGGCGGGGTGTTAGCGGCGTACGAGCATGCGGTGAAGCCGGGTGGTTTGCATTCATCGGAGTATTGACCCGGGATTTGATGCCCCGTTAGCGTCCCCGGCAAGCCCGCCCACGACAAGGAGCGAGACCTCATGAGCCCGGCCGCCGCCCCCGACACGACCTGGTTCACCACCGACCGGTTCGGTATGTTCGTCCACTGGGGCCTGTACTCCCTGGCCGCCCGGCACGAGTGGGTCAAGACCCGGGAGAAGCAGTCCGACGAGCAGTACCAGGTCTACTTCGACCACTTCGACCCCGACCGCTACGACCCGGTCCAGTGGGCGAGGACGGCGAAGGCGGCCGGCATGCGGTACGTCGTCCTGACCACCAAGCACCACGACGGTTTCTGCCTGTGGGACAGCGACCTCACCGACTACAAGGTCACCAACACCCCGTACGGCCGCGACCTCGTCGAGCCGTTCGTCGAGGCGTGCCGCGCCGAGGGGCTCAAGGTCGGCTTCTACTACTCGCTGATCGACTGGCACCACCCGTCCTTCCCCGTGGACGGCACCCACCCGCAGCGCGACGACGAGGAGTTCAAGGCCGTCACCGCCGACCGCGACATCCGCGACTACCGGCGCTACCTGCACGGCCAGGTCCGCGAGCTGCTCACGGACTTCGGACGCGTCGACTACCTCTTCTTCGACTTCTCGTACGCGGGCGGCCACTGGTGGGGCGGCAAAGGCCCCGACGACTGGGACTCACCGAAGCTCCTCGACATGATCCGCGAACTCCAGCCGCACGTCCTCGTCAACGACAGGACCGGCCTTCCCGGCGACTTCGTCACCCCCGAGCAGTACCAGCCCGCGGGGCCGATGACCAAGGACGGGCGGCCCGTGGTCTGGGAGGCGTGTCAGACGCTCAACGGCAGCTGGGGCTACGACCGCGACAACCTCGACCACAAGAGCGCCGACCTGCTGATCCGCATGCTCGTCGACGGCGTGTCCAAGGGCGGCAACCTGCTGCTCAACGTCGGCCCGACCGGCCGCGGCGACCTCGACCCGCGCGCCGTCGCCGTGCTCGGCGACCTCGGCCGGTGGACGGACCTGCACGAACGGTCGGTCCGCGGCTGCGGCCCGTCCCCGTACACCGCTCCCGCCGACTGCCGCTACACCCAGCGCGGCGACCGGCTCTACGTCCACCTGTTCGCCTGGCCGCTGCGCCATCTGCATCTGCCGGGACTCGCAGGCCGGGTGCGCTACGCCCAACTCCTCGGCGACGCCTCCGAGATCACCCGCATCGAGATCGCCCCCGGCGAATCCTCACTCAGCACCGAGCTGGGCGGGCAGCCCGCAGGCACCCTCACCCTTCAACTCCCGGTCCAGCGGCCCGACACACCCGTGCCCGTCATCGAGCTGTACCTGGACACCCCGGCCACCGGCTGAAGCCGTACCCGGATCCTGACCGCCGTTGCATGGCTCACAGGAGTCGTCGGTGAACGCGACTCTCGTCTCACCCGTATCTAGGGCCGAACATGTCTCCGGCTTCGGCCGGTGGTCGAATTCGGTATCCGCACAGGAGGCGACGAGTTGAGGCACAAGCGAATACCCAAGCGAAAGGCCGTTCTGGCCGGGGCGGCGGTGATGGGCATGGTCGCGACGGCCGTCCTGCTGCAGCAGGCCAACGCCTCGCAGTCCGGGACGGAGAGCGCCTCAGAGTCCGCTGCCAAGAGGCTCAGCGCGGCATCGGCGACGAAGCTCGTCCAGCCGCTGGCATCGCAGCTCGGCGATGCCTACGGCGGGGCGTACTACGACGAGAACAAGCAGCAGCTCGTCGTGAACGTCGTGGGCGACAACAACGCGGTGAACGTCCAGGTGAAGAGAGCCGGAGCGGTGGCGCGGAGCGTCGACAACAGCACGGGTGAACTGGGCGCGGCCACCAAGACGTTGGCCAACCGGGCCACGATGGCGGGCACCGCGTGGGCCACAGATCCCAGGACCAACCAGATCGTGGTCACGGCCGACCGCACGGTCACCGGCGAACGCTGGGACAAGCTGGAGTCGACCGTCGATTCGCTCGGCTCAGGAATGGCCCGCATCCAGAAGTCCACGGGCGAGTTCAAGACCTTCGCCGAGGGCGGTGACGCCATCTTCGGCGGCGGCGCGCGCTGCTCGCTCGGCTTCAACGTGACGACCCAGGACGGCAGCCCGGGCTTCCTCACCGCGGGACACTGCGGGGTGGCCGCCGAGAGCTGGTCGGATGCCCAGGACGGCGCGGCCATCGGTACGGTCCAGGCCGCGACGTTCCCGGGGGACGGCGACTTCGCGCTTGTCACGTACGACGACCCGGCCACCGAGGCCCCGAGCACGGTCAACACCGGCGACGGCCAGACCGTCGAGATCGCGCAGGTCGCCGAGGCGGCGGTCGGGCTCGAAGTGTCCCGCATGGGCAGCACCACAGGCCTCCAGGACGGCGTGGTCACCGGCCTCAACGCCACGGTGAACTATCCGGAAGGCACGGTCAGCGGCCTCATCCAGACCGATGTCTGTGCCGAACCGGGAGACAGCGGGGGCTCGTTGTTCACCGCTGACGGGAGCGCGATCGGCCTCACGTCGGGCGGCAGCGGCGACTGCACGGCGGGCGGCGAGACGTTCTTCCAGCCCGTGACCACCGCGCTGGAAGCGGTCGGCGCCGAGATCGGAGCCGGCGGCAACTGAGGTCCGCGCGGATCCAGAGAGTCCTTGGCCGGCCGACGGCGGTCGGCCGGCCAAGGACTCAGCCGTCCCGCACGGCGGTCCGGCGCTGCTTGGCGCGGTGTGCGAGCGCGTCGATGATGCGTTGCCAAGCCGGTGACGCCTCGGAGATCCGGGCGGAGACCAGCTTGAGATACCCGGGCCGATTGCCGTCCTGTTCGTGCTTGATCTCCCATGCGTCCAGGTCGTCGATGAGCCGGTCAAGGCGTGGATCGTGCGGATCCCAGTCAACCGACTGATCACAGGCGAGAAGCAGGCGCACCGTCTCGGGGTCGTCCAGACCGGCGTTCTTGTCCCGCACCCGCTGCGGCATGACGTGCGGGTCCAACGCCTGCATCAGGATCCACGAGTCGCGCTCAAGGAGCACCCTCTGTTCGCTGATCCCAAGACCGCGCATCCGGTCCAGGACGGCGACCACCTCGGGAGGCAGGACGAGCCTTTCGCCGCCGGCCAGTTCGGCGATCCTCCAGCGGTATTCGGTGAGCTGGTCGATCTTGCGCTGAAGCGCGGCGTCGATGTCGGTGACGGCCGCTGCGAATTCGGCCGGCTGCGCGTGCAGCAGCGCGTCGATGCGGGCCAGCGGAACACCGGCGTCGGCGAGGGTCCTGATCCGGATGAGATCCACGGCCGCTTGCGCGCTGTAGCGGCGGTAGCCGGAGGCATCGCGCTCGGGCTCGGGCAACAGGCCGATGTGGTGGTAATGGCGAACGGTGCGCACGCTCACCCCTGCGGTCGCCGCGAGTTGGCCGATCGTGAGCACCGTTCTCCTGAGATCTTCGTGAAGGGGGTGGCGCCGAGCCTAGCGGCGGGCCGCCCGGTCGATGACGTCGCGGATCGCCTGGACCACGGCATCGGGGCGGTCGAAGCAGAGCCGGTGGTGGACGGTGTCCGAGAGGACGCGTTGTTCGCCGTACGACACCGAGCTCACCAGGGCCGCGTCCATGCGCGTGTGGCCGTCGTGCATCTCCCGCAGGGTCCGCTCCGACGTCAGCGCCTGCTGGGCGGGGTCGGTGCCGACCACGGTGAGGGCGACCACCGGGACGTCGGGAACGTTCGGCCCTGCCCGCAGTTCGGCGGCGAGTCCGGCCAGCTGGGTGCGCTCGGCGATGCCGACCCGGATCCATGCGTCGCTCACCTTGGCCTCGGTCAACGCCTGCCCGATGTCCTGTGGGTAGTCCGCGCGCAACTCGGCATACGTCGCGCGCAGGGCCGGGAGCATCTCGTCGAGCTGCTCCTGATCAGGTGCCATCCGCTCGACCGCGGCCAGGCTCGCCTCGGCAGGCATGAAGTCGTCCCAGTCACGGTGGAAGGCGTCCAGCCAGACGAGACCGGCCACGTCCTGCGGGTACAGCTGCGCGAACCGATGGGCGTAGAAGCCGCCGAGGGAGTGCGGCACCAGCACGTACGGGGCGGGGATGTTCTGGGCGCGCAGCAGCTCACGCAGCTCCGCGGCGACCGCGGCGGCGGTGCGCGGCAGCGGGAGGGGATCGCTGTAGCCCGTGCCGCCGCGGTCGTACGTCACGGCGGTGGTGAACTGCGAAACGCCCTGCTGAACACCGAAGTAGTCAAGGCCGACCGCGCCGGCACCCGGCAGGAACACCACGGCGGGCCCGCCGCTGCCCGCCCGGTGCACGAAAACGCGGCGGCCGTCGATCTCCTGGAACCCTCCGACCGGCGGGGCGTGCCGAGCCGGGGAAGTGCTGTAGTTCGTCATGCGAGGAGGTTCCAACCCTGACGCAGGGTCAGGGTCAACCCTCTCCGTCACCGCACCCCGGACGCGGCTCAGAGCGGGGCAAGGATCATGAGGGCCTCGTCGCGATCGTCACCTGCGGCGAGCCGGAGGGCGCCGGGCCACCGGCCGACCTCCTTCCAGCCGAGCCGCCCGTAGAAGTCCTCAAGGCCGACGCCACCGCGGGCGGCGAGGCGCAGCTGTTCCAGGCCCATCTCGTCCCTGGCCACCCTGCGCACTTCCTGCATGAGGGCACGGCCGACACCGCGCCCGCGAACGGCGGTGCGGGTCTGGACGTGGTGGACGGTTCCCCAGTGCGCGATCAGCTCGAAGGAGTCCCGACGCACGTTGAGCCAGCCCGCGAGTTCCCCGTTCACGGTCGCCGTGAGGAGCCGACTGGTGTCAGGGGACAGCAGGTCGACGATGCGATCGAGAGACGGAGTCACCGTGCCGACGTCGACAGGGGGGAAGGGAAAACCGGCCGCGCCACCCGCATTGGTGACCTCGACCCAGCACTCGGCGAGGGCACGCCGGAGTCGGGAGTCGATGTCGCCGGGCGAGGAGAACTGCTGAAAGGTGAGGGCGTCGGCGGTCATCCCGAGATGATGGCACCCGCCACTGACAGTCCCGCTGCCTGCCTGCCTGCCTGCCCGCCCACCCGCCTGGTGAGTGACGCGCTCGGGCTATCCGAGGCCGACGCCAAGGCCGAGGTCGACGCCCGTCATGTCACAGGTCGCGTCCCACAACCGCGCCGCGGCGGAGGCGTCGGTGAGATGACTCCACACCGGTTCGCGTCGGGGCCTGCCGCGCAGGCCGAAGACGCGCGGTCCCCACAGCTCGCCTCCCCGCACCGCAGGGTCGAGCACGGCACGGACCGCGGGCCACGCACCGGCATGCTTGCCCTGGAGGAGAAGTCCGGCCGGTGCCTTGAGGATCAGCGCGCCGGTGGTCCGCACATGGACCGGCGGCCGTGACGGGGTGAGGGAGTCCAGCGCGCCGCCGGGGTGGACCACCACACTGGTCACCGTGCTGCCCGCGGCACGCAGGCGGCGGTCGAGTTCGAGGCCGAAGTGCATCTGCGCCAGCTTGGAGCGTCCGTACGTGCGCTTGGGCCGGTAGTCCTCGCGCGATTGCAGGTCGTCAAGGTCCAGCCGCTCGGTCTTCGCCGCGAAGCTGCCCGTGGTCACGATCCGGGCCGCAGGCGCGGCCGACAGCAGCGGCATCAGCCAGTGAGTCAGCGCGAAGTGCCCCAGGTGGTTCGTGCCGAACATGAGCTCGTGACCGTCCCCGGTCTCCCTGCGCGGCGGGTCGTCGAGCGCGACACCGGCGTTGTGGACCACCGCGTCGAGGCGATCCACGTCCAGTGCTTCCACGGCTGCTTCGAGCGACGAGAGGTCCGCGAGGTCCAGCTGGAGGGTCCGCACCTGTGCGCCGGGGACACGCGCGCGGATCGAGGCCCTCGCCACGTCGGCCTTCGCGGGATTCCGGCTGCCCAGCACGACGGTGGCTCCGGTGGTGGACAACTGCTCCGCGACGAAGTACCCGATACCGGCGTTGCCGCCGGTGACCAGGAAGGTCCGGCCGTCGGCACGCGGCAGTCGTTCGACACTCCAGGGCGGGGCGGGGGACGTGGATGACATGGTGGCGGGTCTCCCTTGCGGTGAACGCGGCTGCCGCTGTGCAGCGGATCAGCTCGACCCCCACATTTCCACCGGCCACCGACACATCGGCTACAGACCACCGCCAGTCCCGCTGGGCGGCCGACATCCCGCCGACGCGGAGGCGGGCGCGTTCGCCGCTGCCGCCACGCTGGCGGCAGCGCGTTCACCTCCGTCGGAATGACCCGCGCCCGCGCCGGCCCCTCGCGACCGGCTACAGATCCCCCACCCAGCTCCCGTGGAAGCCCAGCGGCACCCGGCCGGGCAGGTGGACGCGGGCCAGCGGGTGGCCGGTGAGGTCCTGTGCCGCGAGGATCACCAGGTCGGTCGCGCCGCGGTCGGGGTCGTGCACGTAGGACAGGATGTAGCCGTCGTCCTCGTCCCGCGCGCCCCGGCGCGGCACGAACACCGGCTCGTTCGCCGCCGCGCCCCTCGGGAAGCGCACCACCTGCTTGCTGTCGCGCAACATGTCATGTTTCACCAGGCAGTTGGTGAACTTCTCGTCCGGCACGACCCCGTCGACCGTCTCGTACGCGCGCCACATCTCGGCCGCGCTCGCCGTGTACCCGTAGCGGTGCCTGCGGGAGACCAGGGATTCGTTGACGCGAGGGAACTCCTGCGGCAGGTCGTCGATGCGGGTGTCGCGGACCCGGCCCGTGCGCAGGTCGATGGTCCAGCGGTCGAGCGTCGGCGTGCCGGTCGCGGAGGGGCCGCCGCTGCCCCGGCCCGCCGCGTAGAACGGAGCGGGCATGCCGGTGTACTCCACCACCACCGTGTCGCCCTGGTCGTAGGCGTTCAGGGTGTGCGAGTAGTAGACGGGGTCGATCTCGAACCAGCGGGTGGCGCCCCCGGTCCGCGGCATGACCCCGATGCGCATGGCGTGCCGGTCGTTCCAGATGTACGGCACCGACGCCCCGGCCTCGGCGGCCGCCGCGTCGAACGTGATCGGGACGTCCACGATCACCACGTACTTCTGTGTGAGGGCGAAGTCGTGCATCATCGGCGCGTCCGCCACCGGGATCTCGGTGCTCCGCGCCACCCGCCCGGTCCGGTCGATCATGATGTGCCGTACGTGGTCCCAGGTCGGGTAGTACGCCACCGCGTGCAGCTCGTCCGCCGCCGTGTCGTACTTGGTGTGCGCGGTGAACGCGCCCCGCAGCGAGGACCGGAAGTCGTAGGGCCGCACCGTGTCGAGCTCGCCGTCCAGCTCGTAAGGGAGCGGCCCGCCCTCCTGGAGCGCCAGGATCCGCCCCTTGTACGGGATCACGTGCGTGTTGCACGCGAAGTCGTCCGGCGGTGTCTCGCCCGGATACGTCTCGCCCAGCTTCTTCGCGACCTGCGAGGAACGCACCCAGCGGTTGCGGTACCACTCGGCGCGTCCGCCGCGCAGCCGTACCCCGTGGACCATGCCGTCGCCCAGCATCCAGTGGTGTGCCCGCGGGTCCTCGAGGCCCAGCGCGTTCGGGCCTGTGCGCAGGAAGCGGCCGTCGAGGTCGCGCGGGACGCGGCCGGTCACCTTCAGGTCGAACGCGGTCAACTCCTCGGTGACCGGCGCGAAAGCGCCCTCCAGGAACGGGAGCGGCTCCTTGCCGCCGACCGCTGCCCCCGCCCGCGCCCCTAGCGTCGCGGCCTGCGCCGCCGGGGCGTAGTGGCCGAGCGCGTGGCCACCGACGACGCTGCCCGCCGCCGCGAGCGCCGCCCCGTGGAGAACCCTCCGCCGTGTATGACTGGCCATCATGTCGCCCCGTTCCCGTCGTGTCCGGCGGGGGACCGCCGGACTGTTCGGTGGTTACGGGAGCAAGCCTGCGCTGATGAGGGCCGCTGGTCAGGAGGCCTGGGGCCCGGACCAGGGGTGTTGCTGATGCCACCCCAGCCTGCGGCGGAGGGCAGCGTCGTCCGCGTCGGGTGTCAGGGCTCAGGCCATGCTCGTGGCGCCGTCCATGGACTCCCGGATGATGTCCGCGTGACCGGAGTGCTGAGCGGTCTCGGTGACGACGTGCATCAGCACCCGGCGAGCCGACCATCGCGCGCCGGACTCGAACCACGGGGCCTTCGGCAGCGGCCAGGAGACGTCCAAGTCGGGGAGAGCGGCGACCAGTTCGTCGGTACGGCGAGCCACTTCGGCGTAGTCGGCCAGGACGCCCGCCAGCGTCTCGCCCGGCAGCATCCGGAACTCGTCGCTGCGCAGGGCCCAGTCGGCCTCGGTCATGGATGTGAAGTCCTGCATGGTCGAAGGGCCGTTCAGGATGAAGTCCGCCCAGGTCCGCTCGACCCCGGTGACGTGCTTGATCAGACCGCCGATGCACAGCTCGCTCGCGGTGGTTCGCAGGCCGGCCTGCTCGTCCGTGAGGTCACGGGCGGTGAAGCGCAGGAAGTGCCGGTGCTTGCCCAGCGTCTCCAGCCATTCGGCGCGCTCGCCGGTGGCGTCCGGGCCCTCGGCCAGGTCGCGGGTGGTCGGCTCGTTCGCAGTCATGGTCTCCGCCTTCCGGTGTTCCTGCTCCGTCGTTCAAGGAAGACGCTATGCGTCGTATAGGCCAGATATTGTCCTAGATGAGGCATTGGATGAGGCACTGGAGAGGCGCCGGATGAAGAACGCTTCTCGTCACACCCGTTGCCGGGGCGACCCCACTGGTTCTACGCTCACTCGATCCACATGGCGAACACTGTTCACATTCATGACTCATGGCTCATCTCTGCGACTGGAGTGTGTGATGCGCGCAAGATCCCGGGTACGGTTCGGCGCCTTGCTCACCGCGGCGGCAGCCCTCGCCTCCGTTCTGATGCCGGCCACGAACGCCACCGCCCACGAAAGCGCCCCGCGAACCGCCGTGCTCGACGGCGAACGGCTCCAGCAGACCAAGCTCCGCCTGGACCACGGAGATCCCGAACTGAAGCGTTCTGTAAGGGACTTGACAGCCCGCGCCGACGCCTGGATCGACCAGGGGCCCTGGACGGTCGTCGACAAGCCGAAACCCGCGCCCGGCGGTGACGTGCACGACTATCTGAGCCAGGCGCCCTACTGGTGGCCCACGCAGACACCGACCGCGGACAATCCGTGGGGCTGTCCGTACGAACAGCGGGACGGGCAGCGCAACCCCGAGGTCGACACCGGGACCGACCGCCAGGACGTCGAGAAGGTCTTCGACTCGACGTACGACCTCACGCTCGCCTGGTACTACACGGGCAAGAAGAAGTACGCCGAGAAGGCCGCGTCCGTCCTGCGCACCTGGTTCCTGGACCCGGCGACGAGGATGAACCCGAACCTGGACCACGCGCAGTTCATCCCCTGCAAGTACGACGGCCGGGCCATCGGCATCATCGACTTCTCGCAGTCGTACACGAGCGTCGTGGACGCGATCGCGATCCTCGGCACGGGCGCACCCGGCTGGTCGAAGGGTGACCGCTCCGCGATGGGGAAGTGGAACAAGGACTTCCTCGGCTGGCTCGTCGACAGCGACTTCGGCAAGCAGGAGAGCGCCGCGCAGAACAACCACGGCACGTTCTACGACCTCCAGGTCGCCGCCCTCGCCTACGCCACCGGCGACACGACACTGGCCCGCCGCACCGTCCTCGACGCCCGTGCCCGGCGCATCGATCCCCAGATCGCGGGCGACGGAAGCCAGCCGCAGGAGCTGGCCCGGACGCGGAGCTGGCACTACTCGACCTTCGACCTCGTCGCCTACACCCGGCTCGCCGCGATCGGCAGGAACGTGGGCGTGGATCTCTGGTCGCACCAAGGCCCCGACGGACAGAGCCTGTTCAAGGCCGTCGACTACCTCCTGCCCGCGGCCACGGGTGCGGCGAAGTGGCCGCACCCCGAGCTGGAGTTCCACCGGTTCGCGGCGAGCGACGTCGTGCACGCGGCGGCCGACGCCGGGGACGCCGCCGCGCGCAAGGCGGTCCCGAAGCTTCAGACGCCGCCCGGCGGGGACCTGTGGGCGCTGCGCCCCGCGGCCGAGCAGCTGGACTCGATCGCGGGCTGAGCGGCGGATCCCCCGGTCGACGCGGGGGTTACCCCTACCTGGAGCTGGGCGGTTAGCGGGATCGTCCCGGATGGTCACCAACGGAAATGCTGGGTCCGGCAAGTACCGCTGGTTTCCCCAAGATTCCGTAGGAGTTGGCTCGTGCGTGAGCAGGTATGGCAGACGTCGCGTTCTTCCGGGCGGCAGCAGGGCGGTCGGCGCAGAGCCGTGCCGGCCGCCGCCGCGGTGGCCGTCGGCGTCATGACGATCGGCGCCCTTTCGCCGACCGCGGCGTCCGCCACCGCCGGGCCGGACACTGTCCGGCAGGGCCTGAACGCGCTGGTGCGCTCCGACGGAGTGCCCGCCGCGCTGGCGAGCGTGAAGGACCGTGACGGCCGCACCCGCACCTACACCGCGGGGGTCGGCGACCTGGCCACCGGTGCGAAGGTGCCCAGGGACGGTCAGGTACGGATCGGCAGCAACACCAAGACGTTCACCGCGGTGCTCGTGCTGCAACTGGTCGGGGAAGGGAAGATCGGCCTGGACACGTCGATCGACACCTATCTGCCGGGCCTCGTACGCGGAGAGGGGATCGACGGAAGCCGCATCTCCGTCCGCCACCTCCTGCAGCACACCAGCGGACTTCCCAACTACGTCAACTACCTCGGCGAGGACGTCCGGCGCTACGAACCCCGCCAACTCCTGGACATAGCCCTCCAGCACAAGGCCCGCTTCGACCCCGGGGAGAAGTGGGAGTACAGCAACACGAACTACGTGCTTGCGGGCCTGCTCGTCGAGAAGATCACCGGCCGCACCCTCGCCGAGGAGCTGGACCGGCGCATCATCAAACCCGTCGGGCTGCGCCACACCTACTTCCCCGCCCCCGGTGACGTGACCATCCGAGAGCCCCACCCCAAGGGCTATTACCAGGAAGCGGCGGGCGCGCCTCTGCGCGACGGCACGGAACTGGACCCCTCCTGGGGCTGGGCGGCAGGCCAGATGATCTCCACCAACACCGACCTCAACCGCTTCTTCACCGCGCTCCTTTCGGGCCGCCTCCTGCCCAAGGCCCAGCTCGACGAGATGCGCACCACCGTCCCGGCCGGTGAGCCCTTCGCCTCGGGAGCCGGTTACGGACTGGGGCTCGTGAGCACGCCGCTGTCGTGCGGCGGTGTCTACTGGGGCCACGGCGGCAGCACCACGGGGTACGAGACCCGGGGTGGCGTCACCGGCACGGGGCGCGCCGCCAACGTCGCGGTGACCACCCAGCCGAGCGACAAGGCCACCATGAAGCGCGTCGAGAAGGTCGTGGACGAGGCCCTCTGCCGCTGAACCGCGCCTCCGTTCCCCTCCTGTACGTCGATCAACTCTGCGGTACAGGAGGGGAGAGGGAGATCCGCCGGGCCTCCGCACACCTCTTGAGTTGCCCGCGATGCTCGACCTAGGCTTACCGGGTCGTGAATGAAACGTTTCATTTACGTTGTGGACACTCGGATTCATCATCCAAGGGACGTGTGATGAGCGAAGAGCGTGAGACGAGGCGCGGCAGTGCGTGGAACCGCCGGGCCTTTCTGAGGACTTCCGCGGCCGGTGCCGGAGTGGGCGTCCTCGGGCTGAGCCAGGGCGTGGACGCAGCCGCTGCGGAGGATCGAGGGGACCTCGGGGAGGGGGTGGGGAAACTGAGAATCGAGCGCACCACCGTCGAGTACGCGACGACACTCCTCGGTACGGACGCGGCCAAGCCGAGGCTGAGTTGGGAATTGTCGGCGCCGGGCCAGGGCGCCCGCCAGAGCGCGTATCAGATCAGGGTCTCGCTCGGACCGGGCGAGAAGAGCACCAAGGCGGTGTGGGACTCCGGCCGCGTCGCCTCCTCGCGGACGCTCGGAGTCCCGTACGGCGGGCCCGCGTTGAAATCCCGTACGCGCTACCACTGGCAGGTGCGGGTCTGGGACGCCGACGGACGGGCCTCCGCCTGGAGCACCTCGCGCTGGTGGGAGACCGCGCTGGCGAAGGACGCCTGGCAGGGGCACTGGATCGGGGCGGACGCCGCACCGAAACCGCCCGGCTTCCAGGGAGCTTCCTGGATCTGGTCGCCGGGCTCCACCGCGCAGGACGCCCCGGCGGGCGCGAGGTGGTTCCGGGGCGTGCTCGAACTGCCCGAGGGGACCGAGGTGTCCGCGGCCCAGGTCGTGGCCACCGCCGACGACGACTTCACCCTCCACCTGGACGGCGAGGAAGTGCTGCACGCCCCGGAGCAGACCGACGGCTGGCGCACCGCTCGTCTCGCCGATGTGACCGAGCGCGTACGAGATGCGGGCCGGCGCGTGGTGGTCGCCGCTCGCGCGACGAACCGCGGCAGCGCCGCCGTCAACCCCGGCGGTCTGCTCGTACGTCTGCTGGTGCAATCCGGCGGCGGCGCCCACGAGTTGGTCACCGGAGCGGGGTGGCGATGCGCGGAGTCGGAGCAAGAGGGCTGGCAGCGAGCCGACTTCGACGACAGCGGGTGGCCCGAGGCGGAAGTGCTCGCGCCGTTCGGTGAAGGCCCCTGGGGCAGTGACGCCCAGGTCCCGGCGGCCGAGCAGCCCGCGCCGCTGCTGCGCCGCGAGTTCACCGTACGCAAGCCCGTGACGCGAGCGCGCCTCTACATCAGTGGTCTCGCCTACTACGAGGCCCGCATCAACGGCCGCAAGGTCGGCCGCCAAGTGCTCGACCCGGGCTTCACGGACTACGAGGAGACGGTCTTCTACGCCGTGCACGACGTGACGGACCAGATCCGACGCGGCTCCAATGCCATCGGCGTCACGCTCGGCCGCGGCTTCTACGGCATGACGACACCCAACGTATGGAACTGGCACAAGCCGCCGTGGCACGGGGAACCCCGACTCGTGGGCCAGCTCGAGGTCGAGCACCCGGACGGCTCGCGCACCACCGTCGCGACGGACGGCTCATGGCGGATCGCCGAGGGCCCGACCCGGACCAACTCCCTCTACGCGGGGGAGACCTACGACGCCCGCGAGCACCGCAAGGGCTGGACCGAGCCGGGCTTCGACGACCGCGACTGGCGGCGGCCCGTGCGGCAGGACCCGCCGAAGGGAGTGCTGCGCGCGCAGCCCCACGACGCGATCGAGGTCATCGACACCGTGCGGCCGGTGGCGGTGAAGGCGCACGGCGACGACTGGATCGTCGACATGGGGCGCACCCTGGCGGGGTGGACGCGACTGCGCGTGCGGGCCGACGCCGGAACGACCGTCCGGCTCGCGCACGGCGAGAAACTCAAGGACGACGGAAGCGTGCACGCCGAGACGGGTCATGTGCCCGGCCGTTTCCAGACCGACGAGTACATCTGCGCGGGTGGCGGGGCCGACGAGGTGTGGGAACCGCGCTTCTCGTACAAGGGCTTCCGCTATGTGCAGATCAGCGGGCTGCCCGGCAAGCCCGATCCGGACGACGTGACCGGCATCGTGGTCCACACACCCGTCGACGACACCGGCACCTTCACGTGCTCCGAGCCCTTCTACGAGCGGCTCGAACAGGCCATGCGGCGCACCATCCAGAACAATCTGCACGGCATCCCCACGGACACACCGATGTACGAGAAGAACGGCTGGACCGGCGACGCCCAGGTCGGCGCGCCCGTCATGACGTACGCCCTCGGCATGCACCGGTTCCTGGGCAAGTGGCTGGGCGACCTGCGGGACAGCCAGAACAAGGACGGCCAGCTGCCGGTGATCGTGCCGAGCGGAGGCTGGGGGTACGGGGACCTGGGACCGTCTCCGGAGTGGACCACGGTCTATCCCTTCCTGGTGCGCGAGATGTACCGGGTCTATGGCGACGAGCGCGTCGTCGAGGAGCATCTGCCCGCCCTGGTGCGGTACTTGGACTGGGAGATCGACCGCTTGAAGGACGGCCTGGCGGTGACCGCGCTCGGCGACTATCTGTCGCCCGGCCACGGAGGCAACCCGCCCGAGGACACCCGGCTCACGGCGACCGCTTATCTGCACCGGGCGCTCACCGACACCGCCGAGATGGCGCGCATCGCAGGTGACAACGATGTCCACCGGCGTTTCCTGAGCACCGCCGAGGAGATGAAGAAGAGCCTCAACGCGACGTTCCTCGCCCCGGAGGGCCACTACCGCACGGCCAAGGACCCCGAGTACCGGCAGACCAACAACTGCATTCCGCTGGCCTTCGGGCTCGTTCCGCCCGGCGCACGGGCGAGCGTCACGGCGTCGCTCCTCGCGGACATCGAGAAGCGGGGCAACCACCTCAACACCGGCTGCCTCGGCACCAGTGTGCTGCTCCGCTGTCTGAGCGCGCAGGGCCACTCCGATGTGGCCCACGCCATCGCCACCCAGCGGACCTACCCGAGCTGGGGCCACTGGTTCGACCACGGCGCCGACACGATGTGGGAGATGTGGCCGCTCGACTCACGCTCGCGCGACCACTACTTCCAGGGGACGGTGGTGCAGTGGCTCTACGAGAACGTGGCGGGGCTGCGTCCCGGCGACGAGGGGTACCGCACCTTCACCGTGCGGCCCGACGCGCGCACGGGTGTCACGTGGGCACGCACGGAGTTCCACACCGTGCGGGGCCCGGCCGAGGTGTCCTGGTCGCGCGTCGACGAGACCGTGCGCCTCACGGTGCGGGTGCCGGTGGGCGCGACGGCGGAGGTCCATGTCCCCGCCGCGTCACGCGAGGAGGTGCGGGCGCCGCAGGGCGCTGAGTTCGTGCGCACCGAACCGGGCTACGCGGTGTACCGGGCCCCGCATGGCACGTGGGGGTTCAGCGGGCGCCCCTGAGCTCATCAAGTACTGACTGCTGAATTACCGAACCGCTGAACTGCTGAACCACTGAAGTGCTGCGATCCTCCCGCCTCGGCGCTCGGCCAGCCGGGGCGGGAGGCGGGGCCAGTCAGCTGAGCCAGCTGTAGAGGGCCCCGGCGGCGACGAACAGCACGACGACGCCCGTCAGGATCAGCGTGCCGGGGCCCGTGTGCAGGGCCCGCTCCTGATCGGCGCGCTTCTCCTCGATGAAGGCCTTCGCATCGGCCTCCGTGCGCGTGCGGACCCACTGGCCGCTCTGTCCCGGGTTGGGAAACAACGTGCACCCCCTGTGCTGTGCCGACCTCTCGTGGGCCGACCTCTGCTGTGTCGACTGCGGTGCGCCTGACCGCTTTTGACGGTCCCAAACCTCATCGGCCCCAGGGGCCCCGGACGGCGTACAAGCCCCGGGGAGTGTCCGCCGGGCCCTTCCGATCTTCGCCCTGCGCCCTCGGAAAGGTCGGGATAATTTGTCATCGTTTCTACCGATTAATGCTCTCTGCCCTGCGCCCTGCGGGTCAGCAGAGGAGCCCTGCAGCGTGTAGGGGGAAGGCAGGCGATGGCCAAGACCTTGAGCGTCCCGCTCGCCGGAATGGAGTACCGCGGCCCGATGTCGGCCGTGCGCGCCCCACGACGCACCGGAGGGCAGGGCTGGGTGGCCGCCGTGGCGGTGGCTTTCACCCTGGCCCAACTGGCCCTCGTACGACCCGGAATGGGTCTCGGCTGGGACGAGGCGGTGTATGTCAGCCAGGTCAGCGGCCACGCCCCCGCGGCGTTCTTCAGCGCACCCCGCTCCCGCGGGATCTCCCTGCTGGTCGCGCCGATCGCCTCGTGGTCGTCGTCCACCGAACTCCTGCGGGTCTATCTGGCCCTGCTGTCCGGCCTCGGCCTCTTCCTGGCACTGCGCGCCTGGCGCGGCCTGTTCCCCGTACGGGTGACGGCCCTCGCGGGTGCTCTGTTCGCGACGCTCTGGGTGACCGTGTTCTACGGCCCTGAGGTCATGCCCAACTACTGGGTCGCGATCGGCGCCCTTGCGGGCGTCGGGTGCTTCCTGCGGGTCCAGGCGGACCGCCGCGACCGGGCCGCGCTGTGGGGCGCCGGTGCGAGCGCGGCCCTGATGGCGTGGATGCGGCCCACCGACACCGTCTGGGTGATCCTTCCGCTCCTGGTGCTGCTGGTGTGCGTCCGCCGGTGGCGGCGGCCGCGGTTGCTGGCGGCGCTCGTCGTGGGTCTGGGGACAGGGGCGGTCGGGTGGGTCGTCGAGGCGTACGTCAGTTTCGGCGGTCTGGGCGCACGCCTGGCCGACGCCTCCCGGATCCAGGGCGGCCTCGGCTGGAACATCGCCGTCCTCGATCAGCTCCGCAGCCTGCGCGGCCAGACACTGTGCCGCCCGTGCACAGCCTCGGTTCCGGCGCCGGAGCTGATCGCGTGGTGGTTCGCCCTGCCGCTGCTCGCCGCGCTGGGGCTCGTGGTCGCGGTCAGGGCCCGGCGCACCGCGGGCACCCTTCTGCCGCTGGCCTGTGCCACGACGGCGGGCATCCCGTACCTGTTCATGATCGGTTACGCCGCGCCGCGCTTCCTGCTGCCGTTCTACGCCCTGCTCGCCATCCCGGTCGCCGACGCCCTCATCCACCTGGTCACCACCTCTCGCCAGGCGTGGCGGCCGGTGGCCACGACGGTGGTGGCGCTGGCGCTGGCCGGGCACGTGGCCGTGCAGTACGCGGTCCTGGAGGACGCCGTGGGCCGCTCCACCGCCGCCCGCAAGGACTGGGCCCGCACGGCGTCCGAGCTCCACCGCCTCGGCGTACGGCCGCCGTGCGTGGTGACCGGGCTCGAGGCCCTGCCGATCGGCTTCTACGCCGGGTGCTCCTCCGCCCAGACGCAGGGGCACAACGCCAGCACGACCCGGGCGGACCTCCTGCGGACCGCACAGCAGACGCCGACGGCCGCGCTCGCCACGGCGAAGGACGGGCCGCCGGAGTACGCGCGCGGCTGGCCGTCCCACCGGTTCGGCGATCTGCGCATCCATGTGGGCCCCGCGACGAGGACGGGAAACCAGGGATGACCGGATGACCCGCCCGACGGGCCCGACGGGCGTCCGCACGCGGCGGTTGGTCCACGTGCGCACCGCATGCGGACAGCGGGACAAAAGCTGACCATACGAGTGTTTTGCGGGCGAGTGAGCGGAGAGCAGTCCTGACACACAGCCCTCTGCACGCGAAACGATCAGTACAAGGAGCCATCGTGACCGCAGTACCCGCCATCACCCTCAACAACGCCGTGCAGATTCCCCAGCTCGGCTTCGGCACCTACCAGATCGAGCCGGAGGAGACCCGCGAGACGACGCTGGCCGCGCTGGAGGCCGGCTACCGGCACATCGACACGGCACAGATGTACGGCAACGAGAAGGAGGTCGGCCAGGCGGTCCGCGACTCCGGTCTCGACCGCGCCGACATCTTCGTGACCAGCAAGCTCAACAACGGCGCCCATGAGCACGACGACGCCCTCAAGGCGTTCGACCGCACCATGGACGACCTCGGCCTCGACCACCTGGACCTCTTCCTCATCCACTGGCCGCTGCCCGGCAAGGGCGACTTCGTGGAGACCTGGAAGGCCCTGGAGGAGATCTACCGCTCCGGCCGGTCCAAGGCCATCGGGGTCTCCAACTTCCAGCCCCACCACCTGCGTCGGCTGCTGCAGGGCAGCGACGTGGTGCCCGCGGTCAACCAGATCGAGGTGCACCCCTACCTCACCCAGGACGACGTCAGGGCCTTCGGCGCCGAGCACGACATCGCCACCGAGGCCTGGTCGCCCATCGCGCAGGGCAAGGTGCTCGACGACCCGACGATCAACCGCATCGCGCAGCGGGTGGGCAAGTCGCCCGCCCAGGTGACCCTGCGCTGGCACATCCAGCGGGGCGACATCGTCTTCCCGAAGTCGGTGACCCAAAAGCGCATCGAGGAGAACTTCGACCTCTTCGACTTCGAGCTCAGCGAGGGCGACATCGGTGAGATCTCCGCACTGAACCGCGACGAGCGGACCGGCCCCGACCCGGAACGCTTCAACGGCTGAGGACCGACCGCGTCAGCCCGTCCCTGCCCGCTCAGCCCGTCTTCGGGAAGGCCTGTTCGGTCCAGATGGTCTTGCCGGAGCGGGTGTAGCGCGTTCCCCACCTCTGGACGAGCTGCGCGACGATGAACAGGCCGCGCCCGCCTTCGTCTTCCTCGCCGCTGTGGCGCAGGTGCGGCGAGGTGTGGCCCCTGTCCGCGACCTCGCACAGGAGGGTGCGGTCACGGATGAGGCGTACTTGGATCGGCCCCTCGGCGTACCGGACCGCGTTGGTCACCAGCTCGCTGACGACGAGCTCGGTCGCGAACGCCAGTTCCTCCAGGCCCCAGTGGTGCAGCTGCTCGGTGGCCAGGTCCCGGGCCTGGCCCGCGGCGACCGGCTCCGGGGGCAGTTCCCATTCGGCGACCTGCGAAGTGTCGAGTTCGCGGGTGCGGACGAGCAGCAGGGCGGTGTCGTCGGCCGTCGAGCCGCCCGGCAGGAGCTCCGCCACCGCCCGGTCGCACAGTTCTTCGAGCGACGCGTGCTGGTCGCTGAGGACACGTCCCAGGGTGTCGAGCCCGTGATCGATGTCGCGGTCGCGGGCCTCGACGAGCCCGTCGGTGAAGAGAGCGAGCAGGCTGCCCACCGGCAGTTCGATCTCCATCGACTCGAACGGCAGGCCGCCGAGTCCAAGCGGCGGTCCTGCCGGCAGGTCCGGGAAGGACAGCAGGCCGTCCGGGTCCACGACCGCAGGCGGCAGATGTCCGGCCCTGGCCATGACGCAGCGCCGCGAGACCGGGTCGTAGACCGCGTAGAGACAGGTCGCCCCGGTGGTCACATCGGCGTAGGTGCCGTCGGGCGTCCCCAGCTCGCTCCGCTGCTCCTCCGCCGACTGCGCCACCAGATCGTCGAGCCGGGAGAGCAGTTCGACGGGGTCCAGGTCCATCTGGGCGAACGCGCGCACGGTCGTCCGCAGCCGCCCCATGGTGGCGGCCGCCTGGAGACCGTGGCCGACCACGTCCCCGACCACGAGCCCGACCCGGGTTCCGGACAGCGGGATGACGTCGAACCAGTCACCGCCGACGCCTGTCACGTCGTCCGTGGGCAGGTAGCGGAAGGCCAGGTCGACCGCTGACTGCTCCGGCACGTGCTGGGGAAGCAGCTGGCGCTGGAGGGCCAGGGACGCGGTGCGCTCACGGGTGAAGCGGCGGGCGTTGTCGATGGACACGGCCGTACGGGCGACCAGCTCGTCGGCCAGTGCCACCTCGCCGCTGTCGAAGGTGGCCGAACCCGACCCGGGCCCGCGAATGAAGGTGACGAGCCCCAGCGTGCTGTTCCCGGCCCGCAGCGGTACGACCAGTGCCGTGTCGTCGAGCACCAGCCCGCCCGAGGAGAGGCTGCGGTGCTGCGGCGACCCAGGCGGGTACTCGACGGGAGGGTGGTTCACGGGGGGACGGGGAGCGACGCGCCCGCGGTCAGCGCCCCCGCGATCAACGGGCCCGCAGCCAGAAGGCCGCTCTCCCGGCTCTGCCCGGCCGGCTTCCTCGGCCTCGGCCTCGCCCGAGCAGCGGGCGACCCGCACCAGGGAGGTCGCCGCAGCGCCGCTGGTGGCAGGGACCTCGCCCTCCAGGACCCCCTGCGCGAGGTCGACCGTCACCGTGGTGGCGAACTCCGGCACCGCCACCTCGGTGATCTTCTCGGCGGTGACCCGCACATCGAGGGCGGCCCCGATTCCGCGGCCTGCTTCGACGAGCAGGGCAAGCCGCCGCTGGGCCTTGTAGCGATCCGAGATGTCGAAGGCGTCCTCGCACACGCCGATGACACGTCCGTCGGCGTCCTGGAGCCGGTAGTAGGCACAGGACCAGAGGTGGTCCGTCTCCGGGTCGCTGGGCGGCCGGCCCTGGAAGTGGAGGTCCAGAAAGGGTTCTCCGGTGTCCATCACGTGACGCATGACCGCTTCGAGCGTGGGCGGGTGCCCCTTGGTCACGAATTTTCCGTCGGAGTACAGCTGATCGGCGCGAAGGCCCCGGAACTCGGCGAACGGTCGGCCGATCTCCCGTTCGTACGCCGCGTTGCACCAGGTCAGGCGCAGGTCGGTGTCGTAGATGCCCAGGCCGACGGGTGACTGCGTGGCGAGGCCGTGCAAGAGGGCCAGCTGGGACTCCCACATCCGGAGGTCCTTCAGCTCCGTCGCGACGATGACGCGCGCCGCCGTGCCCTCGCCGGGCAGGGGACACTCCGCGGTGGCGACGATCAGCTCACGTCCGTCCCGGTGCCGGGCGACGCGGAGCTCGTTCCCCTGGAACCGGGGCGCGACAGGGAGAACAGGGGGTGTCGGTGCGGGCGACAGGAAGGCGGCCAGGGGCCGGCCGACGACCTCCTGCGACGGATATCCGAGGAGCCGCGCCGCCGCGGGGCTCCATCCGATGACCGTGTCCTGGGCGTCGACGACCGCCGTGGCCGCCCTGGTGACGTCGAGGGGCCCACGAAAGTCAGCCCTCTGCTCCGCGTTCGATGCCGTCATGGCGACACACCAGCCCCGTTCATCCCCTACAGAATCCGCCGTCCCCGGGGCGGGCACAACCGCTGTGCGCCCACAAGACCGGCCCGGGGGTCAGTCGACCGGCTTGCCCGGCTCGTCGTGGGTGGAGCAGTGGATGCCGCCGCCACCGGAAGCGATGGTGTCGATCTGGACGGGCACGATGTCGCGCTTGGGGAAGTGCTCCTGCAGGATGCTCCGGGCGCGCTTGTCGGCCTTCCGGTCTCCGAACCTGGGCATGAACACGGACTCGTTGGCCACGTAGAAGTTGGCGTAGGTGGACACGAAGTCGTCGCCCTCGCCGGTGATCTCGTACAGGTCGGGCTGCGGCAGATCGATGATCTCGAAGGATCGGCCCTTGGCGTCCGTTGCCTTGCTGAGCACGGATTTCGCCTGGTCGGCCGCGCGTGACCAGGAGTCGGCGGGGGTGTCGGGGTGCGCCCTGTCCAGGAGCACCACACCGGGGGCGGTGAAGCGCACGAGGCTGTCCACGTGGGCGTCGGTGATGTCCTGGCCGCGGACGCCGGCCAGCCAGATGACCTTCTCGATGCCCAGGGTCCGCTTGAGCTCGTCCTCGATCTGGTCCTGGCTCTTTCCGCGGTTGCGGTTGTCGTTGACGATCGAGCTCTCGGTGATGAGGAGCGTGCCCTCGCCGTCGGTCTCGAAGGATCCGCCCTCGGCGACCAGGGGGGCCTTCCTGCGGGGGATGTCGTACTCCGACAGGAGGGTGCGGCCCACCCGGGCGTCGTTCGTGTGCTCCTGCTTGTTGCCCCAGCCGTTGAAGTTGAAGTCGACTCCGACGACGTCGCCGTCCTGCTCCACGAACACCGGCACGGTGTCGCGGGCCCACAGGTCGTCGACGGCCAGCGGGATGACCTCGACGTCGCGCCCGCAGGCCTTCTGGGCGGCGGCCTGCTGGTCGGGCCTCGCCATCATCACGACGTACTCGTACTCCGCGATGGTGCGGGCGATCCGCGCGATGTCCTTGCGTACGTGGGGGAGGTCCTCCGCCCACACCGACTCCAGGGCGGGCCAGGACATGAAGGTGCGCGCGTGGCTCTCCCACTCGGCACCCATGCGCACTCCCTCGGCCGCCGTGTCCTCGTCACCGGCGGTGCTGGCGGCCCCCGCCAGCTCGTCGCCGGGGCCGCACGCCGATGCGCCCAGAACCACGGCGCCGATTCCGGCGAATGCGCGGAGGGCCGAACGGCGGGAGGGGCGGGGGAGAGACACGGTGAACTCCGATCATCGTGATGGGGATCAAGCTATCCGTCGGCACGGTGGGACGCCCGACCAGCGGGGCGTGGCCGGGCGTGACACGTGAAGGGCGCGACATGGACGGAGCCGCTCTCCTGCTCGACCCTGGCGGTCTTGACTCTGGCACAAACTGAAAATTCAGTCAAAGAGAGTGGCTGGCTCGGGGTCGTGCGGTCGGCCTGTCGCGCGGTTCACCCGCCCGTCGACCGAGATCAACGGGCCAGGTGTGGCCCGGTAGGGTTTCGATTCATGGCGCCTCGCTCTACTCAGATCCTTGAAGCGGCCGCACGGCTGATCGCCCGTCGCGGGGTCCGCGGCCTGCGCGTCGAGGAGCTCGCCGCCGAGGCGGGTGTCTCCACGGGGTTGATCTACTACCACTTCAAGGACCGCACCGGAATCCTGCGCCAGACGCTGGAGTTCATCAACGACCGTGCCGAGCGCTACACCACCGTTGACGCTGCGAAAGCCGAGCCTCTCGCTCCGCGTGAGGAGCTGGAAGCGGTCCTCCTCCTGGAGCTGCAGGACACCCCGGTCGTCAGGGAGAACAGCTCCGCCTGGGGCGAGTTGCGTGCCAGTGCCGTCTTCGACGAAGTGCTGCGGGACGATCTCGCCAGGGCGACCCTGGTGTGGGTGCAGGAGGTGGCGGCCCTGCTCGGGCAGGTGCGGCCGACGGCCCCGGCGCCCGCCCTGGCCGCCGCGGGCGAACGGCTCACCGCCCTGCTCGAAGGGCTCAGCATGCGCTGGCTCAGCGGCGGACTGCAGATCGACCACGCGCGTGACCTGATGCGCGGCGCCATCAACGCCGAGCTGGCGCTGCTGCGGAACTGAAAATCCAGTTAATGCCAGACTGTGCGCGTCGGCTGTCCACGCCTCCGAGTGTCGAGCCGCCGCCCGTCTTCCCGGAGTGAGGAACGAGTCCGTGCCGCTGACCACGCCGCAGCAATTGGGGCCGCTGGAGCTGACCGAGGGCCAGTGGGTGATCGGGGACCCGACGCGGAAGGAGGGTCTGTACGTCGTACTGACCCCGGAGGGCCTTGAGCAGCACCGGCGCGGGGAGGCGTCTCCTCAGGAGTCCGTCCGGTGGTCCCAGTTCGTGGAGCTGGGGGTGCGCGCCGGCTGCAAGAACTGGCACCTCACCCGCTTCGGGGGCTTGGCCGGGGCGTTCGCCCCCGGTGCCGACATGGGCCGCGACGGCTGTTCCCTGCAGGGCATCCTGCGCCACCCCTACGAGCACTGGTCGGTGCGGTACACGCATCACGAGCGCAGCTACACCGGCGGGCACGTCATCGTGTTGAAGGCCCTGTTCGACCAGCTCGACGAAGCCAAGGCACTGGAGCGGCTCGGCGATCCCCGGTGGCTGGGCGCTGCGGTCGCCGAGCTGTCGCCCTTCACATCGTGGTACGCACCCAAGGGCACCCGTCTGGTGGAGGAGACCATCCGCGGTCTCATTGCCTGATCAGGCACCCGCTCCCGTCGGAACCTCTTGACCCTCTGTGGCCCCTGCCATTAAGTTGCGGTGGCCGTCGACCTGTATCGGTCGACCTGTATCCACCGGAAGGAGGCGACCAGCGGATGAACACCAGCTCTGATCTCGGTCGCCTCGCCCAGCGCACCGTCTGGGTTCCCGGCCGGATCGCGCACGGCGCCTGACCACGCCTTTCTGATGTGCCCGTGCGCGGCACATCCGTGCCCGCCCGTCCGCGGCACGTTCCGGGTTTCCCGTAACCCCTTTTCCTGACTTCTCCCGGCACGTCACTCTTGTGTGCCGTCTTGCGCCCGCTCCGCTCACGTGGCGCCTCTGAGCACAGAAAGCTGCCCGAAATTGGCGAACATGATGAATCGACCGCTCGTGCACCGAAACGAAGGCCTGTCATGACAGCGGCGCGGATCACCGTCAACGGAAAAGAAGCGCCGCTCTCTCCGGCTGCGCCCCACACCACCACGCTGGACTTTCTGCGTGAGCGTGGCCTCACCGGCACCAAGGAGGGCTGCGCCGAGGGTGAATGCGGCGCCTGCTCGGTCCTGGTGGCCCGCCCCGGGGTGGACAAGCCCACCGACTGGGTGGCGGTCAACGCCTGCCTGGTCCCGGCCGCGGCCCTCGACGGTCAGGAGATCATCACCTCCGAAGGTCTCGCCACGGCCGGCGAACCCGGCACGCCGCCCACGCTGCACCCGGTGCAGGAGGAGATGGCGGTCCGCGGCGGCTCCCAATGCGGTTACTGCACACCGGGATTCATCTGCAGCATGGCCGCCGAGTACTACCGGCCCGACCGCTGCGCGCACGCGGGCTCGGCCGACAGCTCCGAGTCGACCGAAGGCATTGATGCCGAGCACGGTCCGAACGGTTTCGATCTGCACGCGCTGAGCGGAAACCTGTGCCGCTGCACCGGCTATCGCCCCATTCGCGACGCCGCGTTCGCCGTCGGCACGCCCACCGACGAGGACCGGCTTGCGCAGCGCCGCGAGCAGTCTCCGCCCGCACCCGTCGCCACCCGATACACCCAGGGCGACCGGGCGTTCCTGCGGCCGGGCACCCTGGCGGACGTACTGCGGCTGCTGCGCGAGCGGCCCGACGCGGTGGTGGTCGCGGGCTCCACCGACTGGGGCGTGGAGGTGAACATCCGTTCCCGCCGCGCGGACTGCGTGGTCGCCGTCGACCGGCTGGCCGAACTGCGGGAGCTGCGCGTCGCGTCCGATCACGTCGAGATCGGGGCGGCGCTGACGCTCACCGAGATCGAACGCCGCCTCGACGGCCGCATCCCGCTCCTGGGCGAGCTGTTCCCGCAGTTCGCGTCCCGGCTCATCCGCAACAGCGCGACCCTCGGCGGCAATCTGGGTACCGGCTCTCCCATCGGTGACAGCCCGCCGGCGCTGCTCGCCCTCGATGCATCGGTGGTACTCGCCGACGCCGACGGTGAGCGCGTGGTCCCCCTGTCCGACTACTTCACCGGCTACCGGCAGAGCGTGCGCCGCCCCGGCGAGCTGATCCGCTCGGTGCGCATCCCGCTGCCGCTGTCACCGATCGTCGCCTTCCACAAGATCGCCAAGCGGCGCTTCGACGACATCTCCAGCGTGGCGGTCGCCTTCGCGCTCGACATCGAGGACGGCCTCGTACGCAAGGCACGCATCGGGCTCGGCGGCGTGGCCGCGACCCCGATCCGCGCCCTCGCCGTCGAGACGGCCCTGGAGGGCCGGCCGTGGGCGCCCGAGACGGTCGAGGCCGCGGCCCAGGCCCTGCGGGCCCAGGGCACGCCCATGAACGATCACCGCGCGAGCGCCGCCTACCGCTCCGCGATGCTCGGCCAGAGCCTGCTGAAGCTGTACGCACAAACCACCGAGGGTGTGTCGTCATGAGCCAACTGTCCGAGCGCCCCGAGAAGTCCGTCGTCGGCGTCTCCATGCCGCACGAGAGTGCAGCCCTGCACGTCACCGGCACCGCGCTCTACACCGACGACCTGATCCACCGCACCAAGGACGTGCTGCACGCCTACCCGGTCCAGGCCACGCAGGCCCACGGCAGGATCACCGCGCTGCGCACCGAGCCCGCGCTCGCCGTGCCGGGCGTGGTCCGCGTGCTGACCGTCGCCGACGTGCCCGGTGTCAACGACGCCGGGATGAAGCACGACGAACCGCTGTTCCCCGGCGAGGTCATGTTCTACGGTCACGCGGTCGCCTGGGTGCTCGCCGAGACCCTGGAGGCCGCCAGGATCGGTGCGGCGGCCGTCGAGGTGGAACTCGACGAACTGCCGTCCGTGATCACGCTGCAGGAAGCGATCACAGCCGACAGCTTTCATGGTGCTCGGCCCGAGATGCTGACCGGTGACGTCGAGGCCGGCTTCGCCGACTCCGCGCACGTGTTCACGGGCGAGTTCCAGTTCTCCGACCAGGAACACTTCTACCTGGAGACGCACGCGGCGCTCGCCCTGGTCGACGAGGCGGAGCAGGTCTTCGTCCAGAGCAGCACCCAGCACCCTTCGGAGACCCAGGAGATCGTCGCGCACGTACTCGGCCTGCACAGCCACGAGGTGACCGTGCAGTGCCTGCGGATGGGCGGCGGCTTCGGTGGCAAGGAGATGCAGCCGCACGGGTTCGCGGCCGTCGCCGCGCTCGGCGCCAAGCTGACCGGTCGACCGGTTCGGCTGCGGCTCAACCGGACGCAGGACCTGACCATGTCCGGCAAGCGGCACGGGTTCAACGCCACGTGGAAGATCGGCTTCGACGCCGAAGGGCGCATCCAGGCCCTGGACGCCACCCTGACCGCTGACGGCGGCTGGAGCCTGGACCTCTCCGAGCCGGTGGTGGCCCGCGCGCTGTGCCACATCGACAACACCTACTGGATTCCCAACGCGCGCGTCGCCGGTCGCATCGCCCGGACCAACAAGGCCTCCAACACCGCATTCCGCGGCTTCGGCGGACCGCAGGGCATGCTGGTGATCGAGGACATCATGGGCCGGTGCGCGCCGCTGCTCGGCCTGGATCCGACCGAGTTGCGGGAGCGCAACTTCTACCGGCAGGGTCAGTCGACACCGTACGGACAGCCGGTCACGCAGCCCGAGCGGATCTCCGCCGTCTGGGAGCAGGTCAAGGACAACGGCGGCATCGCCGACCGCAGGCGCGAGATCGCCGCCTTCAACGCCGCGCACCCGAACACCAAGCGGGGACTCGCGATCACCGGCGTGAAGTTCGGGATCTCGTTCAACCTCACCGCCTTCAACCAGGGCGGCGCGCTGGTCCTCATCTACAAGGACGGCTCGGTCCTGATCAACCACGGCGGCACCGAGATGGGCCAGGGCCTGCACACGAAGATGCTGCAGGTGGCCGCGACCACACTGGGCATCCCGCTGCACAAGGTGCGGCTGGCCCCGACGCGGACCGACAAGGTCCCCAACACCAGTGCCACCGCGGCGAGTGCCGGGACGGATCTCAACGGAGCGGCGGTGAAGAACGCCTGCCAGCAGCTGCGCGAGCGGCTGCTGCAGGTGGCTGCCACACAACTGGGCTCGCATGCCTCGGACGTACGCATCGTCGAGGGCGTCGCACGCACCCTCGGCAGCGACAAGGAGCTGGCCTGGGACGACCTGGTGCGCACCGCGTACTTCCAGCGGGTCCAGCTGTCGGCGGCCGGTTTCTACCGGACGGAGGGCCTGCACTGGGACGCGAAGGTCTTCCGGGGCTCGCCGTTCAAGTACTTCGCCATCGGCGCCGCCGCGGCCGAGGTCGAGGTGGACGGCTTCACCGGCGCGTACCGCATCCGCCGGGTGGACATCGTGCACGACGTCGGCGACAGCCTGTCCCCGATGATCGACATCGGTCAGGTCGAGGGTGGCTTCGTGCAGGGCGCGGGCTGGCTGACCCTGGAGGACCTGCGCTGGGACACCGGTGACGGGCCCCACCGCGGCCGGCTGCTGACCCAGGCCGCGAGCACCTACAAGCTGCCGAGCTTCTCGGAGATGCCCGAGGAGTTCAACGTCATGCTGCTGGAGAACGCCACCGAAGAGGGCGCGGTGTACGGGTCCAAGGCGGTGGGCGAGCCTCCGCTGATGCTGGCGTTCTCGGTGCGCGAAGCCCTGCGGCAGGCCGCCGCCGCGTTCGGGCCGAGCGGGGTCAGTGTCGAGCTGGCGTCGCCCGCGACGCCGGAGGCGGTGTACTGGGCGATCGAGGCGGCTCGCCAGGGTGATGCCTCCCGGACCGGCCTTGCCCACACCCACAAGGGCTCCAGCCACAACGGCTCCAGCCACAACGGCTCCGCCCCCGAGAGCGAGATCCGGTCCGAGGCAACGACACTGAGCGGTGCCTGACATGACGTGGGTCGCCGCGGTCGCCCGGTTGCGAGCACGCAGGGAGCCCGGCGTGCTCGTGACCGTCGCGACCGTGCGCGGCCATGCCCCGCGCGACGCCGGCGCGAAACTCGTCGTGGGGGAGACCGAGACGTGGGGCTCGATCGGTGGCGGCAACGTCGAGGCCGTCGCGATCGACCGGGCCAGGGAACTGATGGCCGCGCCCAAGCCGGAGCCGGAGCTGATGGATTTCGCCCTGAACGACAAGGTGACCAACCAGCATGGCGTGCAGTGCTGCGGCGGCACGGTCTCGGTGCTGCTCGAACCGCTCGCGGTGGTACGGGCGGTGGCGATTTTCGGCGTCGGGCACGTCGGCCTCGAACTGGCGCGCATCCTGGCACGTCAGGACCTCGACCTGCATCTGATCGACACCCGCTCCGAGATCCTCACCGAGGAGCGGCTCGGTGTTCTGGCGGACGCGGTGGGGCAGGTGCACGTACATCACACGCTGCTGCTGCCCGAGGAGGTTCTCGGGGAATTGCCGCGCGGCACCCACGTCCTGATCATGACCCATGATCACGCGGAGGACGCCGCCCTGTGCGACGCCGCCTTGCGCACCCCTCATCTCGGCTCCATCGGTCTGATCGGGTCGGCGGCCAAGTGGGCGCGGTTCCGCAACCGCCTCGTCACCGAGGGTGGTCATGACGAGGCCGCCATCGATCGGATCAAGACCCCGATCGGTCTCGCGGAGATCACCGGCAAGGAGCCCGCGACCATTGCCGTGAGCGTGGCCGCGGATCTGCTGCGCACGTTCGAGAGCGAGGGGAACTGACTCTCCGACTCGCGATGAGTTTCGCCATGGTTCCCGGTCTCTATCCCTGACGGGCGATCCATCGCACTCAAGGAGAGCATCATGGCCGCTACCTATACGTTCGACGTCTTCTCCAGCCTTGACGGCTTCGGCGGCGCCGGCGGCGACTGGACCGGCTACTGGGGCAAGCAAGGCCCCGAGCTGCTCGATCACCGCCTCGCCCTGTACGACGAGGAGCAGCGGATGGTCTTCGGGGCCAACACGTATCGGTTGTTCGCGCGGATGCTCGCCGAGAGCACCGAGGAGTCCGAGGTACGTGATCCATGGGTGACACGCATGAGGAACCTGCCGACGACGGTGGTGTCGAGCACGCTGGAAGGACCCCTCGACTGGCCGGACGCGAACGTCGCGAGCGGCGATGCCGTCGACGTCGTCGCGCGGCTCAAGAAGGAGTCCGATGTGCCGTTGCGCTCGCACGGCAGCCTGTCGATGAACCGGGCGCTGATGGCCGCCGGTCTGGTGGACCGCGTCCAGGTGACGCTCTTCCCCGTGATCACCGGTCGGACCGGCCTCGACCCGATCTTCCAGGGCGCGGCCGACTTCGACCTCGAGCTGATCGAGCGCCGCACGCTCGACGGCCACATCCAAGAGCTCAGCTACCGGCCCACCCTGCATGCCTGAGCCCCTCCCCGCGCCCCCACCGGGCCGGGAGGGGGCGCGTCACTTCTCGGCGCAGCTCTCCGCCACTTTCCGCAGGAGTCGGCCCACCCCGGAGTGGAAGACGTGGTGGTGACCTCCCATCGGGACGTCGTCGGACCGGAAGAGCGAGGAGGCGTCCACGTTCGTATAAGGCATCTCGCCCAGATTCTGCTTCTCCGTGTCGTCCAACGTGGTGTTGGGAGGGCCGTCGATGCCCTGGATGCCGTCGAAGCCGAGGGCTCCCCACTTGCGGCTCATGGTGGCCGACTCGGCCGAGTCGCCGACCATCTGGGACGACAGCGGATACATCACGCCCAGGTGCGTGTCGAGATGGGAGAAAGTACAGATCAAAGGCCCGTTGACCAGGCGTCGCTGATTCCACAACGCACCGTGTCCTGACACCTGTTGGGGCAGGCTGTCGGCGAAGACGAAGTGCGACATCTCGGCCTGCAGAAGCGTCAGGGACGCGAGCATGACCGAGTCCGAACCCCTTGTCTCCAGGCCGCGCAGCGCGAATCCGGCCACGCGGCCTCCAAGGCCGTGGCCGACCAGATGGATCCGCGCCTCGCTCGCATCCACCAGCGCCGCAAGACAGGGACCCAGACCCGCCTGCCCCACCACTCCCGCCCGGCGGCGCAGCACATGGCGCACCACCTGGCGGAACAGCTCATGAGCCCCGCGCCACAGGTCCGCGGAATCCTGATGCCGGCGGTCCTGCCCCACAGGGCCTCCGGCGGCAACCGTGCCCGTCCGGCTCACCCTGTCGCTGAGCGGCGTGGCCGGCCTGTGTCCTGCCACGCGGATCTCGGGCAGGGTGCCTGCCCTGGACACCGGGGAATCGGAATCGCCGGTCCCGGCCTCGTGCCGGGCGGGTTCGCCCGGCTTCTCGTCAGCAGCGCCGGTCGCCTCGACGGAACCGTTCAAGTCGCCCAGCGCGCCCGCGAATTCGCGGCACATCGTCTTCGTGTCCTCGAACAGCATGAGCGGGTCGGTCTGCGGCATCACCTCGCCTTCCGTGTCGGCGGCGAACTCGGTCAGCGGATCCTGCAGCGGGGTCTCCGCAAGCCGACGCAGCGCCGACCCGAGGTCGTCGAACGCCCCTTCGTGCGGGGGCCGGCCGTTCAGGAGCTCGGCGATCTCGGCCAACGGAGACGCGCTGTCG
Organism: Streptomyces sp. NPDC047525; assembly: GCF_040643025.1. Lineage (NCBI taxonomy): Bacteria > Bacillati > Actinomycetota > Actinomycetes > Kitasatosporales > Streptomycetaceae > Streptomyces > Streptomyces sp. NPDC047525. Next base: position 376,028 of record NZ_JBEYTL010000002.1, read on the forward strand.
GGCAGATGCCGCACCAGATCGTCGCTCATCGCCTCGCTGATGCCGGGGCACGCCTCACGCTCACGCTTCGTCTCGTGCTCCGCGACACCCGGGATGCCCTCGTCCCTGAAACACAGTGACGGCCACCCCACCGTGAGACAGCCCACCGTGGCCGCATCGTCTCCCCACGCCTCGGCGAGCATCCCGCGAAACGCGTCGTCGGCCGCTTCGGCCACCGCCTCGTCGTTGTGGGCGCCGTGCACCAGCACGTACAAGTCCCGTATCCCGCTGTCCTGCACAGCCTCGTGCACTCTCTGCACCTCGGCCTGTTCGAACTCTGCTCGCCGGCCGAAGTGCAGAGCACCGAAGTCGTGAAACGCGTTCAGTTGCGACATGACTCACTTCCGTAAGGCGCCGCTCATGCGGCTGTCCGGTGGAGCGGAGCGGGCCTGTTGGCATGAGGCACCGTCGCTGGGGGCGCGACCCGCCGGGCGAAGAACTCCTGGTTCCCCACCCTGGTGCGGTGCATTCGCGGTACGGCACGGATGTACGCAGTTTCTACGCTGCTGATGCTCATGAGGAGCAGACGAATCCCCGACACGCTGCTCGACGGTGGAGTGGGAGCGTCACCTCAGCGGCGGCTGTAGTCGATCCAGGTGCTCGGCCGCTCGTTCTGGCCGGGACCGGGGCGGGTGTAGTCGCACACGCCCTGCGGGAAGGCCTTGCGCAGCTGCGCCCTTTCGGTCTTGGCGAAGCGCACCCGGTAGTCCGCGAAGTCCAACGGCCGCAGAGCGCACTTGAGCGTGGACTCGGCCAGCGGCTCGCCTGCCCGCAGCCGCGGGTCCGCGCCGATCGGGTACTCGTCCGCGCACGGCCCGCTCGCCGGATAGGTCAGCGGAGCGTTGACGCGCTTGTCGGGGGTCAGGTAGCACCCGTCGGAGAGTCCGGTGGGCTTGTTCGCGATGACCTTGGCCTGCTTGTCGCGCGAGGATCCGTCGGCTGCGATGCCGGTCAGCCAGCGGTCCATCGACTTGAGTACGTAGGCGTCCGCGGTCTGCGCCTCACTCAGCGTGGGCTTGCTCTGGATGATCACGTGGTTGGCCGAGGTTCCGTTGGCCGCGCGAAGCCGCGCCCGTGTGATGTACGACCACTGGGCCGTGTGGACGTCGAGGGGCACCTTGTCCATGTAGATGCGGTGGTCGATGATCGGCGTGCTGCGCAGCCCCAGCCGCATGCTGTTGAGCTGGTTGTCGCGGTAGGCCGCCTTCAGCGCCCGCGGGTCCGCCTGCGAACGCCGGGCCACCGGTGCGCCCTTGTCGTCGAATCCGCCGATGGCGGAGTTGAGCGCGACGAACTGGGCCGGGCTGATCTGTTTGCTCGTGAGCGCTTCGAGGCCGTACTGCACGCCGACGTTGTCCAGGGTGCTGCGCACGAAGCCGGTCTTCGGGTCGCGGCCGAACTGCGTGGCGTACGCCTCCATCAGCGTGCACTTCACACCGCCGGGGTTGGCCGTGGCGTTCCACAGTGCCGTGACGGGGATCGCCTTGTCGCAGCGCTTGGTCGGGGTGCGCAGGTCGAGGGTCTGGTCCGCGCCGATGCAGTTGCCGTACTCGAGAAGTCCGGTCACCGCGTCCCGCTGCTTCGGGGTGAACGAGCTCCCGGCCCCGGCGAAGTAGCGTACGAGCAGCGTGCAGTCGCTGGCGACGGTCTTCTCTCCCGTGAACGCGTCCGGGAAGCCGACCATGGGAATGATCCCGTCCAGGATGCCCGGGTAGGAGTCGGCGATCGTGAACTGCTGGATGCCGCCGCCGGACCCGCCCCAGCCGATGGTGTGCTTCACCGGCCCGTAGGTCTCGACGAAGTGCTCCTTCACCATCATCGCCGACTCCGCCGAGACGGGGATGCTGCAGTTGGTCTCCAGGACGTTGAGGGTGGAGGAGGCGACCGCGTAACCCTCGGACAGGAAGGTGTCGTTGAGTACGCCTCCGGTCTGCGCACCCTGGTGGTGCCCGCCCGAACAGCCCCCGCCGAAGCTGTAGACGAGTCGGCCGTTCCAGTTCTTCTGCTGTCTCAGGGGCGTGGGATCGGTGCCGTCGTGGAGCGCGGCGGTCTCGTAGACGGCGCGGTTGACGGTGCCGGTCTCGACGCGGACGATGTAGGGCACCTTCCGCCCTCCCACGGTCGCGGTGGCAAGGTCGGCCGGGCGCTGGTCCGGGTCCGCGAGCGGAGCGAACGTGCCTGCCTTGCTGCGGTACTTGTAGCTGACCTTGGTCGGCGCGGAGCAGTACGGCTGCTTCGCGGGAGCGAGGCCGAACGCGGTCGTCTCGCAGTAGAACGGCATGGCCTGCCGCCCGGAGAAGATGGGGCCGGTGGCCGGGTGGTTGGTCACCGTGCGGGTCGCCTTGCGGCCACGGGACTCGGCGGTGACGCGATTGGGGCCGTTCTTGAGGTCGGTGACCAGGCCGAGCAGGGTCCCGTCGGGCTGCCGCTCGAAGCCGTCGGCCGTGCGCCCGTTCACCGTCACCCGCACCGGCTCGTCCTGGCCGGTCGTCGTGATCCGCAAGAGCGCGTCCCCGCCGCTGGCGAGCGCGCGATCCGGGGTCGAGGCGAGAGCGATACGGGGTGGGGGCCGGTCCGCGCCGGCCGCGGCATCCGACGGCGTCAGGATCGCGGCTGTCATGACGGCACAGGTGAAGGTCACCATGCGGCGCAGGCTGCTGTGCATACGTGGTCCTCTCTCGTCAGGGGCATGACATCGATCAGGGCATGACATGCATCAGGGCACGACACGCATCAGGGCATGACATCGATCAGGGGCCTGGCATGCGGTTCAGTTGACCGAGCGGTCCTTGTCCGTCCAGTACGGCCTGCGCAGCTCACGCTTGAGTACCTTGCCCGCGGGCGAGAGCGGGAGCTCGGTGACGAACTCCGCCGTGCGCGGGGCCTTGTAGCCGGCGATCAGCGTCTTGCAGTGCGCGCGCAGCTCCTCGGCGGTGGCCACGGCACCGGACTTGAGCATGACGACGGCATGGACCCGCTCGCCGTACGCGTCGTCCGGGACGCCGATCACGGCGCAGGAGGCGACGGCGGAGTGCTGGGCCAGGGCGTTCTCGACCTCGGCCGAGTACACGTTCTCGCCGCCGGTGACGATCATGTCCTTGATGCGGTCGACGATGTAGAGGTAGCCGTCGTCGTCCATGTACGCGCCGTCCCCGGTGTGGAACCAGCCGCCGCGCAGCGCCGCCGCGGACTCCTCGGGCTTGTCCCAGTAGCCGCTCATGACGTGCCCGCCGCTGACGGCCACCTCGCCCACCTCGCCGCGCGGCAGCTCCACCCCGTCGGGACCGACGACCTTGACCTCGCAGTGAGGGGCCGCCCGGCCAGCGGAGCGCAGCCGGGAGCCCGTGAGGTGGTCGGCGCCGGTGAGGAGGGTGGCGACGGGGGCCACCTCCGTCATCCCGTACGCCTGGGTGAATCCGGCCGAGGGGAGGGCGGCCATGGCGCGCTTGAGCAGCGCCTCGGGCATCGGCGACGCGCCGTACAGGCAGCGCTGGAAGCTGGACAGGTCATGGGAGTCGCGGTCCGGGTGGTCCACCAGCATCTGGATCATCACCGGGGGCAGCATGGCGGCGGAGACCCGGTGCTGCTCGATGGCCCGCATCGCGGCCACCGGTTCGTAGGCGGGGATGATGACGTGCACGCCGCCGACGAGCATCTGCATGTTCCAGGCGGCCAGGGCCGCGAGGTGGAACATGGGGGCGGCGTGCAACATCCGGCCGCCGGGCAGCGCGACGTGCCCGCCGGCCTGGCTGCCGAGCGAGGAGACGATCATGTTGGCGTGGCTGAGCATGACGCCCTTGGGGAAGCCCGTGGTGCCGCCGGTGTAGAAGACCCCGGCGAGTGTGTCGCCGCCGTGCCGGCCGTCCGCCACCGGATCGGCACCCTCCAGCAGTTCCTCGTACGACAGCAGGCCGTCGGGCGTGGGCTGCTCGCCGCAGTGCACCATGATGTCCAGGACGTCACGCAGCTGTTCCACGAGCGGGGTGAAGGCGTCGTCGACGAGCAGGACGCGCGTGCCCGACTGCTCGAGGGCGTAGCGGATCTCGGGCGCCGCCCAGCGGATGTTCACGGGGTTCACGACGGCCCCGATCCACCAACTGGCCAGCAGATACTCGACATAGCGGTCGGAGTTGAGGGCGAGCATGGCGATGCGGTCACCCGGCTCGACCCCGAGCTCGCGCAGCGCACCGGCCAGCCTGGCGATGCGCGCGGCCGATTCGCGCACCGTGCGTGTCCGGTCGCCGAAGACGGTGAACGGCGCGTCGGGGGTCTGCTGGAGCGCCCGTTGCAGGGCCTGCGTCAGGTACATGGCGGTCCGTCCTCGAGTGAGCGCGCGATGAGCTCCTTCATGACCTCGTTCGCGCCGCCGTAGATCTTCTGGGCGCGGGCGTCGGCGTACATGCGGGCGATGGGGTACTCACGCATGTAGCCGTAGCCGCCGAACAGTTGCAGGCAGCGGTCGATCACCTGGCACTGCACGTCGGTGAGGTACCACTTGGCCATCGACGCGGTGGCGGCGTCGAGTTCGCCGCGCAGATGGCGCTCGACGCACGAGTCGGCGAAGACCCGGCCTACCCGCGCGAGCGTGGCGCACTCGGCCAGCTCGAACCGGGTGTTCTGCAGCTTGATCAGCGGTTCACCGAAGGCACGTCGCTCCTTGACATGGGCGACGGTCTCGGCCACCGCCCGCTCGGTGGCGACTACGGCCATCACCCCGATGATCAGGCGCTCCTGCGGCAGTTGCCGCATGAGCTGGGCAAGCCCGCGGCCCTCGACGCCCAGCAGGTTCGCCGCGGGCACCCGGACGCCGTCGAAGAACAACTCCGAGGTGTCGGCGGCGTGCATGCCGAGCTTGTCGAGCACCTGGCCGCGCCGGATGCCGTCCGTCACGACGATCAGCGAGAGCCCCTCGCCGGTGTGCGCTGCCACGATGACCAGGTCGGCGGAGGCTCCGTTGGTGATGAACGTCTTCGACCCGGTGAGTACGTAGTCGTCGCCGTCGCGCACCGCCCTCGTCCGGATGCCCCGCAGGTCGGAGCCCGCGCCCGGTTCGGTCATCGCGATGGCGCCGACCAGTTCACCGGAGGCCAGGCCCGGCAGCCAGCGCTGCTTCTGCTCCTCGGTGCCGTAGGCGAGCAGATAGTGGGCGACGATGCCGCTGTGCACGAAGTTCCCCCAGCCGGTGTCACCGGCCCGGCCCTGCTCCTCGAAGACCGCAAGGTCGGCGTCGAAACCCGCACCGCCCCCGCCGTACTCCTCGGGTATCGAGCAGCACAGGAGCCCCAGCTTGCCCGCCTTGTGCCACACCGCGCGATCGACGAGCCGGTCGGGATACGGCGTGACCTCGTCGGCCAGGAACTTGCGCGTGGTCTCGCGCAGCAGAGCCAGCTCACTCATAGCCGCCACCGCACACCAGTACCTGTCCGCTGACGTAGTCGGACTCCGGCAGACACATCAGATAGACCGCACCCGCCGCCTCCTCGGGCGTGCCGCCCCGGCCCAGCGGGATCATGCGGGCCATCGCGGCGAGCAGATCGGGGTTGACCCCCACCTTGATCTCCTTGCCCTCGACCTCGATCTCCCCGTCCCCCGAGGTCAACCGGGTCTCGATCAGGCCGAAGGCCACAGCGTTGACGTTGACTCGGTAGCGGCCCCACTCCTTGGCCATGGTCTTGGTCAGCCCGACCACGCCCGCCTTCGCGGCGGAGTAGTTCACCTGCCCGGCGTTGCCGCCCAGGCCCGCGATCGAGGAGATGTTGACGACCTTGCGGTGATGGGCGACCGGATGTGCCTTGAGATACGGCTGCGCGGCGCGCAGCAGTCGGAAGGGCGCCTTGAGATGCACGTCGAGGATGGCGTCCCACTGCTCGTCGGTCATCTTCTGTACGACGTTGTCCCAGGTGTATCCGGCGTTGTTGACGATGATGTCCAGCGCGCCGAACGACTCGGTGCAGACGCCGACGACCCGCTCGGCGAAGCCCTTCTCACTCACGCTTCCCGGGCAGGCGACGGCCTGGCCGCCGGCCGCCTTGATCTGGGCCACGGTCTCCTCGGCGGGCCCGGCGTCGAGGTCGTTGACGACGACGGACGCACCGTCCGCGGCGAGTTTCAGCGCGATCGAACGGCCGATGCCGCGGCCCGATCCGGTGACGACGGCGGCACGGTCACTGAGCTTGCTCACAGTTCTCCTTCGATGATCGCGCTGCCGCGCAGGGTGACGGTGCCGTCCTGGAGCGACACCACGAGGTCCACGTGCGTCAGACCGTCCTTGACCTCGGCGACGCTCGCCTCACACCTGGGCTCGGCCAGGACGGGGGTGATCGAGGTGAAGCGGACCTGGTACGAGCGGATGCGCTGTTGCGGGACCAGGTCGGTCAGCAACCGCCCGAGATACGCCATGGAGAGCATGCCGTGCGTGAAGACGTCGTCGAATCCGGCGTTCCTGGCGGCGTCGAGGTCGATGTGGAGGGGGTTGTGATCGCCCGATGCTCCCGCGTACAGGGCGAGCGTGGTCCGGTCGACCGGCGGCAGTTCGAGCTTCACGAGGTCACCACCGTCGTCGCGCTGAGGTCCGCGATCGGTGTGCCGCCCCGGGTGACCTCCGTCGTGCGCACCAGGAAGCGCAGCGCCTTCTTGGTGTAGTCGGCGGTCATCTCGGAGCTGAAGGTCAGCTCGTCGCCGGCGTAGGCCATGGCGTGGTAGACGAAGCTCTGCTCGCCGTGCAGCAGCTTGCCCAGGTCCACACCCAGGGCTCTGAGGTGGCCGAGGGGGTCGGCCGCTTCCTTCATCTCCTGGCAGAACAGATAGGTGGGCGGCACCGGGAGGTCACGGTGGCCCGCCTTCCTGGCCGCCTCGACATCGGTGTAGACGGGATCCTGCTGGCCGGTCGCCCGGGCGAAGAGCAGCAGGTCGCTTCGGTGGATCATGAAACCTTCCCGAGCCTTTCGTAGAGGGTGACGACGCAGGCGCCGCCCAGACCGATGTTGTGCTGCAACGCGAGCCCGGCCCCCTCGACCTGGCGCGCGTCCGCTCGACCGCGCAACTGCCAGACCAGTTCGGCACATTGGGCGAGGCCGGTGGCGCCCAGAGGGTGGCCCTTGGAGAGCAGGCCACCGCTGGGGTTGGTGACGACCCGGCCGCCGTAGGTGTTGTCGCCGTCGAGCACGAACTTCTCGGCGGTGCCTTCCGGGGTCAGGCCGAGCGCCTCGTAGGTGATCAACTCGTTGGTGGTGAAGCAGTCGTGCAGCTCGACCACCGGGATGTCGAGGGGATCCACGCCGGATGCCTCGTAGACGGACTCCGCGGCGCTCCTCGACATGTCGTGTCCGACGACCTTGATCATGTCGCCGCCGTCGAGCGTGTCGAACGCGCCGGCCGTGTCGGTGACCATCGCCTGGGCCCTGATCGCCACATCCCCGGTCAGGCCGTACCGGCGCGCGAAGTCCTCGCTGCACAGCACGGCCGCCGCCGCGCCGCAGGTGGGCGGGCAGCACTGGAGCCGGGTCAGCGGGCCGTAGATGTGCGGGGATGCCAACACCTCCTCCAGCGTGACCTGTTCACGGAAGACGGCGTAGGGATTGTGCGCCGCGTGCGCGCGGGCCTTGACCGATATCCGGGCGAACGTCTCGGGCCGTGTGCCGTGACGCTCGGCGTAGGCCCGACCGGCCCCGCCGAAGAACTGGGCGGCGAAGGGCGCCCGTTCGTCCGTTCCCTGGATGGCGGTCATGGTGTCGGTGCCGCGCGCCAACGGTGCGGGACGGTCGTCCCAGAAGTTCTTCAGCGCGCCCTTCTGCATCTGCTCGAAGCCGACGGCCAGTACGCAGTCGGCGGCCCCGCTCTCGACCGCCTGCCGCGCGAGCCAGAGCGCGCTCGACCCGGTGGAGCAGTTGTTGTTGACGTTGACGACGGGGATCCCGGTCAGTCCGATCCCGTACAGGGCGGCCTGGCCGCAGGTCGAATCGCCGTACACATAGCCGGCGTAGGCCTGCTGGACCCGCTCGTATCCGATCCCGGCGTCGGCGAGGGCGGCCCTCGCGGCTTGCTCACCCATCACGTCATAGGAGTCGCTCGCGCCCGGTTTGGCGAAGGGCACCATGCCCACGCCGAGCACCCGCACACTCATGTGTGCTCCTTCCAGTGGCTAACGGCGATTAACTTAGGGGTGCATGATGCGCATAGCAAGGGTGTGGCGGCTGCCAACGGGAATCGAAATGGCTACTAGCAATTAACTTCACTGTTCCGAGGGGAGTGCTGACGGGATGCGTGCGGGCCGCAAGTGAACCTGCGCTAGCCTGGCCGCATGAGCAGCCGCCCTGTCAGACGCCCCCGGGACCGCAGGGAGACGATCATCAGGAAGGCTGCTGAGCTCTTTCACGAGAAGGGCTTCCACGGCGTCTCCCTGTCGGAGATCGCCTCTGCGGTCGGCATCTCGGCGCCCGCCTTGTACCGGCACTTCACCGGCAAGCCCGATCTCCTCGCCACGGTGCTCTCGGATACGTACGACCGCCTTCAGGTCGTGGTGGGCGCCGCGGACAGCGCGGAGGACGCGATGCGGGGCCTGGCCGAAGTCGTGGCCGAGCGCAGGGAGCTCGCCGTGCTGTGGCAGCGGGAGGCGCGCCATCTCCCCGAGGACCGCAAGGGCGAGACCCGGCAGCAGATGCGCGACCTCGGCGACAGCATCGTCCTCCTCCTCCGCCGGGACCGGCCGGAGCTCTCCGAGGCGGGTGCCGACGTGCTGACCTGGGCAGCGCTCAGTGTGTCCGCAAGCCCCGGCCATCACGGCGTGGCCTGCTCCACCGGCCGGCTTCAGGAGCGGATCGCGGAGCTGTCGGTCACGTTGCTCCGCCACGGCGTCGTGCACGACGACGAGCCTGCCGCCCCGGCGCCCGGCACGGGGGGCGGCCTTGCGCTGGCCTCACGCAGAGAGACCCTGGTCGGCGCGGCCACCAAGCTGTTCGGCAGCCGGGGCTTCCACCAGGTCAGCCTCAACGACATCGGCGCGGCCGCGGGTATCGCGGGCCCGAGCGTCTACAAGCACTTCTCCAGCAAGGGCGAGATCCTCTTCGAAATGCTGAACCGGGGTGCGGCGGTGCTGCAGCTCGAGGTGACCAGGGCGATGTCCACCGCGCGTACGCCGGAGGAGGCGCTCGACGGGCTCGTGCGCGGCTACGTCGAGATGTGCAGCGAACACACCGACCTGATCGCCGCCCTCGTCACCGAGGTGCTGCACCTGCCCGACGACCAGCGCCACACGATCCGCCGCATCCAGCACGACTTCGTGGCCGAGTGGGTCGAGCTCCTCTCCCGGGTCCGCCCGGAACTGGACCAGACGGACGCCCAGCTGACCGTGCACGGCGTGCTGGGCATGATCAACGACGTACTCAGAATCCCACGCTTCCGTACCCGTCCCGGCCTGACCGAAGAACTGACCGGCCTGTCCCACCTGCTCCTGATCGGCCGCTGACACACACCAGGCGCAGGCTCACCAGGAAACGGGCAGTGCCTTCACCCCGTACACAATGCTCCCCGTGCTGAACTCCAGCTCCTCCTCCGGCACCGCGAGCCGCAGTCCGGGCAGCCTGCGCAGCAGCGTCTCCAGGATGATGTGCAACTCGGCGCGCGCCAGGGGCTGTCCGAGGCATTGATGGACACCGAAGCCGAAGGCCAGATGGCGGCGTGCGTCGCGCGTGAGGTCGAGCTGTGAGGGGTGGGTGCAGCCCTCCGGGCCGAACAGGCCCTCGTCCCGGTTGGCGGTGGACAGCATGCAGATCACCGCGTCGCCTGCGGCCAGGGACGTTCCTGCGATCTCCACGGGTTCCTTGGCCACGCGGGCAAGACCCAGATGGATGATCGTGAGGTGGCGCAGCAACTCCTCTACAGCAGCAGGGATCAGCTCCGGGCGCTCGCGCAGCAGCGTGGCCTGCTTCGGGTCGCGCAGCAGCGCCAGGGTGCACATGGCGCTCATGTTGGCCGTGCTCTCGTGGCCGGTGACCAGGAGCAGGAAGCCCAGAGAGGCGGTCTCCTGCGGGGTGAGGTCGTCGCGTGCCACCAGCCGGCTGAGGATGTCGTCACCGGGCTTTCGCTGCTTGTCGGCGGCGAGCCGAGCCAGGTAGGACATGAGCTCGTGGTGGGCGCGGGCCGCCTGTTCGTGGGTGGTGCTGTTGTCGAGAAGGGTCCGGCTCAGGGACTGGAAGAGGTCGTGGTCCTGGTACGGGACGCCGAGCATCAGGCAGATGACCAGGGAGGGGACCGGCAGGGCGAAGTCGCCGACCAGGTCGGCGGGCGCGCCCTTGGCGAGCATGCGGTCGACGGCCTCGTCGACGATGCGCTGGATGCCGGGCCGCAGCGCCTCGATGCGCTTCACCAGGAAGTCCTTGGTGACCATGCGGCGCAGCCGGGCGTGCTCCGGGTCGTCCATGCGGATGAAGCTCGGTTTGGCGGTGGCCAGTTCACGCTGTCCCGGGGAGAGGAAGGGGAAGCCGGGGGTGCGGGCGTCGGCGCTGAAGCGGGCGTCGGCCAGGACGGCGCGGACCTCCTGGTACCCGGTGATCAGCCAGCACGGTGAACCGTCCGGCAGCGCGGTGCGGGTGAGGGGCCGTTCCGCCGCCGCCTCCAGGTAGGCGGGCGGCGGGTCGTAGGGGCAACTGCCGTATGCCGCCGGGAGGGTGAGGGCGGGTGCCGTGGAGGTGAGTGACATGGGGCAGGGCTCTCCGTGGGTGGGGGAGGGGGCGAGGGCTTACGACTTGGGAGTGAGGGTGATCGCCCCACCGGGGCACAGCGCGGCGGCGAGCCGGACGCTGTTCTGTGCGGCCGAGGCCGATGCCTGATCCCGATGTCCGGGGCGGAGCATGACGAGGCCGTCGTCGTCGTTCTGCTCGAAGACTTCGGGTGCGGTGGTGACGCACTGGCCCGAGCTGCAGCACAGTTCGCGGTCGACGCGTACGTCGTAGACCTGGTCCGGTGCGGCAGGGGCATCTGCAGGGGCGTGGTCCCGCTGATCGGTGGCCCCGCGGCTGTCGAGAGCGGCGTCCGCACGGCCGGGAGCTGCGCCGGGGCCGTCGGGCGGCGTACGCAGGGTGCGCAGAGTCATGCACATCATGGCCGACTGCCCGGCCAGGACCAGGAGTTCGACCAACTGGTCGGGGCGCAGCCGCCGGGCGAGCCGCTCCCATGCTGCATCCGGTACGTCGGCGCGGTCGGCCAGTGCGTCGACGGTCCGGAGCAGCGCCAGGTCGTCGGGGTCCCAGGCGTGGGCCTCCAGTGGTGCGGCGGTGGCGGCCGTCTCGTCGGGGCGCAGTCCGGCGGGCCCGGCCTGGGACGTGTGGCGGTCGTGGACGAACGCGGAGTCGAGGCGGTGTGCGGTGCGCAGGATGGTCAGTTCGCGATCGCGCGCGGACAGGGTGCCGTCGTGGGTGAGGACCCGGGCGAGCGCCAACCAGGCCTCGGCCACCGGCAGATGATGGGCCAGGGTGCCGAACAGGTTGATCCGGCCCGGGCCGTCCTTGCGGGACGCGTCGAGGACCGCGTGCAGGGCGGGTGGCCACTGCTCCGGAGGTACGGGGGTGATGCGGGGCTGCTCTCTGTCGGAGGGCTCGTGGGGCGTGCCGACGGCGAGGGGCCGGGTCCGGGCGGGGGAGGAGAGGGTCATCGTGGGGCTCCGTACACAGGGCGGGTCGGTCGGCCAAGGGCGCGGGGTGTGGCACAGGGTGAGGGTGCGGGCGGGCTCACCATTCGCACAGGACCAGGCCGCTGCTGGCACCACTGGCGAAGCCGAACAGGCCCACCAGGTCGCCGCGTTGCAGCCTGCCTGCCTTCAGCGCGGCGGCCAGCTGGAGGGGAATGGTGTTGGTGGCGACGTTGCCGTGGGTGGGGAAGGTGGCCAGGATCTGGCCGGGATCCACGCCGACCCAGTCGCAGGCGACCTTGGTGAAGGCCACCGACGGCTGGTGGATGCAGACGAGGTCCAGGTCGCCCGCCTTCACCCCGAGGTCGTGCAGGGCGCCGCGCACCTTCTCGGGCATGCCGTCGAAGGACGCCACCAACTCGGCGGAGTCGATGCGCAGATGACCCAGGGTGCGGTGCTGGGCGTAAGGATTGGGCAGGGTCGCGGCCTGCCAGCCCCAGGAGTTGGCGAAGAACCGGCTGCCGAGGATGCCGGGCCGCTCGGCGGCCTCGACCAGGACGGCGGAACCCATGTCGCCGGTGCTCAGGCTCGGCAGTGCGTGCAGGACGTCGGCGGCGTCATCCACCGACCAGCGGCTCTCGCGGGTGCTGACCTCGGCGGTGGTGACGAGGACACGGCGGTACTGCCCGGTCCTGATGAACGCGTCGGCGACCTCCAAAGCGTTGAGCACGCCGTTGCAGGCGTTCTTCAGATCGAAGACGGGGCAGCCGAGGCCCAGTTTGGCGGCGACGACATGGGCCGTGGCCGGCTCCTCCATGTCGGCGAGGATGCCGGCGAACAGCAACAGGTCGATGTCGCCCGGCTCGGTGCCGTGCTCGTCGAACAGGGTGCGGGCTGCCTGTGCGGCGAGATCGGATGGCTGCTCGTCGGCGGGCGCGACGCAGCGCGCCTGGAGCCCGTACATGTGCCGCAGGACACCGGGGGACAGGGTGATGCCGGGGTTGTGGGCCCGGAAGCGGTCCTCGGCCTCGGCCACGGTCTGCCGGCCGGGAGGAATGTGGACGCTGGCGTGGGCGAGCGCGCTGTACACGGTCACAGGGGAGGTGACTTTCTGAGGGTGAAGAGGTGCGGGGAGCGCTGCGGGGGAGGTGACGCAGGGTCAGGGCGCGCGCAGGACGAGCGCCACGTTGTGTCCGCCGAATCCGAAGGAATGACTGGCGGCGGCCCGTACGGTCTGCCGGCGGGGCCGGTCCATCACGCAGTCCAGGGGGAACGCGAGCGTGTCGGTCGTGAGGTTGGCGACGGGCGGGACGGCGGAGTGGTGGATCGTGAGGGCCGTCAGGGCCGCCTCGATGGCGCCGGCCGCACCGAGGCTGTGCCCGAGGACACCCTTGGCGGAGGTCACGGTGGGGCCGTGGGGCAGGACGCGTGCGATGACCTCGGCCTCGGCCTGATCGTTCAACGGGGTCGACGTGCCATGGGCGTTGACATGGTCGATGTCCCCCGGCGCGAGCCCGGCTTCACCGATGGCGCTACGCAGTGCCGCCTCCGCCACCGTGCCGCCGGGGGCGGGGGCCGTGGGGTGGTGGGCGTCCGAGCTCAGACCGACGCCGGCGAGCTGGGCGTACTGCTGCTGCCCGCGTGCCCTCGCGTCCTCGGTGCGTTCGAGTACGAGGATGGCCGCGCCCTCGGAGATGACGAAGCCGTCACGGTCGGCGGCGAACGGCCGGGAGGCCCGCGAAGGATCGTCCGTACGGGAGGAGAGGGCGCCCATCCGCTGGAAGCCGGCGGTGACGACCGGGCTGATGGCGGCCTCGGTGCCGCCGGCCACCGCGATGTCGCAGGCACCCGAAAGGAGCAGGTCACGGGCGACTGCCAGGGCGCTGGCCCCCGATGCGCAGGCGGTCTCCGTGGCCAGGGAAGGCCCGCGTGCGCCCAGGTCGAGCAGGACCTCGCCCGCGGCCATGTTCGAGATCAGCATCGGGATCAGGACGGGGGACACCAGGTCGGGGCCCGCCTGCATGCGCAGGGTCTGCTCCTCCAGGTGGGCCGCGCCGGCGAGACCCGAACCGATGACGACGGCCACCCGGGCGCCGTCCCAGTGGACCGGATCCAGGCCCGCGTCGGCCACCGCCTCACGCGCCGCGAGCACGGCGAACTGCGAGAACCGGCCCATCCGCCACGCCTTGCCGCCGCCGATCCTGGCCTGCTCCGGGGTCATCTCCGGGATGCGGCAGGAGAAGTCGACCGGAAGTTCCTTCAGTTGAGGGTCGCGGGCCGCCGTGGACTCACCGCGCAGTACGCCCGTCCAGGTCGCGTCGCGGCCGACACCGGCCGGGGTGATGAGCCCCAGGCCGGTGACGGCGACCGCACGGTTGTCAGCCGTCACAGTGCGCCTGCCGCGGTGCGCTTGGCGGCCAGGGCGGCGGTGAGCTCGGCGACCGTGGTGCTCTTCGTCGCCTCGTGCTCCTGCACCTCGACGGCCAGCTCCTCCTGCAGGGCCAGGGCGAGTTCGGCCAGGGCGAGGGAGTCCAGGTCGAGGCTCTCCAGCGTGGCCTCGGGGAGGATGAGGTCCTGCGGAACCTCGAACTTTCCGGTCAGTACGGAGTGGATCGCGGTGTCGATCGAAGACATGGCTGTGCCCTTCAGATGATGGAACGGGAAACATGGGAGGGGGAGAGGCAGAGGAGCGTGAGGCGCGGGCGGCGCGGGAGAACTGCCGCTCAGGCGGAGCGCACTGGGTCGCCGACGCCGTGGACCGACGGAACCGGGGCGAGGTGGGGCCACAGCAGGGCGGCGGATCCCCAGGTGAGCCCGGCTCCGAAAGAGGTGAGCAGGACGCGCTGCCCGGTGTGGAGGCGGCTGTTTCCGGCTGCGTCGGCCAGCGCCAGCGGAATGGAGGCGGCCCCGGTGTTGCCGACGCGGTCGATGTTCGCGATCTGCCGGCCGGCGGGCAGGGGGATGCGGTCGGCCACGGCGCTCAGGATGCGCGCGTTGGCCTGGTGCGCCACGAACCGGTCGACGTCGTCCACGGACCAGCCGACGTTCTTGAGCAGCACCTGTGAGGAGTGCGTCATGCGGGTGACGGCGTGTTGGAACACGTCACGTCCTCGCATCCGGAAGTGCAGGTCCGCCGGGGTGTAGCGGTCGGGCGCCGAGCGGGCGAGCGCGCCACCGCCCGGCACTTCGATCAGGTCGTGGCCTGTGCCGTCACTGCCCAGGTCGAAGCCGAGGATGCTGCCCGGCTCACCGTGCTCGCCACGGCGCAGCACCACCGCACCCGCGCCGTCCGCGAAAACGACGCCGGCACCACGGTCGTCCGGGGCGATCAGTGTCGAGTACACCTCGGCCGCGACGACCAGGACCCGGTGGGCGATTCCCGCCCCGATCACTCCTGCGGCGGTGGCGAGCGCGTAGACGAATCCGCTGCACGCGGCGGCCACGTCCCAGGCCGCGACCTGGCCGAGGCCGAGCCGGTGCGCCAGTTGCGGCGCCATGGCGGGCATCGGCCGGTCGGGGGTGGACGTGGCCACGATGACCGCGTCGACGGGGTGGGGGGTGACCGTGTCGAGCCCGTCGGGCGGCGCGGCGGCGGCCACATCGAGCGCGCGGACCGCGGCCTGGAGTGCGAGGTCCCCGGTCGACACCCCGGGGGCGACCCAGTGGCGCATTCCGATGCCGGTGCGACGGCGCACCCAGGCGTCGTCGGTCCCCCAGGCGGCGGGCAGCTCGTGGTTGCTCACCGCCCGCGGCGGCACGACGCCCGCGAGGCCCTCGAGCACAGCCGTTCGCCGGCTCCGCCAAGGGGCATCGCCGAGCCTCAACTCGCCTGCGGAGCACAAGAGTTCGCCAGACACCCACACCTCACCCGGGATCGCGTCCTGCTGGAATCGGCATGACCTTATGGGCGCAAAGGATCTTGGCGAGAATGGCGTGGTCTTCGAACGAAAGACCTATGCGTGGGAATCGCCGATGATTGCGCAGCTCACACGGGCCGATGCAGGAACGTTACGGCCGCTGCGCCGAACGGGAGTCACGCCAAGGGGTGAAGATTTGCCGCTATTGCGGTGCAGGCGTGACGCCGGGGGCAGCGGCGATGGAGGGGGGTGGAGTCACCTGGGCCAGTCTCGTCCCGGTCAGTCAACGACCCGCCCGGTCGGCGATGTCGATGTCGGCACCGGGATGTTGTTGAACGTGTTGAATTCGGCGGGCGGAACGTCGGCGCCCGCCTGTGGCAAGCCGCCGTGACCAGCAGGGCGCCCGCGGGCGGCGTCTGCCTCGGTGGCGCTCGGCCGGGACGAACCGTGCACGGCAAGGAGCTGCGCGACAAGCAAGGGATCGTTCATGTCTCCATGCTCGGCGACGCGTTCGGCACGCGCATGTCGTGCGGTCGCACGGCGCGCCGCTCAAGCCGGTTGCGCCGAGCGGATGCGGGCGATCTCCTTGGCGGCCCTGACCGAAGCGATGGTGGCGTTCATCTCCGCCGCGGCATCCGCGGCCGCGGACATCGCCTCGCTGTGGCCCTCGGCGTGGTGCAGCCAGCCTCTGGCGAGCAGGGTCAACAAGACCGCGCGCGCTTCCTGCACGGGCCGCGCTTCGAGCGATGCGGTGAGCGCCGCATGGGCCTCACGCGGCTCACCGAGGCGATGCAGCACGGCGGCCTGCTGATAGTGCAGGGCCGCCGCCGAATAGACCGCGAAGGGATCCTCGGCGTCGGCGTGGTGCGGCAGTAACCGGGACGCGGTCTCCAGCCAGTTCAGTGCGGCCGGCCGCTCCCCGGTCGCCGCGCTCACCCGGGCCGCCTGCGCGGCGACGTACGCACGCACCGGGCTCGACGTGTGGCGGGAGACCTCCAGGGCGCGGTTCAGATATCCCGTCGCGAGGGCGGTCTCGCCCTGCAGCAGGGCGCTCTCGCTCAACTGCCGCAGTGCGATGGCCTGGACGGCCCTGTCCTCGGCATGGTCGGCGAGCGCTTCGGCGGCGGTCAGCGCACCCTGCGCCTCCTGGGTGCGGCACGCGTCGGCGTAACTGCCGGCCAGGAGGACGGCGGTGCGTGCGACGTGCACAAGGCCCGCCCTCGACTCCGCCCCCATGAACGGGGCGCCGCCCCCGGGGCCGAAGGCGGACTGCAGGTAGGCGAGCAGCACCGGCCCGGTGTGCCTCCCGCCCAGAGCCGCCGTCTGCCCCACGAAGAACCGCTCGGCCCCTCGCCACACCTGCTCGTGCCAGGCGGGATGGTTCCGCTCTTCGCTGTCGGGGCGGGGGCGCTGTTCGGGTACGCGGGTACGGGGTGCCCCGTCGCCACTGCCGGGCTCCTGGCCGCTGTTGGCATCGAGGCCGGGGATGGCGGCGATGAGTGCGGCCGCGCCTTTGAGCGCCGGTGCCCGGCTGTCGGCGAACCCCAGCTCCGCCGGCGTGATCAGACGCCCGAGCCGTTGCGTGAAGAGCCCGCACAGCAGCTCGGGCACCGGGCTGCGAGGGCGGGAGCCGCGCACCCAGTGCGCCACCGTCGTCCGGTCGTAGGTGGTTCCCAGATCGCGTCGGCACGCGTCCGTGTTGACGCGGCGGGCCAGCGCTTCGTACGTCCAGCCCGCTTCCCGGATCAGGCTCAGCAGGGAATCGTTGGGCGTGGTCATGGCCTCACTCCGTCACTTCGAGGGCGGGGGAGCGGGAGGAACCTCTCCCTGCTCCATGAACCTCTCCCCGGCCCAACGGGCCCGTCGGCGTACGGTTTCGCGCGTCCCGGATCCCTGCACGACAGTTCCACGACCGTGGTCGAGGGCAGCGGCACCGGACCGCCTGGCCGGCGACCGCTGCCCGGAAGTACGGGCGTGTGAGGTGAACCACAGTGATCATGTGTGGGCCCGAAACGGTCAGAAGACGGAGCGCGAGCAGAGCGAAACGGGCATGGACGCCCTGTGGTGCTCCACCACTCGGACACGGAGTGTGGTGCGTCAGATACTCAGGAGTCAGATGTCGCGGTCGCGAACTGCGGCGATTGATGCCAGGTGGTGGAGGCATCAGGCATTCGCGGTGGCATATACATGGGCGCGTTTACCGCACCGGGTAAGGCGCTTCGAGCGCCACTCGAGAAGTGTGGTTCTGCTTCCGCTTGCCACATAAAGAGAGTCTGGTGCGGGCTACACCCGCTCGGATACTGTTGGCCAGGCGAGGGGTCAGGGGTATCGCGTTTGATCCGGCCGTGCATCCCTCGTCCGCAGACTGAACCGGTCTTCTCGGAGCGCCGCTCCTGTGGTCCTCCGTATCGATCCCGGCGACTGTTCGGGGCCTATATGTAGGGGGGATGAGCATGGGCGGGTCACGAAGCAAGGCCCGGCACTCGCAGGCGTGTCGCCTTGTCCGGCGTGTGAACACCAGGAGTGCTCTTCCTGCACTCAAACGCAATTCACTGTGTTTCTGAACGGGTTATGTCGCACTGCATCTCTCGACTGATGCGTGGCGAACCCTGACCATCGCGGAATTCGATCCCGGCCGGTCCTTGCGGAGACGGCCGGGGGTTTGTGCGCCGCTCTCCCGTGCGCCCCGCAGTCGTATCCGCACCCGTCCCCCCACCGCAGTAGCCCACCGCTCGGCCAATGGAGTCTTGAGTGGTGTGACAGGCGTCGCCCCTGCGGGACGACGCGACCACCCCCCCCTCGTGGCCAGGGCTTCCCTGGTCCCTTCCGCACCCTGGCTCCGGCTCCGGGTGTACCGCCGGTGTTCCCGTGCAGGCCCACGAGCTACCACGGCGCGGTCAACGAGCTGGTTCCGGCCCCCTATTCATTCGGTGCTTCCGCGTGGCCATGCATGGGGGGCTTGATTTTAACGGGATCCGTATGGCCGGATCGTGACGTCGGAATGGCGGGTTATTGATGAACGGGCGCTGCGGCAATTCCGTCCGCCCGCATGCGAGCCTCCCCTGCGCGATGGGGCAAAAGGCGCTGCACGATAGGGCAGGAGCCGCTCGGCGACAGGGCGGCAGGCGGGCCCGCCGCTCTCCTGGGTGCGCCGATAGCCAGGTAAATTTTGGAAGTCCGTACGGTAAATCGCGCGAGTGGGCGGGGCTCTGACAGGCGCTTACGCGAGCCCTACGAGCGTTTTCCGCCTGTGACAGACCGAAAATAGACCGCAGTTGACAATTTCTGGATATCTGGCTTTGACTTGCGCTCGTTGTCGCGGCGAAGTGGCCGAGAAAGTATCGAGCCCATTCAGGCCAACCATGCATGTATCCAGTTCCAGTGGATGACCGACGAAGGCAGAGGCTGCCATGCGCTTATCAGAAGGGCTGCACACCGGCACTGTCGCCGTCATTGGGGTCGCGTCCGCGGCACCGGTGCGGGCGGAGCGCGATCACGGTGTCCTTGTCGAGCTGACCGGTGTGCCGCTGCCCACGGGCCGGACGGACGAACTGGAGTCGGCGTGGACGGCCTGCGAGGACGCGGGCATCGGCGCGGACGACCGGGCCGGCGTCGGTGTCCACCTGGCCGCCGCCGGCACCGAGGGCTCCGACGATGCGGCCGAGTTGGCACGCGTGCTCGGCTTGCACGGCCCCTGCCGGACCGGACACGACCCTCTCGCCGATGCCGTCGCCGCCGTGCGTTCCGGTGAGTGCGACCTGGCGCTGGTCGGGACGGACGGTGCTTTCGCCGTGCTCACCCGTGGGGACAGCGCACGGATCGCGACCTTCGCCTACCGCCTCGACACCGACCACGCATGGTCCGACGGCGTTCCCGCGCTGGTCGAGGCCGCGTTGCGCTCGGGCAGGACCGAGCCCGGCCGCGACGCACCGGACGGGCCCGCCGTCCCGATCACCGTGTCGGCGCACAGCCAGGACGCGCTGCGGGCGCGGGCCGCTGATCTGCACTCGCTGATCGAGGCCCAGCCGGCCCTGCCGCTCGTCGACCTCGCCTTCTCGCTCGCCACCACTCGCCCCGCTCTCGCCCGGCGCGCCGTGCTGGTCGGCGGGGACCGCACCCGGCTCGCCGAGGAGCTGCTCGCCGTCAGCGAGGGGCGAATACCGGTGCCGGGGCTCGCGGCCGGAGGACCGGCGCGAGCCGCGGCAGACGACGTCGCCTTTGTGTTCCCCGGTCACGGGCCGCAGTGGCTGGGCATGGCCGACGAACTCCTCGCCACGTCGCCGGTGTTCGCCGAGCAACTGCATGCCTGTGCGGAAGCCCTCACGCCGTTCGTGGACTGGCCCGTCCTTGACGTGCTGCGCGGCAAGACGGACACGCCTTCCCTCGACCGGCCGGACGTGGCCCAGCCCGCGCTCTGGGCGATGATGGTGTCCCTGTCCGCGCTGTGGCGCTCCTGGGGTGTGCGGCCCGGTGCCGTGATCGGCTCCAGCGTCGGCGAGATCCCGGCCGCGACGGTCGCGGGCGCACTGTCCGTCGAGGACGGCGCGCGGGCCGTGGCCCTGTTCAGCCAAGCGCAGGTGCACCTGCTCGAACGCGGCGTGATGTTGTCCGTACTGGCATCAGCCGACGAGGTACGTGAGCGGCTCACCCGGTACGAGGGGCTCGACCTCGCCGCCGTGCACGCGCCCACGTCGGTCCTGGTCTCCGGCGACGAGGACGCGGCCAGCCAACTCCTCGCCGACCTGGCCGCGGACGGCATCAGGGCCAGAGGCATCGCGATCCGTCTCGCGGCCCACGGCCGTCAGGTCGACTCCGTGCTCGACATGCTGCGCGCCGACCTCAGCCCCATCACGCCCCGCCCGACGGACGTGCCGATCTACACGGCCACCACGGGCGCGAGGGTCGACCCGCTCACGCTCACCGCGGACCACTGGTGCCGCAACGTGCGCGGCACCGCTGACTTCCAGAGCGCCACACGCGCCGTCCTGGCCGCCGGGCACCGACTGCTGCTCGAGCCGAGCCCCCACCCCGTGCTCACCCGGGCCGTGCAGGAGACCGCCGAGGACGCCGCCGTGGAGGCCGCCGTCGTCGGCACGCTGCGCAGGGACCGTGGCGGCGCCGACCAGATGACCGCCGCGCTCGCCGAACTGCACGCGCACGGCGTACTCCCCGACTGGGACGCGGTGTTCGCGGGCCGGGACGCACGCGCGGTGCCGCTCCCCGCCTACCCGCTGCACGCGGAGCCCGGGGCCGTCCCCGCCCCGTCCTTCGACGACCGGCTCGCGGACGCCGCCGACCGCACCGACTTCCTGCTCGACCTGGTCCGCGCGCAGGTGGCCGCCGTCGTCGGGAACACCGGACCCGCCCCCGACGCGGACGCGCCGCTCCTCGAACTGGGCGTCGACTCGGCGGGCGCGGTGCGACTGCGCAACCTGCTGAACGCGGCCACCGGCCTGAACCTGCCGGTGTCAGCGGTGTTCGACACCCCGACGTGCCGTGGCCTCGCCGAGCGCATCGACAGGGTCCTGCTCGGCACACCGGCCGACGACGACCAACTGCCGGCCTTCGCGGTGGCCGGGGACGACGAACCGATCGCCGTCGTCGCGATGAGCTGCCGCCTGCCCGGCGGAGTGCGCAGCCCCGAGGACCTGTGGGAGCTGCTGTCCACCGGCGGCGACGGCATCACCGCGTTCCCCACCGACCGGGGCTGGGACCTGGACGGGCGCTACGACGAGGACGCCGAGCGGGCCGGTGGCTACTACCAGCGCGAGGCCGGATTCCTGCACGACGTCGACCAGTTCGACCCCGAGTTCTTCGGGATCTCGCCGCGCGAGGCCCTTGCGATGGACCCGCAGCAGCGGCTGCTCCTCGAGATCGGCTGGGAGGCGATCGAGCGCGCGGGCATCGAGCCGACAGGGCTGAGGGGCAGTCAGGCCGGCGTGTTCGTGGGCGCGATGACGATGGACTACGGGCCGAGGCTGCACGAGGCCCCCGCCGACCTCGAGGGCTATCTGCTCACCGGCAACACCGCGAGCGTCGCGTCCGGCAGGCTCTCGTACTCGTTCGGGTTCAACGGACCCGCCGTCACCCTCGACACGGCATGCTCCTCGTCGCTGGCCGCCCTGCACCTGGCCGTGCAGTCGCTGCGGCGCGGCGAGTGCCCCCTCGCCCTCGCGGGCGGCGTCACGGTCATGCCCTCGCCGGGCATGTTCGTGGAGTTCAGCAGGCAGCGCGCGCTTGCCCCCGACGGGCGCTGCAAGGCGTTCTCGGCGAGTGCCGACGGGTTCGGCCTCGCCGAGGGCGCCACCATGGTGCTTCTGGAGCGGCTCTCGGACGCGCGCCGCAACGGACACCCCGTACTCGCGCTGATCAAGGGCACCGCGATCAACCAGGACGGCGCGTCCAACGGCCTCACCGCCCCCAGCGGCCCCGCGCAGCGCAGGGTCATCCGGCAGGCGCTCGCCGACGCGGGCGTCACCGCCGCCGAGGTCGACGCCGTAGAGGCGCACGGCACCGGCACCCGCCTCGGCGACCCGATCGAGGCGGACGCCCTTCTTGCCACCTACGGCCGTGAGCGCCCCGCCGACCGGCCGCTGCTGCTCGGCTCGGTGAAGTCCAACATCGGCCACACGCAGGCGGCCTCCGGCGTCGCGGGCCTGATCAAGATGGTGCTCGCGCTGCGGCACGGCGTACTGCCCCAGAGCCTGCACATCACCGAGCCCACCCCGCACGTGGACTGGGCATCGGGCGCCGTGTCGCTGGTCACCGAGACCACGCCGTGGCCCGAGGCCGGGCGCCCCCGTCGGGCCGCCGTGTCCTCGTTCGGCATCAGCGGCACCAACGCCCACGCCGTCCTTGAACAGGCGCCCGAAGAGACCCCGATCGACCCGCTGCCGACCTCCGGACCGGTCCCGCTGGTGTTCTCCGCGCGCACGGAGGACGCCCTGCGCGCCCACGCCGCTCAACTCGCCACCGCAGCAGAGGCGCTTGCGCCGGCCGACGTGGCGGATGCCCTGCTGTCCCGCGCGGTGTTCGATCACCGGGCGGTGGTGGTCTCGGGCGGTTCCGACGCGTTGGCGGCGGTGGCCGCGGGCTCTGAGTCCACCCGCGTGGCGATAGGTGTCGCGCTGCCTGCGGGCAAGGTGGCGTTCGTCTTCCCGGGCCAGGGCTCGCAGTGGCTCGGCATGGGCGCGGAACTGGCGGAGTCCTCGCCGGTGTTCCGCGCTTCCCTCGACGCGTGTGCTGATGCGCTTGCTCCGTATGTGGACTGGTCGTTGCATGAGGTGCTGGCTGATGGCGCCGAGTTGGAGCGGGTGGACGTTGTTCAGCCCGCGTTGTTCGCGGTGATGGTGTCGTTGGCCGCGCTGTGGCGTTCGTACGGTGTGGAGCCGGACGCGGTGGTGGGGCACAGCCAGGGCGAGATCGCCGCCGCGCATGTGGCGGGGGCGCTGTCGCTGGCGGATGCGGCCAAGGTGGTCGCGTTGCGCAGCAAGGCGATCCTGGCCCTTTCGGGTCAGGGCGGCATGGTGTCGCTCGCTGTGACGGCCGATGCCGCGCGGGAGCGGATCGCGCGCTGGGACGGACGGATCTCGCTCGCCGCGGTCAACGGCCCGGGTTCGGTCGTCGTGGCGGGTGACGCCGACGCACTGGACGAGTTGATGGAATCCTGCGCCGCCGAAGACGTGCGCGCCCGTCGTGTCCCCGTCGACTACGCGTCCCACTCACCGCACGTGGAGCGCATCCAGGAAGAACTGGCCGCCGTGCTGGCCGGGGTCGAGCCGGTGCCCGCGAGTGTGCCGATGCTGTCCACGGTGACGGGGGAGTGGCTGACCGGGACCGAGGTCGGCGCCGAGTACTGGTACCAGAACCTGCGGAACACCGTCCGGTTCGAAGAGGCCACGCGCGGTCTGCTCGACCGGGGCATCGGGGCGTTCGTCGAGTGCAGCCCGCACCCCGTCCTCACCTTCGGGGTGCGCGAGACGCTCGACGCGACCGGCGCTGACGCCGTCGTCGTGGGCACGCTGCGCCGGACCGACGGCGGCCTCGACCGGTTCCTGCTCTCCGCCGCAGAGGCGTACGTGGAGGGCCTGCCGTTCGACTGGCGTGCCGTGGTGCCCGCGGGGCGGCCTGTCGACCTGCCCACCTACCCCTTCCAGCGCAGGCGGTTCTGGCTCGACGAGACCGCCCGCCCGTCCACGGCGGGCGATCCCGCCCTCGAGGAATTCTGGTCCTCGGTGGAGCGGGGCGACCTCGCCACGACGCTGGACGTGCCCGCCGACGCGCCGCTCTCCGACGTGCTGGCAAGCCTGGGCGACTGGCGCCGACGCAGGCAGGAGCGCTCCACCGTCGACGCCTGGCGCTACCGGGTCACTTGGCAGGCGCTCGGCACCGCCGCCACCCCGGCCCTGTCCGGGACCTGGCTCGTGATCGGCTCGCTGTCCGAGGCGGAGCACCCGTGGCATGCGGCGGCGGTCGACGCCCTGCGCGCCCACGGCGCCGACGTCCTGGAGGTCGAAGGATCGGCGGAGGCGCTGCGCGCCGTGGACTTCGTACCCAGCGGTGTGCTCTCCCTCCTGGCCTTCGACGAACGGCCCGACCCCGCGGCGCCGACCGTCCCGAGGGGACTGTCCGGCACGCTGGAACTGGTACGGGCACTCGGTGACGCCGGGATCGGCGCACCGCTGTGGATGGCGACGACGGGCGCGGTGTCCGTCGGCCGGTCCGACCCGCTGACCCACCCGACGCAGAGCCAGGTGTGGGGACTTGGCCTCGCCGTCGGCCTGGAACAGCCGGGCCGCTGGGGCGGCATCGTCGACCTGCCCGTGACCCCCGACGCCAGGACCGCCACGCGGCTCGCCGCCGCTCTGGCCGGACTCGCGGACGAGGACCAACTGGCCATCCGTGCCTCCGGGTTGTCGGCGCGACGGCTGACCCCCGCCCCCGCACCGGCGACGGCACCCGCCTGGCGCGCCACGGGCACCGTACTGATCACCGGCGGCACCGGCGCCATCGGCGGCCACGTGGCCCGCTGGCTCGCGGGCAACGGCGCCGAGCACATCGTGCTGACGAGCCGCAGGGGCGCCGACGCCCCCGGCGCGCAGGAGCTGGCGGCCGAGCTGACCGGACTCGGCGTCCGGACCACCGTCGCCGCCTGTGACGCCGCCGACCGTGCCGCGCTCGCCGACCTGTTCGCCCGGCTCGACGCCGAAGGCACCCCGATCCGCTCGGTCTTCCACGCGGCGGGCACCGTCCCGTCCCTGCCGCTGGCCGACACGGAGACCTCGGACCTCGCGTACGCCCTGGAGGCGAAGGCCGTCGGCGCGGCCCACCTCGACGAGCTGTGCGCAGGACGCGATCTCGACGCGTTCGTGCTGTTCTCCTCCGGGTCCGCGGTGTGGGGCAGCGGCGAACTGGGTGCGTACGGCGCCGCCAACGCCTTCCTCGACGGCCTCGCGCAGCGCCGCCACGCCGAAGGCCTGCCCGCCACCTCGGTCTCCTGGGGCATGTGGGCCGGCGGTGGCATGGTGACCGGAGACCTCGACGACCAGCTGCGCCGCAGGGGCATGCGTCCCATGCGGCCGGAACTCGCGGTCAGCGCGCTCGCCGCCGCCCTCACGGCGGGCGAGACGACCGTGACGGTCGCGGACGTCGACTGGGCTCGCTTCACCCCCGGCTTCACGGCGGCCCGTTCGCGCCCCCTGATCAGCGAGATACCCGACGTCGTCGCGCTTGCCGCGCAGGACGCGGTGGAACAGCCGGCCTCCGGCGGTGCGCTCGCCGACCGCCTGACCGGGCTCGCCGAGGCCGACCAGCACCGGCTCCTGCTCGACCTGGTCCGCGGTCACGCGGCGACGGTGCTCGGCCACGAAGGACCCGACACCGTCACGCCGGACCGGGCCTTCCGCGAACTGGGCTTCGACTCCCTCACCGCCATCGAGCTCCGCAAGCGCCTGAACTCCGCCACCGGCGTACGGCTGCCCGCGACCGTCGTCTTCGACCACCCGACGCCGGACGCGCTGGCCGACCACCTGTACTCCGTGGTCCTCGGCGAGCGGCAGAGCACCGCCCCGGTCCCGGCCGCCGCCCGCGCCGCCGACGATCCGATCGCGGTGGTGGCGATGAGCTGCCGCTTCCCCGGCGGCGTACGCGGCCCCGAGGACCTGTGGTCGCTCGTCCTGGGTGGACACGACGCCGTCGGGCCGTTCCCCGACGACCGGGGCTGGGACCCCGACCGGCTGTACCCGGCCGACGCGGAGGAGCAGGGCCGCAGCCGTACGTTCGAGGGCGCCTTCATGGACGACGCGGGAGGGTTCGACGCGGGCTTCTTCGGCATCGCCCCGCGCGAGGCCCTCGCGATGGACCCGCAGCAGCGGCAGGTGCTCGAACTGGCCTGGGAGGCCTTCGAGCGGGCGGGCATCGACCCGGCCTCCGTACGCGACAGCCTCACCGGCGTGTTCGTCGGCGCCTCGCCGCAGAGCTACGCGGGCACCCTGGAACAGGCCACGCCCGAGATGGACGGCTACCGGCTCACCGGCGACGCGCTGAGCGTCGTGTCCGGCCGCATCGCCTACTCGCTCGGCCTGCGCGGTCCCGCCGTCACCGTGGACACCGCGTGCTCGTCCTCGCTGGTCGCCCTGCACCTCGCGGTGCAGGCGCTGCGGTCGGGGGAGTGCTCGATGGCCCTGGCGGGCGGCACGGCGATCATGGTGACGCCGACGCCCTTCGCCGAGTTCAGCCTCCAGGGCGGCCTTGCCCCCGACGGCCGGTGCAAGCCCTTCGCCGATGCCGCCGACGGCGTCGGCTGGGGCGAGGGCGCGGGCCTGATCCTCCTCGAACGGCTCTCCGACGCACGGGCCAACGGCCACGAAGTACTCGCCGTCGTCCGGGGTTCCGCCACCAACCAGGACGGCGCGTCGAACGGCCTCTCCGCGCCGAACGGCCCCGCGCAGCAGCAGGTCATCCGCGCGGCGCTCGCGAACGCGGGCCTGTCCACCGCGGACGTGGACGCCGTCGAGGGCCACGGCACGGGCACCAAGCTGGGCGACCCCATCGAGGCACAGGCGCTCCTCGCCACGTACGGCCAGGACCGTCCCGCCGACCGGCCGCTGCTCCTGGGCGCCCTGAAGTCCAACATCGGCCACACCCAGGCGGCTTCGGGCATCGCGGGCGTCATCAAGATGGTGCAGGCGATGCGGCACGGTGTACTGCCGCGCACCCTCCACCTCGACCGCCCCTCCGACCACGTGGACTGGACGACCGGCGCCGTGGAACTCCTCGCCGATCAGCGGCTGTGGCCCGAGGCCGGCCGGCCGAGGCGCGCAGCGGTCTCCGCGTTCGGCGTCAGCGGCACCAACGGCCACGTCATCCTCGAACAGGGCGAACCCGCCCCCGCGGCCCCTACCCCGGCCCCCGCCGAGGAGCCCGAGGGACGCACCCTCGGGTGGGCGCTGTCCGCCCGCGACACCGCCGCGCTGCGCGAGCAGGCCGTCCGTCTGGCGGCCACCGTGGACGCACGGCCCGAACTGTCGCCGGTGGACATCGCCGCGACACTCGCCACCGGGCGAGCCGCACTCGACCACCGCGCCGTCGTGCTCGGCACCGGCACACCCGAACTGCGCGCCGGTCTCGACGCGCTGGCCGAGGGCACCGACGCCCCGGGCGTGGTGCGCGGAGCCCCCGACGGCGGCAGGCTCGCCGTGCTGTTCTCCGGCCAGGGCTCCCAGCGCATCGGCATGGGCCGCGGCCTGTACGAGGCCCACCCCGCGTTCGCCGACGCGCTCGACGAGGCGTTCGCCCACCTCGACCCGCTCCTCGACGTGCCGCTGCGCGACGTGGTGTTCGGTGACGACCAGGCCCTGCTCGACCGCACCGAGTACGCACAGCCCGCGCTGTTCGCGGTCGAGGTCGCGCTGTACCGGCTGTGGGAGTCCTGGGGCCTCAAGCCCGACGCGCTCGCGGGACACTCGATCGGCGAACTGGCCGCCGCGCACGTGGCGGGCGTCTTCTCGCTGGCCGACGCCTGCACGATCGTCGCCGCCCGCGGCGCGCTCATGCAGGCGCTGCCCGCCGGAGGCGTCATGGTCGCCGTGCAGGCCACCGAGGCCGAGATCGCACCGGAGTGCTCCGAGCACGTCGGCATCGCCGCCATCAACGGCCCGGACTCACTGGTCCTTTCCGGCAGTGAACCCGAGGTGCGTGAGCTCGCCGACCGCCTCAAGGCGCAGGGGCGCAAGGTCACCGGACTGCGGGTCAGCCACGCGTTCCACTCACCGCTGATGGAGCCGATGCTCGCGGAGTTCCGCCGCGTCGTGGCGGGCGCGACCGCCCACCCGCCCATGCTGCCGATCGTCTCCACCCTCACCGGCGCACCGGTCGACGCCGAGGAACTCGCCGCACCGGACCACTGGGTCCAGCACGTGCGCCGGCCCGTACGGTTCGCCGACGGCGTCACCACCCTCGTCGCCCAGGGCGTGACGACGATGGTGGAGGTCGGACCCGGCAGCGTGCTCACCGCGATGGGCCAGGACAGCGCGCCCGCCGCCGTGTTCGTGCCCACGCTGCGCTCCGACAGGAGCGAACCCGACACGCTGGCCCTCGCCGCCGCGCAGCTCCACGTCCGGGGCGCACGCCTCGACCTGGCAGCCGCGCTCGGCGGCCGGGGCACACGCGTCGACCTGCCCACCTACGCCTTCCAGCACGACCGCTACTGGCTGACCGCGGCCGTCGCCCCCGCGGGCGACGGGGCGACGACGGCACTCGGAGTCGCCACCGGCGACCACCCGCTGCTGCGCGCCGCGGTCGCGCTGCCCGACTCCGACGGCGTCGTGTTCACCGGCAGGCTGTCCACGCGGACCCAGCCGTGGCTCGCCGACCACGGCGTCGGTGGCCAGGTGCTGTTCCCCGGCACCGGCTTCCTCGACCTCGCCCTGCACGCCGCGAGCCACTGCGGGCTCGACACCGTGGAGGAACTGACCCTGCACGCCCCGCTGGTCCTGCCCGAGCGCGGCGCCCGCGTCCTGCGGGTGACGGTCGGCGCGGAGACCGACGACAGGCGCGGCGTCCGGGTGCACTCACGCGCCGAGGACGCCGACCGGGACGCGCCCTGGACCGAACACGCCACCGGCACGCTCACCACGAGCGATGCCCCGGCGACCGAACTCGCCGTGTGGCCGCCGCAGGGCGCGACACCGATGGACGCCGACGACGTCTACGACCGCCTCACCGAACTCGGCTACGGCTACGGCCCGGTGTTCCGTGCGCTGCGCGCGGCCTGGCGCCTCGGCTCCGACGTGTACGTGGAGGTGTCCCTGCCCGACGGGACCGGAGGCGAGGGCTTCAGCGTGCACCCCGCCCTGCTCGACGCCGCCCTGCACGCGCCGGTGCTGCGCGCCCTGGAGGAGACGGGCGGCGGCCCCCGGCTGCCGTTCGCCTTCACCGGGGTGCGGCTGCACGCCGTCGGCGCCTCGACGCTGCGGGTGCGCTGGTCGCCCAAGGGGCAGGACGGGCAGGACGAGATGTCGCTGGCCGTCGCGGACCCGTCCGGCAGGCCCGTCGCGACCGTCGAGTCGCTCGTGATGCGACCGGTGGAGCTCCACAAGGACGCATCCCGTACCGCCGACGCCCTGTTCGCCCTGGAGTGGACGCCCGCCGACGGAGCGACAGGGGAGAGGTCGGTCAGGCTCGCCGTGCTCGACGCGCACTCCGTCGGCCCGGAGGGCCTCACCGCGGGCGACCTCGGCATCGACGTGCCGACCGTGCCCGACTTCGGCGCCCTCGACGTCGTGACCGACCTGCTCGCGCTCTGCCCCCGACCGACCGGCCCGGACGGGGCGGACGGGGCGGCGGCGCGGGACGCGGTCTCCTGGGCGCTGGAGCTGGCCCAGAACTGGATCGCCGACGAGCGGACGGCGGACACCCGCCTGGTGTTCGTGACCCGCGGCGCGGTCGACGACGAAACGCCCGACCCGGCGCAGGCCGCCGTGTGGGGACTCGTGCGGTCGGCGCAGACCGAGAACCCCGGCCGGTTCGCCCTGATCGACCTCGACGACGCCGAGGAGTCCGCCCTTGCACTGCCGGCCGCGCTGGCCACCGGTGAGCCCCAGTCGGCGGTGCGGGCCGGCCTGGTGACCGTGCCCCGGCTCGCCCGTGCCACCGCGGGCGACCTGCTCGCCCCGCCCGCCGAAGGACCGTGGCGCCTCGACGTCACGGCGCGCGGCTCGCTGGACGGCCTCGCCCTGGTACCGCACCCCGAGGCCACCGCACCCCTCGCGCCCGGCGACGTACGCATCGCCGTCCGCGCGGCGGGCCTGGACTTCCGGGATGTGCTTGCCGCCCTTGGCGCACACCACGACGAGGTCCGGCCGGCCAGCGAGATCGCGGGCGTGGTGACCGAGGTCGGCGCGGCGGTGACCGACCTGGCCGTGGGCCAGCGCGTGCTGGCCATGGCCACCAAGGGCTTCGGGTCGCTCGCGGTCGCCGACCGCAGGCTGGTCGCACCGGTGCCCGCCGGATGGTCCTTCGCACAAGCGGCATCCGTAGCGCCGGCGTTCCTCACGGCCTACCACGCCCTGCACGACCTGGCGGATCTGCGCCGGGGCGAGTCCGTCCTCGTGCACGACGCGGCGAGCGATGTCGGCATGGCGGCCGTGCAGCTCGCGCGGCACCGGGGCGCAAAGGTCTTCGCGACCGCGAGCCCCGCCGAGTGGGACGCCGTACGGGCGGCGGGCGTGCCCGAGGCGCACCTCGCGTCCTGCCTCGACACCGGCTTCGCGGCGCACTTCGCCGCCGAGACCGGCGGACGCGGCGTGGACGTGGTCCTGAACTCGCCGGTACGGGAGTTGGTGGACACCTCGCGGCAGCAGCCGGAGCCCACGGACGGCTCCCTGCGACTGCCGGAGTTCACCGACGACTCCCCGGCAATGCGGGAGTTCGTGCAGGCCTCCCTGGAACTGCTCTCCGACGGCGGGCGGTTCATCGAGCTGGGCAAGGGCGACGTGCCCGAACCCGACGACCTGCCGCCCGGCGTCAAGTACGCCACGTTCGACCAGACACAGCCGGACCCCGACCGCTTCCAGGACATGCTGGCCGAAGTGCTCGCGCTGTTCGCCGCAGGCGTCCTGAGCCCCCTGCCCGTACGGGCCCGGGACATCCGCCGCGCACCCGAGGCGCTGCGCCACCACAGCGAGAACCGGCACATGGGCAAGGTCGTCCTGACCGTGCCCGCCCCGCTCGACCCGGACCGCCCGGTCCTGGTCACCGGCGGCCTCGGCACGCTCGGCGCGCTGGTGGCCCGCCACCTGGTCGCCGACCGGGGCGCCCGCAACCTCGTCCTCGCGGGACGCAAGGGCCTTGCGACCGATGGCGCACAGGAACTGCGCGACGAACTGACGGCACTGGGCGCCCAGGTGTCCGTGGCGGCGTGCGACGTGGCCGACCGCGACGCGGTGGCCGCGCTCCTCGCTTCCCTCGACCGGCCGCTCGGCGCGGTCGTGCACGCCGCCGGAGTCGTCGACGACGGCGTCATCGAGTCACTGACGCCCGAGCGGGTCGACCGCGTCTTCGGCCCGAAGGTCGACGGCCTGCTGCACCTGCACGAACTGACCCGGGACGCCGACCTGTCCGCGTTCGTCGTGTTCTCCTCCGCGGCCGGGATCCTCGGCAGCGCGGGCCAGGCGAGCTACGCGGCAGCGAACGCGGCGCTCGACGCCCTCGTGCGCCGCCGCCAGGCGCTCGGCCTGCCCGGCGTCTCGCTGGCGTGGGGCATGTGGGCGGCAGCGAGCGGCATGACGGCGGGTCTTGACGCCGACGACCGGGCCCGGCTCGGCCGCTCCGGCATCCTCGAACTGCCCACCGAGGACGCCCTCGCGCTCTTCGACACCGCGGCGCAGGACGACCGCGCCGCACTCGTGCCGGTCCTCCTCGACACCGCGACACTGCGCGGACAGGCGGCGGACGGAACGCTGCCCCCGATGCTGCGAGGCCTGGTCCGCGCCCCCGCCCGCCGCGTCACGGCGGAGACGACCACCACGGGCGCGACGTTCACCGACACCATCGCGGGCCAGTCCGCCGCGGACCGCGAGCAGACGGTCCTCGACCTGGTCTGCGCGCAGGTCGCCGCGGTGCTCGGCCACGCGACGGGCACCCAGGTCGATCCCGGCCGTGGACTGCAGGACCTCGGGTTCGACTCACTGACCTCGGTGGAACTGCGCAACCGGCTCACCGCGGCCACCGGGCTCCGACTGCCGTCGACGCTCGTGTTCGACCACCCGTCGGCCGCCGCGATCACCCGGCACGTACTTACGCTGCTCCCGCGCACCGAGGACGAGCCGGAGACCGGCGTACTGGACCAACTCGACCAACTGGAAAGCGCGCTGCTCGCCCTCACCGACGACGGCACCGCCACCAAGGCGGACCTGCGGCTGCGGGCCCTGCTCGCCAAGTGGAGCGACGCGCGGGCCGACGACGTCGACGAGGACGCCGAGTCCGACCTCACATCGGCCACCGACGACGAACTCTTCGGCTACCTCGACGACGAACTCGAGACCTCGTGACCGAGTCGGACCGCAACGATCTCCCCCGCACCGCTGTAAGGAGCACACGCCAGATGCAGAACGAGGACAAGCTCCGCGATTACCTCAAGCGGGCCACCACCGATCTGCGCACCGCACGCCGACGCCTGCGCGAGGTCGAGGAGCGGGAGAACGAGCCCGTCGCGATCATCGGGATGAGCTGCCGCTACCCCGGTGGTGTCGAGTCCCCGGAAGACCTCTGGCAGTTGGTGGCCGAGGGCCGTGACGCCGTGGTCGAGTTCCCCGCCGACCGCGGCTGGGACGTCGAATCGCTCTATGACCCCGACCCCGAGCACGCGGGCACCTCGATCACCCGGCACGGCGGCTTCCTCCAGGGTGCCGCGGGCTTCGACCCGGCGTTCTTCGGGGTCAGCCCGCGCGAGGCCGCAGCGATGGACCCCCAGCAGCGGCTGCTCCTCGAGACGTCGTGGGAGGCCTTCGAGCGCGCCGGCATCGACCCGGCGCAGGCCAGGGACAGCAGGACCGGCGTGTTCGCGGGCGTCATGTACAACGACTACGCGACCCGTCTCCCGCAGGCACCCGAAGGGTTCGAGGGCTTCCTCGCCAACGGCAGCGCGGGCAGCATCGCGTCCGGCCGGATCGCCTACACCCTCGGCCTCGTCGGGCCCGCCGTGACGGTGGACACGGCATGCTCGTCGTCGCTGGTCGCACTGCACCTCGCGATGGTGGCGCTGCGCCGCGACGAGTGCTCCCTCGCGCTCGCGGGCGGTGCCACCTTCATGTCCACACCGCGTACGTTCGTCGAGTACAGCCGCCAGCGCGCCCTGTCCGTGGACGGCCGCTGCAAGGCGTTCTCCGACAGCGCCGACGGCACCGGCTGGGGCGAGGGCGTCGGCATGCTCCTGGTGGAGCGCCTCTCCGACGCCCAGCGCAACGGGCACCCCATCCTCGCGGTCGTCCGCGGCTCGGCGGTGAACCAGGACGGCGCGTCCCACGGCCTGACCGCGCCGAACGGCCCGTCCCAGCAGACCGTGATCAACCAGGCCCTTGCCAGCGCGCGGCTCACCCCGGCGCAGGTCGACGCGGTCGAGGCGCACGGCACCGGCACCACGCTCGGCGACCCGATCGAGGCACAGGCCCTCATCGCGACCTACGGCGCGGAGCGGGAAGCCGACCGGCCGCTGTTCCTTGGCTCGCTCAAGTCGAACATCGGCCACTCCCAGGCGGCGGCCGGGGCCGGCGGCATCATCAAGATGGTCATGGCGATGCGGCACGGCGTGCTGCCCAAGACCCTGCACGTCGACGAGCCGAGCAGCCACGTCGACTGGTCCGCGGGCACCGTGGAGCTGCTGACCGAGGGTCAGACCTGGCCGGAGTCCGGCGAACCGCGCCGCGCAGGTGTGTCCTCGTTCGGCGTGAGCGGCACGAACGCCCACGTCATCCTGGAGGAGGCGCCCACCCCCGAACCGGCACCCACGGCGGACGCCGAAGCTCCGGAGCCCACAGCGGCCACCGGGCTGCCGGCCCCCACCGTCACGCCGTGGGTGCTGTCCGCCCGCACCCCCGACGCGCTGCGCGCGCAGGCCGACCGTCTCCGGTCCGCCGTGGAGGGCTCGGCTGATTTCGACCCGGCGGGCATCGGCTTCTCGCTGGCCACGACACGGTCCCTGTTCGAGCACCGCGCCGTACTCCTCGCCGAGGACCGGACGACCACCACCGACCGGCTGGCCGCGCTCGCCGAGGGGCGTGGTGGTGCGGGGGTCGTGGTGGGTGAGGCGGTGCCGCACCGGCTGGGCTTCTTGTTCTCGGGTCAGGGGTCGCAGCGGCTGGGGATGGGGCGCGAACTGGCGGCTCGGTTACCGGCGTTCGCCGAGGCGCTGGACGCTGTGTTGAGCGAATTCGACCCGGCAGTTCGCGAGGTGCTGTTCGGTGAGGATGCCGATGCGCTGAACGAGACGGGTGTGACGCAGCCTGCGTTGTTCGCCGTTGAGGTGGCGTTGTTCCGGCTGTTGGAGTCGTGGGGTGTGCGGCCCGACGTACTGGCCGGGCACTCGATCGGTGAGTTGGCTGCGGCTCATGTGGCTGGTGTGTGGTCGCTTGCCGACGCCGTGAAGGTGGTGTCGGCGCGTGCCGGGTTGATGCAGGCGCTCCCCTCCGGTGGTGCGATGGCGGCGATCCAGGCCACCGAGGCCGAGGTCGCGTCGGACCTGTCGGAGACCGTCGGGATTGCTGCGGTCAACGGTCCGTCGTCAGTGGTGATTTCGGGTGTCGCGGGTGACGTGGAGGCGGTTGCTGAGCGTTGGCGCGAGGCGGGTCGGAAGGTGTCCCGCCTGAAGGTCAGCCATGCGTTCCACTCGCCGCTGATGGACCCGATGCTCGATGACTTCCGCCGGGTTCTGGAAGGCGTGTCGTACGAGACGCCCGGGATCCCTCTCGTGTCCACGCTGACCGGCACCCGCGTGACCGCCGAGGAGTTGGGTTCGCCGGAGTACTGGGTGCGGCACGTGCGTGAGTCCGTGCGGTTCCACGGCGCGGTCCTGGGGCTGCGTGAGCAAAACGTCGACGTCTTCCTGGAGGTCGGTCCCGGCGGCGTACTTTCCGGTCTCGGGCAGCTCAGTGCCCCGGAGGCCGCTTTCGTACCCGCCCTGCGTGGTGACCGTTCCGAACTCGTCGCACTGACCACCGCCATCGGCCAACTGCACGTACGCGGTGTCCCGGTGGACCTGGATGCCCTCTTCGACGGCAGCGGCGCCACCCGGGTCGACCTGCCGACGTACGCGTTCCAGCGCGAGCACTACTGGCTGGACGCGCCGGTCGCAGAGGAGAGCGCCGAGCGGATATCGCCGGTGGAGGCGCGCTTCTGGGAGGTCGTGGAGGAGGGCGATCCCGCGGATCTCGCCCGCACGCTGGGCGTGTCGTCCGACGACCCGTTGAGTGCGGTGCTGCCCCGCCTGTCCGCGTGGCGTCGGAAGCAGCGGGAGCGGTCCACCGCCGATGGCTGGCGGTATCGGGTCGAGTGGCGACCGGTCGCCGCGGGGAGTCGGCGACTGAACGGTGCCTGGCTGGTTGTCGCGCCGACCGGTGAGGAGCGCGCCGAGTGGGTGCGTGAGTCGCTGACGCGGAACGGCGCGGACGATCTGCACGTCCTGCACGTGGACCCGGCGGAGGGCGTCGACTGGGCGGAGCAGTTGGCAGGGCTGCCGCCGCTGGGCGGAGTCGTTTCGCTGTTGGGGCTCGCGGACGCGGGCGCATCGTCGGTGCCTGCGGGTGTCGCGGCCACGATCGGCCTCTTACGGGCGCTCGGTGACGCGGACGTGTCCGCCCCGCTGTGGTGCCTGACGTCGGGCGCGGTCTCGGTGGGCGAGGGCGAGAGCGTTGCCGGGTTCGAGCAGTCGATGCTGTGGGGCCTGGGCCGGGCGGCCGCGCTGGAACACCCCGGCCGCTGGGGCGGATTGGTCGATCTGCCCGAGACGCGGGACGAGACGACCGGAGACCTCCTCGCCTCCGCCATCGCCGAGCAGTTCGGTGCGGGTGAGAGGTCCGGTCCCGCCGAGGCGACCGTCGAAGACCAGGTCGCCCTGCGCGGCAACGAGATCCTCGGCCGCAGACTGGTGCCCGCCCCGCTGGGCGACACCTCCGGCGAGAACTGGTCGCCGCGCGGCACGGTGCTCGTCACCGGTGGTACCGGTGCCCTGGGCGGTCACGTGGCGCGCTGGCTGGCGACGCACGGAGCCGAGCACATCGTGCTGGCCGCGCGTCGCGGCCGGGCCGCCCAAGGAGCGGATGAGCTGGAGGCCGAGCTCGTCGAGCTGGGCGCGCGCGTCACGTTCGCCACCTGTGACGTGGCCGACCGGGACTCCGTCGCGGCGCTGCTTGAGACCGTCCCGGCGCTCACCGCCGTCGTGCACACGGCAGGCGTCGAGCGCTCGGCCGCTCTCGCCGACCTCGACCCGGACGACCTCACCGGATTCGCCGAGGTCCTGGCGGCGAAGGTCGACGGCGCGCGCAACCTCCACGAGCTCCTCGCCGACACGCAGTTGGACGCTTTCGTGCTGTTCTCGTCCATCGCCGGAGTGTGGGGCAGCGGCGGCCAGGCAGCCTATGGTGCGGCCAACGCCTACCTGGACGCCCTCGCCGACCACCGCAGGGCTGCCGGTCTGCCCGCCACAGCCGTCGCATGGGGCCCGTGGGGCGGCGGCGGCATGGTCGAGGACTCCGGGCAGGCCGCCCACCTCCAGCGCCTCGGCCTGATCACGATGGACCCCGAGGCGGCGCTCGCCGGTCTCGGCTCGGCCATCGACCACGGCGACGGCAAGGTCACCGTCGCCGACGTCGACTGGACCCGGTTCGCGGGCACCTTCATGGCGCAGCGCCCGAGCGCGCTCCTGAGCGAACTCCCCCAGGTGCGCGCCGCGTTCGACTCCGCATCCGCCGAGCAGGGCAGCACGTCGGCTCTCGCGCAGCGGCTCGCGGGCCTTGACGAGGCCGAGCAGGAGCGTCAGCTCACCGAGCTGGTCCGGTCCGAGGCGGCAGCGGTGCTCGGTCATGCGTCCCCTGACGCGTTCTCCGCCACGCGCGCCTTCAGGGAACTCGGCTTCGACTCGCTGACAGCCGTGGAACTGCGCGCCCGGCTCAGCGAGGCCACCGGCATCGCCCTGCCCGCGGCCGTGGTGTTCGACTACCCGACGGCCGCTGCCCTGGCCGCCTATCTGCGCGTGGAACTGTCCGGGACCGCGCTCACCGCCTCCGCCCCCACCGCCTCCGCCCCCAGCGCTGTGTCCGGTGTGACCGATGAGCCCATCGCGATCGTGTCGATGGCATGCCGGTTCCCGGGCGGTGTGGCGAGCCCGGAGGACCTGTGGCAGGTCCTGCTGTCGGGCAGCGACGCGGTGACGGAGTTCCCCACCGACCGCGGCTGGGACGTCGAGGCGCTGTACAACCCCGACCCGGACGCGGCGAGCATCGGCACGTCGTACTCCCGCATGGGCGCGTTCCTCGACCACGTGGCGGACTTCGACCCGACGTTCTTCGGGATCTCGCCGCGCGAAGCCCTCGCCATGGACCCGCAGCAGCGACTGCTCCTCGAAACCTCGTGGGAGGCGTTCGAGCGGGCGGGCATCGACCCCAACTCACTGCGTGGCAGCAGCTCGGGCGTGTTCGTCGGCACCAACGGCCAGGACTACACGACGCTGATGATGGCCGCGCCGGACAGCGTCGACGGCTACTTCGGCACCGGCAGCGCGGCGAGTGTCATCTCCGGCCGCCTCTCGTACACGTTCGGCCTCGAAGGCCCCGCGGTGACGGTGGACACGGCGTGCTCGTCGTCCCTGGTCGCCCTGCACCTGGCGGTACAGGCCCTGCGGAAGGGTGAGTGCGAGCTGGCGCTCGCGGGTGGCGTGACGGTGATGTCCACGCCGGCCGCGTTCGTGGAGTTCAGCCGCCAGCGCGGGCTTTCGGTCGACGGCCGGTGCAAGGCCTTCGGGGCGGACGCGGACGGCACCGGCTGGGGCGAGGGCATCGGCATGCTGCTCGTGGAGCGCCTCTCGGACGCACAGCGCAACGGCCACCAGGTCCTCGCGGTCGTACGGGGATCCGCCGTCAACCAGGACGGTGCGTCCAACGGCCTGACCGCCCCGAACGGCCCTTCGCAGCAGCGGGTCATCCGGGCAGCGCTGGAGGCAACGGGCCTCGTGGCGTCCGATGTCGACGCGGTCGAGGCGCATGGCACCGGCACGAAGCTGGGCGACCCGATCGAGGCGCAGGCGCTCCTCGCGACGTACGGCCAGGATCGCCCCGCAGACCAGCCACTGTGGCTCGGCTCGATCAAGTCGAACATCGGCCACACACAGGCGGCGGCCGGTGTGGCGGGCGTGATCAAGATGGTCATGGCGATGCGGCACGGAGTGCTGCCGCGCACCCTGCACGCGGACGAACCGTCACCGCACGTGGACTGGTCCACGGGTGCGGTGGAGTTGCTGACGGAGTCCCGGCAGTGGCCGGAGACCGGGCAGCCGTGGCGGGCCGGTGTGTCGTCGTTCGGCTTCAGCGGCACGAACGCCCACGCCATCATCGAGCAGGCCCCGCAGGCCCCTGAGACCGAGCGGGAAGAGCTCCCGGAGCAGCTGCCGGCCGGCACGGCCGTCCCGTGGACGCTCTCGGCCAACACCCGCGAGGCGCTGCGGGAGCAGGCCGCACGGCTCAAGTCCTTCGTGGACGGATCGCCTGACCTGGCCGTCGCGGACGTGGCCCGTGCGCTGGCGTTCTCGAGGGCCGTCCTTGACCACCGCGCGGTGGTGGTCGCCGCGGAGCCCGCCGAGTTCCGGTCGGCTCTGAGCGCGCTCGCCGAGGGGCGTGGCGGCGCGGGTGTCGCGGTGGGTGAGGCGGTGCCGCACCGGCTGGGCTTCTTGTTCTCGGGTCAGGGGTCGCAGCGGCTGGGGATGGGTCGTGAACTGGCCGCCCGTTTCACGGTGTTCGCCGATTCCCTGGACGCTGTGCTTGCGGAGTTCGGGCCTGAGGTACGGGAAGTCCTCTTCGGTGAGGATGCCGATGCGCTGAATGAGACAGGTGTGACGCAGCCCGCGCTGTTCGCGGTCGAGGTGGCGCTGTTCCGGCTCCTGCAGTCGTGGGGTGTGCGCCCCGACGTCCTTGCCGGACACTCCATCGGTGAGTTGGCTGCCGCGCATGTGGCTGGTGTGTGGTCGCTGGCGGACGCGGTCAAGGTGGTGTCGGCGCGAGGTGCGCTGATGCAGGCGCTGCCGTCCGGTGGCGCGATGGTGGCGATCCAGGCGACTGAGGTCGAGGTCGCAGCGGATCTGCCGGAGACTGTCGGTGTTGCCGCGGTCAACGGCCCGTCGTCAGTGGTGATTTCGGGTGTCGCGGGTGACGTGGAGGCGGTTGCGGAGCGGTGGCGTGAAGCGGGCCGGAAGGTGTCTCGCCTGAAGGTCAGTCACGCGTTCCACTCGCCGTTGATGGACCCGATGCTGGATGACTTCCGCCGGGTGCTGGAAGCAGTGTCGTACGAGGTTCCCGAGATCCCCGTCGTGTCCACGCTGACCGGCGTCCGCGCGACCGCCGAGGAACTCGCTTCCCCGGAGTACTGGGTGAGGCACGTACGCGAGTCCGTGCGCTTTGCCGACGCCGTGAGCGCGTTGCGGGACGAGGGCGTGACAACGTTCGTCGAGGTCGGCCCCGGCGGCACGCTGTCCGCGCTGGGCCAGGAGTCCGCGCCGGAAGCAACCTTCGTACCGACGCTGCGCGGCGACCGCCCGGAGGCGGTGGCCGCCACGACGGCTGTCGGGCAGTTGCACGTACGCGGTGTCGAGGTGGACTGGGAGGCGTTCCTCGCCGGTCGTGGCGCCGCCACCCGGGTGGACCTGCCCACGTACGCGTTCCAGCGTGAGCGCTTCTGGCTGGACACTCCGGACGTCGTCGACAAGGGCGCCGAGCGGATATCGCCGGTGGAGGCGCGGTTCTGGGAGGTCGTGGAGGAGGGCGACATCGCGGACCTCGCTCACACGCTGGGCGTGTCGTCCGACGACCCGTTGAGTGCGGTGCTGCCCCATCTGTCCGCGTGGCGTCGGAAGCAGCGGGAGCGGTCCACCGCCGATGGCTGGCGGTATGGGGTCGAGTGGCGGTCGGTGGCCGCCGGTGGTCGGGAGTTGGGCGGTGCCTGGCTGGTCGTCGCGCCGGCCGGTGAGGAGTGCGCCGAGTGGGTCGGTGACGCGCTGACCCGCAATGGTGCGGACGATGTGTACGTCCTGCACGTGGACGCGGAAGCGGTGGACTGGGTCCAGCAGTTGGCTGGTCTGTCGGATCTGAACGGCGTGGTGTCGCTGCTTGGGCTCGCTGATGCGGGCGATTCGACTGTGCCTGCGGGTGTTGCGGCCACGGTGGGTCTGTTGCAGGCGCTGGGGGAGGCGGACGTCTCCGT
Organism: Streptomyces sp. NPDC047525; assembly: GCF_040643025.1. Classification (NCBI taxonomy): domain Bacteria; kingdom Bacillati; phylum Actinomycetota; class Actinomycetes; order Kitasatosporales; family Streptomycetaceae; genus Streptomyces; species Streptomyces sp. NPDC047525. The sequence continues at coordinate 416,006 of NZ_JBEYTL010000002.1, forward strand.
CCCGCTGTGGTGCCTGACGTCGGGCGCGGTCTCGGTGGGCTCTGACGATGAGGTCGCCGGGTTCGAGCAGTCGATGCTGTGGGGCCTGGGCCGGGTGGCCGCGCTGGAGCAGCCGGGCCGCTGGGGCGGATTGGTCGACCTGCCCGAGGCGCAGGACGACAGGGCCGGTGATCTGCTGGCTGCCGTGCTTGCCGGGACCAGTGGCGAGGACCAGGTCGCGCTGCGCGGTGGCAAGATCCTCAGCCGCAGGCTGGTCACCGCTCCGGTGGGCAAGGCGTCCGGAAATGGTTGGTCACCGCGTGGCACGGTGCTTGTCACCGGCGGCACCGGCGCCCTGGGCGGACACGTGGCGCGCTGGCTGGCGACGCACGGGGCCGAGCACCTGCTGCTGACCAGCAGGCGTGGACTGGACGCCGATGGCGCGGAGGAACTGCGCGCCGAGCTGACCGAGTTGGGTGCCCGGGTCACGATCGTGGCCTGCGACGCGGCCGATCGCGATGCGTTGGCGGACGTCCTCGCGTCCGTCCCCACCGAGTTCCCGCTCACCGCGGTCGTACATGCGGCGGGCATCGAGCGTTCGGCGGCCCTCGCCGACCTCGACCTCGGCGACCTCGCCGAGTTCTCCGACGTACTGACGGCGAAGGTCGACGGCGCGCGCAATCTGCACGAACTCCTCGCCGACACGCAGTTGGACGCGTTCGTGCTGTTCTCGTCCATCGCCGGGGTGTGGGGCAGCAGCGGGCAGGGCGCGTACGCGGCTGCCAACGCGTACCTCGATGCCCTCGCCGGACACCGCCGAGCGGCGGGTCTGCCCGGCACGGCCGTCGCATGGGGCCCGTGGGGCGGTGGCGGCATGGTCGCGACCACCGAGCAGGCCACGCAGTTGCACCGCTGGGGCCTGGCGACGATGGATCCGGATGTGGCTGTCGCCGGCCTGGCCACGGCCCTGGAGCGCGGGGACGGGAACATCGTCGTCGCCGACGTCGACTGGATCCGGTTCGCGGGTACGTTCATGGCGCAGCGCCCCAGTGCCCTGCTCGGTGAACTGCCCGAGGTGCGCGCCGCGTTCGATGCCGCTCCGGCAGAGCAGGGCAGCACGTCGGCACTCGCACAGCGGCTCGCGGGCCTCGATGCGGCCGAGCAGGAGCGGCAGCTCACCGAGCTGGTCCGGTACGAGGCTGCCGCGGTGCTGGGTCACGTGTCCGGTGACGCCCTCTCACCGACGCGTGCGTTCAAGGAACTCGGCTTCGACTCGCTGACGGCCGTGGAGCTGCGCGCCCGGCTCCGCGAGGCCACCGGCATCGCCCTGCCCGCGACCCTGGTGTTCGACTACCCGACGGCCGCGGCCCTGGCGGCCTATCTGCGCGTGGAACTGTCCGGCGTGGACGCAACGCCCACCCCCGCCAACCCTGTTGCTGTCTCCGGCGTGACCGACGAGCCGATCGCGATCGTGTCGATGGCGTGCCGGTTCCCGGGCGGTGTGGCGAGCCCGGAGGACCTGTGGGACGTCCTGCTGTCGGGCGGGGACGCGGTGACGGAGTTCCCGACCGACCGCGGCTGGGACGTCGAGGCGCTGTACGACCCCGACCCGGACTCGGTGGGGACCACGTACCTGCGCTCCGGCGCGTTCATGTCGGACGTGAGCGGGTTCGACGCGGGCTTCTTCGGGATCTCGCCGCGCGAGGCCCTCGCGATGGACCCGCAGCAGCGGCTGCTGCTCGAGACCTCCTGGGAGCTGCTCGAGCGGGCCGGGGTCGACTCGGCGTCGCTGCGCGGTGAGCGCGTCGGCGTGTTCGTCGGCTCGAATGCCCAGGACTACGGCCTCGTGCTCGGCGGCGCGGCCGAGGACGTGGGCGGCTATGTGGCGACCGGCAACGCGGCCAGCGTGGCCTCGGGGCGCCTGTCCTACACCTTCGGCTTCGAAGGCCCGGCCGTCACCGTGGACACGGCGTGCTCGTCGTCGTTGGTGGCCCTGCACCTCGCGGTGCAGGCACTGCGGTCCGGTGAGTGCTCGTCGGCGCTGGCCGGCGGTGTGACGGTGATGTCGACGCCGGGCGCGTTCATCGAGTTCAGCAGGCAGCGAGGACTGTCGTTGGACGGCCGGTGCAAGGCGTTCGGGGCAGGCGCCGACGGCACCAGCTGGGGCGAGGGCGTCGGCATGCTGCTCGTCGAGCGCCTTTCGGACGCCCGGCGCAACGGGCATCCGGTCCTTGCCGTCATCCGTGGTTCCGCGGTCAACCAGGACGGTGCGTCCAACGGCCTGACCGCCCCGAACGGCCCGTCACAGCAGCGGGTCATCCGCCAGGCGCTCGCCGGCGCGGGTCTCACTGCGTCCGACGTGGACACGGTCGAGGCGCACGGCACGGGCACCAAGCTGGGCGACCCGATCGAGGCGCAGGCCCTGCTCGCCACCTACGGCCAGGACCGTCCCGCCGACCGGCCGCTGTGGCTGGGCTCGGTAAAGTCCAACATCGGTCACACGCAGGCCGCGGCAGGCGTCGCGGGTGTGATCAAGATGGTCATGGCGATGCGGAACGGCGTACTGCCGCGCACCCTGCACGCGGACGAGCCGTCACCGCACGTCGACTGGTCGGCGGGCGCCGTGGAACTGCTCAGCGACCAGCGCGAGTGGCCTGCCGTGGACCGGCCGTGGCGCGCCGGTGTGTCGTCGTTCGGCTTCAGCGGCACGAACGCGCACGCCATCATCGAGCAGGCCCCCGCCGTCGAGCAGGAGGAGCAGGAGGAAGCTCCGGAGTCGGTGCGTGACGGCGGCCTGGTCCCGTGGGTCCTTTCGGCGGGCGACGAGGGCGCGTTGCGTGGCCAGGCCGAGCGACTGCTGTCCCTGCTGGACGAGCACGCACCGGTCGACATCGGCTACTCGCTCGCGACGTCACGGTCGGTGCTGGACCACCGTGCCGTGGTGGTGGCCGCCGAACGGTCCGAGTACCTGGCGGCCTTGACGGCCGTGGCCGATGGCCGAACGACGGGTGCAGTGGTCGGTGGAGTCGCGGGCGAGCCCGGCCGGTTGGCTTTCCTCTTCTCGGGCCAGGGGTCGCAGCGGCTGGGGATGGGTCGTGAACTGGCCGCCCGCTTCCCGGTGTTCGCTGACGCCCTGGACGCCGTGCTTGCGGAGTTCGGGCCTGAGGTACGCGAGGTCCTCTTCGGTGAGGACGTCGACGCTCTGAACGAGACGGGGGTGACGCAGCCCGCGCTGTTCGCGGTTGAGGTCGCTCTCTTCCGGCTCTTGCAGTCGTGGGGTGTGCGCCCCGATGTCCTTGCCGGGCACTCGATTGGCGAGCTGGCCGCGGCTCATGTGGCGGGCGTGTGGTCACTGTCCGACGCGGTCAAGGTGGTGTCGGCGCGAGGTGCGCTGATGCAGGCGCTGCCGTCCGGTGGCGCGATGGTCGCGATCCAGGCCACCGAGGCCGAGGTCGCATCGGAACTCCCGGAGACCGTTGGCATCGCCGCGGTCAACGGCCCGAATTCGGTGGTCGTCTCCGGCGTCGCCGCCGACGTGGAGGCCCTCGCTGAGCGCTGGCGCGAGGCCGGCCGCAAGGTCAACCGGCTCCGCGTGAGCCACGCGTTCCACTCGCCGTTGATGGACCCGATCCTTGACGACTTCAGCCGGGTGCTCGAAGGCGTGTCGTACGAGGCGCCAGAGATCCCCATCGTGTCCACGCTGACCGGCTGCGCGGCCACCGCCGAGGAACTCGCCTCGCCGGAGTACTGGGTGCGGCATGTACGCGGATCCGTTCGGTTCCATGACGCGGTTGTGGCGCTGCGTGAGCAGGGTGCCGAGGTGTTCGTCGAGATCGGTCCGGGTGGGACGTTGTCCGCTCTGGGGCTTGGGAGTGCGTCCGACGCGGTGTTCCTGCCCGCGCTGCGTGCGGACAGGGCCGAGGAGACCGCGCTGGTCACCACGGTCGCCGCGCTGCACACGAGAGGTGTGACGGTCGATTGGGCCGCGTACTTCGAGGGCAGTGGCGCCCGGCGGGTGGACCTGCCGACGTACGCGTTCCAGCACCAGCGCTACTGGATGGACGCTCCGCCCGTCGCCGCCGAGGCAGCGCCGAACGCGGACGAGGCACGGTTCTGGGCCGCGGTGGACAGCGAGGAGGCGTCCGCGCTCGCGTCGTCCCTGGGCATCACCGACGACGGTGCGACCGATTCGCTCCGCGCCGTGCTGCCGTTCCTGACGTCGTGGCGACGCCGGAGCCACGAGAAGTCCACGTGGGACAAGTGGCGTTACACCGTCGGCTGGAAGTCCGTCGGTGTCCCGGCGACGACGCCCCCCTCGGGCACGTGGCTGGTCGTGGCGCCCACCGGTGACGAGCGCGCCGCCGCGCTGAGCGAACTGCTCGCGGAGAGCGGCCTGTCCCTCGTCGTGGTCGAGCCCGAAGGGGCGGACCCCGCATACCGAACGGACCGCACAGCCCTCGCCCACGCGCTGCGCTCCGGCGCCGCGCAGGTTCTAGCGCGGGGAGAAGAGGTCGGCGGAGTCCTGTCGTTGCTGGCGTTCGACGAGTCGCCGCACCCCGACCACCCCGCCGTGCCGAACGGCGTGGCAGCCACCCTCGCGCTGGTCCAGGCGCTCGGCGAGGCCGACGTACAGGCGCCGCTGTGGTGCGTGACGTCGGGTGCCGTGGCGGCGGTCGCGGGTGACGCGGTCGCAGGCTTCGCGCAGTCCATGGTGTGGGGCCTCGGCCGGGCCGCGGCCCTGGAACTCCCCGCCCGCTGGGGCGGGTTGGCCGACGTGCCGGAAACGGTGGACCAGCGGGTGGCCGCACGGCTGTGCGGGCTGCTCGGCGGGGCGGAGGACCAGGTCGCCGTACGCGGGTCCGGTGTCTTCGCACGTCGCCTTCGCCGGGCCGACCCGACCGACCCGGCCGCCCCGGAATCCGGCTGGACGCCGCGCGGGACGGTTCTGGTGACCGGCGGTCTCGGCGCCCTGGGTGCCAGGGTCGCCCGGTGGTCGGCGGCGCACGGAGCCGAGCACATCGTGCTGGTGAGCCGACGCGGCGCCGAGGCCGATGGCGCCGCCGAGCTGGAGGCCGAGCTCGTCGAGCTGGGCGCACGCGTCACGATCGCCGCCGTCGACATCGCCGACCGGGAGGGGCTCGCCGCCCTGCTCGACGGCCTGGCGGCCGCCGGAGACCAGGTCGACGCCGTCGTGCACACCGCCGGACTCAACGACAGCACACCTGTCGGGGAGACCGACCTCGCGCGGTTCGCCGACGTGGTCGGCGCCAAGGTGGCGGGCGCCGCGCACCTGCACGAGCTGCTCGCCGACACACCGCTCGACACGTTCCTCTCCTACTCCTCGATCGCCGGCATCTGGGGCAGCGGCGGCCAGGTCGGCTACAGCGCGGCCAACGCCTACCTCGACGCGCTCGCCGAGCACCGCACCGCGCACGGCCTGCCGGGCACAGCCGTGGCCTGGGGTCCCTGGGGCGGCGGCGGGATGGCCGACGACGAGGCGCAGCGCCAGCTCTCCCGGCGCGGCCTCCTGGCGCTGTCACCCGAACTCGCGGTGGGCGCCATCGCCGACGCGGTCGGCGGCACCGCGGCGAGCACGGTCGTGGTGGACGTCGAGTGGGAACGGTTCGCCCCCGCGTTCACCATCGGCAGGCCGAGCCCGCTCTTCGCCGACCTGGCCGAGGCACGCGACGCGGTCGCGGGCCGGACCGCCGGAGCCGCCAGTGCGGACGGGCCGGACGGATCCGGCCGGGACGGGGCCGAGCTGCGGGACCGGCTCACCGGCCTGGACAAGGCGAAGCGGGACGAACTCGTGCGCGGCCTGGTGGTGGCGCAGGCAGCCGCCGTCCTGGGGCACACCACGACCGGCGCCGTCGACCCCGACCGGGCCTTCCGCGACCTGGGCTTCGACTCGCTGACCGCCGTGGAACTGCGCAACGGTCTCGCGGCCGCATCCGGCCTGACCCTGCCCGCGACCGTGGTCTTCGACTACCCCACCCCGGCGGCGCTCGCCGACCACCTGCTGTCCGCGGTCCTTGAACCGCACGGCGAAACGCCCCTGACACCGGACACCGCGCGGCCGGTCATGACCGACGAGCCGATCGCGATCGTGGCGATGACGTGCCGGTACCCCGGCGGTGTCACAAGCCCCGAGGACCTGTGGCAGGTGCTCCTGTCGGGCGGGGACGCGGTCACGGACTTCCCGGCCGACCGTGGCTGGGACCTGGAGGCGCTGTACGACCCGGACCCCGCGGGCATCGGCACGACGTACTCGCGCAGGGGCGCCTTCCTCGACCAGGTGGCGGACTTCGACGCGACCTTCTTCGGGACCTCGCCCCGTGAGGCCCTCGCCATGGACCCGCAGCAGCGACTGCTTCTGGAAACCTCGTGGGAGGCGTTCGAGCGGGCCGGAATCGACCCGAACTCGGTCCGCGGTGAGCGCGTCGGCGTGTTCGTCGGCTCGAACGTCCAGGACTACGGGCTTGTCCTCGGCGACGCCGTCGAGGACGTGGGCGGGCACGTGGCGACCGGCAGTGCGGCGAGCGTCATGTCCGGCCGCCTGTCGTACACGTTCGGCCTCGAAGGCCCCGCGGTGACGGTGGACACGGCGTGCTCGTCGTCCCTGGTCGCCCTGCACCTGGCCGCGCAGGCCCTGCGGTCGGGGGAGTGCGAACTGGCGCTCGCGGGTGGTGTGACGGTGATGTCGACGCCCGGTGCGTTCATCGAGTTCAGCCGCCAGCGCGGCCTGTCCGTGGACGGCCGCTGCAAGGCGTTCTCCGACAGCGCCGACGGCACAGGCTGGGGCGAGGGCGTCGGCATGCTGATCGTCGAGCGGCTGTCCGACGCGCAGCGTAACGGCCACCAAGTCCTTGCCGTCGTAAGGGGATCCGCCGTCAACCAGGACGGTGCGTCCAACGGCCTCACCGCTCCGAACGGTCCCTCGCAGCAGCGGGTCATCCGCCAGGCGCTCGCCGGTGCGGGCCTGGCACCGTCCGACGTGGACGCGGTAGAGGCGCACGGCACCGGCACCACCCTCGGCGACCCGATCGAGGCCCAGGCACTCCTTGCCACCTACGGTCAGGGGCGCCCCGCCGACCGGCCGCTGTTGCTCGGTTCGGTGAAGTCCAACATCGGGCACACGCAGGCCGCGGCAGGCGTCGCGGGCGTGATCAAGATGGTCATGGCGATGCGGCACGGCGTACTGCCGCGGACGCTGCACGTCACCGAACCGTCGTCGCACGTGGACTGGTCGGCAGGAGCCATGGAACTGCTCACCGACCGGCGCGAGTGGCCTGCCGTGGACCGGCCCTGGCGCGCCGGTGTGTCGTCCTTCGGCTTCAGCGGCACGAACGCGCACACCATCATCGAGCAGGCCCCCGAGACACCTTCCCCCGACATCGAACCGGGGGAGCCGACAGAACCGACCGTCGTGCCGTGGGTCCTCTCGGCGCGCACCGCCGAAGCCCTGCGGGAACAGGCATCCCGTCTCGGCGAGGAGATCGAGCGCGCCGACGCGGCCGTGTCGGTCGCCGACATCGCCCACTCGCTGCGGTCCCGCTCGGTGTTCGACCACCGGGCCGTCGTGGTGGGCGTCGACCGGCAGGAGTTCCTCGCCGGTCTCACCGCCCTGGCCGACGGCCGCGAGGCGCCGAACGTCGTGACCGGCGCGGCCGAGAACCGCGGCACCGGCACGGTGTTCGTGTTCCCCGGCCACGGCACGCAGTGGGTCGGCATGGCCCTGGAACTCCTCGACTCCTCGCCGGAGTTCCGTACGCGGATGGAGGAGTGCGCCGAGGCACTCGACGAGCATGTCGACTGGTCGCTCATCGACGCGATCCAGGACCCCGGCCTGATGGAACGTCTCGACGTCGTGCAGCCCGCCCTGTTCGCGGTGATGGTGTCCCTCGCCGCCACCTGGCGTTCCTGGGGCGTCGAGCCGAGCGCCGTACTGGGGCACTCACAGGGCGAGATCGCCGCGGCGTGCGTCGCGGGCGCCCTGTCCCTGCGGGACGCGACGCGTCTCGCCGTCCTGCGGAGCAAGGCACTGACCGCCCTGTCCGGCCAGGGCGGCATGGTCTCGGTCGCGCTCGGCGTGGACGACGTACGGGAACTCATCGCGCGGTGGGACGGACAGCTCGCCGTCGGCGTGGTGAACGGCCCCGCATCCGTCGTCGTCTCCGGTGACGCCGCCGCGCTGGACGAGCTGATGGAGGTCTGCACCGAGCAGGGGACATGGGCACGGCGGGTCCAGGCGGACTACGCCCCGCACTCCCACCACGTCGAGCAGGTCGAGACGGACATCCTGGAGGGCCTCGCGGACGTGACGCCGCGCTCCGGCGACGTGCCGTACTACTCGCCGCTGACCGGCGGCTGGCTGGACACCCGTGACCTGGACGCCTCCTACTGGTACCGCAGCCTGCGGCAGACGGTGGAGTTCGCGGACTCCGTGTCCACCCTGGTGGCGGAGGGCTTCACCACCTTCGTCGAGGTCAGCCCGCACCCCGTCCTGGTGGCCGGACTCGGCGAACTGGCAGGCCCCGACGGCCTGGTGGTCGGCTCGCTGCGGCGCGGCGACGGCGGCAAGGACCGACTCCTGAACTCGGCCGGCAGTCTGTTCGTGCGCGGCGGCCGGGTGGCCCTGCCGCTCCCCGACGCACGGCGCGTGGACCTCCCCACCTACCCCTTCCAGCGCAGCCGCTTCTGGCCCACGACGGCACACGCCGCGTCCGGCGACGTGACCTCGGCAGGCCTCGGGCGGGTGGACCACCCCCTGCTCGCGGCCGTCACCGAACTCGCCGACTCCGAGGGCCTCGTGTTCAGCGGCAGGCTGTCGCTGCGCACCCACCCCTGGCTCACCGACTACCGACTCCTGGACACCGCCGTGCTCCCCGGCGCGGCCTACGTGGACCTCGCGCTGCGCGCCGGCGACCACGTCGGCTGCGCTTCCCTGGACGACCTGGTCATCGAAGCGCCCCTGGTGCTGCCCGAACGGGACGGCGTCCAGATACGGCTCAGCCTCGACGGCCCCGACGCGTCCGGCGGGCGGGCGTTCACCGTGGACTCCCGAGGAGACGAGGGCGGTGACTGGACCCGCCACGCCACCGGCACCCTGACGGCCGACGCACCCCCCGTCACCGACGACCTCGTCGTATGGCCGCCGAGCGAGGCCGAACCGCTCGACGTCGACAGCCACTACGCCGCCGTCGCCGCCTCCGGCCTCGACCACGGCCCCGCTTTCCAGGGCCTGCGCGCCGCCTGGCGCAAGGGCGACGAGGTGCTCGCCGAAGTGGCGCTGCCGGACGGCATCGCCGACGAGGGCTTCGGTCTGCACCCGGCTCTCCTGGACGCCGCGCTGCACGCCGTCGGGCTCGGGGTGAGCTCGGACGGGCTCCCGTTCTCGTGGGCCGGGGTGCGGCTCCTCGCGACCGGCGCGACGGAGCTGCGGGTCCGGCTGACGCCGGTCGGCGTGGACGCCGTGGCGGTGCTCGTCACCGACGGCTCCGGCGAGGCGGTCGCCGCCGTGGACGAACTGATCCTGCGCCCCTTCTCGGCCGACCAACTCAACGCCGCACGCTCCGCCCACCGGGACTCGCTGTTCGAGGTGAAATGGGTGCCGATGCCGGACGCCGCTCCCGAGAGCGGCACTTGGGCGGTCCTCGGCACCGACACCGCCCGCATCGCCCACGCGCTCACCGCGGCCGGCGGACCGGTCGATGAGCACACCGACCTGGCCGCACTCTTCGCGGCCGTCGACGCAGGCGCGCCCGTACCCCGGTACGTGGCCGTGACGCCGGGCGAGAGCGCGACGACCCCCCGCGAGGCGACCCACCACACCCTCGACCTGCTCCAGAAGTGGCTCGCGGACGACCGGTTCGCCGCGACGCAGCTCGTGTTCCTGACGAGCAGCGCGGTACCGGCAGGACCGGACGAGGCCGTGACGGACCTGGTGCGGGCTCCCGCATGGGGCCTGGTGCGATCGGCACAGTCGGAGCACCCGGCGCGGTTCGTGCTCGTCGACGTGGACGCCAACGAGAAGTCGCTGCGCAGGCTGCCCGCCGCCGTGGCGACCGGGGAACCGCAGATCGCCGTCAGGAACGGCACCGCCACGGTGGCCAGGCTGGCGCGGCTCACCACCCCGGCCGACGCTCCCGAGCAGACGGCGTTCACCCCCGAAAGCACCGTGCTGATCACCGGTGGACTCGGCGTGCTCGGCGGCCTGACCGCACGGCACCTCGTCACCCGCCACGGAGTCCGGGACCTCGTACTGACCGGAAGGCGCGGCCCGGCCACACCGGGCGCGGACGACCTGCGCCGGGAACTGGTCGAACTGGGCGCACGGGTCACGGTCGTCCGGTGCGACGTCGGCGACCGCGCCGCGGTCGCCGCGCTCCTCGCCGAGCACCCCGTGACCGCCGTCGTCCACACGGCGGGCGTCCTGGAAGACAGCGTGATCGAGTCCCTGACCCCGGAGAACGTCGACGCGGTGTTCGGACCCAAGGCCGACGCCGCGCTCCACCTGCACGAGCTGACCCGGGAGAAGGACCTCACGGCGTTCGTGCTGTTCTCCGCCGCCGCCGGTGTCTTCGGCGGCCCCGGCCAGGGCAACTACGCGGCCGCCAACGCCTTCCTCGACGCGCTCGCACAGCACCGCAGGGCCGCCGGGCTGCCCGCGACCTCGCTGGCCTGGGGCCTGTGGGCCGAGGCAAGCGGCATCACAGGGCACCTCGACGACGCCGACGTGCAGCGGATGGCGAGGGGCGGCATGACCCCGCTGTCCTCCGCCGACGGCATGGCGCTGTTCGACGCGGCGCACACGACCGGCACCGCGACCGCGGTGCCCGCCGCGATCGACCTGGCCGCGCTGCGGGCCCACCCGGAACAGGTACGGCCGCTGCTGCGCGGCCTGGTTCCGACGCCCGCCCGCAGGTCCGCACGGTCCGGCGACGGCGGCCCCGGTGCGGTCCCGCTCGCCCAGCGGCTCGCAGGACTCACCGAAGCGGAGCAGGACCGGGCCCTCGTACAGCTCGTCCGCACCCACACCGCGGCCGTGCTCGGCTTCTCCGGACCGGAGGCCGTAGAGGCGGACCGTGCCTTCAAGGAACTCGGCTTCGACTCGCTCACCGCCGTGGAACTGCGCAACAGGCTCGACGCCGAGGTCGACTCGCGACTGCCCGCCACCCTGGTGTTCGACCACCCGAACCCGGCGGCCCTCGCGGCCCACCTGCGCACGACGGTGCTCGCCGGCGACGGCACACCCGCCGCCGCGGTGCTCAGCGAGCTGAACAAGCTGACGGTCACCATCTCCAAGCTCGACCCGAACGACGTCCTGGCCGGGGACATCCGGCTGCGGCTCCGGTCGCTCCTGTCCACGTGGGACGAGGGCGAACCCGAGGCCGCGGCGGACGACTTGACCGCGGCAACGCTCGACGACGTCTTCAACATCATCGACGACGAACTCGGAAAGTCCTGACCAGCCGGTACGGACTCTGACCAACCTGACCAGCCGGTACGGACTCTCATCAACACGGGGTACGGGCTCTCACCCAGAGGGGTATCAAGCACATGTCGAACGACGACAAGGTCCTTGACTATCTGAAGCGCCTGACCGCGGACCTGCGGCAGACCAAGCAACGTCTCCGTGAGGTCGAGGAGAAGGACAGCGAGCCGATCGCGATCGTCGGCATGAGCTGCCGCTTCCCCGGCGGGGTCGAGTCGCCCGAGGACCTGTGGCGTCTTGTCGAATCCGGTGCGGACGCAGTGGCCGGGTTCCCCGCCGACCGCGGCTGGGACCTGGAGTCGCTGTACGACGAGGACCCCGACCACACGGGCACCACCTATGCCCGTGAAGGCGGTTTCCTGTACGGCGCGACGGAGTTCGACCCCGGCTTCTTCGGGATCTCGCCGCGTGAGGCCGCGGCGATGGACCCGCAGCAGCGACTGCTCCTTGAGACCTCCTGGGAGGCGTTCGAGCGGGCGGGCATCGACCCGAACTCGCTGCGCGGCAGCCGCTCGGGCGTGTTCGTCGGCACGAACGGCCAGGACTACGCGGCGTTGTTGATGGCCGCGCAGGAGGAAGTCGAGGGCTACGCGGGCACCGGCATCTCGGCGAGCGTCATCTCCGGTCGCCTGTCGTACACGTTCGGTCTTGAGGGCCCGGCGCTGACGGTGGACACGGCGTGCTCGTCGTCGCTGGTGGCCCTGCACCTTGCGGTGCAGGCATTACACAAGGGCGAGTGCGAGCTGGCACTGGTCGGCGGTGTGACGGTGATGTCGACCCCCGGCTCCTTCATCGAGTTCAGCCGCCAGCGCGGCCTCGCCCCGGACGGCCGGGTCAAGGCGTTCGCCGACGCCGCCGACGGCACCGGCTGGGGCGAGGGCGTCGGCATGCTGCTCGTGGAGCGCCTTTCGGATGCCCGGCGCAACGGCCACCAGGTGCTCGCGGTGGTCCGGGGCTCCGCGGTCAACCAGGACGGTGCGTCGAACGGCCTGACCGCCCCGAACGGCCCCTCGCAGCAGCGCGTCATCCGCCAGGCCCTGGCGAGCGCGGGCCTGACCCCGGCCGACGTGGACGCCATGGAGGCGCACGGTACGGGCACGAAGCTGGGCGACCCGATCGAGGCGCAGGCGCTCCTTGCCACCTACGGCCAGGACCGCCCCGCAGACCGGCCGCTGTGGCTCGGCTCGGTGAAGTCCAACATCGGCCACACGCAAGCCGCAGCGGGTGTGGCGGGCGTGATCAAGATGGTCATGTCGATGCGGCACGGTGTGCTGCCGAAGACGCTGCACGTGGACGAGCCGTCGTCGCACGTGGACTGGTCCGCGGGCGCGGTGGAACTCCTGACGGAGACCCGGTCGTGGCCGGAGACGGGGCAGCCGTGGCGGGCGGGTGTGTCGTCGTTCGGCGTGAGCGGCACGAACGCGCACACCATCATCGAGCAGGCCCCCGCCGTCGATCAGGCCTCGGAAGACGAGCAGTCCTCGGGAGCCGAGGAGTCGACTCCCGCTCGGGCGTCGATGCCGGTCGAACTGGCGCCTTGGGTGCTGTCGGCGCGGAATGCCGATGCGTTGCGGGAGCAGGCGGCGCGGCTGCTCTCGGGTGGGCTCGGCCTGGACCCCGTGGACGTCGGCCTCTCCCTCGCGACGACGCGGGCGTCGCTGGAGCAGCGTGCGGTCGTCATCGCGGACGACGCGGAGACCCGGCTGACCGCTCTGACCGCGCTGGCCGAGGGCAGGCAGGCGGCGGGAGTGGTGACGGGTTCCGTCGTCGGCGGCCTGCTGGGTTTCCTGTTCTCGGGTCAGGGTTCGCAGCGGCTGGGGATGGGTCGTGAACTGGCGGCCCGTTTCCCGGTGTTCGCCGAGGCTCTGGACGCTGTGCTTGCGGAGTTCGGCCCTGAGGTCCGTGAGGTGTTGTTCGGCGAGGATGCCGATGCGCTGAACGAGACGGGGGTGACGCAGCCCGCGCTGTTCGCGGTCGAGGTGGCGCTGTTCCGCCTGCTTGAGTCGTGGGGTGTGCGGCCGGATGTACTGGCCGGGCACTCGATCGGTGAGCTGGCTGCCGCGCATGTGGCGGGTGTGTGGTCGCTGGCTGATGCCGTGAAGGTGGTGTCGGCGCGTGGTGCGCTGATGCAGGCGCTGCCGTCCGGTGGTGCGATGGTCGCGATCCAGGCCTCCGAGGCCGAAGTTGGGTCGGACCTACCGGAGACCGTCGGCGTTGCTGCGGTCAACGGGCCGTCGTCGGTGGTGATTTCGGGTGTGGATGCCGATGTGGAGGCGGTGGCTGAGCGCTGGCGTGAGGCGGGCCGGAAGGTGTCCCGGCTGCGGGTGAGTCATGCGTTCCACTCGCCGTTGATGGACCCGATGCTCGATGACTTCCGCCGGGTGCTTGAGGGTGTGTCGTACGAGGCGCCCGCGATCCCCGTGGTGTCGACGCTGACGGGCCGATTGGCGACTGCCGAGGAGCTGACCTCGGCGGAGTACTGGGTGCGGCATGTGCGTGAGTCGGTGCGGTTCGCCGACGCCGTCGGCGCTCTGGTTGCCGAGGGTGTGGGCACGTTCGTGGAGGTCGGCCCGGGTGGCACGCTGTCGGCGCTTGGCCAGGAGTCCGCGCCGGACGCCGGGTTCGTGCCGGTGCTGCGGAACGACCGCCCGGAGCAGACGGCACTGACCTCCGCGATCGCGGAGGCGCACGTACGGGGCGTTCGCGTCGACTGGGCCGCCTACTTCGAGGGCAGCGGGGCTCAGCGCGTCGACCTGCCGACGTACGCGTTCCAGCGCGAGCGCTTCTGGCTGGACGTGCTGCCCACGGTCGGCGATGTCGCGGCGGCCGGACTCGGCTCGGCGGACCATCCGTTGTTGGGTGCTGCTGTCACGGTGGGCGGCACGGATGGTGTGTTGTTGACCGGTCGGTTGTCGGTTCAGTCGCATCCGTGGCTGGCTGATTATGTGGTGCAGGGTTCGGTGTTGTTGCCGGGTGCTGCGTTTGTCGAGCTGGCGGTGCGTGCGGGGGATCAGGTCGGGTGTGACCTGGTCGAGGAGTTGACGCTGGAGGCGCCGCTTGTTCTGCCCGAGCGGGGTTCGGTGCGGGTTCAGGTGTGGGTCGGCGCCGAGGATTCGTCGGGCCGGCGCGAGCTGAGTTTCCACTCCAGTGTGGGTGACAGCGACGACGGCCGTGCGTGGACCCGGCACGCCACCGGCGTACTGCGCGAGGGCAGTCGTTCCGGTGGGGTTGCGCTGGTGGAGTGGCCGCCGGCGGGTGCGGAGGTCGTGGACCTGGAGGGGTTCTACGGCGGTTTGGCGGAGCTGGGCTTGGGTTATGGCCCGGTGTTCCAGGGGCTGCGGTCGGCCTGGCGCAAGGGTGATGAGGTGTTCGCCGAGGTTGAGCTGGCGGAGGGTGTGAAGGCTGAGGGATTCGGTCTGCACCCGGCTCTGTTGGACTCGGCGTTGCACACGGTTGGCCTGACTGATGGCGATGTCGATGGCTTGCCGTTCTCGTGGTCCGGGGTGCGTCTGCATGCGTCGGGTGCGACGGCGCTGCGCGTGCGGATGTCGCCCATCGGCGCGGGCGGAGTGTCGTTGGTCGTGGCGGACGGGGCGGGTGCCCCGGTCGCGAGCGTGGACTCGCTGGTGCTGCGTCCGATATCGCTGGAAGAGTTCGCCGGTGATGGCCATGACGATGCGCTGTTCGGTGTCGACTGGGTGTCGGTGCCCCTGGTCGGGGACGATGCTCCGACGGTCGAGTGGACTGACCTGGAGATGCTGGCTGGGGCGGCGGAGCTGCCTGACTTCATTGCTCTGCCCTGCCCGGTCCCTTCCGGGTCCGACCCGGTGGCCGGTGCGCATGAGGCGGCGCACTGGGCGCTGCGGGCGGTCCAGTCGTGGCTCAGTGACGAGCGGTTCGGCGCGTCGCGTCTGGTCATCGTGACCCGTGGCGCGATTGCCGCCACGGCTGATGACGATGTACGAGATGTCGCGCAGGCGGCGGTGTGGGGTCTGGTGCGCTCCGCTCAGTCGGAGAATCCGGACCGGATCGTGCTGGTCGACCTCGACGACGAGGCGTCCTCGCTCGATGTACTGCCGTCTGCGCTGGCCACGGGCGAGCCGCAGTTGGCGCTGCGTTCGGGTGCTGCCAATGCCCCGCGTCTGGCCAGGGTGCGGCAGGCCGTGGTCGACGACCTGGGCTTTGGTACCGGTGCGGTGCTGATCACTGGCGCGACGGGCACGCTGGGTGGCCTTGTCGCCCGGCACCTGGTCGCCGAGCGAGATGTGCGCAACCTGCTGCTGGTGAGCCGACGCGGTGCCGCGGCTGAGGGTGCCGAGGAACTGCGTGACCAACTGGTCGCGCAGGGCGCCGAGGTGGCGTTCGCGGCGTGTGACGTCGCGGATCGGGATGCGGTGGCAGCGCTGCTGGCCGAGCACGAGGTCTCCGCCGTGGTGCATACGGCGGGTGTGCTGGACGACGGCACGATCGGCTCGCTGACCGACGAGCGGATCGACGGTGTGTTCCGGCCGAAGGTCGACGCGGCTTGGCATCTGCACGAGCTGACGCGGGACTTGGACCTGTCGGCGTTCGTGCTGTTCTCGTCCGCCGCCGGTGTCTTCGGCGGCGCGGGGCAGGGCAACTACGCGGCTGCCAACGCGTTCCTGGACGCGCTCGCCCAGCACCGTCGGGCGGCCGGGCTGTCCGCCACGTCGTTGGCGTGGGGCCTGTGGGCTGATGCGGATGGCATGGCCGGCAGCCTCGATGAGGCCGACGTACGGCGGATCACCAGCGGCGGGGCGCTACCGATCGGTGCGGCCGAAGGGCTCGCGCTGTTCGATGCGGCGGGAACCACCGGCCGTACCGCGCTGGTGCCGATCCCTCTCGACCTGCCGGTGTTGCGTCGGCAGGCGCGTTCCCAGCCAGTGGCGCACATCATGCGCGGCCTGGTGCGGGGCAGTGCACGTAGGGCTGTTGAGTCCGGTTTGACGGTTGCCGGGTCTGCGTTGGCGCGGTCGCTGGCGGTGCTGCCCGCGGCGGAGCGGGAGAAGGCACTGCTGGACCTCGTGCTCGGCCACGTGGCGATGGTGCTCGGGCACAACTCGGCGCAGGCCATCGCGCCTGAGCGTGCGTTCAAGGAGTTGGGCTTTGATTCGCTGAGCTCTGTCGAGCTGCGCAACCGTTTGAATGCGGCGACCGAGTTGGCGCTGCCGGCCACGCTGGTCTTCGACTATCCGACCCCGGCCGCGCTTGCGGCGCATCTTGGCGCCGAACTGCTGGGTGGTGTGGTCGATGTCGTCACCAATGAGCCCGTTGCGATGGTGGCCGATGAGCCGATCGTGATCGTCGGCATGAGCTGCCGCTTCCCCGGTGGCGTCGAGTCGCCGGAGGACCTGTGGCGCTTGGTGGCCGGGGGAGGGGACGCGGTGTCGCAGTTCCCGACGGACCGCGGCTGGGACATCGACTCGCTCTACGACCCCGACCCCGAGCAGTCGGGCACCACGTACAGCCGCATGGGCGCCTTCCTGAACGATGTCGCGGACTTCGACCCGGCGTTCTTCGGGATCTCGCCGCGTGAGGCCGCGGCGATGGACCCGCAGCAGCGACTGCTCCTTGAGACCTCCTGGGAGGCGTTCGAGCGGGCGGGCATCGACCCGAACTCGCTGCGTGGCGGCCGTTCCGGTGTCTTCGTCGGTACCAACGGCCAGGACTACGCGGCGTTGTTGATGGCCGCGCAGAAGGAAGTCGAGGGCTACGCGGGTACCGGCATTTCGGCGAGCGTCATCTCCGGCCGCCTGTCGTACACGTACGGCTTTGAGGGCCCTGCGGTGACGGTGGACACCGCGTGCTCGTCATCGTTGGTGGCACTGCACTTGGCGGTCAACGCGCTGCACAAGGGTGAGTGTGAACTGGCTCTGGTCGGTGGCGTGTCGGTGATGTCGACGCCGGGCTCCTTCATTGAGTTCAGCCGTCAGCGCGGTCTCGCCGTGGACGGCCGGGTCAAGGCGTTCGCCGACGCTGCCGATGGCACTGGCTGGGGTGAGGGTGTCGGCATGCTGCTCGTGGAGCGGCTTTCGGACGCCCGACGCAATGGCCACCAGGTGCTGGCCGTGGTGCGGGGCTCGGCGGTCAACCAGGACGGCGCGTCGAACGGCCTGACCGCTCCGAACGGTCCGTCGCAGCAGCGCGTCATCCGCCAGGCACTCGCCAGCGCGGGCCTGGAGTCGGCCGACGTGGATGCCATGGAGGCGCACGGCACCGGCACCACGCTCGGCGACCCGATCGAGGCGCAAGCGCTCCTCGCGACGTACGGCCAGGACCGCACCGCTGACCGGCCGTTGTGGCTGGGTTCGGTGAAGTCGAACATCGGTCACACGCAGGCGGCTGCCGGTGTGGCAGGTGTGATCAAGATGGTCATGGCGATGCGGCACGGTGTGCTGCCGCAGACGCTGCACGTGGACGAGCCGTCGTCGCAGGTCGACTGGTCGGCCGGTGACGTCGAGCTCCTCACCGAGGCCCGTCCCTGGCCGGAGACCGACCGGCCGCGCCGGTTCGGCGTGTCGTCCTTCGGATTCAGTGGCACGAACGCGCACACCATCATCGAGCAGGCACCGGCGGTCGACGAGTCGGCTCCCGCTGTGGCTTCTGCGCCGGTCGGCCTGGTGCCGTGGGTGCTGTCGGCGCGGAGTGCCGAGGCGCTGCGGCAGCAGGCGGCACGGCTGGTTTCGGGCACGGTTGACCTGAACCCTGTGGATGTCGGCTTCTCCCTCGCGACGACGCGGGCATCGCTGGAGCAGCGCGCGGTCGTCGTCGCGGACGACGCGGAGACCCGGCTGAGCGCTCTTACCGCGTTGGCCGAGGGCAGGCAGGCGGCGGGAGTGGTGACGGGTTCTGCCGCCACTGGCCTGCTGGGTTTCCTGTTCTCGGGTCAGGGTTCGCAGCGGCTGGGGATGGGTCGTGAACTGGCCGCCCGTTTCCCGGTGTTCGCCGAGGCTCTGGACGTCGTACTGGGTGAATGCGACCCGGCAGTTCGCGAGGTGCTGTTCGGTGAGGATGCCGAAGCGCTGAACGAGACGGGGGTGACGCAGCCCGCGCTGTTCGCGGTCGAGGTCGCTCTCTTCCGGCTCTTGCAGTCGTGGGGTGTGCGCCCTGATGTGTTGGCCGGGCATTCGATTGGCGAGTTGGCTGCCGCTCATGTGGCGGGCGTGTGGTCACTGTCCGACGCGGTCAAGGTGGTGTCGGCGCGAGGTGCGCTGATGCAGGCGCTGCCGTCCGGTGGCGCGATGGTCGCGATCCAGGCCTCCGAGGCCGAGGTCGCAGCTGATCTGCCGGAGACGGTGGGTATCGCTGCCGTCAACGGCCCCGCCTCGGTGGTCATTTCCGGCGTCGCCGCTGACGTGGAAGCGGTTGCGGAGCGGTGGCGGTCCGAGGACCGGAAGGTGACGCGGCTCCGTGTCAGCCATGCGTTCCACTCGCCCTTGATGGACCCGATGCTGGATGAGTTCCGCCGTGTACTGGAGGGCGTGTCGTACGAGGCGCCTGCGATCCCGATCGTCTCGACGCTGACGGGCCGGTTGGCGACTGCCGAGGAGCTGACCTCGGCTGAGTACTGGGTCCGGCACGTGCGTGGGTCCGTGCGGTTCCATGACGCGGTTGTGGCGCTGCGCGAGCAGCAGGGTGCTGAGGTGTTCGTCGAGGTCGGTCCGGGTGGGACGTTGTCCGCTCTGGGTCTTGGGAGTGCGCCCGACGCGGTGTTCCTGCCCGCGTTGCGTGCGGACAGGGCCGAGGAGACCGCGCTGGTCACCACGGTCGCCGCGCTGCACACGAGAGGTGTGACGGTCGATTGGGCCGCGTACTTCGCGGGCAGTGGCGCCCGGCGGGTGGATCTGCCGACGTACGCGTTCCAGCACCAGCGCTACTGGCTGGACGTATCGCCCGAGGATCGCACCCAGGGGCTGTCGCCGGCGGAGACGCGGTTCTGGGAGGTCGTCGAAGACGGTGACCTCGCTGACGTCGCCCGTACGTTGGATGTGTCGTCGGATGCTCCGCTGAGTGAGGTGCTGCCGAGGCTTTCCGCTTGGCGCAAGGAGCAGTTGGGGCGCTCCACGGTGGAGGGCTGGCGGTATCGGATCGAGTGGCGGTCGGTTGCCGTCGGTGGTCGGGAGTTGGGCGGTGCCTGGCTGGTCGTCGCGCCGGCCGGTGAGGAGTGCGCCGAGTGGGTCGGTGACGCGCTGACCCGCAATGGTGCGGACGATGTGTACGTCCTGCACGTGGACGCGGAAGCGGTGGACTGGGTCCAGCAGTTGGCTGGTCTGTCGGATCTGAACGGCGTGGTGTCGCTGCTTGGGCTCGCTGATGCGGGCGATTCGACCGTGCCCGCCGGTGTCGCGGCCACGGTGGGTCTGTTGCAGGCGCTGGGTGACGTGGACGTGTCCGCCCCGCTGTGGTGCCTGACGTCGGGCGCGGTGTCGGTGGGCTCTGACGATGAGGTCGCCGGGTTTGAGCAGTCGATGCTGTGGGGTCTGGGCCGGGTGGCCGCGCTGGAGCAGCCGGGCCGCTGGGGCGGATTGGTCGACCTGCCCGAGGCGCAGGACGACCGGGCCGGTGATCTGCTGGCTTCGGTGCTCGCCGGGACCAGTGGCGAGGACCAGGTCGCGCTGCGCAGTGGCGAGGTTCTGGGGCGCAGGCTGGTGCCCGCGCCGCTGGACAAGGCGTCCGGGGCTGGCTGGTCGCCGCGTGGGACGGTCCTGGTCACAGGTGGTACCGGTGCGCTCGGTGCGCACGTCGCCAGGTGGCTGGTGGCGAAGGGTGCCGAGCACCTGCTCTTGACCAACAGGCGTGGACTGGACGCCGACGGCGCGCAGGAGCTGTGCGCGGAGCTGACCGAGTTGGGCGCCCGTGTCACGATCGCGGCCTGCGACGTCGCTGACCGAAACGCCTTGGCGGATGTGCTGGCGTCGGTTCCCGCCGAGTACCCGCTCACTGCGGTCGTGCATGCGGCGGGCATTGAGCGCTCGGCCGTTCTGGCCGACCTTGATCCGACTGATCTTGGCGAGTTCGCTCATGTGTTGTCGGCCAAGGTGAATGGTGCGCGGAACCTCCACGAGCTGCTGGGTGAGCGGCAGTTGGACGCGTTCGTGCTGTTCTCGTCCATTGCTGGTGTGTGGGGCAGTGGTGGTCAGGCGGCGTATGCGGCCGCCAACGCGTATCTGGACTCTCTTGCTGGCCATCGTAGGGCGGCGGGGTTGGCTGCTACGGCCGTTGCGTGGGGTCCGTGGGGTGGTGGCGGCATGGTCGCCGGCGCCGGTGGCGATGCGGCGGCGCAGTTGCGTCGCAGGGGTCTGCCGACCATGCCTCCTGAGGTGGCGATTGCCGGTCTGGCCATGGCATTGGAGCGCGGTGACGGGAACGTCGTCGTCGCTGATGTGGATTGGGAGCGGTTCGCGGGCACGTTCATGGCGCAGCGGCCGAGTCCGTTGCTGGGTGAACTGCCTGCGGTGCGTGCGGCGTTCGAGGCGACGTCGACGGCTGACGAGATGTCGGCGCTGGCGCAGCGCCTGTCCGGCTTGGACGAGGCGGAGCAGGAGCGTCAGCTCACGGAGTTGGTGCGGTATGAGGCTGCCGCGGTGCTCGGCCATGTGTCGGGGGATGCGTTTTCGGCGTCTCGTGCGTTCAGGGAGTTGGGTTTTGACTCGCTGACGGCGGTGGAGCTGCGTGCCCGGCTGAGTGAGGCCACGGGTGTCGCGCTTCCGGCGACGCTGGTCTACGACTACCCGAACGCCGCTGTGCTCGCCGCGTATCTGCGGACCGAACTGTCCGGCGTGGACGTTGCCGTCCCCTCCGCTCCCACCGCAGTCTCTGGTGTGATCGATGAGCCGGTCGCGATCGTGGCGATGGCCTGCCGGTATCCCGGTGGTGTGTCGAGCCCCGAGGACCTGTGGCAGGTGCTGCTGTCCGGTGGGGACGCGGTGTCGGAGTTCCCGACGGACCGTGGTTGGGACTTGGAGGCGTTGTACGACCCCGACCCGGGCGGGGTGGGAACCTCGTACTCGCGCTCGGGTGCCTTCCTGTCAGATGTCGGCGGGTTCGACGCGGACTTCTTCGGGATCTCGCCGCGCGAGGCCCTGGCGATGGACCCGCAGCAGCGACTGCTCCTTGAGACCTCGTGGGAGGCGTTCGAGCGGGCCGGGGTCGACCCGGCGTCGCTGCGCGGTGAGCGCGTCGGCGTGTTCGTGGGCTCGAACGTGCAGGACTACGGGCTGGTGCTGGGCGCGGCCGCTGAGGATGTCGGCGGCTATGTGGCGACCGGCAACGCGGCCAGCGTGGCCTCGGGCCGGCTGTCCTACACATTCGGCTTCGAAGGCCCGGCCGTCACGGTGGACACGGCGTGCTCGTCGTCGCTGGTCGCCCTGCACCTGGCGGTGCAGGCACTGCGGTCCGGCGAGTGCGAACTGGCCCTTGCGGGTGGCGTCACCGTGATGTCGACGCCGGGTGCGTTCGTCGAGTTCAGCCGTCAGCGTGGCCTTGCCGAGGACGGGCGGTGCAAGGCGTTCGCCGCCGGTGCCGACGGCACCGGCTGGGGCGAGGGCGTCGGCATGCTGTTCGTCGAGCGGCTCTCGGACGCGCAGCGCAACGGCCACCAGGTGCTCGCGGTTGTGCGGGGCTCGGCCGTCAATCAGGACGGTGCGTCGAACGGCCTGACCGCCCCGAACGGCCCCTCGCAGCAGCGCGTGATCCGCCAGGCGCTCGCGAGCGCGGGCCTGACCCCTGCCGACGTGGATGTGGTCGAGGCGCACGGCACCGGTACGAAGCTGGGCGACCCGATCGAGGCGCAGGCGCTCCTCGCGACGTATGGCCAGGACCGCAGCGGTGAGCCGCTGTTGCTGGGTTCGGTGAAGTCGAACATTGGTCACACGCAGGCCGCGGCCGGTGTGGCGGGTGTGATCAAGATGGTCATGGCGATGCGGAACGGTGTATTGCCGCAGACGCTGCACGTGGATGAGCCGTCACCCCATGTCGACTGGTCCGCGGGCGCCGTGGAACTGCTGGCGGAGGCGCGCCCCTGGCCGGAGACCGGTCAGCCGTTGCGCGCAGGTGTGTCGTCGTTCGGGTTCAGCGGTACCAACGCGCACACCATCATCGAGCAGGCCCCCGCCGTCGAGCAGGAGGAGCAGGAGGAAGCTCCGGAGCCGGTACGTGACGGCTTGGTTCCGTGGGTGTTTTCGGCGGGTGACGAGGGTGCCTTGCGTGGCCAGGCCGAGCGGCTGATGTCCGTGGTGGGCGACCACGCACTCGCTGATGTGGGCTTCTCGCTCGCCACTACGCGGTCGGCGTTGGACCACCGGGCGGTGCTCGTGGCCGCTGACCGGTCCGAGTTCCTGGCCGGTCTGTCGGCCGTGGCCGAGGGCCGGGCGACCGGTGCGGTGGTCACGGGCGTGGCTGATGAGCCTGGACGGGTGGGTTTCCTGTTCTCGGGGCAGGGTTCGCAGCGGCTCGGGATGGGTCGTGAACTGGCGGTCCGTTTCCCGGTGTTCGCCGAGGCTCTGGACGCTGTGCTTGCGGAGTTCGGTCCTGAGGTCCGTGAGGTGTTGTTCGGTGAGGATGCCGATGCGCTGAACGAGACGGGTGTGACGCAGCCCGCGCTGTTCGCGGTCGAGGTGGCGTTGTTCCGGCTGCTTGAGTCGTGGGGTGTCCGGCCCGACATGCTGGCCGGGCACTCGATCGGCGAGCTGGCCGCGGCCCACGTGGCCGGTGTCTGGTCGCTGGAGGACGCCGCCGCCGTGGTGTCGGCGCGTGGTGCGCTGATGCAGGCGCTGCCGTCCGGTGGCGCGATGGTCGCGATCCAGGCGCCCGAGGCCGAGGTCGCATCGGATCTGCCGGAGACCGTCGGGATTGCTGCGGTCAACGGCCCGTCGTCAGTGGTGATTTCGGGTGTCGCGGGTGACGTGGAGGCGGTGGCTGAGCGTTGGCGTGAGGCGGGTCAGAAGGTGTCTCGCCTGAAGGTCAGTCACGCGTTCCACTCGCCGTTGATGGACCCGATGCTCGAGGACTTCCGCCGGGTGCTTGAAGAGGTGTCGTACGAGGCGCCCGCGATCCCGATCGTGTCGACGCTGACCGGAGTCCGGGCGAGCGCCGAGGAGTTGGCGTCGGCGGAGTACTGGGTGCGGCATGTGCGTGAGTCGGTGCGGTTCGCCGACGCTGTCGGGGCTCTGGTCGCGGATGGTGTGGGTACGTTCGTCGAGGTCGGCCCGGGTGGCACGCTGTCGGCGCTTGGGCGTGAGTCCGCGCCGGAGGCAACCTTTGTGCCGGTGCTGCGTGGCGACCGCCCTGAGGCGGTTGCCGCCACGACCGCCGCAGGACAGCTGCACGTGTGCGGTGTACAGGTGGCTTGGGAAGCGTTCTTCGCCGGTCGCGGCGCACGCCGAATTGATCTGCCGACGTACGCGTTCCAGCGCGAGCAGTTCTGGCCCGATGTGCTGCCCGCGATCGGCAATGTCGCGGCGGCCGGCCTCGGTGCGGCCGAGCACCCGCTGCTTGGCGCGACCGTCACCCTCGGCGGCACGGATGGTGTGTTGTTGACCGGTCGGTTGTCGGTTCAGTCGCATCCGTGGCTGGCTGACTATGTGGTGCAGGGTTCGGTGCTGCTGCCCGGTGCTGCGTTCGTCGAGCTGGCGGTACGTGCCGGTGACCAGGTCGGGTGTGACCTGGTCGAGGAGTTGACCCTGGAAGCGCCGCTCGTTCTGCCCGAGCAGGGTTCGGTGCGGGTTCAGGTGTGGGTCGGCGCCGAGGATTCGTCGGGCAGGCGTGAGCTGAGCTTCCACTCCAGTGTGGGTGACAGTGACGACGGCCGTGCGTGGACTCGGCACGCCACGGGTGCGCTGGGGGCAGGCAGCCGTTCCGGTGGGGTTTCGCTGGTGGAGTGGCCGCCGGCGGGTGCGGAGGTTGTGGACCTGGAGGGGTTCTACGGCGGTTTGGCGGAGTTGGGCTTGGGTTATGGCCCGGTGTTCCAGGGGCTGCGGTCGGCCTGGCGCAAGGGCGATGAGGTGTTCGCCGAGGTTGAGCTGCCGGAGGGTGTGAAGGCTGAGGGGTTTGGTCTGCACCCGGCGCTGTTGGACTCGGCGTTGCACACGGTTGGCCTGACTGATGGCGATGCCGATGGCTTGCCGTTCTCGTGGTCCGGGGTGCGGTTGCACGCCTCGGGTGCGACGGCGCTGCGCGTGCGGATGTCGCCCATCGGCGCGGACGGAGTGGCGCTGACGGTCGCGGATGGCTCCGGCGCACCGGTAGCGACGATCGACTCGCTGGTGCTGCGTCCGGTGTCTCTGGATCAGCTCGGCGGCGACGGTCAGGACGACGCACTGTTCGGCGTCGACTGGGTGTCGGTGCTGCCCCTGGCCGGAGGCGGTGTTCCGACGGTCGAGTGGACCGACCTGGAGGCGCTGGCTGGGGCGGCGGAGCTGCCTGACTTCGTTGTTCTGCCCTGCCCGGTCACTTCCGGGTCCGACCCGGTGGCCGGTGCGCATGAGGCGGCGCACTGGGCACTGGACACAGTCCAATCCTGGTTGGCGGACGGGCGGTTCGACGTGTCGCGTCTGGTCATTGTGACCAATGGTGCGATTGCCGCCTCGGCTGATGACGATGTACGAGATGTTGCTCAGGCGGCGGTGTGGGGTCTGGTGCGCTCCGCCCAGTCGGAGAATCCGGACCGGATCGTGCTGGTCGACCTCGACGACGAGGCGGTCTCGCGCGATGTACTGCCGTCTGCGCTGGCCACCGGTGAGCCGCAGTTGGCGCTGCGGTCCGGAGATGTTCGTGTGCCCCGCTTGGCCAGGGTGCGCCAGTCCGCGACGGATGACCCCGGCTTCGGTTCCGGTGCCGTCCTGGTCACCGGTGCCACGGGCACGCTGGGTGGTCTTGTCGCCCGGCACTTGGTCGCCGAGCGAGGCGTGCGCAACCTGCTCCTGGTGAGCAGGCGTGGCGCTGCCGCCTCGGGCGCCGAAGAACTGCGCGACGAACTCACCGCGCAGGGCGCCGAAGTGACGTACGCGGCATGCGACGTCGCCGACCGCGAAGCCCTCGAGGCGCTGCTGGCCGGGCACGAGATATCCGCTGTGGTGCACACCGCAGGTGTGCTGGACGACGGCACGATCGGCTCACTGACCGACGAGCGGATCGACGCCGTCTTCCGGCCCAAGGTCGACGCGGCCTGGCACCTGCACGAGCTGACCCGCGACCTCGACCTGTCCGCCTTCGTGCTGTTCTCCTCGGTGGCGGGCATCCTCGGTGGACCTGGCCAGGGCAACTACGCGGCCGCCAACACGTTCCTGGACGCGCTCGCCCAGCACCGTCACGCGGCCGGGCTTGCCGCGACCTCGCTCGCGTGGGGCCTGTGGGCCTCAACCGACGGCATGGCAGGCAGCCTCGACGAGGCTGACGTACGGCGGATGACCCGCAGTGGCGTGATCCCGATCGGTGCGGCCGAGGGCCTGGCGCTGTTCGACGCGGCGGGATCCACGGGGCGTGCCGCCCTGGTGCCAATTCCTCTCGACCTGCCGGTGTTGCGTCGGCAGGCGCGTTCCCAACCGGTGCCGCACATCATGCGCGGCCTGGTGCGGGGCAGCGCGCGCAGGACGGTCGAGTCTGGCCTCGTTGTCGCCGGGTCTGCGTTGGCGCGGTCGCTGGCGGTGATGCCCGTCGCGGAGCGGGAGAAGGCACTGCTGGACCTCGTGCTCGGCCATGTGGCCGTGGTGCTCGGCCACAGTTCGGCGCACGCCGTCGTACCCGACCGTGCGTTCAAGGAGCTCGGCTTCGATTCGCTCAGCTCTGTCGAGCTGCGCAACCGGTTGAACGCGGCGACCGAGCTGGCGTTGCCGGCCACGCTGGTCTTCGACTACCCGACTCCTGCCGCGCTCGCGGCGCATCTCGGAGCCGAGTTGCTGGGTGGCGTGGTCGATGTCGTGTCCAACGAGGCCGTTGCGATGGTGGCCGATGAGCCGATCGTGATCGTCGGCATGAGCTGCCGCTTCCCCGGCGGCGTCGAGTCGCCGGAAGATCTGTGGCGACTTGTCGAGTCCGGTGCGGACGCGGTGGCCGGATTCCCCGCCGACCGCGGCTGGGACATCGACTCGCTCTACGACCCCGACCCCGAGCAGTCGGGCACCACGTACAGCCGCATGGGCGCCTTCCTGAACGATGTCGCGGACTTCGACCCGGCGTTCTTCGGGATCTCACCCCGTGAAGCGCTGGCGATGGACCCGCAGCAGCGGCTGCTCCTTGAGACCTCCTGGGAGGCCTTCGAGCGGGCGGGCATCGACCCGAACTCGCTGCGCGGAAGCCGCTCCGGTGTCTTCGTGGGCACCAACGGCCAGGACTACGGGGCCTTGTTGATGGCCTCGCGGGAGAACGTGGACGGCTACGCGGGTACTGGCAATGCGGCAAGCGTCATCTCCGGCCGACTGTCCTACACGTTCGGTCTCGAAGGCCCGGCCGTCACCGTGGACACTGCGTGCTCGTCGTCGCTGGTCGCCCTGCACTGGGCGAGCCAGGCACTGCACAAGGGCGAGTGCGAGTTGGCACTGGTCGGTGGTGTGACGGTGATGTCGACGCCGGGTGCGTTCATTGAGTTCAGCCGTCAGCGCGGGCTGTCCGTGGACGGACGCTGCAAGGCGTTCGCCGATGCCGCCGATGGCACTGGTTGGGGTGAGGGCGTTGGCATGCTGCTCGTGGAGCGCCTTTCGGATGCCCAGCGCAATGGCCACCAGGTGCTGGCCGTCGTGCGGGGCTCGGCGGTCAATCAGGACGGTGCGTCCAACGGCCTGACCGCTCCGAACGGTCCGTCACAGCAGCGCGTCATCCGCCAGGCGCTGGCGAGCGCGGGCCTGGAGTCGGCCGACGTGGATGCCATGGAGGCGCACGGCACCGGCACCACGCTCGGCGACCCGATCGAGGCCCAGGCGCTCCTTGCCACCTATGGCCAGGACCGCACCGCCGACCGGCCGTTGTGGCTCGGTTCGGTGAAGTCCAACATCGGTCACACCCAAGCCGCCGCGGGCGTGGCGGGCGTGATCAAGATGGTCATGTCGATGCAGCACGGAGTACTTCCGCGCACTCTCCACGTGGATGAGCCGTCGTCGCATGTGGACTGGTCTGCGGGCGCTGTTGAGTTGCTGACGGAGGCGCGTCCGTGGCCGGAGACGGGTCAGCCGTGGCGGGCGGGTGTGTCGTCGTTCGGTGTGAGTGGTACGAACGCGCATGTCATCGTCGAGCAGGCTCCTGCGGTTGCGCAGGAGGAGCAGGCGGAGGCACCGGAGCCGGTGGGCGACGCGGGCCTGGTTCCGTGGCTGCTGTCGGCGCGGAGTGCCGAGGCGCTGCGGGAGCAGGCGGCGCGGCTCAAGTCCTTCGCGGACACGACTCCCGGGCTGAGTGTGGGGGGCGTGGGTCGCGCGCTGGTGTCCTCGCGGGCGGTGCTTGAGCACCGTGCCGTGGTGATTGGCACCGACCGATCGGAGTTCCTGGCTGCTCTGGCGGCCGTGGCCGAGGGGCAGCCGACCGGTGCCGTGGTCACGGGCGTAGCTGGTGAGCCCGGCCGACTGGCCTTCCTGTTCTCGGGGCAGGGGTCGCAGCGGCTCGGTATGGGCCGTGAACTGGCGGCCCGTTTCCCGGTGTTCGGCGACGCCCTGGACGCCGCGCTGTCGGAGTTCGACCCGCAGGTGCGCGACGTCCTCTTCGGTGAGGACGTCGATGCCCTGAACGAGACTGGAGTGACGCAGCCCGCGCTGTTCGCGGTCGAAGTCGCCCTCTTCCGTCTCCTTGAGTCCTGGGGTGTTCGCCCCGACGTACTGGCGGGCCACTCGATCGGCGAGCTGGCCGCGGCCCATGTGGCCGGTGTCTGGTCGCTGTCCGACGCGGTCAAGGTGGTGTCGGCCCGTGCCGGGCTGATGCAGGCGCTGCCGTCCGGTGGCGCGATGGTGGCGATCCAGGCGTCCGAGGCCGAGGTCGCATCGGACTTGCCGGAGACCGTCGGGATTGCTGCGGTCAACGGCCCCAACTCGGTTGTCATTTCCGGTGTCGCCGCCGACGTGGAGGTTGTCGCCGAGCGGTGGCGCGAGGCAGGCCGGAAGGCGACCGCCCTCCGCGTGAGTCACGCGTTCCACTCCCCGCTGATGGACCCCATGCTCGACAAGTTCCGCTCGGTGGTCGAGGGAGTCGAGTGCGGTGAACCCCAGATCCCGATCGTGTCGACGCTGACCGGTGTCCGCGCGACCGCCGAGGAGTTGGCCTCGCCCGAGTTCTGGGTGCGGCATGTGCGTGAGTCGGTGCGGTTCGCCGACGCCGTGAGCACACTCGTGGACGAGGGTGTGGGTACGTTCGTCGAGGTCGGCCCGGGTGGCACGCTGTCGGCGCTTGGGCGTGAGTCCGCGCCGGAGGCAACCTTTGTGCCGGTGCTGCGTGGCGACCGCCCGGAGGCGGCGGCCGCTACGACCGCCGCAGGACAGCTCCACGTGCGTGGCGTCCGAGTGGACTGGGAGGTGTTCTTCGCCGGTCGCAGTGCGCGGCGGGTGGACCTGCCGACGTACGCGTTCCAGCGCGAGCGCTACTGGCCCGATGTGCTGCCCGCGATGGGCGATGTCTCGGCGGTCGGGCTCGGTGCGGCGGAGCACCCGCTGCTTGGCGCGACCGTCACCCTCGGCGGCACGGACGGTGTGCTGCTGACCGGCCGGTTGTCGCTCCAGACCCACCCGTGGCTGGCCGACTCCCTCGTCCAGGGTTCGGTACTGCTGCCTGGTGCTGCGTTCGTCGAGCTGGCGGTGCGTGCGGGGGACGAGGTCGGGTGTGACCTGGTCGAGGAGTTGACCCTCGAAGCGCCCCTCGTTCTGCCCGAGCGCGGATCGGTGCGGGTGCAGGTGTGGGTCGGCGCCGAGGATTCGTCGGGCAGGCGTGAGCTGAGCTTCCACTCCAGTGTGGGTGACAGCGACGACGGCCGTGCGTGGACCCGGCACGCCACCGGCGTACTGCGCGAGGGCAGCCGCTCCGGTGGGGTTTCGCTGGTGGAGTGGCCGCCGACGGGCGCGGAGGCTGTCGATCTGGACGGCCACTACGACCGCATGGTCGCGGGTGGCTTCGGCTACGGGCCGGTGTTCCAGGGGCTGCGGTCGGCCTGGCGCAAGGGCGACGAGGTGTTCGCCGAGGTCGGGCTCCCGGACGGTGTGGGAGTGGACGGCTTCGGTCTGCACCCGGCGTTGCTCGACGCGGCGCTGCACGCGATCGGTCTGGCGGGTGGCGAAGGTGACTCCGGCGGCCTGCCGTTCTCGTGGTCGGGTGTGCGGCTGCACGCCTCGGGCGCGACGGCGTTGCGGGTGCGGCTGTCGCCCATCGGCGGGGACGGAGTGGCGCTGACGGTCGCGGACGGCTCCGGCGCACCGGTGGCCACGATCGACTCGCTCGTACTGCGCCCCATGGCGGCGAAGCCGGCGCGGCAGAACGGGGAGTCCCTGTTCGGCGTCGACTGGGTGGCGGCTCCTTCGTCCGACGGCGACGTACCGACGATTGAGACGATTGAGTGGACCGACCTGCCGCTGCTGGCGGAGGCGGCGGAGCTGCCCGACTTCATCGTTCTGCCGTGCCCGGACACTTCCTCGTCCGACCCGGCCACCGGGGCGCATGAGGCGGCGCACTGGGCACTGAACGCAGTCCAATCCTGGTTGACGGACGGGCGGTTCGACGCGTCCCGTCTGGTCATTGCGACCAACGGTGCGATTGCCGCCTCGGCTGATGACGACGTACGAGATGTCGCTCAGGCGGCGGTGTGGGGTCTGGTGCGCTCCGCCCAGTCGGAGAATCCGGACCGGATCGTGCTGGTCGACCTCGACGACGAGGCGTCCTCGCTCGATGTACTGCCGTCTGCGCTGGCCATCGGTGAGCCGCAGTTGGCGCTGCGGTCCGGCGATGTTCGTGTGCCCCGCTTGGCCAGGGTGCGCCAGTCCGCGACGGATGACCCCGGCTTTGGTACCGGTGCGGTGCTGGTCACCGGTGCCACGGGCACGCTGGGCGGTCTTGTCGCCCGGCACTTGGTCGCCGAGCGAGGCGTGCGCACCCTGCTGCTGGTGAGCCGGAGCGGCGCCGGGGCCGAGGGCGCCGAGGAACTGCGTGACGAACTCACCGCGCAGGGCGCCGAAGTGACGTACGCGGCATGCGACGTCGCCGACCGCGAAGCCCTCAAGGCGCTGCTCGCCGACCACGACATATCCGCCGTGATCCACACCGCAGGCGTGCTGGACACCGCCACGATCGAATCGATGACCCCGGACCAGATCGACACGGTCTTCCGGCCCAAGGCCGACGCGGCCTGGCACCTGCACGAGATGACCCGCGACCTCGACCTGTCCGCCTTCGTGCTGTTCTCCTCGGCGGCGGGCGCCCTCGGCGACCCGGCCCAGGGCAACAACGCGGCGGCCGGCACCTTCCTGGACGCGCTCGCCCAGCACCGCCGCGCCGCAGGACTGCCTGCCACATCCTTGGCCTGGGGCCTCTGGGCGGACACGAACGGCACGGCAGACAGCCCCGACGAGGCCGACGTACGGCGGATCACCAGCGGCGGCGCGATGCCGATCGGCGTGACCGAAGGCCTGGCGCTGTTCGACGCGGCGGGTTCCACGGGCCGTGCCGCGCTCGTGCCGATCCCTCTCGACCTGACCGTGCTGCAGCGGCAGGCGCGTTCCCAGCCTGTGCCGCACCTCATGCGCGGCCTGGTGCGAGGCAGCGTGCGCAGGACCGCCGATTCCGGGGCCGCCGCGTCCGCGCTGGCGCAGTCCCTCGCCGGGCTGACCGAGACCGAGCGGGAGAAGGCACTGCTTGACCTCGTGCTCGGTCATGTGGCCGTGGTGCTCGGCCACAGTTCGGCGCACGCCGTCGTACCCGACCGAGCGTTCAAGGAGCTCGGGTTCGACTCACTGACCGCCGTCGAATTCCGCGACCGGCTCAACGCGGCCACCGAGCTGCGCCTGCCCGCCACGCTGGTCTTCGACTACCCGACCCCTGCCGCGCTCGTCGCGCACCTCGTCGCCGAACTCGCGGGCGCGCCCGTCGCGGCGGCGCGTACCCGCACGACCACCGCCGTGGCCGACGAGCCGATCGCGATCGTCGGCATGAGCTGCCGCTACCCCGGCGGGGTGAACTCGCCCGAGGACCTGTGGCGACTCGTCCTCGACGGCGCCGACGCCATCAGCGAGTTCCCCGGAAACCGCGGCTGGGACCTGGACGCGATCTACCACCCGGACCCCGACCACGCAGGCACCACGTACACCCGCGAGGGCGGCTTCCTGCACGACGCCGACCTGTTCGACCCGACGTTCTTCGGGATCTCGCCCCGCGAGGCCCTCGCCATGGACCCGCAGCACCGGCTGCTGCTCGAGACCTCCTGGGAGGCATTCGAGCGGTCCGGCATCGACCCGAACTCGGTGCGGGGACGCGACATCGGCGTCTACGCCGGCACCAGCATCCAGGACTACGCGAACCTGCTGGCGGCGGGCGAGGAGAGCGTCGAGGGGTACGTCGGTACGGGCAACGCGGCGAGCGTCACGTCCGGTCGGCTCTCCTACACGTTCGGTCTCGAGGGACCTGCGGTCACGGTCGACACGGCGTGCTCCTCGTCCCTCGTGGCCCTGCACCTGGCCGCGCAGGCGGTGCGGTCGGGCGAGTGCTCGATGGCGCTGGCCGGTGGCGTGGCGGTGATGACGACGCCGGGCGCGTTCATGGACTTCAGCCGCCAGCGCGGCCTTTCCGTGGACGGTCGGTGCAGGCCGTTCTCGTCGGACGCCGAAGGCACCGGCTGGGGCGAGGGCGTCGGCATGCTCGTACTGGAGCGTCTTTCCGACGCCCGGCGGAACGGGCACCGCGTGCTTGCCGTCGTGCGGGGCACCGCGGTGAACCAGGACGGCGCGTCCAACGGCCTGACCGCCCCGAACGGTCCCTCGCAGCAGCGCGTCATCCGGCAGGCGCTCGCCAGCGCGGGCCTGGAGTCGGCCGACGTGGATGCCATGGAGGCGCACGGCACCGGTACGAAGCTGGGCGACCCGATCGAGGCGCAGGCGCTCCTTGCCACCTACGGCCAGGACCGGCCCGCCGAACAGCCGCTGTGGCTCGGGTCGCTGAAGTCGAACATCGGTCACACCCAGGGCGCGGCCGGCGTCGGCGGCGTCATCAAGATGGTCATGGCGATGCAGCACGGCGTGCTGCCGAAGACGCTGCACGTCGCCGAGCCGACTCCGCAGGTCGACTGGTCGGCCGGTGACATCGAGCTCCTCACCGAGGCCCGCCCCTGGCCGGAGACCGACCGGCCGCGCCGGTTCGGCGTGTCGTCGTTCGGGTTCAGCGGAACCAACGCACACGCCATCATCGAGCAGGCGCCGGTCACCCCGGTCGCCGTACCGAAGGCCGCACCGGAGCCATCCGTGCTGCCGCTGCTGGTATCGGCTCGGGGCGACGACGCGCTGCGTGCGCAGGGCGAACGGCTGCGCGCCCACCTCGTGGCGCACCCGGAGCTGAACCTGCTCGACGCCGCCACCACGCTCGCTCAGACGCGAGCCTCCCTCGATCACCGGGCGGTCGTCGTCGGGCAGGACCGCGACGGGCTGCTCGCGGCCCTCGGCGCGCTCGCCGAGGGGCGGACCGCGAACGGTCTCGTCTCCGGCGTCGCGGCGGGGCACCGGGCGGCGTTCCTGTTCTCCGGCCAGGGCGCACAGCGGCTCGGCATGGGACGCGAACTGTACGACCGCTTCCCGGTGTTCGCGGCCGCGCTCGACGAGGTCTGCGCCCACATCGATGCCCACAGCGACGCCAAGGGCGACTCCGCCGTGCCGCTGCGGGACCTGCTGTTCGGAGACGACGCCGAAGCGCTGAACCAGACCGCGGTGACGCAGCCCGCGCTGTTCGCGGTCGAGGTAGCGCTGTTCCGCCTCGTGGAGTCCTGGGGCATCCGTCCCGAGGTGCTTGCCGGGCACTCCATCGGCGAGCTGGCAGCGGCCCACGTGGCCGGTGTCTGGTCGCTGGCCGACGCCGCCGCGGTGGTGTCGAGCCGGGGTCGCCTCATGCAGGCGCTGCCCGAGGGCGGCGCGATGTTCGCGATCCAGGCGACCGAGGCCGAGATCCTGCCGGAGCTGACCGACACCGTGGGCATCGCAGCGGTGAACGGCCCGGCCTCGGTGGTGCTTTCGGGCGTCGCCGCCGATGCCGAGGCCATCGCCGAGCGCTGGCGTGAGACCGGGCGGAAGGTGACGCGGCTCCGCGTCAGCCACGCGTTCCACTCACCGCTCATGGAGCCGATGCTCGACGACTTCCGCCGCGTGCTTGAAGAGGTGTCGTACGAGGCTCCGGCCATCCCGATCGTGTCCACGCTGACCGGCGCGCGGGCGACCGTCGAAGAGCTGACGTCGCCGGAGTACTGGGTGCGGCACGTGCGCGATGCGGTGCGGTTCGCCGACGCCGTCGGCACGCTGCGGGACCAGGGCGTGGAC
Source organism: Streptomyces sp. NPDC047525 (assembly GCF_040643025.1). NCBI lineage: Bacteria > Bacillati > Actinomycetota > Actinomycetes > Kitasatosporales > Streptomycetaceae > Streptomyces > Streptomyces sp. NPDC047525. Next base: position 449,969 of record NZ_JBEYTL010000002.1, read on the forward strand.
GCGTTCCTGGAGATCGGTCCCGGCGGGGTGCTCACCGCCCTCGGCCAGGAGACCGCGCCCGACGCCGCGTTCGTGCCCGCGCTGCGCGGCGACCGGTCCGAGACGCTCGAACTGGCTACGGCCGCGGGCAGGCTGCACGTGCTCGGTGTCGCCGTCGACTGGACCGCCCTGACCGCCGGCGGCGCGCACATCGACCTGCCCACCTACGCCTTCCAGCGGCAGAGGTACTGGCCGACCCTGGCCCAGGCCCCGTCGGGCGAGGTCTCCGGGGCCGTCGACGCGCGATTCTGGGCGGCTGTCGCCGAAGGCGACCTCGGCGGACTCGCGGACGAGCTTGCCGTGTCCCTCGACGACCCGATCAGCGCGGTGCTGCCCCGGCTCTCGTCGTGGCGGCAGGAACAGGCCGAGAACTCCGCGGTCGACGGCCTGCGCTACCGCGTGACCTGGCAGCCGGTGAGCGAGCCCACCGCGGCACTCACGGGCACCTGGCTCGTGGTCAGCCGGGACGGCGCCGGTGAGGAAGCCGTCGCCGACGCGCTGAGCAGGCACGGCGCGCAGGTGGTTCCCGTCAGGACCGGCGACGCGGTGGACCGGGAATCCCTCGCGGCCCGCATGGCGACCGAGGCCAGGACGGCGACCGGCGAGCCCGTCGCGGGCATGCTCTCGCTGCTCGCGCTCGACCCCGAACTGCCGTCCGGCGGCCTGCACGCGACCCTCGCCCTCGTCCAGGCCCTCAGCGACATCGGCATCGCCGCCCCGCTGTGGTGCGCGACGCGGGGTGGTGTCGCCATCGGCGGCTCCGACACACCCGCGGCACCCGACCAGGCGATGGTGTGGGGCTTCGGCCGGGTCGTCGCACTGGAACACCCCGAACGCTGGGGCGGCCTCGTCGACCTGCCCGGCACGCTGGACGAGCGCAGCGGCGCACGCCTCGCGGGCGTCCTGTCCGGAACACAGGGCGAGGACCAGGTCGCGCTCCGCGCCAGCGGGGTGTACGGCCGACGGCTCCAGCCGGTGACCTCGGCTCGCCTCGGCGACTGGGACCCCACCGGCACGGTCCTCGTCACCGGCGGCACCGGCTCGCTCGGCGGGCACGTCGCCAGGTGGCTGGTGGCGAAGGGCGCCGAGCATCTGCTCCTGACCAGCAGGCGCGGCCTGGAGGCCGACGGCGCGAAGGAACTGCACGCGGAGCTGACCGCGCTTGGCGCCCGTGTCACGATCGCGGCCTGCGACGTCGCCGACCGCGACGCGCTCGCGGACCTGCTGGCATCCGTTCCCGCGGAGTTCCCGCTCACCGCGGTCGTCCACGCGGCGGGCACCCTGGACGACGGCGTACTGTCCTCGCTCACCCCGGAGCGGCTCGACGCCGTGCTGCGGCCGAAGGCCGGCGCCGCGGCCAACCTGGACGAGCTGACCCGCGACATGGACCTGTCGGCCTTCGTGATGTTCTCCTCCGTGTCGGGCACGTTCGGTGCCGCGGCCCAGGGCAACTACGCGCCTGCCAACGCCTACCTCGACGCACTCGCCGAACAGCGGGTGGCCGCCGGCCTGCCCGCCACCGCGGTCGCGTGGGGGCCCTGGGGCGGCGGTGGAATGGCCGACGGGCAGCTCGGCGAACAGCTGCGCCGCCGCGGCCTGGCCCCGCTGGAGCCCGAGCAGGCCGTCGCCGCGCTGGACCGGGCCGTCCGACAGGGCGATCCGACGGCGCTCGTGGCGGACGTCGACTGGGGTGTGTTCGCCCCGGCCTTCACGTCGGTGCGGCCCAGCCCGCTGCTCCAGGAACTGCCCGGCGTGCACCGCGCCCAGGGCGCCGCCGAGACGACGGCGCCGGTCGACATGGTGGCCAAGCTCACCGCGCTGTCCGGGGCTGAGCGCGAACGTGCCGTCCTCGACCTGGTGCGGGAGGCGGCGGCCGCCGTCCTCGGGCACGAGGGAACCAAGCTGGTGGAACCGGGCCGGGCGTTCCAGGAGCTGGGCTTCGACTCGCTCACCGCCGTCGAGTTCCGCAACCTCCTCAACGCCACCACCGGCCTGAGCCTGCCCGCGACGCTCGTCTTCGACTTCCCCACGCCGTCCGCGCTCGCCGCGCACGTGCTCGACGGGTTGCCGGGAGGCGGGACGCCGACCATCGACACCGAACTGGACCGTCTGGAGTCCACGTTGTCCCTCCTCACGCCGGACGACGAACAGAGCGCGGCCGTCGGAGAACGCCTCCGCGCCCTGCTGTCCAAGTGGGACGCAACGCACAACCGCACAGAACCCGCCGAGTCCGGAACGGACGCGCGTACCGCGTCGGCGGATGAGCTGCTCGCGCTGCTCGACGATCAACTTGGCAAGTCCTGAGCACGAGCCGCTCCCGCTGCTCGACGCACCACTCGGTCGGTCCTGAGCCGATGAACTCACCTGAAGGGTCGCAACACATGTCCAACGAGGAGAAGTACCTCGACTACCTCCGCCGAGCCTCCGTGGACCTCCAGGAGGCACGCGGCAAGCTGCGGGAGGCCGAGGAGCGCGAGGCCGAGCCGATCGCGATCGTCGGCATGAGCTGCCGGTTCCCTGGTGGTGTGCGCTCGCCGGAGGACCTGTGGCGACTCCTGGAGGGCGGCAAGGACGCCGTCTCCGAGTTCCCCACCAACCGTGGATGGGACCTGGAGGCACTCTTCGACGACGACCCCGACCGGCAGGGGACCTGCTACACCCGTGAGGGCGCCTTCATCCACGACGTGCCGGACTTCGACCCGGCCTTCTTCGGGATCTCACCGCGTGAGGCCGCGGCGATGGACCCGCAGCAGCGCTTACTCCTGGAGACGTCCTGGGAGGCCTTCGAGCGGGCGGGCATCGACCCGCACACGCTGCGGGGCAGCAGGTCGGGCGTGTTCGTCGGCACCAACGGCCAGGACTACCTGGCACGCCTGCTGACCGGCGCACCGGAGGGCTACGAGGGCTACCTCGGCACCGGCAACGCGGCGAGCGTCATCTCCGGCCGGCTGTCCTACACCTTCGGTTTCGAGGGCCCCGCGCTGACCATCGACACCGCCTGCTCGTCGTCCCTGGTCGCCATGCACCTCGCGGTGCACGCGCTGCGGCACGGCGAGTGCCCGATCGCCCTCGCGGGCGGCGTCACCGTGATGTCGACGCCCGGGGTGTTCATCGACTTCAGCCGCCAGCGCGGCCTCGCCACCGACGGCCGGGTCAAGGCGTTCGCCGACGCCGCCGATGGCACCGGCTGGGGCGAGGGCGTCGGCCTGCTGGTCCTCGAGCGTCTCTCGGACGCGGAGCGCAACGGCCACGAGGTCCTTGGAGTGATCCGCGGCTCGGCGGTGAACCAGGACGGCGCGTCGAACGGCCTGACCGCCCCGAACGGCCCTTCCCAACAGCGGGTCATCCGCCAGGCGCTGGCGAGCGCACAGCTCACCGCGGCACAGGTGGACGCGGTGGAGGCGCACGGTACGGGTACGAAGCTGGGCGACCCGATCGAGGCGCAGGCGCTCCTGACGGCCTACGGCCAGGACCGGCCCGCCGACCGGCCGCTGTGGCTGGGCTCGGTGAAGTCGAACATCGGTCACACACAGGCGGCCGCGGGCGTGGCCGGTGTGATCAAGATGGTGATGGCGATGCGGCAGGGGGTACTGCCGAAGACGCTGCACGTGGACGAGCCGTCGTCGCACGTGGATTGGTCTGCGGGCGCTGTTGAGTTGCTGACGGAGGCGCGTCCGTGGCCGGAGACGGGGCAGCCGTGGCGGGCGGGTGTGTCTTCGTTCGGTGTGAGCGGCACGAACGCGCATGTCATCGTCGAGCAGGCTCCTGCGGTTGCGCAGGCGGAGCAGGCGGAGGCACCGGAGCCGGTGGGCAACGCGGGCCTGGTTCCGTGGGTGCTTTCGGCGCGGAGCGCCGAGGCGCTGCGGGAGCAGGCGGCACGGCTCAAGTCCTTCGCGGACGAGGCGTCGGATCTGGCCGTGGCGGACGTGGGCCGTGCGCTGGTGTCCTCGCGGGCGATGCTTGAGCACCGTGCGGTGGTGGTCGCCGGTGAGCGGTCCGAGTTCCAGGCGGCTTTGGCAGCCGTGGCGGAGGGCCGGACGAACGGCGCCGTGGTCACGGGACTTGCCGACGCCCCTGGTCGACTGGCCTTCCTGTTCTCGGGGCAGGGTTCGCAGCGGCTCGGCATGGGCCGTGAACTGGCGGCCCGTTTCCCGGTGTTCGCCAATTCCCTGGACGCTGTGCTTGCGGAGTTCGGTCCTGAGGTCCGTGAGGCGATGTTCGGTGAGGATGCCGATGCGCTGAACGAGACCGGGGTGACGCAGCCTGCGTTGTTCGCGGTCGAGGTGGCGTTGTTCCGGCTGCTTGAGTCGTGGGGCGTGCAGCCCGATGCCCTGGCGGGGCATTCGATCGGCGAGCTGACCGCGGCCCACGTGGCTGGTGTGTGGTCGCTGGAGGACGCGGTCAAGGTGGTGTCGGCGCGTGGTGCGCTGATGCAGGCGCTGCCGTCCGGTGGCGCGATGGTGGCAATCCAGGCGTCCGAGGCCGAGGTCGCATCGGACTTGCCGGAGACCGTCGGGATTGCTGCGGTCAACGGCCCGTCGTCAGTGGTGATTTCGGGCGTCTCGGGTGACGTGGAGGCGGTTGCGGAGCGGTGGCGCGAGGCGGGCCGGAAGGTGTCTCGCCTGAAGGTCAGCCACGCGTTCCACTCGCCGCTGATGGACCCGATGCTCGATGACTTCCGCCGGGTGCTGGAAGCAGTGTCGTACGAGGCGCCCGCGATTCCGATCGTGTCGACGTTGACCGGTGTCCGCGCGAGCGCCGAGGAGTTGGCGTCGTCGGAGTACTGGGTGCGGCATGTGCGTGAGTCGGTGCGGTTCGCCGCTGCCGTCGGCACGCTCGTGGACGACGAGGTGACCACGTTCGTCGAGGTCGGTCCGGGCGGGACGCTGTCGGCACTGGGCCAGCAGTCCGCGCCTGATGCGGGCTTCGTGCCGGTGCTGCGTGGTGATCGCCCGGAGGCGGTGGCCGCCACGACCGCCGCGGGGCACCTGCATGTGCGGGGCGTCCGAGTGGACTGGGAGGTGTTCTTCGCCGATCGCAGTGCGCGGCGGGTGGACCTGCCGACGTACGCCTTCCAGCGCGAGCGCTATTGGCTGGACGCTCCCTCCGCCGCCGACATGGAGGTTGAGCTCCTGTCGCCGGTGGAGGCGCGGTTCTGGGGGGTCGTGGAGGACGGCGACATCGCCGACCTCGCCCGTACGTTGGATGTGTCGTCGGACGCTCCGCTGAGTGCGGTGCTGCCGAGGCTTTCCGCGTGGCGCAAGGAGCAGCAGGGTCGCTCCACCGTGGACGGCTGGCGGTATGGGGTCGAGTGGCGGTCGGTGGCTGCCGGGTCTGGGCGCCTGGATGGTGTCTGGCTGGTCGTCGCGCCGGTGGGTGAGGACCGTGCCGATTGGGTGCGTGAGTCGCTGACCCGTAACGGCGCGGACGACGTCCAGGTCCTGCACGTGGACCCGGAAGCAGCCGACTGGACGGAGCAGTTGGCCGGTCTGTCGGCTCTGAGTGGTGTGGTCTCGCTGCTCGGGCTCGCCGATGCGGGTGATTCGACTGTGCCCGCGGGTGTCGCGGCCACGATCGGTCTGTTGCAGGCACTCGGTGAGGCGGACGTGCCGCTGTGGTGCCTTACGTCGGGCGCGGTGTCGGCGGGTGCGGACGATGTGGTTGCCGGGTTCGAGCAGTCGATGCTGTGGGGCCTTGGCCGAGTTGCCGCGCTGGAGCAGCCAGGCCGCTGGGGCGGCCTGGTCGACCTGCCCGAAGCGCAGGACGAGACGACCGGCGACCTTCTCGCATCCGCCCTCGCCGACCCGAACGGCGAGGACCAGATCGCCCTGCGTGGCGGCGGAATCCTCGGGCGCAGGCTGGTACCCGCGCCGATGAGCACGAATGCCCTCGGCGCCGGCTGGACGCCGAGTGGGACGGTCCTCGTGACCGGTGGCCTCGGTGCCCTGGGTGGTCACGTGTCCCGCTGGTTGGCGGGGCACGGGGCCGAGCACGTCGTGCTGGTGAGCCGTCGCGGACCGGCCGCTGATGGTGCCGCGGAGTTGGAGGCCGAGCTCGTCGAGCTGGGCGCACGCGTCACGTTCGCCGCCTGCGACATGACGGACAGGGAGTCCGTCGCCGAACTGCTGGAGAGCATCCCGTCCCTCACCGCGGTCGTGCATGCGGCGGGCATTGAGCGTTCGGCTGTTCTTGCCGATCTTGATCCGGCTGATCTGGGTGGGTTCGCTGATGTGTTGTCGGCGAAGGTGGATGGTGCGCGGAACCTCCACGAGCTGCTGGGTGAGCGGCAGTTGGACGCGTTCGTGCTGTTCTCGTCCATTGCTGGTGTGTGGGGCAGTGGTGGTCAGGGAGCGTATGCGGCCGCCAACGCCTATTTGGACTCTCTTGCTGGCCATCGTAGGGCGGCGGGTCTGGCTGCTACGGCGGTTGCGTGGGGTCCGTGGGGTGGTGGCGGCATGGTCGCCGGCGCCGGTGGCGATGCGGCGGGGCATTTGCGGCGCAGGGGTTTGCCGACGATGGATCCGGCGGTGGCGATTGCGGGTCTGGCCACGGCGTTGGAGCGCGGTGACGGCAATGTGATCGTCGCTGATGTGGACTGGGAGCGGTTCGCGGGCACGTTTATGGCGCAGCGGCCGAGTCCGTTGCTGGGTGAACTGCCTGCGGTGCGTGCGGCGTTCGAGGCATCGTCGGCGGCTGACGAGATGTCGGCGCTGGCGCAGCGCCTGTCCGGCTTGGACGAGGCGGAGCAGGAGCGCCAGCTCACGGAGTTGGTGCGGTACGAGGCTGCCGCGGTGCTCGGCCATGTGTCGGGGGATGCGTTTTCGGCGTCTCGTGCGTTCAGGGAGTTGGGTTTTGACTCGCTGACGGCGGTGGAGCTGCGTGCCCGGCTGAGTGAGGCCACGGGTGTCGCGCTTCCGGCGACGCTGGTCTACGACTACCCGAACGCGGCGGTACTTGCCGCGTATCTGCGGACCGAACTGTCCGGCGTGGTCCCCACCGCCTCCGCTTCCGTGACCGTGTCGAGCGCGTCCGATGAGCCGATCGCGATCGTGGCGATGTCGTGCCGGTTCCCGGGCGGTGTGTCGAGCCCGGAGGAACTGTGGGACGTGGTCCTCGCGGGTGAGGACGCGGTGTCGGAGTTCCCGACCGATCGTGGTTGGGACTTGGAGGCGCTGTACGACCCCGACCCGGACGGGGTGGGAACCTCGTATTCGCGTTCCGGAGCCTTCCTGTCCGACGTGGGCGCGTTCGACCCGGCGTTCTTCGGGATCTCGCCCCGCGAGGCCCTCGCCATGGACCCGCAGCAGCGGCTGCTCCTCGAGACCTCGTGGGAGGCCTTCGAGCGGGCAGGCATCGACCCGGATTCGCTGCGCGGTGAGCGCGTCGGCGTGTTCGTAGGGTCGAACATGCAGGACTACGGGTGGGTGCTGGGCGCGGCTGCCGACGACATGGGCGGTTACGTGGCGACCGGCAACGCGGCCAGCGTGGCCTCCGGCCGCCTGTCCTACACCTTCGGCCTTGAGGGCCCGGCCGTCACGGTGGACACGGCGTGCTCGTCGTCGTTGGTGGCCCTGCACCTGGCCGTGCAGGCGCTGCAAAGGGGCGAGTGCGAACTGGCCCTTGCCGGCGGTGTGACGGTGATGTCGACGCCGACCTCGTTCGTCGAGTTCAGCCGCCAGCGTGGTCTCGCTGAGGATGGGCGGTGCAAGGCGTTCGCCGCCGGTGCCGACGGCACCGGCTGGGGCGAGGGAGTCGGCATGCTGTTCGTCGAGCGGCTCTCGGACGCGCAGCGCAACGGCCACCAGGTGCTCGCGGTTGTGCGGGGTTCGGCCGTCAACCAGGACGGTGCGTCCAACGGCCTGACCGCTCCGAACGGCCCCTCGCAGCAGCGCGTGATCCGCCAGGCGCTCGCCAGTGCGGGCCTGGAGTCGGCCGACGTGGATGTGGTCGAGGCGCACGGCACCGGTACGAAACTGGGCGACCCCATCGAGGCCCAGGCTGTCCTTGCCACATATGGCCAGGACCGGCCCGCCGACCGGCCGTTGTGGCTGGGCTCGATCAAGTCGAACCTTGGCCACACGCAGGCGGCTGCCGGTGTGGCGGGCGTGATCAAGATGGTCATGTCGATGCGGCACGGTGTGCTGCCCAAGACGCTGCACGTGGACGAGCCGTCCCCCCACGTGGACTGGTCAGCGGGAGCGGTGGAGTTGCTCACCGACGAGCGTGAGTGGCCTGCTGTGGACCGGCCGTGGCGCGCAGGTGTGTCGTCGTTCGGCTTCAGCGGCACGAACGCGCACACCATCATCGAGCAGGCTCCGGTGGTCGAGCAGGAGGAGCAGGCGGAGGCACCGGAGCCGGTGGGCGACGCGGGCCTGGTGCCGTGGCTGCTGTCGGCCAAGAGCCCCGAGGCGCTGCGGGAACAGGCCGCACGGCTCAAGTCCTTCGCGGACACGACTCCCGAGCTGAGTGTGGCGGACGTGGGTCGCGCGCTGGTGTCCTCGCGGGCGGTGCTTGAGCACCGTGCCGTGGTGGTCGGTGCCGACCGGGCGGAACTGCTGGCCGCATTGGCGGCCGTGGCCGAGGGCCGGGCAACCGGAGCCGTGGTCAAGGGAGTTGCCGACGAGCCCGGCCGACTGGGATTCCTGTTCTCGGGTCAGGGTTCGCAGCGGCTCGGGATGGGTCGTGAACTGGCGGCCCGTTTCCCGGTGTTCGCCGATGCCCTGGATGCCGTACTGGGCGAGTTCGACCCGCAGGTGCGTGCGGTCCTCTTCGGTGAGGACGCCGATGCGCTGAACGAGACGGGGGTGACGCAGCCCGCGCTGTTCGCGGTCGAGGTCGCTCTCTTCCGGCTCCTGCAGTCGTGGGGTGTGCGCCCCGACACGCTGGCCGGGCATTCGATCGGCGAGCTGGCCGCGGCCCATGTGGCCGGTGTCTGGTCGCTGTCCGACGCGGTCAAGGTGGTGTCGGCCCGTGCCGGGCTGATGCAGGCGCTGCCGTCCGGTGGCGCGATGGTGGCGATCCAGGCGTCCGAGGCCGAGGTCGCATCCGACCTGCCGGAGACCGTGGGCATTGCCGCGGTCAACGGCCCCAACTCGGTGGTCATTTCCGGTGTCGCCGCCGACGTGGAGGTTGTCGCCGAGCGGTGGCGCGAGGCGGGCCGGAAGGTGTCTCGCCTGAAGGTCAGTCACGCGTTCCACTCGCCGCTGATGGACCCGATGCTTGACGACTTCCGTCGAGTGCTGGAAGCAGTGTCGTACGAGGCGCCCGCGATCCCGATCGTGTCGACGCTGACCGGCGCCCGCGTATTCGCCGAGGAGTTGGCCTCGCCGGAGTACTGGGTGCGGCACGTGCGCGAGTCGGTGCGGTTCGCCGACGCCGTGAGCACGCTCGTGGACGAGGGCGTGGCGACGTTCGTCGAGGTAGGCCCCGGCGGGACGCTGTCCGCGCTGGGCCAGGAGTCCGCGCCCGATGCCGGGTTCGTCCCGGTGCTGCGGAACGACCGCCCGGAGGCGGTTGCCGCCACGACGGCCGCGGGACAGCTGCACGTACGCGGCGTCCGAGTGGACTGGGATGTGTTCTTCACCGGTCGCGGTGCGCGGTGGGCCGACCTGCCGACGTACGCGTTCCAGCGTGAGCGCTACTGGCCTGACGTCCAGCCGGTGATCGGCAACGTCGCGGCGGCCGGGCTCGGTGCCGCCGAGCACCCGCTCCTCGGCGCGACCGTCACCCTTGGCGGCACGGATGGTGTGCTCCTGACAGGCCGGTTGTCGGTCCAGACCCACCCGTGGCTGGCCGATCACGAGATCATGGGTTCGGTGCTGCTTCCCGGTACGGCGTTCGTCGAGCTGGCGGTACGTGCCGGTGACCAGGTCGGGTGCGACCTGGTCGAGGAGTTGACCCTGGAGGCGCCGCTCGTTCTGCCCGAGCAGGGTTCGGTGCGGGTTCAGGTGTGGGTCGGTGCGGCGGACGAGTCGGGCCGGCGCGAGCTGAGCTTCCACTCCAGCCTGGGCGACACCGACGACGGCCGTGCGTGGACCCGGCACGCCACCGGTGTGCTGGGAGCAGGAGGTCGCTCCGGTGGGGCTTCGCTGGCCGAGTGGCCGCCCGCAGGCGCGGAGGCCGTGGACCTGGACGGCTACTACGACCGCATGGTCGCGGGTGGCTTCGGCTACGGGCCGGTGTTCCAGGGGCTGCGGTCGGCATGGCGCAGCGGGCACGAGATGTTCGCCGAGGTCGCGCTCCCGGACGGCGTGAAGGCTGAGGGATTCGGTCTGCACCCGGCGCTGTTGGACGCGACGCTGCAAGCCATCGGGCTGATGGGCGAGGCCGACGCTCCCGGCAAGCTGCCGTTCTCGTGGTCGGGTGTGCGGCTGCATGCCTCGGGCGCGACGGCTCTGCGCGTGCGGCTGTCGCCCACCGGCGCGGACGGAGTGGCGCTGACGGTCACGGACGGCTCCGGCGCACCGGTGGCCACGATCGATTCACTGGTCCTGCGCCCGGCCGCACCGGCCCAGGTCACCGCTGACGACCGCGATGACGCGCTGTTCGGCGTCGACTGGGTGTCGGTGCCCCTGGCCGGAGGCGGTGTTCCGACGGTCGAGTGGACCGACCTGGAGGCGCTGACACAGTCGGCGGACCTGCCTGACTTCGTTGTTCTGCCCTGCCCGGTCACCTCTGGGTCCGACCCGGTGGCCGGTGCGCACGAGGCGGCGCACTGGGCACTGGACACAGTCCAATCCTGGTTGGCGGACGGGCGGTTCGACGCGTCGCGTCTGGTCATCGTGACCCGTGGCGCGATCGCCGCCGCGGCCGGTGACGACGTACGAGATGTCGCTCAGGCGGCGGTGTGGGGTCTGGTGCGCTCCGCCCAGTCGGAGAACCCGGACCGGATCGTGCTGGTCGACCTCGACGACGAGTCGGCCTCACTGGATGTACTGCCGTCCGCGCTGGCCACCGGCGAGCCGCAGTTGGCATTGCGCTCGGGTGCTGCCAGTGCCCCGCGTCTGGCCAGGGCCCGGCAGTCCGTGGTCGACGACCCCGGCTTCGGTTCCGGTGCCGTGTTGCTCACCGGTGCCACGGGCACGCTGGGCGGTCTTGTCGCCCGGCACTTGGTCGCCGAGCGAGGCGTGCGCAACCTGCTCCTGGTGAGCAGGCGTGGCGCTGCCGCCGAGGGCGCCGAGGCACTGCGCGACGAACTCACCGCGCAGGGCGCCGAAGTGACGTACGCGGCATGCGACGTGGCCGACCGCGAGGCTCTCAAGGAGCTGCTCGCCGGGCACGAGATATCCGCTGTGGTGCACACCGCAGGTGTGCTGGATGACGGCACGATCGGCTCACTGACCGACGAGCGGATCGACGCCGTCTTCCGGCCCAAGGTCGACGCGGCCTGGCACCTGCACGAGCTGACCCGCGACCTCGACCTGTCCGCCTTCGTGCTGTTCTCCTCCGCCGCCGGTGTCTTCGGTGGCGCGGGGCAGGGCAACTACGCGGCGGCCAACGCGTTCCTGGACGCGCTCGCCCAGCACCGTCACGCGGCCGGGCTTGCCGCGACCTCGCTCGCGTGGGGCCTGTGGGCCTCGGGCGGCGGTATGGCAGGCAGCCTCGACGAGGCCGACGTACGAAGGATCACCAGCGGCGGCGCGATACCGATCGGCGCGACCGAGGGCCTTGCGCTGTTCGACGCGGCGGGATCCACGGGCCGCGCGCTGCTTGCGCCCGTTCCCCTCGACCTGGCCGTGCTGCAGCGACAGGCGCGTACCCACCCCGTGCCGCACCTCCTGCGCGGCCTGGTGCGGGGCACCGCGCGCAGGACCGTCGACCCCGCAGCCGCCCGGACCGCGCTGGCGCAGTCTCTCGCCGGGATGACCGAGGCCGAGCGGGAGAAGGCGCTGCTTGACCTCGTCCGTACCCACGCCGCAGCGGTGCTCGGCCACAGTTCGGCGCACGCCGTCGCACCCGACCGCGCGTTCCGAGAGCTGGGCTTCGACTCGCTCAGCTCCGTCGAGCTGCGCAACCACCTCAACGCGGCCACCGAGCTGCGCCTGCCCGCCACGCTGGTCTTCGACTACCCGAGCCCCGCGGCACTCGCCGCTTTCATCGGCACGGAGTTCGCGGGCGCGCCCGTCGTCGTGGCGCCCACCCGCACGACCGTCGCCGTGAGCGACGAACCGATCGCGATCGTCGGCATGAGCTGCCGCTACCCCGGCGGGGTCAACTCGCCCGAGGACCTGTGGCGACTCGTCCTTGAAGGCGCCGACGCCATCAGTGAGTTCCCCGTCAACCGTGGCTGGGACCTGGACGCCCTGTACAACCCGGACCCCGAGCACATGGGGACCTCGTACACCCGCGAGGGCGGCTTCCTGCACGACGCCGACCTGTTCGACCCGGCGTTCTTCGGGATCTCGCCCCGTGAGGCCCTCGCCATGGACCCGCAGCAGCGACTGCTCCTGGAGACCTCCTGGGAGGCGTTCGAGCAGGCCGGGATCGCACCGGAGTCCGCGCGAGGCAGCGCGACCGGGGTGTTCGCGGGCGTGATGTACCACGACTACGTGGCGCGGCTGCGTTCCGTCTCGGAGGACGTCGAGGGCTACCTCGGCACGGGCGGAGCGGGCAGCGTCGCCTCCGGCCGCGTCGCCTACGCACTGGGCCTGGAGGGCCCCGCCGTCACCGTCGACACCGCGTGCTCCTCGTCCCTGGTGGCCCTGCACTGGGCGATCCAGGCGCTGCGCCAGGGGGAGTGCTCGATGGCGCTCGCCGGTGGTGTCGCCGTGATGGCGAGCCCGGCGACCTTCGTCGACTTCAGCCGCCAGCGCGGCCTGTCCGCCGACGGCCGGTGCAAGTCGTTCTCCGACGACGCCGACGGCACCGGCTGGGGCGAAGGCGTCGGCATGCTCCTCGTGGAGCGGCTCTCGGACGCCCGGCGCAACGGACACCCCGTCCTTGCCGTCATCCGTGGTTCGGCGGTCAACCAGGACGGTGCGTCCAACGGTCTCACCGCGCCGAACGGTCCCTCGCAGCAGCGCGTCATGCGCCAGGCGCTCGCCAGCGCGGGCCTGACCCCGTCCGACGTGGACGCGGTGGAGGCGCACGGCACCGGCACCACGCTCGGTGACCCGATCGAGGCCCAGGCCCTCCTTGCCACCTACGGCCAGGACCGCACCGGTGAGCCCCTGTGGCTCGGCTCGATCAAGTCGAACATCGGCCACACCCAGGCCGCCGCGGGCGTCGCGGGTGTGATCAAGATGGTCATGGCGATGCGGAACGGTGTGCTGCCGCAGTCCTTGCACGTCGGTGAGCCCTCGTCGAACGTGGACTGGTCCGCGGGCGCCGTCGAGCTGCTGACCGCGGCACAGCCCTGGCCGGAGACCGGCCGCCGGCGTCGCGCCGGTGTGTCGTCGTTCGGCGTGAGCGGCACGAACGCGCACACCATCATCGAGCACGTGCCGGACGAGGACCACACTCCGGCCCCCGTCGACGGCGTGCTGCCGTGGGTGCTGTCCGCACGGAGCGCGGAGGCGCTGCGTGACCAGGCAATCCGGCTGCGGGAGCACGTCGCGGGTGGGACGGAGGCCGGTGCGCCGGACGTGGCCTACTCGTTGGCGACGACGCGATCGGCCTTCGACCACAGGGCTGTTGTCGTGGGCGACGACCGAGCGGTGCTCCTTGACGGGCTCAACGCTCTGGCCGAGGGCCGGCCGTTCCCGGGCCTGGTCACCGGCTCCGTCGCCGTGGGCGGTGTGGGCTTCTTGTTCTCGGGTCAGGGTTCGCAGCGGCTCGGGATGGGTCGTGAACTGGCGGCCCGATTCCCGGTGTTCGCCGATGCCCTGGACGCCGTACTGGGCGAGTTCGACCCGCAGGTGCGTGCGGTCCTCTTCGGTGAGGACGCCGATGCGCTGAACGAGACGGGTGTGACGCAGCCCGCGCTGTTCGCGGTCGAGGTGGCGCTCTTCCGGCTCCTTGAGTCGTGGGGTGTGCGCCCCGACATGCTGGCCGGGCACTCGATCGGCGAGCTGGCCGCGGCCCACGTGGCCGGTGTCTGGTCGCTGTCCGACGCCGTAAAGGTGGTGTCGGCGCGGAGCTCACTGATGCAGGCGCTGCCCGAGGGCGGTGCGATGGTCGCGATCCAGGCCACTGAGGCCGAGGTCGCGTCGGACCTGTCGGAGACGGTGGGCATTGCCGCGGTCAACGGCCCGAATTCAGTGGTCGTTTCCGGTGTCACCGCTGACGTTGAAGCAGTCGCGGAGCGCTGGCGCGAGGCGGGCCGGAAGGTGTCTCGCCTGAAGGTCAGCCACGCGTTCCACTCGCCGCTGATGGACCCGATGCTGGATGATTTCCGCCGGGTGCTTGAAGAGGTGTCGTACGAGGCTCCGGCCATCCCGATCGTGTCCACGTTGACCGGTGTCCGCGCGACCGTCGAAGAGCTGGCGTCGGCGGAGTACTGGGTGCGGCACGTGCGCGAGTCCGTACGGTTCGCCGATGCCGTCGGCACGCTCGTGGCCGAGGGTGTGGCGACGTTCGTCGAGGTCGGCCCGGGTGGCACGCTGTCGGCGCTTGGCCAGGAGTCCGCGCCGGACGCCGGGTTCGTGCCGGTGCTGCGGAACGACCGCCCGGAGGATGCCGCGCTGGTCTCCGCCGTGGCCCAGCTCTGCACGTGGGGCACGCGGGTGGACTGGGAAGCCTTCTTCGCCGGTCGTGGCGCACGCCGGGTCGGCCTGCCCACGTACGCGTTCCAGCACCAGCGTTACTGGCTGGACGCCGGTGTGTCGGCGGGCGACCTGGACGCCGCGGGGGTCGGCTCGGCCGGTCACCCGCTGCTCGGCGCGTTCGTCGACACGGCCGACTCGGACGGGCAGCTCTTCACCGGCCGGTTGTCGGTGGCGACCCACCCGTGGCTGGCCGATCACGTCATCCAGGGCTCGATCCTGCTGCCCGGCACGGCGTTCCTCGAGCTGGCGGTGCGCGCCGGTGACCAGGTCGGCTGCGACCTGGTCGAGGAGTTGACGCTGGAGGCGCCGCTGGTGGTGCCCGAGCGCGGCGGCGTACGGGTGCAGTTGCAGGTCGGTGAGTTGGACGAGTCCGGACGGCGTGCGGTGACGGTGCACGCGCGGGACGACGACGGTGACCTGTGGGTGCGGCACGCGAGCGGTGTGCTCGTGGCCGGCGCCGACGTGCCGCCGGCCGAGGTCGGTGCCTGGCCGCCGGCCGGGGCGCAGGTCGTTGACCTGGATGGGCTCTACGACCGTATGGCCGACGGCGGTTTCGGCTACGGGCCGCTCTTCCAGGGGCTGCGGGCCGCGTGGCGCAAGGGCGACGAGGTGTTCGCCGAGGTCGCGCTGCCGGACAGCGCGGGAGCGGACGGTTTCGGTCTGCACCCGGCGTTGCTCGATGCGGCACTGCACGGCATCGGGTTGATGGGCGGGCCCGAAGGACCCGGCAAGCTGCCGTTCTCGTGGTCGGGTGTGCGGCTGCACGCCTCGGGCGCGACGGTGCTGCGGGTGCGGTTGGCGCCCGCGGGATCGGACGGGGTGTCGTTGGCGGTCGCGGACGGCTCCGGTGCTCCGGTGGCCACGATCGACTCGCTGGTCCTTCGGCCGGTGACGGCGACGCTGTCACGGCAGGGCTGGGAGTCGCTGTTCCGCCTGGACTGGGTGCCTGCCGCCGTACCGGCCGGGAGTGCGGGTCCGGTGGCGGAGTTCGCGGACTGGGCCGCGGTGCGGTCGGCGCTCGACGCGGGCGAGTCGCTGCCGGACCACGTCGTGGTGCGGTGCGCCGAGTCCCAGGACGTGGACGCCGTGCGCAGGGAGACGCTGAACGCCCTGGAACTCGTACAGGGCTGGCTGACCGATGACCGGTGCGTGGCGTCGCGGCTCGTCCTTGTGACGCGTGGCGCTGTCGCGGTGGGTGCCGAGGACGACGTGGCGGACCTGGCATCGGCCGCGGTGTGGGGTCTGGTGCGGTCCGCACAGCTGGAGGACCCGGGCCGCTTCGTCCTGGTGGACGTCGACGACGATGACGGCTGGCGGCAGGCTCTGACGACCGGGGAGTCCCAGGTCGTCGTGCGCGACGGACGGGTGTACGTGGCCCGCCTCGTGCGAGTACGGCCGGAGATTGGCACCGACCCGGCCTTCGGTCCGGACAGCTCGGTCCTGGTGACCGGCGCGTCGGGCGCCCTGGGCAGTCTCGTCGCCCGGCACCTCGTCGGCGGGCACGGGGTCGAGCGCCTCGTCCTCGCCAGCAGGCGCGGACAGGCGGCGGAAGGCGCCGAGGAACTGCGGGCCGAACTGGTCGCGCAGGGCGCCGACGTGACGTTCGCGGTGTGTGACGTCGCGGACCGGGACGCGCTGGCCGCGCTCCTCGCCGAGCACCCCGTGACCGCTGTCGTGCACACCGCCGGTGTGCTGGACGACGCCACGATCGGCTCGCTGACCCCGGATCAGGTCGACACGGTGTTCCGGCCCAAGGTCGACGCCGCCTGGAATCTGCACGAGCTGACCCGCGACCTGGACCTGTCCGCCTTCGTACTGTTCTCCTCGGTGGCGGGCACCCTGGGCGCGACCGGCCAGGGCAACTACTCGGCCGCCAACGCGTTCCTCGACGGCCTGGCCCGGCGCAGGCGCGCCCAGGGCCTGCCCGCGACATCGCTGGCCTGGGGCCTGTGGGCCGACGGCATGGGCGCCAAGGTGGCACAGTCCGCCGCGACCGGCCTGTCCGCGGAGGAGGGCGTCGCACTGTTCGACGCCGCGGTCTCCGGGGCCGACCCGGTCGTCGTACCGATGCGGCTCGACCTGCGGGCCGTACGGGAACTCCCCATGGTGCCACCGGTGTTCAGCACTCTGGTGCGGACGACGGCCCGCAGGGCGGCGGAGACCGGGGTCGATCCCGCGGCCGCGCTCCGCGATCGCCTCGCGTCGCTGGCCGATGACGAACGCGAGCGGGTGCTCCTCGACCTCGTCCGCACCCAGGCCTCCGCGGTGCTCGGCCACGCCGGTCCTGAGGCCGTCTCGCTCGGCCAGGCCTTCACCGAGCTGGGCTTCGACTCGCTGACAGCCGTCGACCTGCGCAACCGGCTCAACCTGGCCACGGGCCTCCGCCTGCCCGCCACGCTGGTCTTCGACTACCCGACCCCCGCGGCACTCGCCGAGTTCATCGGCACGGAGTTCGCGGGCGCGCCCGTCGTCGCGGCACCCCCCGCCACGGTCGTGGCCCCCACCGACGAGCCGATCGCCATCGTCGGCATGAGCTGCCGCTACCCCGGTGGCGTCCGTACGCCGGAGGACCTGTGGCGACTCGTCCTCGACGGCGCCGACGGCATCACGCCGTTCCCGACCGAGCGCGGCTGGGACGTGGAGGCGCTCTACGACCCGTCGGGCGAACGGGACGGCAGCTCCTACACCCGCGAGGGCGGCTTCCTGCACGACGCCGACCTGTTCGACCCGACGTTCTTCGGGATCTCGCCCCGCGAGGCGCTTGCCATGGACCCGCAGCAGCGACTGCTCCTTGAGACCTCGTGGGAGGCCTTCGAGCGGGCCGGCATCGACCCCAAGTCGCTGCGCGGCAGCGCTACCGGCGTGTTCGCGGGCGTCATGTACCACGACTACGCCTCCCAGCTGCACGGCGTTTCGAAGAGCAGCGAGGGCTTCCTCGGTACGGGCAACGCGGGCAGCGTCGCGTCCGGCCGCGTGTCCTACACGTTCGGCCTCGAAGGGCCCGCGATGACCGTGGACACGGCGTGCTCGTCGTCGCTGGTCGCGCTGCACCTGGCGGCGCAGGCACTGCGGTCGGGGGAGTGCTCGCTCGCCCTCGCGGGCGGCGCCACCGTCATGGCGACGCCCGGCGCGTTCGTCGACTTCAGCCGCCAGCAGGGCCTGTCCGCCGACGGCCGGTGCAAGTCCTTCTCCGCCGACGCCGACGGCACCGGCTGGGGTGAGGGCGTCGGCATGCTCGTACTGGAACGTCTCTCGGACGCCCGGAGGAACGGACACCCCGTACTCGCGGTGGTCCGCGGCTCCGCGGTGAACCAGGACGGCGCGTCGAACGGCCTGACCGCGCCGAACGGTCCCTCGCAACAGCGGGTCATCCGCCAGGCTCTGGCAAGCGCGGGCCTGACCCCGTCCGATGTGGACGCGGTCGAGGCGCATGGCACCGGCACGACCCTGGGCGACCCGATCGAGGCCCAGGCACTGCTCGCCACCTACGGACGGGACCGTGCGGGTGAGCCGCTGTGGCTGGGCTCGCTGAAGTCCAACATCGGCCACACCCAGGCCGCCGCGGGTGTGGGTGGCGTCATCAAGACGGTGATGTCGCTGCGGCACGGCGTGCTGCCGAAGACGCTGCACGTCGGCGAGCCCTCGCCGCACATCGACTGGTCGGCGGGCGCCGTGGAGCTGCTGACCGAGGCGCAGCCGTGGCCTCAGGCGGACCGGCCCCGACGGGCGGGAGTCTCGTCCTTCGGCTTCAGCGGCACCAACGCGCACGTCATCATCGAGTCGCCGGAGACCGAGTCCACGGCGGACGTCGCCGCGCCGAACGCCCCCGAGGCGCCGGCCGGTCCGTGGCTGCTTTCCGGCCGCACCGAGAGCGCGCTGCGCGACCAGGCGGCGCGGCTGCGCGACCACCTGACCGAGCGGCCCGACCTCGACCCCACTGACGTCGCCCGCGCACTCGCGACCTCGCGGGCCGGGTTCGAACACCGGCTTGCCGTCGTCGGCAGGGACGTGGCCGACCTGACGGCCGGGCTGACCGACGCCGTCGAGGGACGGCCGGGCGGCGGAGTCGTGCTGGGTGTCTCCGATGAGCACCGGGTCGGCTTCCTGTTCTCGGGGCAGGGGTCGCAGCGGCTCGGCATGGGGCGCGAACTGGCGGACCGGTTCCCGGTGTTCGCCGAGACGCTGGACGCCGTACTGGGTGCATGCGACCCGGCGGTTCGCGAAGTGCTGTTCGGCGAGGACGCTGACGCGCTGAACGAGACGGGTGTGACGCAGCCCGCGCTGTTCGCGGTCGAGGTGGCGCTGTTCCGGCTCCTTGAGTCGTGGGGCATCCGGCCGGACGTCTTGGCCGGGCACTCGATCGGTGAGCTGGCTGCCGCCCATGTGGCCGGTGTCTGGTCGCTTGCCGATGCCGTGAAGGTCGTGTCCGCGCGGGGCGCGCTGATGCAGGCGCTGCCCGAGGGCGGTGCGATGGTGGCGATCCAGGCGACCGAGGCCGAAGTCGCGGCGGATCTGCCGGACACTGTCGGTGTCGCCGCGGTCAACGGGCCGACGTCGGTGGTCATTTCCGGTGTCGGCACCGACGTGGAAACACTCGCCGAGGTGTGGCGCGAGGCGGGCCGGAAGGTGTCTCGCCTGAAGGTCAGCCACGCGTTCCACTCGCCGCTGATGGACCCGATGCTGGATGCGTTCCGCCGGGTTCTGGAGGGCGTGTCGTACGAGGCGCCCGCGATCCCGATCGTGTCCACGCTGACGGGCCGGTCGGCGACTGCTGAGGAGCTGACCTCGGCGGAGTACTGGGTGCGGCACGTACGCGAGCCCGTGCGGTTCGCCGACGCCGTGGCCGGCATCGACGCGGACGTCCTCGTCGAGATGGGACCCGGTGGCGTGCTGTCGGCCCTTGGCCAGGAGTCGCTGCCGGACGCGGCGTTCGTGCCGGTGCTGCGCGGCGACCGCACGGAGGACGGCGCCGTCATGACGGCGCTCGCCGAACTGCACGTGCGAGGCGTGCACGTCGACTGGGCCGCCTACTTCGAAGGCAGCGGCTACGGAGTCGACCTGCCGACCTACGCCTTCCAGTACCAGCGGTTCTGGCCCGACACGAGCGTGCGGCCCACCACCGACGCGACCGGGCTCGGGCTCGGCTCGGCCGATCACCCGCTGCTCGGCACCGCGGTCGCGCTCGCGGACGAGGACACCGTCCTGTTCACGGGCAGGCTGTCGCTGCGGACACACCCGTGGCTCGCCGAGCACGAGATCATGGGGTCGGTACTGCTGCCCGGCACGGCGTTCGTCGAGCTTGCGGTGCGCGCCGGTGACCAGGTCGGTTGTACCTCGGTGGAGGAGCTGACCCTTGAGACACCGCTGGTGCTTCCCGAGCACGGCGGTGTGCAGGTCCAGGTACGGGTCGGCGCGCCGGACGAGTCCGGCCGACGCCCGATCGCGGTCCACGCGCGGGACGAGAGCGGCGACCTGCCGTGGTCCCGGCACGCCAGCGGAGTCCTTGCCGATGACGGCGGTGCTCCCGCCGACCTCGGCGCGTGGCCGCCGGCGGGCGCGGAGGCCGTCGAACTGGACGGTTTCTACGACGGCATGGCCGACGGCGGGTTCGCCTACGGTCCGTTGTTCCAGGGCCTGCGGTCGGTGTGGCGCAGCGGGGACGAGGTGTTCGCCGAAGTCGCGCTGCCGGAGGACACCGCCGTCGCCGGGTTCGGCGTACACCCGGCACTCCTTGACGCGGTGCTGCACACGGTGGCGTTCGGCGTACTGCCCCCGGTCGAGCACGGACGGCTGCCGTTCACATGGACGGGAGTCCGCCTGCACGCCGAGGGTGCGACGACGCTGCGGGTGCGGCTGACCGCGGTGGGCCCCGACGCGGTGGCCCTGGCCGTCGCCGACGGCTCCGGCGCCCCGGTCGCGACCGTGGACTCGCTGGTCCTTCGCGCGGTGTCGCCGGGTTCGCTGGGGACGGCGCGCGGGCACGAGTCGCTGTTCCGCCTTGACTGGGTGGCCGCTTCGGCGGCGGCCGGAAGTGCCGGCTCGGTGGCGGAGTTCGCCGACTGGGCGGCGGTACGGTCGGCGCTCGTCGCGGACGAGTCGCTGCCGGAGAACGTCGTGGTGCGGTGCGCACGGCCCGGTGACGTGGACGCGGACACCGTGCACCGGCAGGTGCACGCCGCTCTGGAACTGGTGCAGGGCTGGCTGGCCGACGACCGGTGCGCGCAGTCGCGCCTGGTGCTCGTGACCAGTGGCGCGGTGGCGGTGGACGCCGGCGACGACGTGGCGGACCTGGCATCGGCCGCGGTGTGGGGCCTGCTGCGGACGGCACAGGCGGAGAACCCGGGCCGCTTCGTCCTGGTGGACGTCGACGACGAGGACGGCTGGAAGCCTGCCGTCGTCGGCGCGGAACCCGAGCTGGCCGTACGCGCCGGTGAGACGTTCGTGCCGAGGCTGGTGCGGGCCCGTCCGGAAATCGAGGACGGGCGGGACTTCGGTGCCGGTCCGGTTCTTGTGACCGGTGCGAGCGGGATGCTGGGCGGGCTCGTGGCGCGGCATCTGGTCGTACGGCACGGGGTGCGACGTCTGGTCCTTGCGAGCAGGCGCGGTCAAGTCGGCGACCTGCACGATGAGTTGGTGGGTCTGGGTGCTGAGGTCACGGCCGTCGCCTGTGATGTGGCGGACCGGGACTCGGTGGCTGCGCTCCTCGCGGAGCACCCCGTGACGGCCGTCGTGCACGTGGCGGGTGTCCTGGACGACGGCGTGATCGGGTCGCAGACGCCGGAGCGGATCGACACGGTGTTCCGGCCCAAGGTCGACGCAGCCTGGAATCTGCACGAGCTGACCCGCGACCTGGACCTGTCCGCGTTCGTGCTGTTCTCGTCCGCGGCGGGCACGCTGGGCAACCCCGGCCAGGCCAACTACTCCGCTGCCAACGCGTTCCTGGACGCGCTCGCCCGGCACCGGCACGTCCAGGGCCTGCCCGCGACATCGCTCGCCTGGGGCCTGTGGGCCGGAGAGGACGGCATGGGCGCCCGGATGGCGGAGACCGGAGCCGCGGGCCTGTCCGCCGAGGAAGGCATGGAGCTGTTCGACGCGGCGGCACTCGGGACCGACCCGGTCGTCGTGCCGATGCGGCTCGACCTGCGGGCCGTACGGGAACTCCCCGTGGTTCCGCCGGTGTTCAGCGCTCTGGTGCGGACGACGGCCCGCAGGGCCGCGGAGACCGGGGTCGACCCCGCCGCCGCGCTGCGGGACCGGCTCGCGGCGCTGCCGGCGACCGAGCGGACGTCCGCGCTGATGGACGTGGTGTGCACGCACGTCGCGGCCGTACTGGCGCTCCCCGGCGCCGGAGCGGTCGACGAGCGGCGCGCGTTCACCGAGCTGGGCTTCGACTCGCTGACCGCGGTCGAGCTGCGCAACCGGCTCGGCGCGGCCACCGGCCTCCGCCTGCCCGCCACCGCGATCTTCGACTACCCGACCCCGCTCGACCTGGTCGGCCACATCGAGGACGCGCTCGCCGTCGACGAACCCGACGGGCTGGCGCCGCTGCTCGCCGAGCTGAGCCGCATCGAGGCGGGCCTCGCATCGGTCAAGCCCGGCGACGACGCGGACGACCGGGTCGGCGCACGTCTGTCGGCGCTCCTCGCCGTGTGGCGCGACAGCCGTGCCGACGCCGCCGCGCAGGCGTCCGACGACCTCGACGCCGCCACGGACGACGAGGTGTTCGACCTGCTCGGCAAGGAGTTCGGCATCTCCTGACCCGCCACCCGGCCACCGCACTTGCACGAACACTGCCTGGAGTTGAGAACGATGGACAACGAGGACAAGCTCCGCTATTTCCTGAAGCGGGTCACCGCGGACCTGCGTGACACGCGCAGGCGCCTGCGCGAGGTCGAGGAGGGCGAGCAGGAGCCGGTGGCGATCATCGGCATGAGCTGCCGCTACCCCGGCGACGTACGCTCCCCCGAGGACCTGTGGGAGCTGGTCGCGAACGGCCGCGACGGCGTGACGGCGTTCCCGGACGACCGGGGCTGGGGCGAGGTCGAACTGTCCGACCCCGAGGACCCCGACCGCGCGTTCCGCACCGAAGGCGGATTCCTGCACGACGCGGCCGAGTTCGACCCCGGCGTGTTCGGGATATCGCCGCGCGAGGCCCTTGCGATGGACCCGCAGCAGCGGTTACTCCTGGAGACCTCCTGGGAGGCGTTCGAGCGGGCCGGGATCGACGCGTCGTCGCTGCGCGGCAGCAGGACGGGCGTGTTCGCCGGAGTGATGTACCACGACTACACGTCGCGTCTGCGGTCGGTGCCGGAGGGAGTGGAGGGCTTCCTCGGCACCGGCAGCTTCGGCAGCGTCGCCTCCGGCCGCGTGTCCTACACGTTCGCCCTTGAGGGGCCCGCCGTCACGGTGGACACCGCCTGCTCGTCCTCCCTGGTCACCCTGCACCTGGCGGCCCAGGCACTGCGCTCCGGCGAGTGCAGGCTCGCCCTCGCGGGCGGTGTCACCGTGATGGCGACACCGGACACGTTCATCGGCTTCAGCAAGCAGCGCGGCCTCGCCGCGGACGGCCGGTGCAAGTCCTTCTCCGAGGACGCCGACGGCACCGGCTGGGGTGAGGGCGCGGGCATGCTGCTCCTGGAGCGTCTTTCCGACGCCCGGCGCAACGGCCACACCGTCCTTGGGGTCGTG
Organism: Streptomyces sp. NPDC047525; assembly: GCF_040643025.1. NCBI lineage: Bacteria > Bacillati > Actinomycetota > Actinomycetes > Kitasatosporales > Streptomycetaceae > Streptomyces > Streptomyces sp. NPDC047525. The sequence continues at coordinate 473,401 of NZ_JBEYTL010000002.1, forward strand.
CGCGGTTCGGCGGTCAACCAGGACGGCGCGTCCAACGGCCTCACCGCGCCCAACGGCCCGTCGCAGCAGCGCGTGATCCGGCAGGCGCTCGACAGTGCCGGACTGACCGCCGGCCAGGTCGACGCGGTCGAGGCGCACGGCACCGGCACCACGCTCGGCGACCCGATCGAGGCCCAGGCGCTCCTCGCGACCTATGGCCAGGACCGCATCGCCGACCGGCCGTTGTGGCTCGGTTCGGTGAAGTCCAACATCGGCCACACCCAGGCCGCCGCGGGCGTCGCGGGCGTGATCAAGACGGTCATGGCGATGCGGCACGGCGTACTGCCGCCGACCCTGCACGTCGGCGAGCGCTCCCGGCACGTCGACTGGTCGGCGGGCGCCGTGGAACTCCTGACCGAGGCGCGGCCGTGGCCGGAGACGGGGCAGCCGCGCAGGACAGCGGTGTCGTCCTTCGGCATCAGCGGAACCAACGCCCACGTCGTCCTCGAACAGGCCCCGGCCGATGACCCCGACGACGAGCCGGGGGAGCCCGCAGCCCCCGTCGACCCCGTCCTCGCCGACGCCGTGCCGTGGGTCCTTTCCGGCAACGACCCCGCGGCCCTGCGCGAGCGCGCCGCCGCCCTCGTGTCCCACCTGGACGGCCGGGACGAGACACCGGTGGACGTCGGCTACTCGCTCGCCCTGAGCAGGACCGCCCTCGAGCACCGCGCCGCCGTCGTCGGCGCGGACCGCGCGGAACTGCTGCGCGGCCTGGAGGCCCTGGCCGCAGGCGGCGAGGCACCGAACCTGGTGCGCGGCACGGTCGGTATGCGCGGCAAGCTCGCATTCCTGTTCAGCGGACAGGGCAGCCAGCGGGTGGGCATGGGCCGCGAGCTGTACGGGGAGTTCCCCGTGTTCGCGCAGGCCCTCGACGAGGTCTGCGCGGGCCTGGACCCGCACCTGGACCGGCCGCTGCGGGACGTGGTCTTCGCCGAGCCCGGCACCGAGACCGCCGCCCTGCTCGACCAGACCACCTACACGCAGCCCGCGCTGTTCGCGATCGAGGTGGCGCTGTTCCGCCTCGTCACCGCGTGGGGTCTCACCCCGCAGTTCCTCGCGGGCCACTCGATCGGAGAAATCGCGGCGGCGCACGTGTCGGGCGTGTTCTCCCTCGCCGACGCGTGCACGCTCGTCGCCGCCCGCGGCAGGCTGATGGGCGCTCTGCCCGAGGGCGGGGTGATGCTGTCGCTGCGCGCGGACGAGGACACCGTCCGCCGCCTCGTCGCCGAGCACGGCGGCACGGTGGACGTCGCGGCGGTCAACGGCCCCGAGTCCACGGTGATCGCGGGTGACGCCGACGCCGTGGCCGCGATCGACGCCGCATGGCGGGAGCGCGGCGGCAAGACCCGCTACCTGCGGGTCAGTCACGCGTTCCACTCGCCGCACGTGGACGCCGTACTCGACGACTTCCGCGCCGTCGCCCGGACCATCACGTACGGAACTCCGGCGATCCCGGTGGTGTCCACCCTGACCGGCGCCGTCCTGACCCCGTCACAGGCACGCGACCCGGAGCACTGGGTGCGCCACGTGCGCGAGGCGGTGCGGTTCCTCGACGGCGTGCGGTGCCTGGGCGAGCAGGGAGTCACCAACTTCCTGGAGCTGGGCCCCGACGCGGTCCTGACCGCGGCGGGCCGCGACTGCGCCGACGAGGGCGCGCTCCTTGTCGCGGGGGCACGTGCGAACCGGCCCGAGGGCGCCACGCTCACCTCGGCGGTCGCGGCACTGCACGTGCGGGGTGTCGCCCTCGACTGGCAGGCGGTGTTCGCGGGCCGCGGCGCCCGGCGCACCGAACTGCCCACGTACCCCTTCCAGCGCTCCAGGTACTGGCTGGACGTCGGCGCCCACATAGGAGACGTGACCTCGGTGGGCCTGCGGCCCGCCGACCACCCGCTCCTCGGCGCGGCGGTTACCCTGGCCGACGAGGAGGGCGCCCTGCTCACGGGCAGGCTCTCCCTGGCCACCCACCCGTGGCTGGCCGACCACACCGTCGGTGGCGTGGTCCTCGTACCCGGCGCGGCACTGGTGGAGCTGGCGATCAGGGCGGGCGACCAGGTCGGGCTCGACCACGTGGAGGAGCTGACGCTGGCGGCGCCGCTGGTCCTGCCGGTGGACGGCGCGGTACGGCTCCAGGTGTCCGTCGGGGCCCCGGACGAGTCGGGGCGCCGCGCGCTGAGCGTCTACTCACGGGCCGACGACGCGCCCGACGACGAGCCATGGACGCGGCACGCCTTCGGCACGCTGGCGTCGGGAGCGGCGGCCCCGGCCGCCGACACCAGCACCTGGCCGCCCACCGGAGCCGAACGCATCGACATCGAGGGCCGCTACGACGACCTCGCCGCGTCCGGACTCGGCTACGGGCCCGCGTTCCGGGGCCTGCGCGCGGCGTGGCGGCAGGGCGACGAGGTGTTCGTGGAGCTGGAGCTGCCCGGCCAGGACGGCGCGGGCTCCTTCGGACTGCACCCCGCGCTGCTCGACTCCGCCCTGCACGCCATCGGCCTCGGCGGCTTCGTCACCGACACGGAGCGGCTGCACCTGCCGTACTCCTGGCGCGGTGTGCGACTGCACAGCAGCGGCGCGTCCGCGCTGCGGGGGCGGCTGTCCCCGGCGGGCGCATCGGGCGTCGCGATCGCCCTGACGGACGGCACGGGTGCCCCCGTCGCCTCGGTCGAGGAACTGTCGCTGCGGCCACTGTCGACGGACGGCCTCACCGGCGACCGCCTCGACTCGCTGTTCCGGGTCGACTGGACGCAGGTGAGGCCCGCCGACGCGCCCTCGTCCCGCTGGGCGGTCCTGGGGGACGAGGGCGACCTGGCCGCGCTGGCGGAGGACGAGGTGCCGGACCTCGTGTTCGCCCCCGTGGCCCCGGCAGCGACCCCTGCGGAGGCCACGTACCGGGCACTGGCCCTGGTACGTGCCTGGCTCGCCGACGACCGGTTCGGCTCGGCGCGACTGGTGTTCGTCACCGGCGGCGCGGTGGCGGCAGGCCACGACGAGGATGTCCTCGACCTGGACAACGCCCCGGTGTGGGGCCTCGTACGCGCGGCGCAGTCCGAGCACCCCGGCCGGTTCGTACTCGTCGACACCGACACCGACACCGACTGGTCGGCGGACGGGGCCCACGCTCTGTTGGGCGCCGTCGCGACAGGTGAGCCTCAACTGGCCCTGCGTGCCGGTGAATTGCTGGCGCCGAGGCTCGTGCGGGCCCGTCCCGCGAACGAGGACGGTCCGGGCTTCGGTGCCGGTCCGGTTCTTGTGACCGGTGCGAGCGGGATGCTGGGCGGCCTTGTGGCGCGGCATCTGGTCGTACGGCACGGGGTGCGACGCCTGGTCCTTGCGAGCAGGCGCGGTCAAGTTGGCGCACTGCATGATGAGTTGGTGGGCCTGGGTGCTGAGGTCACGGCCGTCGCCTGTGATGTGGCGGACCGGGACTCGGTGGCTGCGCTCCTCGCGGAGCACCCCGTGACGGCCGTCGTGCACGTGGCGGGTGTCCTGGACGACGGCGTGATCGAGTCGCTGACCCCGGAACGGATCGACACGGTGTTCCGGCCCAAGGTCGATGCCGCCCGGCACCTGCACGAGCTGACCCGTGACCTGGACCTGTCCGCGTTCGTGCTGTTCTCCTCCGCGGCCGGAACCTTCGGCAACGCAGGCCAGGCCAACTACTCCGCTGCCAACGCGTTCCTGGACGCGCTCGCCCAGCACCGGCGAGCGCAGGGCCTGCCCGCGACGTCGCTCGCGTGGGGCCTATGGGCGGACGCGAGCGGCATGACCGACGAGCTGGCCGAGACCGACCGCGGCCGCCTCGCACGGGCCGGTGTCGCCGGTCTTTCGGCGGAGGAGGGGCTGCGCCTCTTCGACGCCGCCCTCGCGCTGCCGTCGGCCGTGGCCGTACCCATGCGCCTCGACCTGGCCCCGCTGCGGGCCCGCCCCGAGGCCGTACCCGCCCTGCTCCGCGCGCTCGTGCGCACGGCGCGCCCCGAGGCCGCCAAGGCCGACGGGGGCCTGGCGGCGCGGATCTCCGCCCTGCCGCTGGAAGAGCGCCTCCCGGCCGTGCTCGACCTCGTACGCACCTGTGTCGCCGCCGTGCTCGGCCACGCGTCCGGCGCCGCGGTGGAGGCGGAGCGGGCCTTCGACGAGCTCGGGTTCGACTCGCTGACCGCGGTCGAGCTGCGCAACCGGCTCGACGCGGCCACCGGCCTTCGCCTGCCCGCCACGCTGGTCTTCGACTACCCGACGCCTCTGGCCCTCGCCAAGCACCTGCGCGCCACGCTGCTCGGCGACGACGAGACGCGGACGGCGACCGTCCGCACGGCCGCCGCCGACGACGAGCCGATCGCCATCGTCGGCATGAGCTGCCGCTACCCCGGCGGAGTGCGCTCGTCGGAGGACCTGTGGCGACTTGTCGCCGAGGGCCGTGACGCCGTGTCCGACTTCCCCGACAACCGGGGCTGGGACGTCGAGGCGCTCTACGACCCCGACCCCGAGAACACCGGCACCAGTACCGTCAGGTCGGGCGGTTTCCTGCACGACGCCGCTGAGTTCGACCCCGCGTTCTTCGGCATGTCGCCGCGCGAGGCCCTCGCGGTCGACCCGCAGCAGCGACTGCTCCTCGAGACCTCCTGGGAGGCGTTCGAGCGGGCCGGCATCGACCCCAAGTCGCTGCGGGGCAGCGCGACCGGCGTGTTCGCGGGCGTGATGTACAACGACTACGCCGCCCGGCTCGGCCGCTCTCCGGAAGGCTTCGAGGGCCAGCTCGGCGTCGGCAGCTCGGGCAGCGTCGCGTCCGGCCGCGTGTCCTACGTCTTCGGTCTCGAAGGCCCCGCGGTGACCGTGGACACGGCGTGCTCGTCGTCGCTGGTGGCGATGCACCTGGCGGCCCAGGCGCTGCGCTCCGGTGAGTGCACGCTGGCCCTCGCGGGCGGCGTGACGGTGATGGCGAGCCCGGCGACCTTCGTGGAGTTCAGCAGGCAGCGCGGCCTTGCTCCGGACGGGCGCTGCAAGGCGTTCTCCGAGAGTGCCGACGGCACCGGCTGGGGCGAGGGCATCGGCATGCTGGTGCTCGAGCGGCTTTCGGACGCCCGGCGCAACGGCCACCGCGTCCTCGCGGTCGTGCGGGGTTCCGCGGTGAACCAGGACGGCGCGTCCAACGGCCTCACCGCTCCGAACGGCCCCTCACAACAGCGCGTCATCCGCCAGGCCCTGGCGAACGCGGGCCTGACCCCGTCCGACGTGGACGCGGTCGAGGCGCACGGCACCGGCACCACCCTGGGCGACCCGATCGAGGCCCAGGCCCTCCTCGCCACCTACGGCCAGGACCGTGCCGGAGAGCCCCTGTGGCTCGGGTCGCTGAAGTCCAACATCGGCCACACGCAGGCGGCTGCCGGTGTCGGTGGCGTCATCAAGATGGTGATGGCGCTGCGCCACGCCGAACTGCCGAAGTCGCTGCACGTCAACGAACGCTCCCCGCACGTGGACTGGTCGGCGGGCGAGGTCGACGTACTCACGGAGACCCGCCCGTGGCCGGCCGTCGGCCGACCGCGCAGGGCCGGTGTGTCGTCGTTCGGCGTGAGCGGGACGAACGCACACACCATCCTGGAACAGGCCCCGGAGCCGGAGGAGTTGACTCCGGACGTGACGACGCCCGACGAGATCCCGGCCGCTTCCGCGTCGGCGTCCGTCCCGGTCCCGCTGGTGTTCTCCGCGCGTACGGAAGCTGCCCTGCGCGCCCATGCCGCCCAACTCGCCACTGCGGTGGAGGGTTCGGCGCTGGTGGATGTGGCGGATGCCTTGCTGTCGCGCGCGGTGTTCGATCACCGGGCGGTGGTGGTCTCGGGCGGTTCCGACGCGTTGGCGGCGGTGGCCGGTGGTTCTGAGTCCGCTCGTGTGGCGGTCGGTGTGGCGCGGAGTGCGGGCAAGGTGGCGTTCGTCTTCCCGGGTCAGGGTTCGCAGTGGCTGGGGATGGGTGCGGAGTTGGCGGAGTCCTCGCCGGTGTTCCGCGCTTCCCTCGACGCGTGTGCTGATGCGCTTGCTCCGTATGTGGACTGGTCGTTGCATGAGGTGCTGGCTGATGGCGCCGAGTTGGAGCGGGTGGACGTTGTTCAGCCCGCGTTGTTCGCGGTGATGGTGTCGTTGGCCGCGTTGTGGCGTTCGTACGGTGTGGAGCCGGACGCGGTGGTGGGGCACAGTCAGGGTGAGATCGCCGCCGCGCATGTGGCGGGGGCGCTGTCGCTGGCGGATGCGGCCAAGGTGGTCGCGTTGCGCAGCAAGGCGATCCTGGCGCTTTCGGGTCAGGGTGGCATGGTGTCCCTCGCGGTGACGGCCGATGCCGCGCGGGAGCGGATCGCGCGGTGGGACGGACGGATCTCGCTCGCTGCTGTGAATGGCCCGGGTTCGGTGGTGGTGGCGGGTGACGCCGACGCACTGGACGAGTTGATGGAGTCCTGTGCCGCAGACGAGGTGCGTGCCCGTCGGGTGCCCGTGGACTACGCGTCGCACTCGCCGCACGTGGAGCGTATTCAGGAGGCGTTGGCGGGCGTGCTGGTCGGGGTCGAGCCGGTGCCCGCGAGTGTGCCGATGCTGTCCACGGTGACGGGGGAGTGGCTGACCGGGACCGAGGTCGGCGCCGAGTACTGGTATCAGAACCTGCGGAACACCGTCCGGTTCGAGGACGCGACCCGCGGTCTGCTCGACCACGGGGTCGGCGTCTTCGTCGAGTGCAGCCCGCACCCCGTCCTCACCATCGGCGTGTCCGAGACGGTGGAGGCAACCGGTGGCGACGCCGTCATGGTGGGCACGCTGCGCCGGGACGAGGGCGGCCTCGACCGGTTCCTGCTCTCCGCCGCCGAGGCGTACGTAGGGGGCCTGCCGTTCGACTGGCGTGCTGTGGTGCCTGTGGGGCGGCCTGTCGACCTGCCCACCTACCCCTTCCAGCGCAAGCACTACTGGCTTGACGTCCCCCGTGACCTGCGCTTCGTCGAAGCGGCCGGTGGTCTTGGCCTCGCGGACGCCGACCACCCGCTGCTCGGCGCCGCGGTGGAACTCGCCGACGAGCAGGGCCTGGTGTGCACCGGCAGGCTCGGCACGGACACCCACCCGTGGCTCGCCGACCACGCCGTCGCACGGACGACGCTCCTGCCCGGCACCGCCTTCGCGGAGATCGCGCTCGCGGCGGGCGGCAGGCTCGGCCTGGACGAGGTGGAGGAACTGGCGCTTGCCGCACCGCTCGTGCTGCCCGAACGCGGCGGCGTGCGCCTGCGGGTGACGGTCGGCGGCGACGACGGCTCCGACCGGCGGGCGCTGAGCATCGACTCCTGCCCGGACGATCCGGCCGCCGACGCCGGAGCCGACTGGACCCGGCACGCCACCGGGTTCCTCACCACAGGAACCCCTGTCGAGCCGGCCACGGTCACGCAGTGGCCGCCCGTCGGAGCCGAGCCCGTCGACATCGATGGCCTCTACGACAGCCTGGAAGGGGCAGGCTTCGCCTATGGGCCCGCCTTCCAGGGCCTCAGGGCGGCATGGCGCGGCGAGGGCGCCGTGTACGCCGAGATCAGCCTTGACGAGGATCAGCACCGGGACGCCGCTTCGTTCGGCCTCCACCCGGCGCTGCTCGACGCCGCGCTGCACGCCTGCATGCTCGGCGGCCTCGTCGAAGACGCCGGTCGTCCCCGGCTCCCGTTCTCCTGGAGCGGGATCCGATGGCACGCGACCGGTGCCACAGCGGCGCGGGTACGGCTCACACCGGCCGGACCCGACGCCGTCTCCCTGGAACTGACCGACGTACAGGGGAACCCCCTGGCGACGGTCGCATCCCTGGTCCTGCGGCCGATCGCCGCCGACCAATGGGGTGCGCGCCACCGCGATTCACTGTTCCGGCTGGAGTGGGTGGCCGCACCGACCCGTGCGGCCACCCCCGCTCCAGCCCGCGGTTGCGCAGTCGTCGGCCCCGACGACCTGAAGGTCGGCGCGGGCCTCGCCGCGGCGGGCATCGCCGTCGAGGAGCACGAAAGCCTCACGGCGCTCGCCGAGGCCGGTGTGCCGGAGATCGTCGTCGTCCCGTGCGCGGAGGAGGACGCGGAGCCGGTTGCCGGGGCCCGCACCGCCGCCCTGCGCGCGCTGCGCCTTTCCCAGGAGTGGCTCGCCGACGACCGGTTCCTCGCATCGCGCCTCGTCTTCGTGACCCGCGGGGCCACCGCGACCGGACCCGACGAGGACGTGACCGACATCGCCGACGCGACGGTGTGGGGACTGATCCGGTCGGCGCAGTCCGAGAACCCCGACCGGTTCACCCTGGTCGACGTGGACGGGCACGACACCTCCTGGCCCGCGCTGCCCGCTGCCCTCGCGGCTGCGGAGCCGCAACTGGCTCTGCGCACAGGTGACGTGCTGGTGCCGCGGATCGCTCGCGTCAGGCCGTCCGATGCGGAGTCCGGAATCGAGTTCGCGCCCGGCGGCACCGTCCTGGTGACGGGCGCCACCGGCATGATCGGCGGCCTCGTCACCCGGCACCTCGTGGCCGAGCACGGGGTCCGGCATCTCGTCCTCGCCAGCCGCAGCGGCGCCGCCGCATCCGGCGCGGACGACCTCCGCACCGAACTGACCGGTCTGGGCGCGCACGTGACGCTCGCCGCCTGTGACGTCACCGACCCCGGCGCGCTGAAGGAACTCCTCGCCGCGGTGCCCGCGGACCATCCGCTGACCGGCGTGGTGCACTCGGCGGGCGTCCTGGACGACGGCACGATCACCTCGCTGACTCCGGATCAGGTCGACAGGGTGTTCCGGCCCAAGGTCGACGCGGCATGGCATCTGCACGAGCTGACCCGTGACCTGGACCTGTCCGCGTTCGTGCTGTTCTCCTCGGCGGCGGGCATCCTCGGAGGCCCCGGCCAGGGCAACTACGCGGCGGCCAACGCGTTCGTCGACGCGCTCACCCACCACCGCAGGGCCGCCGGACTCCCCGCGACGTCACTGGCATGGGGCCTGTGGGAGACGGCGAGCGCGATGACCGGCGACATGGCGGAGACCGACGTGGCGCGCCTTTCCCGCTCCGGTGTCGGGGGTCTCACCGAGGAGCAGGGCCTCGCGTTGTTCGACCTCGGATGCGCGGCGGACGACGCGGTCGTGGTGCCGATGCGGCTCGACATCGGCGCCTTGCGCGGCGGGCCCGACGAGGTGCCTCCGCTGCTGCGCGGCCTCGTGCGCCCGCGGTCCACGAAGGCGGCCGCCGCGAGCGAGGAGCCGCTGTCGCAGCGGCTCGCCGGTCTCACGGAGGAGGAGCAGGGGCGGGAACTCCTGCTGCTCGTCCGGGACCAGACGGCGGCCGTGCTCGGCTACGCGCCGGAGGAGCTCGACGTCTCCGGCGCCCTGACCCAGCTCGGCCTTGACTCCTTGACCGCGCTCCAACTGCGCAACCGGCTCGCCGGCGCGACCGGGCTCCGGCTGCCCACCACCGTCGTGTTCGACCAGCCGACAGGACCGGCGCTCGCGGGTTACCTCCGGCGCGAACTCGCATCGGGAGCCGGGCACGACGACGCCCCCGCCTCGACCGCGGCCCTGGCGGTGGAGGACACGCTCACCGGCCTGTACCGGCAGGCCTGCGACCTCGGCCTGTACGAGGAGGGATGGCAGATGGTGAACGCCGCCGCGCGAGTGCGGCCGGTGTTCGAGACGCCGGACGAGGTGCCCGCACTGCCGCCGGTCACGCTGGCGACCGGTCCTGGAACCCCGCTCCTTTGCCTCCCGCCGACGATGGCGCCGTCCGGCCCGCACTACTTCGGCCGCTTCGCCCCCGTGTTCGCGGGCGAGCGGGACGTGACCGTGCTGCCCAACCCCGGCTTCGCGGCGGGGGAGGCACTGCCCGCGACCAGGGAAGCGGTGGTGCGCTTCCAGGCCGAGGCCGTCAAGAGGCAGGCAGGCGAAGGGCCGTTCGTGCTCGTCGGCTACTCGTCGGGCGGCTGGCTGGCCAACGCGGTCGCCGCGCTGCTCGAACAGGAGGGCACCTCACCGGTGGCGGTGGTGCTCGTCGACACGTACACCGCGACGAATTCGTTCGAGGGCCGCCTCGAGGAGGCACTGCGGCAACGCGCGGCCACCAGTGAAGCGTTCGAGCTCATGTCCGGGGCGCAACTGACCGGACAGGGCGGCTACTTGCGCATCTTCGGGGACTGGGAACCCGAACCGATCGACACACCGACGCTGTACGTGCACGCCACCTTCCCGCCGGGGGAGTCGCAGGCACTGGAGACCGAGGACGACTGGCGTCCCCAGTGGCCCCTGCCGCACGAGGACGCCGACGTCCCCGGCGACCACTTCACGATCATGGACGACCACTCGGAGTCGACGGCACTCGCCGTACGGGCCTGGCTGGCCGACGACCGGGGCGCCAACTCCCGCTGAGCACTACCAAAGACCCACCATGGACAGCAGCACGCTGCGCACGACAACCACAGCAGAGCTGCGTACGACAACCACAGCAGAACGGACGATCAACATGACTGTTACCGACGGCAGTGACCTCTGGCTCCGCCGGTTCCACCCCGCACCGGAGGCCCCGGTCCGGCTGGTGTGTTTCCCGCACGCGGGCGGATCGGCGACCTTCTACTTCCCGGTCTCGGCCGCGCTCCAGAGCGACTGCGACGTGGTGGCCCTGCAGTACCCCGGCCGTCAGGACCGGCGGTCCGAGCCGAACGTGGACGACATAGGCGTGCTCGCCGACCGGATCGCGCCCGTGCTCGAGCCGCTGTTCGACCGGCCCGTCGTGCTCTTCGGGCACAGCATGGGCGCGATCCTCGCGTTCGAGGTCGCGCGCAGGCTGGAGGAGAAGGGCCACAAGCCCGCGATGCTGTTCGCCTCCGGCAGGCGCGCTCCGTCGACGCGGCGCGTGGAGAACGTCCATCAGCGGGACGACGACGGGATCGTGGCCGAGATGAAGGCCATGAGCGGCACCGACGCCCAGGTACTCGGTGACGAGGAACTGCTGCGGATGGTGCTGCCCTCGATCCGCAGCGACTACCGCGCCATCGAGACGTACGGCTCCGTGTCCGTGACCGCGACCGTCGCCTGCCCGATCACCGCCCTGATAGGCGACGCGGACCCGAAGTCGACGGTCCTGGAGGCCGACGCGTGGCGCTCCCACACGACCGCCGCGTTCGAGATCCACACGTTCCGCGGGGGCCACTTCTTCCTCAGCTCGCGCGCGGCGGAAGTGATCTCACTGACGCGTGAGGGGCTGCGCAGCGCTGTAGCCGTCGGCCAGGCGTAAGGGAGGCGGGGGTTGGACGAGGAGGTGGTCCAGCCCCCGTCGCGGCCGTACGCGACTGCGTGCGGATCTCAGATGTAGCCCGCGCGCACCGCGTAGGCCACCGCGTGGGTGCGGTTGCGCAGTTGGAGGCGGGAGGTCAGAGTCTGCAGGACGTTCTTCACCGTCCGTTCGGAATACGCGAGCTTGACCGCTATCTGCCCGGTGTCGAGACCTTCCGCCACCAGCTGGAGGACTTCGACCTCACGCGGAGTCATGCCCATCGTGGGGAGTCCGGCCGGACCTGGTGTGCTGCTGTTGAGCTGTCCCATGCGGGTGAGGAAGGTCCCCAATAAATCGGCCGGTAAGTCACCGTCACCTCGGTGGGCGGCGAGCACGGCCCGCAGCAGCCGCGCCGGCGTGGCCTCCCGTCGCCATACGATCGAGGTGACGCCACATCCGGCGACGTCCAACAGATCGGCCTCCCGCATCCGGTCCACCACAAGGACCGCCCGGACGCCCTTGACGCGGACGAGGGTGCGCAGGCTCAGCAGAGTTGTCTCGTCCACGGAGCAGGCGACGAGCAGGGCGACCTGGCCGCGGTCCTGCTGGGTGGTGTCCACCAACTCGATCTCCGCGTACTGGCGGAGCTGGCTGCGCACTCCGGCCCGGGAAATGGGGTCCGATGTGTGAACGGACAACAGCACCCGCTCAGTCGTAGGGACAATCTCGACGGTCTGCTGCTGCACGGGCTAGAGCTCCTTCTGCTTCCATGAAGGCCCAGGGGGTTCGAGCGCGGCAGACATGAGCGTGCACCGCTACCCCCTCGTCGACCAGATAATCAGCTACTGCGTGTGTGCCCTAGGAGGCTCAACGTGTTCCTGATCACCAGGTTCGTGCCCACCGCTCACGTCCTGCTGATGTTCCGCTGACGTCCGGTCCCGTACCAGCAGCCCCTGCCCCTCCCTCGTCCCGCCTGAGGGTCACCAACTACTGTCGGGAGCATGGTCGAACACGATGCCCTCACCGCAACCCGCGAGGCCTACGACGATGCCGCGCCCACCTATGCGGAGCTGTTCCGCGACTCACTGCGTGATAGCCCTCTGGACCGCGCGATCCTGGGTGCCTTCGCCGAGTCCGTGACGGCGAGTGGGCCCGGCGAGGTCGCGGACCTGGGCTGTGGCCCTGGTCATGTCACGGCTCATCTCGTCGAGTTGGGGCTGTCGGCGTTCGGTGTCGACGCCTCTGCGGCGATGATCGAGCTGGCTCGGCAGGCCTATCCGGGCCTGCGGTTCGAGGTGGGCTCGATGGCCGCGTTGAACATCGCCGACGGCGCGCTGGGCGGCGTACTCTCGCGTTGGTCCATCATCCACACACCGCCGCGGGAAGTCCCCGCCGTCCTGGCGGAGTTCCACCGCGTGCTGGCCCCCGGCGGCCACCTCCTGGTCGGCTTCTCGGGCAGCGAGGATCCGACGCACCCGACACAGGTCTTCGACCACGCGGTCGCACCGGCCTACAGGTGGTGGCCCGACCACCTCGCCGCGATGCTGCGGGAGTTGGGATTGGCGGAGGTGGCCAGGATGGTCCGCGAGCCTCAGCCCACCGACCGGCGGCAGTTCAAGGCGATTCAGCTGCTGGTCCGTAAGGATTAGGCGGGGCCCAGGCAGGGGCTGTCTGACCGAACGTATGAGCGCACCAGTGTCACATCGCGCTGTTGGTACCCGCGACGAACGTGTCGATCTGGTTCGGACCCCAGGACGCGGCCGCGGGTGCGCTGGTGAGCACGCCGTCGAGGCTTTGAAGCCGGGTCTGTCCGTCGAGTGCTGCCCGGTATGCCTGGCAGCAACACCTCACCAGCCACGCAGAGTGCTGGACGGCATACCGTCACGGCTTCCCAGACACCGCTCCGCACCTCACCCGGATCGTGCCCGTGTCCATCAGACAGGCGGGGCCATCAGCGGCCCGGCCGCGATCTCCCGTTTGAGGATCTTGCCGGTCGCCCCCTTCGGGAGTGCGTCGACGCAGCGCACGATCCGCGGGTACTTGTAGGCGGCCACGCGCTGTCGTACGTAGTCACGCAGCTCGTCCGCCGTGACGCGGGCCCCGGCCCTGAGCACCACGACAGCGGCGACCTCCTCACCGCGCGCCGGATCGGGCACCCCGACCACCGCGGCCTCCGCGACGTCCGGGTGCGCGTACAGGACCTCCTCGATCTCACGCGGATAGACGTTGTAGCCGCCCCGGATGACGAGGTCCTTTTTGCGGTCGACGACGTAGTAGTAGCCGTGCTCGTCTACCCGCGCCAGATCGCCGCTGAGGAACCAACCGTCCCGGAAGGCGTCCGCGGTTGCGTCCGGCCGGTTCCAGTACCCCTTCATCACGTTCTCGCCGCGGATCGCCAGCTCGCCGACCTCACCGTGGCCGACCACCGAACCGTCGTCCGCGACGAGCCGCAGCTCGACCCCGCGGACGGGAAGACCGATGGAACCGGGCCTGCGCGGTCGGTCCGGCGGATTGAAGCAGGCCACCGGCGACGTCTCCGAGAGGCCGTACCCCTCCAGGACGGTGACCCCCAGCTCCCGCTCCACGGCGTGCAGCAGTTCGACGGGCAGTGAGGCGCCGCCCGAGACGGCCAGGCGCAGTCGCGGCAGTTCCCGCTCGATTCCGTGGCGGAGCAGCGCGCCGTACATCGTGGGGACGCCCAGGAAGACGGTGACTTCGTCATGGCGCAGTGTCGCCAGTGCCTCGCCGGCGTCGAAGCGCGGCAGCAGGGACAAGCCTGCGCCCGCCGCCACGGCGGTGTTCAGGGCGCAGGTCTGGCCGAACGCGTGGAACAAGGGCAGACCACCGAAGAGGACATCGTCCGGGCCCGCACGCAGCAGCGTCCGCGCCGTCGTCAGAGCGTTGCTCACGAGGTTGCGGTGCGTCAGCTCCGCGCCCTTCGGAGTCCCCGTCGTGCCGGACGTGTAAAGGATCACCGCGGTGTCGTTGGCGGCGGCATCGGGTGTCCCGGCCAGAGGGGGGACCGTACAGAGCGACGCGGCGAACGTCGCGGGATCCGCGATCAGGCACTCCGCTCCGGCCAGGACCGCCGCGGCTTCGGCCTCTTCGGAGCAGGAGGGGGAGGTGACGAGCAGGCGGGCGCCGCAGTCGCGCAGCACGAACTCCATCTCGCCCGACTTCAACAGGGGATTCATCGGGACCACCACGCCACCGGCGCGCAGGGCGCCGTAGTACACGACGGGAAACTGGGCGACATTGGGCATGGCCACCGCGACCCGGTCACCCGCGCGCAGCCCCTTGGTCCGCAGCAGCGCGGCGAGTCGGCCGGTCAGGTCGTCCAGCTGGGCGTATGTGAGCCGGGTCGCGCCCTGCCGCACGGCGGTCCGGTCAGCGTGGTGTCGGACGGCTCGGGCCAGCAGTGCGGACAGGTCGGTCATGTGGATTCCTTCCCATGGAAGCGGTGGGAGTCGTTGGGGGTGCGGGAGTTGTGAGAGCCGCGGGTGTTGCGGGGGACTGCGGGGTGATCACGTCGCGCGGTGCGACCCCGCCGCGAGCTCCGTCGGGGTAGTGCGTATCGCCCCAGAAGTCCCTTGGCAGGTGACGCGGTTGGTGTGGAGTGAGCCACAACCGAAGTGCCCGCGCGCTCTGTTCGGTGCCCGGGACATCTGCGAATCCTGTGTGGGCATGCAGGACCGCGTGATTGTTGACGAGGAGCAGGTCTCCTGGGCAGAGGGCGACGTCGAGACGGAGGTCCGGGCAGGCCGCGGATCTGTCGATGAGGTCGAACAGCTCCACGTCCTCCGGACTCAGGCGCGGCACTCCGGGCAGGCGCCGGGCTGATTCCAGGCGGCGACGGTCGTAGCGCAGGCTGAGCCTTCCCCCGGCAC
This sequence comes from Streptomyces sp. NPDC047525, assembly GCF_040643025.1. Lineage (NCBI taxonomy): Bacteria > Bacillati > Actinomycetota > Actinomycetes > Kitasatosporales > Streptomycetaceae > Streptomyces > Streptomyces sp. NPDC047525. Next base: position 488,566 of record NZ_JBEYTL010000002.1, read on the forward strand.
GGTGCACGAGCGGCACCGCATGCCAGGGGAGCTGCCCGGGAGACTGTTCTCCGCGACGGTCGAGGTAATGCGTGCGATAGAGGCCGTCGATCAACTCGGGCCTACGGGCAAGGACCGTGTTGTGGACCGCCGCCGAACTGGCCAGTCGCATGTGCCCCGCGGTACGGGATGTGCGCAGGCACAGCAGAGCGAGCGTGTCGGCATCGTCGGTGCGCAACGGCCGGGCCGCCGAGGCCGCTGGCCCGTCGTGCGTCAGGTGGCCGAGCATGTGCCCCGTCGCGTTCTGCGACACCGGGATGCCGAGGTGTCGGCCCAGTCCCCAGAGGAGAACGGCGGCTGCCGCGGGGTCGTACCGCTCGACCGGTACGCGACGTACCAGGACGAATCCCCGGCCCGACTCCAGCTCAGCTGCCGCGCGGGCGAGATCGGCCGTCAGCGACGGCAGGGGGAAGCTGTCGGCTGTCACCTTCAGCAACGGCGTGCCCCGTGCGCGCACCGACTGCACGGCCGCGTCGACTTCGTCGAGCTGCGCCGGTCCGAGACGCAGCACCCAGGCACGGGACCTGGCGAGGTCCCGGCCCCGCCACACGGCCGGTCCGGTGCAGGGGCGCCGCCGATTCTCTGCTGAATTCCCACGCATCAGGTCGCTCCTCTCTTTGTCTGTGATCTACGCGGCAGCCGCTCTCAACGGGCCGGGGATTTGCCAGGGTGACGCCCGCGGGATCTCCGTGAAGGCTCAGCGGTGGTGACACGCTAGGTCACGGCCCGACGGATCGCTTGACCTGACGGGACAGGTGGCTTATCAGTGTGGGACAGACCCTGGGAGTGCGCCGATGAAGCCGCTGGTCCGCAATGCAGCTCTGAGCAGCTACGTAGAGCTCAGTCAGTCCCTCGGCATCGACCCGCGCGGTCTGATGAAGAGCGTGGGTCTCGATCCTGTCGGGCTCGCCGTTCAGGACCGGTGGATTCCCGGCGCCGCCGTGACCGAGCTCCTGGAACTCTCCGCCACGGCCGCGCGCCGTGAGGAGTTCGGCGTGCTCCTGGCCGAGCGCCGCCGCTTCTCGAACCTCGGGCCCATCAGCCTCGTCCTGCGCGAGGAGCCCGATGTGCGCAGCGCCATCGCGCTCCTGGTGCGCCATGAGCACATGGTCAACGAGATGCTGCACAGCCGGCTCACCGAGGCGAACGGGTTCGCCACTGTGAAGGTGAGCCTGGAGCTGGGGGAGGCGCGTGAGACCCGGCAGGCCGTCGAGCTGGCCGTCGGTACATTCCACGGTTTTCTGCGGGTTTTCCTCGGCGCCCGATGGCAGCCGGTGTCCGTGTGCTTCACCCACGGCGCGCCCCGCGACATCGCCGCGCACCGGCGCCACTTCGGGCCCGTGGTGGAATTCGACCGGGACTTCAACGGCATCGTCTTCTACGCCGCCGAACTCGACACCCCCAACACGATGTCGGACCCTCTGCTGCGCGGCTACGCCCGCCGGTACTTCGAGTCCCTCGCGGTGGCCGAGGACGCCACCGAACGGGACCGGGTACGTGAGCTGATCGAGGTGCTGCTGCCCACCGGACGCTGCTCGATCGAACAGGTCGCGGGCAGCCTCGGCGTCGACCGCAGGACCGTCCACCGGCATCTGGCCGCGTCCGGCGAAACGTTCTCCTCGCTCGTCAACGCCACACGCACCCAGCTCGCCGAGCAACTGGTGGCGAACCCGCGCCGCTCCCTGACGGAGATCTCCGGACTCCTCGGCTTCTCCGCACCGAGTGCCTTCTCCCGCTGGTTCCGCGACCAGTTCGGCACCAGCGCACGCGAATGGCGCCTGAGGCGGTCCGCTGAGGGGCCTGTCCCCAACTGACAAGTCTCCTGTCACCTCGCGTAAAGCGCGTCACGTAACCAGCTCCTAACGTGGCCGTACCGCAAGGGACATCGCGGATTCATCCGCCAACGCCCTTGTGAATGCCCTGAGTTGGGCCGGTGTGGCTGTCTGGCCTGCCGCCCGACGCTTCGCGTACCAGGAGATGACCCATGCACTTTCTCGACGACTCCCTGCTGCCCGAGAACCAGGAGAAGCTGGTGATCCAGGCCGCGCCCTACGGCCCGGAATGGCTCCCCGGCGACGCCGACGACCTGCCCCTGACCATGGACGAGCACGTTCAGGCGGCGGTCGACTGCCACAACGCGGGGGCCACCGTGCTCCACATCCACGTACGCGAACTGGACGGCCACGGCTCCAAGCGGATGTCGATGTTCAACGAACTGATCGGCCGGCTGCGCGAAGCCGTCCCGGACATGGTCCTGCAGATCGGTGGCTCCATCTCGTTCGCCCCCGAGGACGAGGGCTCCGAGGCGAAGTGGCTCAGCTACGACACCCGCCACCTCCTTGCCGAACTCAGCCCGCGCCCCGACCAGGTGACCATCGCCATCAACACCAGCCAGATGAACATCGTCGAGATCATGGCGGACGACGACCTGGCCGGCACCTCCATCGCCAAGCCCGACTACTACCAGGCCTACCGCGACATGGTCGTCGAGGCAGGCCCGGACTTCTACCTCGAACACCTCAAGCGGCTGCACGCCCATGACATCCAGCCGCACTTCCAGCTCGCCACCCTGGCGCAGCTGGAGACGGTCGAGCGCCTCATCCGCAGCGGCGTGTACACCGGCCCGCTCGTCCTCAACTACGTGGCGATCGGCGGCGGGTTCGCCGGACGCCACCCGGCCGACCTGATCGAGTTCGTCCGCCGCGTTCCCGACGGAGCCGTCCTCACCATCGAGTCGTCGATGCGCGCCGTCGCCCCGATGAACGCCATCGCCATCGCCCTCGGCGTTCACGTACGCGTCGGCAACGAGGACAACCTGTGGGCCCGCAAGGGCGAGCCCATGAGCTCCGTACGGCAGGTCGAGCAGATGGTGGCCCTCGCCGACACCCTCGGCCGGGACGTCGCGAGCGGCGCCGAGGCCAAGGAGATCTACCACATCGGCGAGTACTACACGGACACCGACCAGACCCTCGCCCGGCTCGGCATGGTGCCCAACCGGCGTCCGGGACAGCGCGGCTTCATGCTGCGCGACACCGCCCGCTGATCCTCCGCACTCCGCTGATCCTCCGCACTCCGCTGATCCCCCGTACCCCGCTGATCCCCCGTACGAGGAGAGCCTCTCCATGGCACACGCCATCCGCTTCCACGAGACCGGCGGCCCCGACGTCCTGCGCCGCGAGCGCGTCGACGTCGGCGGCCCCGGCCCCGGCCAGGTCCGCGTCCGGCACGCGGCCATCGGCCTGAACTTCGCCGACACCTACTTCCGCACCGGCCTGTACCCGGCCCCGCTCCCCGCGGGGCTCGGCGTCGAGGCGGCCGGCGTCGTCGAGGCCGTCGGCCCGGACGTCACCCGGGTCGCCGAGGGCGACCGGGTGACGTACACCGGCAGCCCGCTCGGCGCGTACAGCACCGAACGGGTCATGCCCGCCGACTCGTTGATCCGGATCCCCGACGACATCGCCTTCGACACCGCCGCCGCCATGACGATGCGCGGCCTCACCGCCGCGTACCTGCTGCGTCGGATCCACCCGCTGAAGCCCGGCGATCCGATCCTCCTGCACGCCGCCGCGGGCGGCGTCGGCCTGATCGTCTGCCAGTGGGCGAAGCTGCTCGGGCTCACCGTCATCGGCACCGTCTCCACCGAGGAGAAGGCCGAACTCGCCCGCGCCCACGGCTGCGACCACACCATCCAGTACCGCACCGAGGACGTCGCGAAGCGGGTCCGGGAGCTGACCGACGGGGTCGGCGTCCCGCTCGTCCTCGACAGCGTCGGCAAGGACACGGTCGCCGGGTCCATGGCCTCGCTGCGCCGCCGCGGGCTGCTCGTCTGCTTCGGTACGTCGTCCGGTGTGCCGCCACTCGACGCAATGCAACTCGTCCTGCACGGCTCGCTGTTCGTCACGCGGCCGGCGCTCGCCGACTACATCGCCGACCCCACGGAACGGGACGACCTCGCCGGTGAACTCTTCGGCCATGTCGCCGCCGGCCGCATCGAGATCCGGATCAACCAGCGGTACGCCCTCGACGACGCCGCGACGGCGCACCGCGCGCTGGAGGCGGGCCGCACGACCGGCTCGTCCGTCCTCATTCCCTGAGCGCCACCCGACCTCAGCACCGCCCGACCTGATCACCGCCGACAGGAGAGCGCACATGACCGAGACCGCCACCCGATCCCGTACGCGCATCGAAGTCGAACCACTCACCTGCACCATCGGAGCCGAACTGCACGGCGTCCAGCTCGGTGAGGCCGCGCACGACGACACCCTCTTCGCAGAGATCAGGCAACTCCTGCTCCGCCACAAGGTGTTGTTCCTGCGTGACCAGAACCTGAGCCGTGCCGACCATGTCGCCTTCGCCTCCCGCCTCGGCCCGCTGGAGGACCACCCGGTCCTCGGCAGCGACCCCGACCACCCGGGCCTGGTCCGCATCTACAAGGACCTCGACAGCAAGCCCGAGCACTACGAGAACGCGCTGCACTGCGACGCGACCTGGCGCGAGTGCCCACCGATGGGGGCCGTCCTGCGCTGTGTCGAGACGCCCCCGGTGGGCGGCGACACGATCTGGGTGAACATGGCCGAGGCATACCGCAGGCTGCCCGAGCACATCCGCACGCAGATCGCCGGACTGCGTGCCCGGCACAGCATCGAGGCCAGCTTCGGCGCGGTGCTGCCGATGGAGCAGCGCCACCAGCTCAAGGCTCGCTACCCGGATCCGGAACATCCGGTGGTCCGCACCCATCCGGAGACCGGGGAGAAGATCCTCTTCGTCAACGCCTTCACCACCCACTTCGTCAACCACCACATCCCGGAGAACGTACGGTTCGGACAGGACCACACGCCCGGCGCAGGCCTCCTGCTCAACTACCTGATCAGCCAGGCGGCGATCCCCGAGTACCAGGTCCGCTGGCGCTGGACCGAGAACAGCGTCGCCATCTGGGACAACCGCTCCACCCAGCACTACGCCGTCCAGGACTACTGGCCGGCCGTCCGCAAGATGGAACGTGCGGGTATCGCCGGTGACCGGCCCGCGTGAGCCGAGGGCGATGACCCGCGGCTACGCGTGGCTGGTGTTCGCCCTCAGCTTCGGCCTGCTGCTGTCCGACTACATGTCGCGGCAGGTCCTGAACGCGGTGTTCCCGCTGCTGAAGGCCGAATGGCTGCTCTCCGACTCCCAGTTGGGCTCACTGAGCGGCATCGTCGCCCTGATGGTCGGTGTGCTGACCTTCCCGCTGTCGCTGCTCGCGGACCGCTGGGGCCGGGTCAGGAGCCTGGTCCTCGCCGCCGTCGTGTGGAGCCTGGCGACCCTGGGCTGCGCCGTCGCGGCCGACTACGGCCAGATGTTCCTGGGCCGCTTCATGGTGGGAGTGGGGGAGGCGGCGTACGGAAGCGTCGGCATCGCCGTGGTGCTGAGCGTGTTCCCGGTAGGCCTGCGGGCCACGCTCTCCGGCGCGTTCATCGCGGGCGGCGCCTTCGGATCCGTCCTCGGGGTGTCGATCGGCGGTGTCCTGGCCGGACACCTCGGCTGGCGCTGGACGTTCGGCGTGATGGGGCTGCTCGGACTGGTTCTGGCCGCCGTCTACGGCGTCGTCGTCACGGAGCGGAAACTGGCGTCGGCCGGCATCGGACCCGCCTCCGCACCGGGAGCGGAGGGCTCGATGCGCACGTTGCTGCCACGGCTGTTCTCCTCCGTCTCCGTGCTGTGCGCCTATGTCGGCAGCGGGCTGCAGATGTTCATCGCGATGGCGCTGCTGGCCTGGATGCCCAGCTTTCTCGACCGCTACTACGGGATGGCACCTGCCAAGGCGGGGCTTGCCGCCGGGGTCTTCGCGCTGATCACGGGGATCGGCATGGTCGGCGGCGGCTTGGTCTCCGACCGGCTCGGCCGCAGGAGTCCCCACCTCAAGTGGACCGTCGCCATCGTGTGCAGCGTGGGATCGCTGATCTTGCTCACTGGTGGGTTCCAACTCCCGCCCGGTGCGGCGCAACTCGCCCTCGTCGGCGTCGGAACGCTGCTGTCCAACGCGACCGCGGGACCCGCTGCGGCCATGGTGGTCAGCCTGACGCCGACCGCGGTCGCGGCGACGGCCATGGCCACGCTCACCCTCGCCAACAGCCTGCTGGGCCTTGCACCGGGCCCCGCGGTGACCGGATTGCTCGCGGACCGCATGGGCCTGGACGCCGCACTGTGCGTGGTCCCACTCGTCTCGATCGTGGCGGGCCTGGCCTTCGCCCTCGGCAGACGCCACTACGACAGGGGGCTCGTCTCGGCCACGGCTGGGCCCTTCAGAAAATCGGAGGTCAGGACATGACACATGAACCCCACCCCCCCACGCTTGCCCCACCCCCCCCACGGTCGTGCTCGTGCCCGGCTTGCGCGACCACGTTCCCGACCACTGGCAGACGGACCTCGCCGCCCGGCTCGCCGACGCCGTGACCGTGCCGCCCCTGACGGACGCCAGGGCCAGCCGAGACGCGCAGGTCACGGCGCTGAACGGCGTACTGTCGGGAGTGGAGGGCCCGGTGGTGCTCGTCGCGCACAGCGCCGGAGTGCTCACCACCGTCCATTGGGCGGCCCGGCACCACCACCCGGTACGGGGTGCCGTCCTCGCGACACCGCCAGACTTCGACACCCCGCTGCCCGACGGCTACCCCGATCCAGAAACGCTGCGGGAGAACGGCTGGATGCCGGTCCCGCGGACCGCGCTGCCGTTCCCCAGCGTCGGCCATGGAGTTCCTCCAACGCTTCGGCTGTGCCGAACTGTGACGATGGAGAGTTGGAGGGACGGTCGTGCTCAGACCAGGGTGGAGACACAGAACGGGTGGCCTGCGGGATCCAGCAGGACCCGCCACCGGTCAGGGTCCGGCTGGAAGTCCGGCTTGACGGCACCCAGGGCAAGCAGGCGAGCCTCAGCGGCCTCCAAATCTTCTGCGCCTATTTCTATATGGGCCTGCTTCTGTTGGGAGGGGTCCGGCCAAGTGGGGCGGCGGTAGTCGGTGACCCGGTTGAATCCCAGTCCGGCAGCTCCCTCTTGGCCGAGCAGGATGAAATCTTCGGTGGAGAAGACCACGGGCAGGCCGAGGGCCTTTTCGTAGAAGTGGGCCAGCTCGGCGGGGTCAGAGCAGTCGAAGGTGACGGCCGAGTAGCGGAATCCGGATGCTGACGTGTCTTCATGACTCATGGGCGAGACGGTATTAAGGATCTAGGACAGGCCGGGTCCTATTGCTGGACGAGACCGGCCAGGCCCTCCTCGACCAGACGGATTCGTTCACCAATGAGGTCATTCGCCATCAGCCTGTACGCGTTGACCGAACGGCTCGCCCCGGCGGAACGGGCAGCGGTCGCCATGACCATCCTGTGCGCCGGTGGTCCCCTGGGAACAGCCGGCGGACAGGCAGTGTCCGGTGGCCTCGCGAAGTCTCACGGCGTCGAAGGCGCTCTTCTGGTGTCTTTCGTCGTGGCAGCGAGCGCGCTCCTGCTTCCGCTCTGGGCATTCCTGACCGACAGGGGTCGCAACATCTGGATCATCGACCGCGTACCGGCCAAGAACCAGGTGTCCCGAGAGCACGTCGAACAGTCGCACAGTTGCTGTCAGGGACTGCCTGGCCGGAGCGGACAGGTCGGACGGTACGCACGCCACCTTCTCGATCACCGACCACAGCAGCGGACGCTCTGCCGCCGGCATCGCCCTGCCCGGCATCGACCCGCGCGTACTCGCAAGCCAGGTGTGGGCCCGGATCCGCGGGTGGGCTACTGCAGTTCGGGCCGCGCGACCGCGGACGAGAGATAGGTGTGGCGGGCGGCGATCCGGCGGCCGGTGAGCCGGGTGGGGGTGATCGCGATCCAGAGGTCGCGGTCGCCCCCCGCCCACGGCAGGGAATGTGCCCTCTCGTTCAGCAGACGCACCTGGACGGGGTCTGTGACCGCACGTGCCGTGCCTGACAGCAGGACGCTCCACGCCTGGCTGAGGGCGTCGTCCATGCGGTCCACCTCGAAAGCGACCCGGTTTCCCGCGGCGGACGCGGGAAGGGCGTTCGGGGCAGTCCGGTAAGCGACGGCATCCTCCGACAGGATGTAGTTGACCGGCAGGATGACGGGCCCGTCGGGCGTGGACAAGCCCACTCGCCCGATGCCGTGTGTGCCCAGCAGCCGATGGCACTCCCCGACACCCAGTTCGGTGAACTGCGGACGGTGGGGCGCTGTTGCGGTGCCGGGTGGGAGGTCTGCCGTGCCGCCTGCCAGTTCGGCAACCGTCGTCTCCAGCGCGTTGGCGAGGCTGGTCAGGAAGCCGATACCCGGTGACGTGACGGACTGTTCCTCCACGTATCTGATGTATCCGGGCACCGAGCCACATCGCTCCGCCACGTCCTGGCGGGACAGACCGAGTTGCTCTCGACGCCACGACACGCGTCGGCCCATGTCACCCTGCCGGTGGCGGGACGCGGGGGCGGTGGGACCGGGCGCTGAGGTGGGGGACATGGGAGAGCCTCCTGTCGTCGGCCGGAGGGGCTGCTCCGGCAGGGGAGCGGAGTTCGCGTCGGCGTCGGCTGTGCGGGTGCGCGGCGGTCGCGCTTGGTCAGGCGTGGGGCACCACGGCCACCGCGGTCACCGAGTGGTGCAGCACCGCGTGCGTGACGGAGCCGATGTGCGCGCCGACGTTCGCCCGGTGCTCCATGCGGCCCACGACGAGGAGACCGGCATCGCGCGACGCCTCCACGAGGTCGCGCGCGGGATGACCGAGCCGGCACCGCTCGGTGACGGCGACGGTGGGGAACTTCTCCCGCCAGGGCGCCAGAATCTCCGCGAGGACCTCGCCCCTCACCGTGGCCAGTTCGGACTGGGCCGACAGCATTGCGCCCGTCGGATCGCCGCCGTACAAGGGGGGCAGCTGCCAACTGTGCAACGCCCGCAGCGTGACCCCGTGCCGTTCGGCGTGGGCGAAGGCGAATTCCAGCACGGCGTCCGACGGCTGTGCGGTGTCCAGGCCCACCACGATATCGCCGGACGGCAGCCACTCCCGCGCGGACGACGTGTCCTCGGCCCGCACGAGGACGACCGGGGTGGTGCTGCGGGCCATGACCGCCAGTGACACGGAGCCGAGGAGGAAGCCAGCCAGTCGGCCAAGACCCCGTGAACCGAGCACCAGAAGTTCCTGGTCCTTCGCCGTGCAGAGGATTTCGGCGGGCCTGCCGAGCACGTCGTCGGTCGCCACATCGAGGTCCGGGTGCCGTATCCGGAGGGCCTCGGCCGCCGACTGCGCTCCGCCGTCAGGCCAGAGTGACCTCTTGGCACCGGCGAACGTCGCGCGCACCCCGGGGGACGGGTCCCGGACGTGGAGCAGCCGAAGCGGTAGTCGTCGCCGCGAAGCCTCACCGGCGGCCCACTCCGCGGCCGCCAGACTCTCGCGTGAACCATCGATGCCTGCGATCACGATGCGGGACATTGGAGCCTCCTGAGTTGGTCGACTTCGGGATGTCCCCACTCTCCCCGCGTCATGGGGGCGCGCAGCAGGGGCCGTTGGTCCCTCACCGTCTCCAACCGGCCCCGGCCCCGGCCCCGGCCCCGGCCCCGGCCCCGGCCCCGGCCCCGGCCCCGGCCGTCGCCGTGCGCCGGGTCCGGTCGAAGGCGTGCGTCACCGGTCGTGCAGCGGCAGCGAGCAGCTCTTGCCCGGGGCGAGGGACACCGTACGAGTGGGAAGCCTGATGTCGATCGGCGATCGCTCAGAGGTGGGCGCGCTGATGGAGAGCTCTCCGGCCCGTACCTGCACGGTGACCCCCTCATGCCCCTGATAGCGCACGGAGAAGCCGTATTCGGAGAGTCGCGGCAGCGAGACGGGGTCGAGCCACAGGGCTCCGTCCCGCGTCTCGAGGCCGGTGAGCCCGCGCTGGACCAGGTCCAGGGTGCCGGCCATGGCGCCGAGATGGATGCCCTCTTCCGTGGTGCCGCCCTGGACGTCCGCGACATCGCCCGCCAGCACCTCCTCGACGTACGTCCAGGCGTCCTCGCGTCGCAGGCGGGCAAGCACCCAGCCGTGCACAAGACCGCTGAGGGTGGAGCCGTGACTCGTACGCCGCATGTAGTGGTCGACGGTCCTCGCCCACAGCGCGTCGTCCAGTTCGTAGCCCAGCCTGGCGAAGATCTGGCGCAGTTCGGACGGCGAGAAGAGGTAGCCGAGCATGAGGACGTCGGCCTGTTTGGAGGCCTGGTAGCGGTTGGCCGTGTCGCCCTCCGCCTCCAAGATTCGGTCGAGCCTGCGGATGTCGCCGTAACGCGCCCGGTAGGCGCTCCAGTCGAGCTCGGCGAGCGTTCCGTAGCCCTCGAACTGGCTGATGACTCCGTCGTGGAAGGCCACCCGCAGCTTCCGTGACACCTTGTCCCACCGGATCAGTTCGGCTTCTTGGAGGCCGGTTCGCTCGCGTAGTTCGTCCTGGCGCGCCTGTGGCAGTGCGCGCACCGCGTCGAGCGCGCGGGCGAGTACCCAGGCGGCGGTGACGTTCGTGTAGGCGTTGTCGTCCAGACCGGGCATCGAGGATCCGGGGCAGGCGTCGTGGTACTCGTCGGGGCCGACCACGCCGAGGATCCGGTACCGTCCGGTGCTGTCGTCGTAGGTCGCGAGATCTGCCCAGAAGCGGGCGATCTCCGTCAGCATCTCCACGCCCTTGGTGTGCAGGAATTCGGTGTCCCCGCTGGCCTCGCAGTACTGCCACACGTTGTAGGCGATCGCCGATCCGACATGGTGCTGGAGTCGTGAGTGGTCGGGCAGCCATCGTCCGGAGCGGGGGTTGAGATGTACCTGCTGGGTTTCCTCGCGACCGTCGCTCCCGCTCTGCCACGGGTAGAGGGCGCCGGTCCGGCCGGCGTCGGAGGCCGCGTTCCGTGCCTGTTCGAGGCGCCGGTGGCGGTAGGTGAGCAGGGCACGGGAGATCTGGGGGAAGTGCAGGTTCAGATAGGGCAGGACGAAGAGCTCGTCCCAGAAGATGTGGCCCCGGTAGGCCTCCCCGTGCAGGCCGCGGGCCGGCACCCCGACATCGAGGTCGGCCGTGTGCGGGGAGAGCGTCTGCAGGATGTGGAACAGGTGCAGGCGCAGGATGCCGCCCGACTTCCCCGGTACGTCCAGCTCTGCGCTGTTCCACAGGCGCAGCCAGGCCGCGCGGTGCGAGATGAGGAGCGTCTCGAATCCCGGTGCCCGGCCTGCCCTGTCGACGGCGGCGTGCAGTGGATCACTGATGGCGGGGTCGCGTGAGGTGTGCAGAGCCACGACCTTGTCGACGGTGGTCGGACGGCCGGGCGCGAGGGAGAGGCGCAGGGACTGGGTGACCCGTAGGGCGCGAGGCTCGGTGTGGCGGCGTTCGACGGGGCCGTCGGCGGTCACACGGCTGGCCATGCCGACGCGGATCGCGGACGTACGGGTGCGGCAGGTCAGCCAGGCGGAGTCCGGTGTGCCGCGCCCGGTGCGGACGTCTGTGAGGTGGTGGCCGTCGAGCTGCCGGTAGCGGGCGACGCCGTGGTTGGTGACCGCCCCGTCCAGGGCCGCCTCTACCTCCACGCTGCCCGCCCATCCCTCAGCGGTGAACTCGGTGCGCAGCGCGGCGAGATGCGGGTCCGCCATGTGGACGAGCCGCAGCTGTCGCACGGACAGCACCCGCTCACCCCCGACCGAGTAGCGCATGGTGCGTTCCAGGGTCCCCGCGCGCAGGTCCAGGCGCTGGTGATGGTCGAGCAGCGCTGCGCTGTCCGGCGTGAGCCAGGGTGCGTCGGTGCTTTTCGCGTTCTCCGCGTTCTCCGCGCTCTCCGCGTCGATCCTGAAGCGCAAAGGGAGCCAGTTGGGCAGGTTGACGATGTCCTCGTTCTCGACCTGCCGGCCGGCCACCGTGGAAGTGAGCCGGTCGTAGCAGCCCGCGGCGTACGTGCCGGGGTAGTGGGCGTCGCCGGCCGGGCACTCGGGCGCGGCACCGCGGGTGGCGAAGTATCCGTTGCCCAGCGTGCAGAGTGCCTCGCGCAGGCGTTCCGACGCCGGGTCGTACCCGTGGTACTCCCAGGTCCATCCCGTCATGGCCGCGTCTCCCCGCCGTCGCCGAACAGTTCGGCCAGGTCCGTGACCACGACGTCGGCGCCGTGTCCCAGCAGCGCGGCGCCCGTGCCCGGACCCGCGGTACGGTCCACGCCGATCACGAGCCCGAACCCGCCGCGGCGACCTGCCTCGACCCCCGCCAGGGCGTCCTCCACCACCGCGGTGTGCTCCACCGGCGTGCCGAGCCTGCGGGCCGCCTCCAGGAACAGAGCGGGATCCGGCTTGCCCGGCAGCGCAAGCCGGGCCGCCTCCGCGCCTTCCACCAGGGCCGCGAAGAGCTCGAACACCCCGGCGCCCCGCAGCAGTTCGCCTGCGTGACGGGAGGCGGAGACGGCGGCCATCGGCACGCCGCGGGCGTGCAGTATCCGTAACAGCCGGACCGTTCCGGGATACGCCTCGATGCGGCCCTGGCTCAGGCGCTCCACGAAGAGCTGCTCCTTGCGGGCGGCGACCGCCCCCACGGTGCCCGTTCCCGGGAGGTCGTCGGGGCTGCCTGCCGGGAGCCGCAGCTCTCGCGAGGCGAGGAACGAGGCGGCACCGTCGAGCCGCGATCTGCCGTCCACGTAGCGCAGGTAGTCAGCGGGAAGGTCGAAGGGCCGTTCGGGCCCTGGGCCCCGTGAGGGGTGTGCGCGCAGACATGCGTCGAAGGCGGTCTTCCAGGCGGCGGCGTGGAGCCGCGCGGAGTCGGTGATGACGCCGTCGGTGTCGAACACGACGGCACTCATGTCTCGCAGTACGGGGAGGCGCGAACGGTCTCGAGCGGACGCGTGGCCTCCATCGGCGGCAGCGGGGCCGGGATCGGCGGTGGCGTTGCCGCGGGGGTTCTCCGCTGTGGTCCGCGGGTGTGCGCTCATGACGGTTCTCCTGTGATCGACGGGCTCCGGGCGCTCGCGAGGCAGGAGCGGGTGGCGACGCGAGGGATCGAGCGCTGGTGGCGGAGCGACGGGGTGGCGGAGCGGCGGGGTGGCGGCGGGTCAGAGGAGCCAGCGGTGTCGGCGTACGAGGGGCAGCCGAGCCCATGCGCCACCGAGCCCCCAGGTGCGCCCGGCGAGTGCCACGGCGAGCAGGACGAGGACGGCTGCGTACAACACGTGGTAGTCGACGAGCGGATTCGTCGACATGCTGGGCGAGCCGTCGGACAGGTGCTGGGCCGGAGGCCATTCCGCCACCCACATCAGGGCCATCATGGCCGTTCCGGCGAGTGCCGCGAGCCGTAGCGCGACACCGCTGGCCAGCGCGACGCCGACGCCCAGCAGGCCGAGCATGAAGGCCCAGTCCGCCCAGACATCACCGGCCCAGGCATGGAAGGTGCCCTCCATCGGCCCGGCCGAGACGCCGCTCAGGAAGCCCATCGTCGGGGAACCGCCGTCGAGCCATCCCTTGCCATGCCCGGTCGCGTAGCTCAGGCCGAAGGTCTTGTCGAAGAACGCCCAGAGGAAGGTGAACGCGGTGAGGATGCGCAGTACGGCGGCGGTACGTGCGAGAGCGACGGTGGGCGCGGCCGCTTCGTCGAGACGCGCGACCGTTCCGCCAGCCGCCGCACCCTGCGCCGGGGCCCTGCGGGAAGCGGGAAAGCGGATGCCCGTGCGTCGTCGGGGGCGTTGGTGCAGTGCCATGGTGTCCCGCCCTTGCTCATGTCACGCGAACTGTGTGAGTCCGTCCAGACTGTCCGCCGGGTCCGGGCGCCGGGACCGGTCCGATCGGTCCTCGGGCACCCGCCGAAGGTCCCTGCCCGGCGGGCCGGTTGGGGCAGGTCCAACGCAACGGGCCCCGCACGAGAGCGATCGAGGCCGCTCTCTTCGCCCCGCGCGTGACGTCGAGGTCGCGGCTGCCCGGGCGGCCCGGTCGGATGCCGTCCGCATGTCCCCCTCCTCCGCCCTGTCCGCCGACCGACGCGGCGTGCAGGGCAGTTGGACATCGGCACATGCCCGTCGGACGAGGCGTCGGCCGAATGACGATCGCCCCGTCAGGCGTGCGGTACGACGACCATCGGGCAGCGGGCGTGGTGCAGCGCCGCGTGGATCGTCGGCCCCGTGAACGGGCCGGAGCGGGGCCGGTCGCGCCGGCCGAGGACGAGGAGTCCGGCATCGGACGCGGCGTGCAGCAGCAGGCTCTGCGCACGGCCCTTGAGCGCTGCGGTCGTCACCGCCGTGCGGGGGTACTTCGCCCGCCACGGCTGCACCAGCGCGTCCAGGGCCGACTCGTGCTCTGCGGCCGCCTCGCGGCCACCCCCGGCGCCCCGGCCCGTCGCCGCGATCGAGGGCGGCCGGTAGCCGTGCAGGACCTGCACGGCGGCGCCGCGCGACTGCGCCGCCTCGAAAGCGAAGGCGATGGCCTCCTCACCGGGGTGTGCCAGGTCGATTCCGAGCAGCACAGCGCGGTACGGAGTGTCCGTCGAACTGTGACCTTCCACGTTCAACTGGTGTGCGTCCGAAGCCTGTTCGCCCGCCCGCACAAGGGCGACGGGGGTAGCGGACCGCGCCGTGAGGCTCAGGCTCACCGATCCCGCGAGGTAGCCGGTGAAGCCGTTGAGCCCTCGTGAGCCCAGCACAAGAAGCGCGCCCTGCGACGACGCTTCCAGGAGTACGGCCGGAGCGGGTCCCGGAATCTGCGCTTCCTCGACTTGCAGGTGCGGATACAGGGATCCGAGGTGATCGCGGGCCTCGCGCAGGATGCGCTGCGCCCACTGGCGCTGGCTGGTCGTCGAGGGGACGGCGGCGGAGGGATGCGGGGACCATGCCCAGGCGTGAACGAGGCGCAGTGCCGTGTCACGGCGCTGCGCCTCCCGCGCCGCCCAGCCGGCGGCGGCCAGGCTCTCGGGAGATCCGTCGATGCCGACGATGACGGGACGGAGCATGATGCTCGCCTCCTGTTGGATGTGGCTCTGCACAGACTCGTTCGGTTCGCACAGGCTCGTTCGGTTCGACCCTCGCACCGGCGGCCGTGACACAAGAGAGGCCACCTGGCGTCGGCTCGGGGCCGAACGGCCCCTCTCCCGCCGCCCGTCGCGGCGACCACGATGGGCGGCAGCGCGAGTCCGTCCATGGTCGTCAGCGCGGTTGGCGACCGTTCACGGCCGAGCGGTGAGCGGCGACCGTCACCGGCCAAAGGCCCCCTGCCACCGGCGGGGCGGACGGCCCGGAACGGCTCGCCATCAGCCAAGGGAGCGAGACATGGACAGCCCTGCCCGGGACGACGCCCGCTACCTCGACGACACCGCACTCGCGTCGCTGGACGCACACTGGAGGGCCGCGAACTACCTGGCCGTCGGCCAGATCTACCTGATGTCCAACCCGCTCCTCAAGGAGCCGCTGCGGCCCGAACACATCAAGCCCAGGCTGCTGGGGCACTGGGGAACCTCGCCCGGCCTCAACCTCGTGCACACGCACCTCAACCGCGTGGCACGCGAGCGCGGACAGGACACCGTCTGCGTCTGGGGGCCCGGCCACGGCGGCCCTGCCGTCCTGGCCAATTCCTGGCTGGAGGGCACGTACTCCGAGACCTATCCGGACGTCAGCCGGGACGAGGCCGGCATGGGCCGCCTGTTCCGGCAGTTCTCATTCCCCGGTGGTGTGCCGAGCCATGTGGCTCCTGAGACTCCCGGCTCGATCCACGAGGGCGGCGAGCTGGGGTACGCCCTGTCCCACGCCTACGGTGCGGCCCTGGACAATCCGGATCTCCTCGTCGGATGCGTGATCGGCGACGGCGAGGCAGAGACCGGGCCGCTGGCGGCCTCGTGGCACTCCAACAAGTTCCTCGATCCCGTCCACGACGGGGCCGTCCTGCCGATCCTGCATCTCAACGGCTACAAGATCGCCAACCCGACCGTCCTCGCACGCCTGCCCAGGGAAGAACTCGACGACTTCCTACGGGGCGTGGGGCACGAGCCTTTGCACGTCGAGGGCGACGAACCGCTGCGGGTACACAGCGCCATGGCGCACGCGATGGACACCGCGCTCGACCGGATCAGGACCGCGCAGCGGCGAGCCCGCGAAGAAGGCGTGAGCGAACGCGTCCGCTGGCCGATGATCGTCCTGCGCACACCCAAGGGGTGGACCGGACCGGCCGAGGTCGACGGGCTGCCGGTCGAGGGGACGTGGCGCGCCCATCAGGTCCCTCTGAGCGAGGTGCGCGAAAACCCCGACCACCTGCGCAAGTTGGAGCAGTGGATGCGCTCCTACCGGCCCGAGGAACTCTTCGACGAGGCCGGACGGCCCGTCGACGCCGTACTGGAATGCGTACCGGCCGGAACACGGCGGCTGGGCGCGAGCCCGCACACCAACGGAGGGCTGCTCGTCCACGACCTGCCGATCCCGCCGCTGGACCGGCACGCCGTACCCGTCGACAAACCCGGCACCACCCTGCACGAGCCCACCCGGGTCCTGGGCGGCCTCCTGGAAGCGGTGATGGAGAACACCGCGCAGCGGCGGGACTTCCGGCTCGTGGGACCGGACGAGACCGCCTCCAACCGCCTCCAGGACGTGTACGGGGCGAGCGGCAAGGCCTGGCAGGCACAGACACTGGACACCGACGAGCACCTGGACCCGCACGGCCGGGTGATGGAGATCCTCTCGGAGCACACCTGCCAAGGATGGCTCGAGGGCTACCTCCTCACCGGCAGGCACGGCCTCTTCTCCTGCTACGAAGCGTTCGTCCACATCGTCGACTCCATGGTCAACCAGCACATCAAGTGGCTGCGCACCTCCCGGCGTCTGCCCTGGCGGCGTCCCATCGCCTCGCTCAACTACCTGCTCACCTCGCACGTGTGGCGGCAGGACAGCAACGGCTTCTCCCACCAGGACCCCGGCTTCATCGACCACGTCCTCAACAAGTCACCCGAGGTCGTACGGGTGTACCTGCCGCCGGACGCCAACACGCTCCTGTCCGTGGCGGACCACGTCCTGCGCTCCCGCGACTACGTCAATGTCATCGTGGCAGGCAAGCAGCCCTGCTTCGACTGGCTGACGCTCGAAGAGGCCCGTGGACACTGTGCCCGCGGCGCGGGAATCTGGGACTGGGCCGGCAGCGAGAACCACGACGGAGAGCCCGATGTCGTCCTCGGGTGCGCGGGGGACGTCCCCACCCTGGAAGTCGTGGCCGCCGCCCAACTCCTGCGGCACCACCTGCCCGACCTCGCCGTCCGGGTCGTCAACGTGGTCGACCTGGCCCGCCTGCTCCCGCAGGAGGAGCATCCGCACGGAATGTCAGGCGCGGACTTCGACGCCCTGTTCACCCCCGACAAGCCCGTCGTCTTCGCCTACCACGGCTATCCGTGGCTCATCCACCGCCTCACCTACCGGCGCACCGGGCACGCGAACCTGCACGTGCGCGGATACAAGGAGGAGGGCACGACGACCACGCCCTTCGACATGGTGGTGCGCAACGACCTCGACCGCTACCGGCTGGTCATGGACGTCATCGACCGTGTCCCCGGACTCGCCGTCCGGGCCGCCTCGGTCCGCCAGGAGATGGTGGACATACGACTGCGCCACCACACCTGGATCCGCGAACACGGCACCGATCTCCCCGAGGTCAGCGACTGGACCTGGACCAACTGACCTCCAGGGACGGATATCGCATCACCGTCACCGCACCCCGTCACAGAACGTGTGAGCCGGAACCAGAGCAGTCGGAGCCGTCGTGTCCGTATCGTCCGATGTCCACCCCGACCCGACCCACGAAGCGGGCCTGAGCCGGGAACGGGCTGCCCGGCTGTTGACCGAGTGCGGCCCCAACACGCTTGCCCCGCCCGCCGCGATCTCCCTGTGGTCCCGCGTCTCCGCGCAACTCCGCGACCCGCTGATCATCGTGCTGCTGGCCGCGGTGGCACTGACCGTCGCCACCGCGGACTACGCCGACGCGATCATCATCAGTGTGGTGGTCCTGTTCAACACCACCGTCGGGGTGGTGCAGGAGGTACGGGCGGACAACGCGGTCGCCGCCCTCTTGGCCATGACCGCCCCCACCGCGCGCGTCCGGCGTGATGGCACGGAGCAGGAAGTCGCCTCCGCCGACGTCGTTCCGGGCGATGTCCTGATGCTCGGCGAGGGCGACATCGTGCCGGCCGACGCCACTCTCCGCCAGGCCGCCGCACTCCTGGTCGACGAATCGACCCTGACCGGCGAATCCGTCCCGGCCGACAAGGACGCCCATGGAACGGACCCGGATGCGGCACGGCTGCAGGCCGGGACGGTAGTGGTGCGCGGCCGAGCCGTGGCCACGGTCACCGCGACCGGAGCGCACAGCGCCCTGGGCGTGATCGCCGCCTCGCTGCATCCCGGGCAGCAGCTGACTCCCCTTCAGAAACGCCTGGCCGGGCTCGGGAAGGTGCTGGCCCTTGTCACTGTCGGGCTGTGCCTCCTGGCCCTGGGTCTCGGACTGCTGCGCGGTCAGTCCCTGGAGCTCATGGCCGTCACCGCGATCAGTCTTGTCGTCGCAGCCGTCCCGGAGTCACTGCCGGCCGTGGTCACCCTCGGTCTGGCCCTGGGCGCGCGGCGGATGGCTGCCCGCAACGCGGTGGTGCGCCGTCTCTCCGCCGTCGAGACCTTGGGGTCGGTCACCGTCCTGGCGACCGACAAGACCGGCACTCTCACCGAGGGCCGGATGCTCCTAGAACGCGTCTGGACCCCCCTCGGTACCGTCACCGTCTCCGGGACCGGGTACGAACCTGTGGGCGAGTTCCTGCACGCCGGTCTGCCTCCGACTCCCGCCCTGGCTGACGCCGTACGCGAAGTCCTCGTGACGGGGGCGCTGTGCAACGACGCCTCGCTGGTCCCGCCCGCCGAGGCGGCCACACCGTGGGCAGCCCTCGGCGATCCGACGGAAGCCGCCCTGCTGACCGGCGCCGCGAAGGCCGGTTGCGCCCGGGAGGGCCTCATCCTCGCCCGGCCCCGGATCGGGGAAGTCCCCTTCGACAGTCTCCGCAAGCGCATGACCACCCTCCACACCACACCGGCGGGAACGATCGACATCTGCCTCAAGGGCGCACCGGAAGCCGTGCTGGAGCCATCGCTGCTCGACGAGGAGCCCGAGGTGCTGCAGCGGGCACGCGAGGAGGCGGCCGCCCTGTCCGCCGAGGGCTACCGCGTCCTGGCGGTGGCAGCGGGCTCCCGCACCGCTCTGCCCGACCCCGCGGAGAAGAGCGAAAGCGGCCTGAGACTGCTGGGCCTTGCGGCCATCAGCGACCCGCCCAAGGCGGCGGCCGAGGCGACCGTGCTCGCTTGCCGGAGCGCGGGCATCACCTCCGTCCTCATCACCGGAGACCATCCGGCGACAGCCCGCGCCATCGCGGTGCGCGTCGCAATCCTGCAGCGCGACGAAGCCGAGCAGCCGGGGCTGGTGGTGACGGGCCGGGAACTGGCGGCAGGGCAGGTCCCCGACCTCACCGCAGTCCGGGTCTTCGCCCGGACCTCGCCCCAGCAGAAGCTGGACATCGTCGGGGCGTGGCAGGCACGCGGCGAGGTCACCGCCATGACCGGCGACGGCGTCAACGACGGCCCGGCACTGCGCCAGGCCGACATCGGCGTCGCGATGGGCCGCCGGGGCACCG
Source organism: Streptomyces sp. NPDC047525 (assembly GCF_040643025.1). Lineage (NCBI taxonomy): Bacteria > Bacillati > Actinomycetota > Actinomycetes > Kitasatosporales > Streptomycetaceae > Streptomyces > Streptomyces sp. NPDC047525. Next base: position 508,221 of record NZ_JBEYTL010000002.1, read on the forward strand.
AAGTCGCCCGTCAGGCCGCCGACCTGGTCCTCGCCGACGACGAACTCACCTCGGTCGTCGCGGCCGTCGAAGAAGGACGCCGGGTCTACGCCAACATCCGCCGCTTCCTCCTCTATGCCCTGGCAGGAGGCGCGGCAGAGATCCTGATCATGCTCCTGGGCCCCCTGTTCGGCCTGGCACTGCCCCTGCGCGCCGGACAGATCCTGTGGATCAACCTCCTCACCCACGGCCTGACCGGGGTGGCCATGGGAGCCGAACCCTCCTCTCCCGACGCGATGCACCGCCCGCCCCGCCGCCCGCAGCAGCATGTCCTCGGCGGCGGCCTGTGGCAGCGTGTCCTGCGGCTGTCGATCCTCGTCACGGCTGTGTGTCTCGGCGTCAGTCTCTGGGTCCGGCATACCGGCGGCCCTTGGCAGACGGTGCTGTTCCTGTCCTTGCTGGCCGCCCAGCTCGGAGTCGCACTGGGTTTGCGCGAGCGGGTTCTGACGCGCCGAAACCTCAGCCTTCCGGTCGCCGTGCTGGCCGCGGCAGCTCTGGGCGCCGCTGCCGTGTACGTACCCTTCCTCGCTCATCTCCTGGGCACCTCGGCCCTGTCCTGGCAGGACATCGGCATCACTGCTGCGGCCGGCCTCATCGCCTTCACCGCTGCTCGCACGGAAAGCCGCCTGGCGAAAAGCACCGGGGACTCCTCCACGGCAGCTGTCACGGTCAGAAGGAGAGGAATTGAGCCGACGTAGCGAGAGCCCGCACGGTCACGTCGTGGTCGGCACGGACGGATCCCGTACGGCGACGCATGCACTCCAACAGGCGGCCGGGGAGGCGCACCGCCGCCGGGTGCCCCTCGAGATAGTCCATGCCTGGCCCTGGGGCGGCGCGTATGAGCCCCTGGACGATGATGCGCCGGACATCCTGGCGAAAGCCGCCCGGCACGTCGCGGCGCTGGCCCCGGAAGTGCAGGTCACGAGAGGCCGGGGTGTCGGTCGTGCACGCTTGGGCCTACGGACGGAACGACCGCACGCACAGCGACCGCGAGTCCCGCGCACGGCGAGAGGAGTCGTCGACCGAGCTGGTCGTGGCTCCACTCCACAAGGAGCACCCCTTGGTGCAACTGGACAACCGCTCGGTACGTGTCGGCCCCGCTCGGGCACTGATCGACGCCGGCGCGAAGGGTGAGGCCGTGGTCATCGCCACGCACCGCCGGAAGTACACGCTGGGGATGCAACTCGGCCCGGTGACCCATGCGCTCCTGCACCATGCGCGCTGCCACGCTGTCCTCGTCCCGGTCCTGCCATCGAGGTTGGGCGCCTGCTGACCTTTCGAGGTACGTCGGGTGTTGCGGGGGAGGGGGTCCGGCAGTCGGCCTGCCCGGAGTTCTTCGGGCTCCCCCAGGGGAGGTGAATCGGGCCGGGGGGATCAGTCCTGGGCTCGGTCAAGGCGACGCCTCGGGTTCGGGCGTGGTGGCGATGAGGATCTGGGCGGCCTGGGTGATGTTGTCCGCGCGGACAGCTCGGGCCATCGCTTCGCGGGCGGCGTTGGCTGCGGTGTCCGGGGGAACTACCAGCAGGGCGAAGTGGTCGTTGTCGCCGCGGGTGATGAGGATGGTGTCGTCGCCGACCGGGTCGGAGTCGAGGTGCACGACCCGGTCGTCGAGGACCAGGCGGGTCGGGAGGCTGTTCCAGGCGGACGCGTCCACGCCCACCCGTGTGATCGGCCCGAGGTACCCGGTCAACACGCTGATCAGCGCGGGCAGCTCGGTCTCGATGTCGCGCGTGCGTGGCCACCACGCGCCGTCGAGGAGTCCCTCCCGGGATCGCGTGGTCTCCAGCCGCAGGAGGGCCGTACCGGGTTTGACCGCCTGGTGGATCGCATCCGGCAGGAGCAGTGGGGGCGTGTGGGAGATGTCGGAGTCAGCCATGTCGGTCCGCCCGTCTACGGGGTGCGGCCGTGCGCTGCCGCAAGCCGGCGCCCATGCCCACGCCCACGCCGGTGCCCGGCGGCGACGTGCACGAGCCCGCCTCGTTTCACGATACTCCCGCCTCCCGCTCCATCGCCCGCCGGAAAATACCTGGTCAACCCGGTCAGAGTGCACCGATCGGGCGTACAGTGACAGTACTGGGAGTACTTCGTACACCGGCTTTCACGCGGGTGTCATTTCCGGCGATCGCCTAAGAATCGGGCTGCCGACGGGCAGCCCGGGGGCAGGTCCGCATCATGACCACGACCCTTGACCGGACCGCGCCCCGCGACCTCGACGCAGAGTTCCCGGCTCGCTTGTCCCTCACTCCGAAGACCACCTTGCGCGGCCAGCTGGACGGGGCCTGGTGGCCCTGCTCCCGCGACCTCGAAGCGGAGCTCCCACCGCTCGCCGCTGCCCTGGAGGAATCCTGGGGGCGCATCACCCGCGTCACCGTCAACCCCACCCGCTGGCCCGTGGTACCGCACACGGTGCCCGTGGGCGGGCGCAGGCTGCACGTGGGCTGGTTCACGGAACAGGATCCCGACAAGCTCATCCTGCTCTCTTACACGGTGGGGCGCTGGGATCTCCTCGTCATCCCGCCCGAGACCGCACCCGCTGCTGCTGCCCGGCTGATGGCCGCCGCAGCGATACCAGGCAGCGTCCTCACCGCGGGCGTGTTGATGGCCAACGACGCCGTCATCGGGCGTGGCATCAGTGACGCCGTCCGCCGGGAAGCCACCTGGGAGGGCGAAGGCGGGGCCTGCATGTCCCCCTTCGGGAACCCGATGGGGCGAACCGCCCGCCCGCTGTCCGTAAACGGCTGGAGGTGAGCTCCGTGGAGACCCTCGTCGTCATCGCGGTGATCGTCCTCGCGATCGGCATCGGAATGCGCCTGATCCACCTGCTCAACGCCCAGCACGACGCACGGATCGCTGCCCACCACTTCAGCGACCCCTTGCCGAGACCTCCCGGTCTGCCGGACGACACCGGTCGTCGAGCCCACAGCGCTGATGCCGAAGGGTGAGGAACAGACCCTTCTCCGACTGGGCGGCGTATGGGGGCGCCTCCACACGCGGCTTCCGGACCACGCTGGTGGCCGACGACTGAGGACGCCGACCCGTACACCGGCGACACCGTCACCCTGCCCGGCCCAGGCCCGCACCTTTGATGTCCGCCAGGTGTCGGCCTGGGCTCATCGCGCGTGCGGACCAGGTTCCAGGGCCGACCGGCCCCCAATGCGCCCCGGACAGCCCATGGGATCACTGCCCGATCCGCTGGATGCTCGGAGTGGCTAAAGGCCTGGAGGAGACCCACGATGACGCATGACACGCGCAGCCGACCCACGGCCCATGCCCTGCTCTCGGACGGCACCACCGTGTGCATACGTCCCGTGCGGCCGGGCGATCACGGGCAATTGCACGGGTTCTACGAGGAGATGTCCGCGGAGAATCTGCGGCTGCGGTTCTTCGCGGCGAGCCGGCGTTCCGCCACGATGGCCGCCGATCGGGCCTGTACGCCGCCGCGTCCCGGCTACCGGGCGCTGATGGCCGAGTCGAAGGACCAGGTGATCGGCCTGGCCGAGTACGAGGTCGGCGACGAAGCGGCCACAGCTGAGATCTCCCTCGCGGTGGCCGACGGACTGCACCACCGGGGCGTCGGCACACTCCTGGTCGAGCACCTCGTCTCCGCCGCCCGTGCGGACGGCATCACCACGTTCACGGCCGACGCGCTCTCCGAGAACCATGCAGTGCTTCAGCTCTTCGCGGACTTGGGCCTGCGCACCGCCCGTCGTTTCGAGGGTCCGGAGGTGCGTTGCGCCATCGAACTGGACGAGGACGACGCCTATCTCTCGGCCGTCGAGGCGCGCGGCCGAGCCGCCGACGTGGCCAGCCTGGAGCCGCTGCTGCGACCGGACGCGATCGTGGTGGTCGGCGCCGGACGCAGGCCGGGGTCGGTGGGGCGGGCTCTCCTGCACCATCTGCACGCGGGCGGTTTCACCCGGCGGCTCTTCGCGGTGAACCCCTGTGCCACGTCGATCCTCGGCGTCACGTCCTACCCGTCGGTCAGCGCACTGCCCAAGGTCCCGGACCTCGCTGTCCTCGCGGTGCCCGCGACAGCCCTCCCCGACACCGCTGAGGAGTGCGGCAAGGCCGGGGTCCGGGCGCTGCTCGTCGTCTCGGCCGGCCTCGACAGCCAGCAGGCCCAAGCCCTCATGGCCGCATGCCGCACCTACGGCATGCGGCTCGTCGGACCCAACTGCCTCGGCATCACCAACACCGACCCGGCACTCTCCCTCGACGCCACTTTCGCAGCAGATCATCCGCGCCCCGGCACGGCGGGCGTCGCCGTGCAGTCCGGCGGCGTCGGCATCGCCCTGCTCGACGGGCTGTCCCGGCTCGGCATCGGTGTCTCGTCCTTCGCCTCGCTCGGCGACAAGTACGACGTCAGCGGCAATGACATGCTCCAGTGGTGGGAGAGCGACAACCGCACCGAACTCGCCCTGCTGCACCTGGAGTCCTTCGGCAATCCGCGGGCGTTCTCCCGTACCGCCCGGCGCGTGAGCCGCCGCATGCCCGTGCTGACGGTCGACGCGGGCCGCACCGACGCCGGCCGTCGCGCCGCCGCCTCGCACACCGCGGCCGCCGCGAACCCGACCATGACCCGGCAGGCGCTGTTCACCCAGTCCGGCATCACCGCCACCCGCTCGGTGGGCGAACTGCTCGAAACCGCCGCCCTGTTGCACTCCCAGCCGCTGCCGGCCGGGACCCGCGTAGCCATCGTCACCAATGCGCGAGGCGCGGGTGTCCTGGCCGCGGACGCCTGCGAGGAAGCGGGACATTCGCTTCCGCCGCTCACGCCCTCGGTGATCGAAAGCCTGTCTGCCGTACTGCCCGACGGTGCCACCGCGGGCAACCCCGTCTACGTCACCGCCGCCGTCACGGAGGAGCAACTCGGGAACTGCGTGGACCGGATCATGCGGCACCCGGGTATCGACACCGTCCTGCTGACCCTCGTCCCCACGGCCGTCGCGGCCGCGACCGGCGACGACCTCGTGCGGGCCCTCACCAGCGGCCCCGCACGCCGCGCCCTTCCGGTCGCCGTCGTACGCCTGGAGCAGGACCTGCCCGTCAGGCTGCTGCCGGCCACCGAGGGCGGTTCGATCCCCTCGTACGCCGAACCCGGTGCGGCAGCACGCGCGCTGGCCCACGCCGCTCACCGCGCGGCGTGGCTGAGCAGGGCGGCGGGCACGCTCCCGGAGCTCGCACAGGTCGACACGGCCCGGGCCCGCGCCGTCGCCGAAACGTACCTCGCCACCCACCCGGACGGCGGCTGGCTCGACCCGCGCACCTGCGCCGAACTCCTCACCTGCTACGGCATTCCCCAGCTCCCGTGGTCCTGGGCACAGACGGAGGACGACGCCGTCATCGCAGCCGAACGGCTGCGCGGCCCCGACGGCCGAGTGGTCCTGAAGGCTCACTGGCAAGGCCTGCTCCACAAGAGCGAACAGCACGCCGTGCACCTCGACCTCGAAGGTGAAGCCCAAGTCCGGGCCGCCTTCCGGGACGTCGAGACACGGTTCGCGGGCTTGATGACCGGGGTGGTCGTCCAGCCGCTGGCCGCGCGCGGCACCGAACTGTTCGCGGGAGTCGTGCAGGACGAGGTCTTCGGCCCGCTCGTGCTGTTCGGGCTCGGCGGCACCGTGGCCGAGGTCCTGGCCGACCACGCCGCCCGCCTCGCCCCGCTGACCGATCTCGACGTACACGACTTGATCACCGCCCCGCGGTGCGCACCGCTCCTGTTCGGGGCGGGCGGCAGCGGAACCGTCGACCTCGAAGGCCTCGAACAGCTGCTCCTGCGTCTGTCCCGCATGGCGGGCGACCTGCCGCAGCTCGCCGAAGCCGACTTCAACCCCGTCCTCGCGACGCCTGATGCCGTCAGCGTGCTCGACGCACGCGTCCGCCTGCTGCCGCGCAGGGCTCAGCACCCTTATCTGCGCCGACTGCGCTGAGGAGGAACAGACTGATGCGTGCCGCCGGTCACCGTGCGCGCCGACCACACCACTGCCGGACGAACCTCGCAGGGTGTGACCGGGCAATGGCTGCGAAAGCTGTGAGAGGAGACGCACCGTCATGCTGAGCAAAGTGCTGGTCGCCTACGGAACGACGAACGGTTCGACCGCGCGGATCGCCGAGACCATCGCCGAAGTCCTGCGCAAGGAGGGAGTGTCGGCCGAGGCGATACCAGCCCGGTCCGTGACGAACGTGGAGTCGTACGACGCCGTGGTGGTGGGTGGCGGGCTGTACGCGGGGCACTGGCACAGGGACACTCGCCGCTTCGTCCGCCGCCACGGCCGCGCGCTGGCAGGGCATCCGTTGTGGTTCTTCAGCAGCGGTCCGCTCGACGCCACGGCCTCGGAACGGGACATCCCGCCCGTGCCCGGTGTGCAGCGCGCCATGGCCCGGCTCGGCGCCAGGGAACACATCACGTTCGGGGGCTGCCTCCAAGAGGGAGCGACAGGATTCATGGCCCGGAAGATCGTCTCCTCCGGAAGGGGCGGGGACTTCCGCGACTTCGGGCAGATCGAGGCGTGGGCCACGAGGATCGGCACGGAATTCGCGGCCGAGCCCCAAGGGAGCTGAACCATGCGGGCCTTGCCCCGTGCAGCTTGTCTTCGGCCCGCTCGATGTCGATGCCCCCGGGACAGTACGGTGAACAGCGAGGAACCGGTTCGAACTGCCTTGTCTGCTGTGTCGGTCGGAGGAAGTCATGAGCGGGGATGGACGCGGCGGTTCCGAGGAGCACGTGCCCAAACTGCGGCTCGATGAACTGTTGGGCGAGCTGCAGGTGCGCATCGACGCGGTCCGCGGCACCCGGGACCGCCTGCACAGCCTCCTGGAGGCCGTCCTCTCGGTCGGACGGGAACTCGACCTGCCGCAGGTGCTGCGCAGCATCGTCGAGGCCGCGGTGGTGCTGGTGGACGCCGAATACGGAGCGCTGGGCGTGATCGGCGGTGACCAGAACCTGTCCGAGTTCCTGACCGTCGGCGTCGGCGAAGAAGGGCGGTCGGAGATCGGGGCGCTGCCCAGCGGGCACGGTCTCCTCGGAGAGCTGATCCGCCACCCTGCGCCACTGCGGCTGCCGGAGCTGTCGGAGCACCCGGCGTCGTACGGCTTTCCGGCGAACCACCCGCCGATGCACTCCTTCCTCGGCGTACCGATCCGGGTACGCCACGAGGTGTTCGGAAACCTCTACCTCACCGAGAAGCGCAGCGCCAGGGAATTCGACGCAGAGGACGAGTCCGTCCTGTCGACGCTGGCAGTGGCCGCCGGAGTGGCCATCGAGAACGCACGGCTGTACGAGGAGACCAGACTGCGCGAGCGCTGGCAGCGGGCCAGCGGCAAGGTCACCAGCATGCTCCTGACCGGTGCGCCGAGCGCGGACGTGATGGAACTGATCGTCGACGAGGCCCGGAAGATAGTCTCCGCCGACATGGGGCTGATCGCGGAGCGCGTACCGGGCGAGGAGACTCTGCGGCCTGCCCTGGCGGTCGGCCTGGGCAGAGAGGAACGCAGCGGTCTGGTGCTGTCCGCCAGGGGCGGTTTCGTCGGAGCGGCACTCGGCGCGATGGAGCCGGTGGTCAGCGCCGACATCGAGCACGACTCCCGCACGGGCGAAGGCGAAGCCCAGTGGGCCGGCCTCGGACCCGTGGTCGCGGTGCCCCTCGGCGCCGGCGGGAAAGCGCGGGGCGTGTTGCTGCTGGGGCGCGTGCCGGGCGGTACGCCGTTCGGCGACGTGGACTCCGGGCCGCTGCTCGGATTCGCCGACCAGGCGGCGCTGGCGCTGGAGCTGGCAGAGCGGCGCCGCGACGCGGAACAGATCACCCTGCTCCAGGACCGGGACCGCATCGCCCGCGACCTCCATGACATCGCCATCCAGCGGCTCTTCGCGGCCGGCATGACCCTGCAGAGCACCCAGCGTTTCATGGAGCACCCCGAGGGCATGGAGCGGCTGACACGGACCGTCGACGACCTCGACGACACCATCAAGATCATTCGGTCCACGATCTTCGGACTGCGCACCCACGGCGGGGGCGGGCGGGAGAGCGACGGCTTGCGCGGCCGGGTCTCCGAGACGGTGAGGGGCTCGGCCACGTCACTCGGATTCCAGCCCGCGCTGCGCATCGAGGGGCTCGTCGAGACCGATGTCCCCGGCGACATCGCCGACCATGCGGTCGCGGTCCTCGGCGAGGCGCTCAGCAACACGGCCCGGCACTCCGGAGCACAGGCGGTGGACGTCCGACTTCAGTGCGCCAGGGGCGAGTTGACGCTCACGGTGACGGACGACGGCTGCGGGGTGCCGGGTGGCGTCGGGCGCAGCGGGCTGAAGAACATCGAGGAGCGGGCCGTCACCCTCGGCGGAACGCTGGCACTCGACGAACGGCCGGAGGGCGGCGGCACGCGACTGGTGTGGCGGGTTCCCGTGAGTGCGGACGGCGCCGCTGCCGGAGGATGACCGCGAAAGGGCGCGGTCCGGCGGCAGGCCCGGACGACGAGGCGGGGCAGGACGGGCTCATCGCGTCGGACGGCCGGTGGAGTCGGGCCGTTCGAGATGGCTGGCCAGGACCGCTGCCTGGACGCGGCGTTGGACGCCGAGCTTGGCCAGCAGCCGGGAGATGTGGTTCTTCACCGTCTTCTCGGACAGGTAGAGCTTCTTGCCGATCTCGCGGTTGGTGAGCCCGTCTCCGATGAGCGTGAGGATGTCGCGCTCGCGGGGTGACAGGCCAGCGAGCTCAGGTGCGAGTGCCGGTCCTTCGGCAGGGCCCGCGCGCAGCGAGCGCATCAGACGGGCAGTCGTCGTGGGGTCCAGCATCGACTGCCCTGAGGCGACCGTGCGGACCGCCGAGACCAGGTCTGAGCCCTTGATCTGCTTGAGCACATAGCCCGCCGCCCCGGCCATGATCGCGTCGAGCAGGGCCTCTTCGTCGTCGAACGACGTCAGCATCAGACAGGCCAGCTCCGGCATCAGGCTGCGCAGCTCGCGGCAGACACTGATCCCGTCACCGTCCGGCAGGCGTACGTCGAGGACGGCGACGTCCGGGCGCAGGGCCGGTGCGCGCACCAGCGCGTGCTCGGCGCCGTCCGCGTCGCCGACCACCGAGATGTCGGGCTCGGAGTCCAGCAGGTCGGTGAGACCACGTCGTACGACCTCGTGGTCATCGAGCAGGAAGACCCGGATCGGGTTCTCTTCCGTGAAGGTACGAGCCCCGGCCATGACGTCCCCTCGTTCGATGGTGGACTACGGATCACATGCCGACTGTGATGACCATCGTCGCCCTTGCGGAGCGGACGCACCAGGGCCGAGCGGTCCAATCCGCCGATGGTCGTCGGATGCGGCTGCCGGTCATTGCTCCGGGCGGCGAGCCGGTCCTGCGAGCTCGCACTCCACGTCCACCACACCTTCGACAGCCCGCACCAGGCGTGCGGCCACGGGCACCAGAGAGGTGTCCCTGACGCGCCCGGCGAGTGTGACGACCCCGTCCTTCACCCGTACACGGACAGGCGGGAACGACGCAGGGAACAGATACGACACGACTTCCCTGCGGACCTCCTCGGCGACTTCCTCGTCGTCCCGCAGGAACACCTTCAGGAGATCACCGCGGCTGACAACCCCTTCCAGCCTGCCGGTGTCGTCGACGACGGGGAGCCGCTTGACCTTGGCGCGCGCCAAGATGCGGGCGGCCTGCGCGAGGGTCGCGTTCGCGTGGACGGTCAGGGCCGGCGATGTCATCAGCTCCTCGGCGGTCACGGCGCCGGCCTTGGCGAGATCGGAGAATCGCCGCAGCTGTGTGGAGCCATCGGGGTCGGCGTCGCGGAACTCCTCCTTGTACAGCAGGTCGGCCTCGGAGACGACGCCGACCACCCGGCCCTCGCCCTCCAGAACGGGAAGGGCACTGACATTCCACTCTTCCATCAGCTGCACGATCTCCTTGAAGTCGGCCCTGCGACCGATGGAGGCGACGGTGTGGGTCATCACGTCGCTCACGATGTGCGGGCTGCCGTGCACGGTGACTCCTTGGTCGATTCCGACGATTCCATCGTGGTCGGATCAGCGCGAGTTGCCGCTGCCGTAGGGCGCATACACGTCCAGCAAGCGGGTCCGCGTCGACCGCAGCCGGCGGGCGACGATGTCTCCCACCCACTGGGTCACTGCCATTCCCAGCACGGGATCGGCCCGGCACATGACCCGTACCGCCTCGGCGTCGAACTCGTACGCGCGCACCGGACTCGTCGTCTCGGCACCCAGACACCAGGCGTGCGGTCCGAACAGCCAGGACCAGCCCACGAGTTCGTTGTGCCCGAGTGCCTCGATGACGGCTGCTCGGCGACCGGCCACGTGCATGTCGAGGGCGATCGTGCCGGTACGGATGATCCAGAACCGGTCGGCGCGCCCACCCTCCTTGAAGAGGCGGGTGCCCTGCGGGAACGACACCTCGCGGGCGAGGCCCATCAGCCGCTCTCGGTGCTCGACCGGCAACGCCCGCAGCATGGTGGAAATGGGAAAAGCGTTCATGGCCCTGCCTCTTCCTGGAGCGCGACCCTGCCGACTCCAATCTCTTCCCGTCCCCCCTCTTCCGCCATGGGCCACTCGGCCCCCAGACCGGGCCGCATGGCATCGACCGGGGCGACAGGGCATGGCATGGCTCGGTCGGTGAGGCTCTTGGCGTGGGCTCCGTCGCCGCTGCGGTGTGGGCGGCGGCCGTGGCCGGAGGCTGAGCTCCCAGCCGCCTCGGGTGAGGTGCGCGGTCGCGGGCGCCTTGCGGGACGGGTTCCCCCTTGGTGCATCACGCAAGGCGCCGCCCCCCTTCCCGGACTTCCGCGCGGTTTGGGAAGGCCTGGCGAATGCGCCCGGGAAGGGCGCATGGTGGCCAGCTGTCTGACAGGCCCGCGCGGACCGTCCGGGCAGAGAGAATGTGCGGACGGATCCCGGCGCCTTGGGCGGTCAGTGGTGAGAGAGGGCCGTGCGATGGGCAGTGAGTCAACGAACACCAGCGCGTACAACCGCCTGCCGAGGGCTGTGTCGATGTGAAAGAAGTCTGCCGCGATGGCGCGCGGAGTTGTCCCATTTCGCGGCGATGCACCCGCGGTGCCGGGCAAGCAGGGTGCCGGGGGTGACAGGGAAGATCTTGAGCCAGTGGCGTCGGGGTATCAGCCCGGACAGGGCGGCGGCGGACCAGAACTGGTCGGTTGGCTCGTAGCGGACCGGTCCGGCCAACTGGCGACGCAGGACTGCGTTCTTGTGCCGGAGCACCATCAGTTCCGCGTCCTTCGCCGTCCCGCGACGCACGAGCACCCATGGAACCGTCAGCAGCTTCCGGGGCACCTTGTGTAACCAGGACATGATCCCAGCAGACTGATACCCCGCTCACCTGCGGCGATGATTTTTCGAGCGGCACAGGCTCCGCCACATGACCCTTCGCACCGCACGCCGAGCGCACACACCGAATGCCGCTCCTTCACTCACGGAGATCCATCAGAAGCCCGCTAATCCGTGACGGATTTCCCACACGGCCTGGGTAACCGCTTCGAGGCACCACACTCCGACGCCGCAGAGCGTTCGGATGCGAGCATCCTGAGTCTTTGCGTCGCACCCTCGCTTGTGCCCTGCCTCCGCCCCTGCCTCAGAGCTTGCAGCGGCAGACGCGTTGGCCATCGCGACACCCGCGTCAGCGGCGGCCTGGCCCTCGTATTGGGCGACTCCGACCCTATGCCGTGAACTCCGGCGCCGTTCGCACCCTGTTGTCAGGAACCTTCTCCAGCTGCTCCGCTTCCTCTTGATCCGGCTCCGATGCAAGTATTTTCTCCGCGCGCTGGTCGATATTGCGGGTGAGGGCGATCTGGGCCAGCCCGAAAACCACGGCATAGGCCATGACGTCGCGCCAAGTGGCGGGAGCCTGGATCATCGGCAGCCAATTGGTGCCCACCAGAAGCAGCCCGATCACGGCCGTGAGTGCCCCGATGGGAAGCTTGATGAGTTCCTGGTAGAAGGGAAGATTGTAGGGATTCCAGCTGCCGCCCATCTTTTGCAGCCGACCCACCACGTGAGTGGCCGCACCAAGCATGCCCAGCAGCATGACCAGACCGACGTCACAGAGGCCGGAGCCCGCCGCACGGTGGCAGCCGTCGCAGACGGGGATTGCTCCCGCGTCGCGCCAGGCCACCACGACGGTCACCACGAGCAACAGCATCAGCACACTGCCTGCTCGGATGAGTCGATTACGGAAGTTGCGGCTGCGTACGGCTCGCTCCTCCTGCACCGCGTAGGCCGCCTCCAGAAGGGACGCGACAGCCCAGGGCACACGCTCGTCCTGCGGCTTGTCTTTGCCCTTCAGCTGTTCGACGAGGGCGAGGCGAGGATCCTGCTGGCAGAGAGGGCCTGCCAGGGCGAGCACCGCGTCGATCCGGCTCCACGCTCGGACGGGTTGCGACAGCGCGATGATCGAGACCTCGGCAGCGTGCAGGCACGCCAACGTGCCCTCGTAGGCCTGTCCATTCCACCAACTGCCGAGCCGCCAATGCATCCTCCCGCCAGCGGCCTGTTGCATGTGACGATCGGCCTCGTCGAGGAGACACTCCGCTCCTGCCTGCATCTCCCCTTTCCGGACGCCGTTTCGACGCAGGCGATCCGGTTGACCGTACGTAGCCTTGAGCTCGTACCGCAGTACACATAGGCGTGTGCGCGCACGATGCAGCCACGTGTTGGACCTGGGCCCAGGAGATCCTGTGGCAGCAGATGCCAACGGGGCATTCTGTGAGACAGGTTGTGGTGCTGCTCGGCGGGTGCGGATTCTGTGCCACCAACCTCGGAGGCTGTTTGTGTTCATGATTTCCCCCGTTCCGTTCGCCGTGTCAGGACGGTGCGCCCGCCCGCCGTGCGGAGAGTGGCAGCGGTTCAGTCACCGCCGGAAGCTCCATCTGGCAAGGAACTGCTCTGCGGTAAAGCGGCCGTTGGCGTTGAGCATCTCGGCCTGCTCCTGGGTGATGCGGAAGTCGGTCGACCGCACTTCGCTGGTGTCGACGACGATGGTGCGGTCCTGCACGCACTTCTGATCCACATGCACGCAGTCGCGTCCCGTCCATCGAACAGGCCGATGGGGAAGTTGGACAGCAGACCGTCATCGGGATCCACTCCGGGCAGCGCCTGGTAATCCTCCGGCAGGTGCAGCTCACGCCCCCGGCTGATGTCACTGACGACGACTGCGATCTTGTAGGGCGGCCTGCCGGTATCGTCTCCCGCTTCCCGCCGGCGCAGATGCTCGAAGGTCGTCACCTTCATGTCCGCCAGTCGCTCTTCGATCCAGGCATGCAGGGCAACGCCTTGAAGGCGCCGTCGGGTGTCAGCACGGCCAATGCTGCGCCGACCGTGCTGAAATGACGCGCTGAACCGTCCTGGAACGAAGCGAAGCCCAGGCTTCGCAACTCTTGCTCCAGCTCCACCACGATGTATCCAGCCGCCAGCAGTGCCGCGACGATGGCTCCCGCCGACGTACCGGCCACACGCCGCATGGTGTACGCCGCGCACAACTCCTTCAGCGCACCGAAGAGGGCGCTACCTTTGAAGCCGCGCCCTACAAGGACCACATCCACGTACGTCTTTGCCGAAGCGCCGGTTGCAGTGTTGCCGTCCACGATAATCGCCCCCGTAGCTGATGGGTGGGCCCCGTCAACACGTCCCGCTCCATCCCGCTTCCTGAAGCATGCTCCGGGAAGCAAACGACGTCCACCACGACGGCACCGAGACAATCCTTACGCGCCAGTTCCATGTCACACATGTCCACTCCCACTGCGGAGAGCAGCACGCCGGTGAGTGCCTGCGGGTCCTGGACGAGCTGGGTCCCGCGGTGGCCTTGAGCGGTCGCGGTGCGCGATTGACGCGGTGACCGTGCGGGCACTGCGTGCATGGAACCGCTCTCGATGGAGCGGCCGAGGTCGAACTCTGAACCCTGGGGCTCAAGGGGTGCAGGTTGGAACCCCCTACCAGGGGATTCGCCCCTCTGCCAGTTCAACGCCCATGCCCATGCGGCAGGTTGAAAAGCACTGTCCACGGTGCGGTGACAGTCGTCGTGACACCGTGATGCTCATGCCAGACGCTTCGAACAGAACCGGTGTCTGCCTGGTGCGGATAGAGAACCAGGGGGACATCAACCTCATCAAGATGCGGTGGAACCCGGATATCGAGCAGGCCTCCACCGAGCGTGTTAGGTCGTGTACGGATGTCGAGACGGCCGTTGAAGCAGTCCGTGACTTCCTCACCGCATTCGCCAGCGGCGGTGGCCGCCGCCCGTGACAGGCTGGTGACGGCCCACCGCTACGGTCACGCCACCGGCTTCGTCCAAAGGGGGGTGCGATGCCGTCCGACTTTGTTCAGGTACTCATCGAGCAGGAGTCCCATGAACTTGTGCCGACACTGCACTTGTTCGGCGGCCCGTTCGTGACACTCGACGGCCGACGGAAGGATATCCCCGAGGGCAGCAAGCGGCTCCTGGTCTTTGTTGCTCTACGGCCGGGGCTTGTGGAGCGGCGGTACGCGGCTGGCGCCCTGTGGCCGATCGGTGACGACGCCCGTGCTGCCGGGAATCTGCGATCCGCCTTGTGGCGCCTCAGTAAGGTGGGCGTGGAGCTGCTACAGGTGGACAAGCACGGTTTGGCCCTGTGCGAGGACGTTCTGCTCGATGTGCGCCTCGTCGCGGCCTGGGCCTCCCGGTTGCTGACAGGGTCAGCAACCCCCGGCGACCTCAGGGCGACGCCCAGCACGATGGATGCGCTTGAGCTGCTCCCCGGCTGGTACGACGACTGGGCGTTGATGGAGAGAGAACGGGTCCGGCAGCGTCTCCTGCATGCCCTCGAAGCGCAGAGCCGCCAGCTTGTCGAGGCCGGGTGCTTCGGCCAGGCCGTGGAGGCCGCGATGCAGGCCATCGGTGCGGACCCGCTCCGAGAGAGCGCACAGCGCGCCCTGGTCGAGGCGCATCTCGCCGAGGGCAACCGGATGGAGGCACGGCGGAGCCTGGACCGCTACGCCGAGCTACTCGACCGCGAGCTAGGCGTAGCGCCCGGTGCCGAAATCTCCGCCCTGCTGCACGGCCGCGTGCCGTCACGGGGCCTGGCGGGGCAGAACGGGGTCGAGCAGAGGGCGGCCGTACGGCGCCTGACGGTCATCTCTTAACCCGGCAGGCGCCGCAGCTCGATTCCGGGCGTCAGCTGATCCTCTCCGGGTGCCTGACGAGGACGATCGCGTCCCGGGTCAGGCCCGTCCGCACGGCCGCGAAGACGCCTCCGGCACCGCGGTTGTCGTCGCCGGGAGCATGCGGGAACAGATCGAGGAACATGGCGGCGCGCCCGGCGGTCAGGACTCGGTTCTCGACCGACCCGGCCAGCCCGATCGCGGTCACCGAACCACCGCCCTCCTTCCATCGCTCTACGCCCGACTGGTTCTCGGGCACCACCCATCCGCCGACCGGATAGCGGACGACGTGATGCTCCGCTGCCTCCGACGCCGTTGGGTCGATGGATCCGTCGGTGAGACCGGCGACGAGGCGCTCCCCGTCATCCGGCGACGAGACCGCGTAGAGATGGAGGTCCACGCTCTCCAACCCATCGAGGCAGCAGTCGGCGTGCCGGCGGAAGGCCACCCAGGGTCGCTCCGTGGTGAGCCCGTCGGCACTCTCCACACCATCGGGAACCAGGATGTCGACTGGTACGGCGGTCTTGCCCTCGGAGGGCGTCAGGGAAATACGGCGCAGATGCTGGGCGCCCTCGACCGCGGAGACCACGGCGTCCGCAGGGCACGAGCGGAAGTTCAGCTGCACGGCCCGCGGGAACATGGCGCTGATCCATTCCTGTACCGAGGACTGCGCGCCTGCGCTCTGCGGCAGGAAGCCGGCGGGCGGCAGTTCCAGGATGCCGAGGTCGTCGGTCAGCCTGGGCGGCCCCGCCGTCACAGCCGTGGCGGCGTCTGTTTTGGGCACCAATTCCAGTACCGCGGCCAGGCTTTCTTGCGCCCGCTTGGAGGTGATGTGCTTCTTGGCCTCCTCCACGTTGCGGCGCACTTCCCGGTTCATGTCATCAGCGGTGGCCGCTGCGCTGCGCCGCGCGATGGCCCCGGGCCACCCGGCCGCGAGCATGTCCTGGAACTGGAGGACCTGCGCGATGAAGACGTCCCACGGGCGCAGTCCGAGCTGCGCCTGGCGGACCCGCCGGGGCGGCGGGTCGGTGCGCTCCCGCCGGAGGGTCCAGACGTCGAGCACCCACGCCTTGGAGGTACACAGCAGCAGCCCCAGTGGCACGGCGTCGGGGTCCGCCGGTGCGGGGAGGGCGAACCCGCTGCCCCAGTCACCACGGAGGATGTCGGTGCGGTCCGCCTGGTCGGTTGCGGCTATCCAGGGGCCGCTCAAGTCGCGTTCATGGGCGAACCACTTCGAGGAGACAAGCGACCTCAGTGTCCCGTCCGACGTGTCCGAGGGGCCCGCCAGCGGTAGTTCGCCGATACGAATCACCGCTTCCTCGGCGATGTAGGGCTCGGTGTTGCCGACCGAGGCGCCGGCGCACAGATCTCCGTAGACGTTCTCCTTGCCGAAGCGGGTGTCCTTCCCCGTCACCATGATCATCCGCAGGGTTCCGGCCCCGGCCTTCTGCCCGGTCACCTCGGGGTTGGTCAGATCCAGTTCGGCGGATGCCTGGAGGAGAAAGGGACGGCCGGTCGAGCCGATGGCCAGACCCGGGTCGACCACCAGCTTGAGGCCGTTCGGCGAGAGCTTCGCGCTGTACCCGTGGACCACACCAGGGCCCCCCGACTGGCCGAGTGCGTAGGCCAGGGAGCGGGTGTACTCCTGCATGCGCTCCAGATGCTCGGCTCGCAGGAAGAGCCCGTTGAAGGCATTCAGCCGGGCGATGGTCATGATTGTGCCCTCCCCAACTTCCGCATGATCACGGCGTCGTGGCCGTCTGCCGCCGTGCCCGGTGGTCCGCCGTCGAGACCGGCCAACGGTACGAGGCCGGAGCCGAGGAGCGGAGTGGGTCCGGTGCCGTGAATGATGATCCGGACCAAGTCGTGCCGGGGAGGGGCGTCCAGCACGACGGTGACGATGCCCGCGCCGGCCCGGTAGGTGACCTGTCGGACTTCCGCCGCGTCCCAGGCGCGTGCGCCGACGGAACTGACGGTCACCGCGCCCGTCCCGACCGAGCCGACGTGCAGCGACTCGGTCACGGAGAACGTGAACCGCCGGTAGTCGTCAGCCCATTGGAGGGAGCCGCCCACCACGCGCGGAGCCTGCGGCGCGGTCCCCGCGTCGGCGGACGGCCGCAGCGAGCCGACGAGTTCCTGGAGCAGCCCCGTCGGCAGCAGGGCACGCCGTACGGTCTGGTCGACGCTGCCGACTGTGGCTTCCTGCCCGGAGCCCCTGATCTCGACGGTGGCCAGCGTGACCGGCGCATCCACGACGTCGACCGGGAACAGGGCCGGGCGGTCGTCTTCCTCCTCCGCGGCGGGGGCCAGCTCGGTGACATCCAGCGCGGCGAGTTCCCGGAAGGCGCGCAGCCAACCGGCCGGGTCGGTGTCGGGTTCGGACCCGTCGGTGGCGAACAACCGCCTCAGGCGCGGGTACGGGACGGCTTCGGGCTCGGGCGCGGGCGGACGCAGTTCGAACCGCACGCGTTCGACGGTTCGTGAGTGGTCGAAGTGCTTGGGGGACGGATCGCACGGGGAGGCGAGCGCCGGAACGCGCACAGCCGGGCACGTGTCGAACACGGCGACGAGGCGGTATTTCCCCTGGGCCGTCCCAGGAGCGTCCTCCGCGCGCGCGTTGAGGGCCGCCAGCAGATCCTTCAGCGCCAGACAGTGCTCGGCTCCGAGGGCGGAGAGCTCCCGGCCCAGGCCGTCGATCGCGAGCCCCGGCCCCACGTACAGTGCCCGCTCGTTGTCATGGGTCTGCACCGGGAAGCCCCAGACCACCCCCGGGCCGTGCAGCCAGGAGGCATGCAGCATCTGCTTGCCGCGCGGATTGCCCAGCAGCGTGCCGAAGTCGTCCTCGCCGAGCGTCATCCCGTAGGCGACCCGAAGCGCGACGAAGGGGTTGACCGGCAGGTCCTCGAAGCGCGCGGACCGCTCCGCCCCGTGCTCACGTGTGGCGCTCATGCGCTGTCTCCTTACTGGCCGTGGCCGGACGGCCGGGGAACGGCCTGGCCGCCTTCGCATACTCCCGAGCCATCGCGTGGACGAGGTGTTCCTGGCAGATCGGTCCGCCGCTGGGCGCGGCGAGGAATGCCGCTGCGATGGCGGCGTTGCGGATCCATCCGCCCGGCACCGGGTAGAGCGCGGCGAGCCGGGGGAGGTAGACGTCGTTCGCCCAGGTCGGTTCGGGCAGGTGCAGTTTCCACAGCTCGTGGCGCTGTGGCTCGTCCGGCAGCGGGAAGTCGACGACGAAGTCCAGGCGGCGCAGGAAGGCCGCGTCGATGTTCTGCCGCAAGTTCGTGGCCAGCACCGCCAGTCCGTCGAACCGGTCCATGCGTTGCAGCAGGTAGGAGGTCTCGAGGTTGGCGTACCGGTCGTGCGAGTCGGTGATACCGGTACGGGCGGCGAACAGGGCATCCGCCTCGTCCAGCATCAGTACGGCCTGGGTCCGTTCGGCGACGTCGAAGACGGCGGCCAGATTCTTCTCGGTCTCGCCCAGCCACTTCGACACCACTTGCGACACATCGACGATCAGCAGATCGGTGCCGATCTCGGTGGCGACGACCTCGGCGGCCAGTGACTTGCCGGTGCCGGGCGGGCCGGTGAACATCAGCCGCACACCCCGGTCGGCGCGCGCTCCGTCGAGGAAGCCCCAGTCGTCCAGGACGCGCGAGGCATGCTCCAACCGGGCGACCGCGTCGCGCAGTTGGTCTCTCGGCTCATCGGGGAGTACGAGCCGGTCCCAGAGCAGTCCGGGGGTGATGAGCTGGACCCCGGGAGGCAGAGTGATGCCCGCCCGGCCTCGGATGACATCGGATATCTCCCGGGGCTCGGAGACCGGTGCGGACAGCAGGCGCAGACTGCGTACGTCGGCCGCGACCTCCGCGATCAGGGACGGATCCAGCGGATGGCGTGCTGTCAGTAGCCCCGCCTGATCGGACAGGTCGGGCAGCGCCGCCTGCCACGCCCCCCGCTGACTGCCGGGGCTGACCGGCCCGAGCGGCACGCCGAGCACCGGACGGCGGCCGACCGGACGCACCGCGCCGGACGGCGCGCACACGATGACAGGACCGGGCAGGTCGGCGGTGTCGAGAGCGGGCACCGGCCGGCCGCCCTCGGGCGGTGCGGGCAGTACCAGCAGCGGCACGGCGGACCGGGCCGCCGCGTGTGCCGAGACCAGGGCGATCGCGGCGCGGTCCGTGGCATCGACCCGGGCGCCGGTGAGCGTACGGCCCGCGGCCCGGGCGAGGGCCGCGCAGCGGCTCCCGGCGATCACGTCGTCGGCGGTCGACAGCAGCAGCGTACGGTCGTCGCCGGAGCGCAGCGCAAGGACCGCCCTCTCAATGGCGGGCAGCGCGAGCCAGCCCTCGAGCCCGGCCGGGACCTCGTCGACGGTGACCCGGCCGATGGTCGGGGGCCAGGCGTCATGGCCGTGCAGGGCGTCCCAGAGCCGTTCGGCCGGGGCGAGAGTCCGTTCGTAGAAGGTCGGTTCGTGGCCGGTCCGTAGCAGGCCGTGCCGTACGGCCCGCCCCTCGGCCAGCAGGCGGCGCAGGCCTGGGCGGTCCTGTGCCGTGTCGGCGGCCGCTGCGCTGTCGCCGAGCAGCAGTGCGGCCAGCCCCACTGTGGGCCACGGCTCCGAGCGGGGGTGCAAGGAACGGAAGGTGCCGGCCAACCCTTCGTGTTCCTCCGGGAGCCCGGTTAGCAGCAGCAGATCCCGCTCGGCGGCGCAGAGCCCGAACCGCTCGACGAGGGCGTCCAGCGGGCCATGATCGGTTGTGCCTGGAGCGGCGCCGATGGTGGCCTCGGCCCAATCCCGCAGGAATCCGGCCGCGGCGGGCGCGCCCGACTCGGGGCTGCATGTGGACTCCAGCAGCGCGGCGAGCCGCTGCGCCAACTCGGCGGCGCGCGCGGACAGCGCTCGGCTCACCCGCTCCTCAGACATAGACGAACCTCACCACCGTGCCGAGCCACGGCACCCAACCCGGGTCGAGGTCGAGCCCGGCGCGCCGTACGGAGACATCGACCTCGTCGGCTGCCAGATGCGCCTCGGTCCATCCGGGCGCGTAATGGATGTGCCCGTTGCGTCGGGCGAATGCGGTGACGACGTCGCGCGGATCGCGGTCGGGTCCGTCATCCGAAGTGACGGCCTCGCGCGGAGGGGCGTCGTACCCGCCCAGTGCCGTGGTGGTCACGGCCGCCCAGCCGTCGGCGAGTTCGGTGATCCGGTCCCGCTCCGCGGGCGTGGCCACCGGACCACGCTCCCAGGGCGCCCGTGCCTCGGGATCCGCACCCGCGAACGCCGCCACGGCAGGGTCCGTGCACGCCGTCGGCAGCAGCGACAGCGCGATGCCCTGCAGTACCCAGGGCAGTGGCCGGGCGGCGAAGAGGGGATCGTCCAGGACCGCCGCAGGGATCCCGGCGGCCGGCGCGGTCGCCAGGAGGAAGAGCAGTCCGGCCCAGACGGTCGACTGCCCCGCCTCCGGATCGGGTTCCGCCCCGTTTTCCACCGGAGCCGTGACGGGCATAGCGGACACGGGCTCCGCCCGGGACCGGGTGTCGGCGGCGGATCCTGCCGAGAGTCCTGCCCAGGCGTTCGGCTGCCCCGGCCCAGAATCGGATTCCGGCCCGCTGACCACAGCGGCAGTGACAGACGCCGTGGATGTCGGCTCCAGCAGAGGCGGGTCCTCGGCGGTGAACCCTCCGGCCGCGCGCTGCGGCTCCGGCCCGCGGCTCGGTCGTACGGCTGCGGCGGGATCAGTCTTGCCGTCCGCCGTGGCAGGCAAGTCCGGTGCCGGCGCACCGCCCGGGGGCCCTGGGCTCCGCGAGCCGGTGAGGACGCGGGCGACCGCACCGAGGATCTCCTTGGCCGTGGACCGGTGCAACGCCGAGGCGTCGGTCTCGGCGACGACGAGCAGCGCCCACGCATCGAGGGTGCTGTCGGCCGGGCGCAGGCCCGAACGCCCGATGTGGCCGGCCAGCCGGGAACCGACGAGCAGCGCGTCGGCCAGCACTGCCGCCTCGACGGAAGTCGTAGACGTCGTACGGAAGTTGGCGAGGGCCGGAGCGTCGAGCGTGCGCCGCACCGACTCGGCCACGTCCTCCCACCCGACCGCGCCGAGGGCCCGGTGGAGCGCGGGCAGGCCGACACGCCCCGCCGCGGTCGTGACGATGCCGGGCGCCTGCCCGGCACAACGGCGCAGTACGGCGAGGATCGCCGCTCCAGGTGCACGCTCCGGCGCCGGGGCGGCCGCGTGGATCAGGCCCACCTGGCGCCAGGCCCAGCCGCGTTCGGTGCGTCCGCAGGCGGTGGAGCACACCAGGTCGAGCACGGCGGCGCGCTCGTCCGCGTACCGCACGGCGTCCGGCGAGCCCTCCTCCATCGCCCTGCGCAGTGCGGCCACCAGAGCGGCCGCCCAGGCCGCCTCCAGTGCGGAGTCCGGCCGGGCCGGATCGAGCCGTACCGGAACGTCGAGGCGGCGCAGGCACCAGATGCCCGAGGGCAGCCCGGCGGCGCGTACCGCCTGCTCCAGCCGGTGATCGGCCACACCGCGCAGCAGCCGGTCGATCCGCCCGGCGTCCGGGGACCCGTCGCCCGGGCGCGCGGTGACGCTCAATCGGCGGACGGTCACGTCGGTCGTCATCCGACACGCACCTCCCCGACGACGGAGGTCTCATGAACCACGGCTCCCGTGGTGGGCACCCCGACGACGCCGTCGCCTCCCACGGCGACCTGGCCGAGGACGGCCGGACCCCACTGTGCGCCGGGGCCGACGACGGAGGTGAGGCCGATGTGCAGCTGCTGCCCCACCCGCATGCCGCAGCCCAGTTCGCAGATCTCGTAGGTGGTGTGGGCGGGCTTGTGGAGTTCGAGGATCGTACGGATCACGGCGAGTTGTTCGGCGGACAGGCCGGCGTGCACGAGGACGCTGAAGCGGTGCGCGGCGGTGCGGTAGCCGTCATCGCCCAGGTGCACCTCGTCGAGCACCGTGTCGCCGAGTACTGCGTCGCCGGGCGTGCCGCCCGCGCGCAACCGGCCGAGCACCGGAGCGCCTTCGTCGTCCGGAGCGTGTCCCGCGACACCGCCCAGGACGCCGCCGGGAACGCCGCGCAGCCGCCACTGCTCGATGATCACCGGCTCATGTCCCAGGTAGATGCCCAGCAGTTCGGTGAGCGAGCCGAGCGTCCCGCGGTGACGGAACAGCCGGTACGCCGACCCGATGAGGCTCCGCCGGGCATCCTCCGGCCAGCGCCGGTCCAGGGTCAGCCCGGCGAAACCGGCGAGCCAGGTCATCGCCTCCTGCGGGACGACGGCCGGGTCGACCAGGAGTTCCCGCCGGGCGGCGCGCTCGTCCAGTTCGTGGAGCATGCCCTCGGCGGGAGCGAGGAACCGCTGCAGGAAGTCGGCGTCGCCCTCGTCGCGGGACCAGGTACGGGGCAGTTGGCGCAGGATCTGGTGACCGGGCCGTTCCACGCGCAGCGCGCGGACGCGGGGTGTGGCAGCGACGGTCGCGGAGGTGAGTTCCAGGACGACCCACAGATAGCGCCCCGGGTCGGCGAGTACGGGCGCTTCGTACGTCTCGAAGCGGTCGTCCGCGGGGATCTGCGCCCACGGTGTCTCGCGGCCGGTAGGGCGCCGCAGCAGTGGCAGGCCGCCCGGCGCGCGGGCGGCGCCCAGCAGCGCGGCCGAGGGCAGCGGCGGGGTCAGGTCGGGACGCCGGATGGTGCCGGAGCCGCGGTCGGCGGGCCGCCACGGCAGCGCGTCGCCGGGAGTATCGTCGTCGTCGCTGGTGAGGAACCCGACGTGGACGTCGGTGCGCGGCGGAATGCAGGCGTCCAGGAACAACCGTCCCCAGCGGGTGCGGTAGGTCCCGCTGTCGAGCCGGTACGTGAAGACGCGCCCGGAGGTGCGATGGCGGGCCTCCGGGCCGCCGGCCCGGCCGATCCCTGCGGCAGTTGTGAAGGCGCACGTGCCGTCGGGCGCCGCCGCGGCAGCACCGCCGTCATAGCCGGCCGCGGCGACCGGCTCCAACTCCAGCTGGCTCGCGCCCTGTTGTTGAAGGCGCTGGAACGGCTGCGCGGCTGCGCGGTCCGGTGCGCGCGTACAGGCAGGTAAGGATGTCCCTTCCGGCTCGGGCGTAGCGGCTGCACGTTCGGGTGCACGCGCCACGATCAGAAGGTCCTCCGCCGTCACGTCGAAGTCGGTGGCCCCGGGCACCTCCGCGACGATCTCGCCGGACACCGTCGCCACCAGGGCGTACGGCGCGCCGGGGCGCCGCCAGAGCACGAGCAGTGTCCCGTCCGGCCGGGCCGCGATCCGCTCCGGAGTCAGCCGTCCCCGGCAGCGCGGCCGGCACGGCTGCGGGCCGGGTAACGGGCCCAGGCGGCCGTGCAACGCGACGATCCCGGCCGGGTGGCGCAGCAGCACGTACGCGCGCTCGCCGACAGCGGCCACGTCCACGGGCCGTGCGGAGCGGTGGGCGCGGCTGCGTACGGAGACGCGGCGCAGGATGCGGTCCGCCCAGATGTCGTAGACCGTGACGCGGGCCGCCCGGACCTCAGCCACGTACAGCCGCTGTTCGGTGTCCACCGCAAGACCGCGCGGCCCGTCGAAGAGACCGGGGCAGCCGCCGAGTGTCTCCGTACGGTCCTCGCGTATCACCTCGACGCGGTCCTCGGCCGGCCGGGAGCGATAGGCGCGCCCCCAACGGTCGAAGGCCAGCCCGGTGGTCGGGCCGGCGGGGGAGTCTGTGGCCGGCTCGTCGTCGTCCCAGGTGAGCTGGATCCCTCCGCAAGGCACCAGCGCGGTGCCCTCGTGCCGGCAGCGGGCCCACTGATCGGGGTCGGCCAGCAGGCTCATCGCGCGGTCGCCGTCCATCAGCACACCTCGCGGGGCAGCGGTACGTAGACGGTGTCCGAGGGGGCGGGTGGTGGCTGGTAACCGGCGCCAGGCTTCAGTGGCTCTCCGGCGACGACCGTGATGTCCGCCAGTTCGGGAACTTGCCAGCGCCGCAGCTCCACCCGTGGGACCTTGCGCCAGGGGTCGTCGTCCTGCGTGCCGTCCCACACCGCGAGCCGCAGCCCGTCGCCCTCCAGGAACTCGACGCCCTCGACCTGCACGGCGACCGCTTCGAGTTCGGCCCCGCGGACCATCCGCCCGAGCGGCCAGCCGAGGCCGTCCGGACCGTACGGTGGTACGGGAGCGAGAAACTGACGGATGATCAACTCAACCCAGCGGCGCACGGCGTCGACCTGGTAGCCGTCCCGCACGGCGACGCCGACGGAGACCGACACCTTCACGTACTCGGGCGGCAGAACGTACAACTCGGTCGTGATCAGCCTGCGTTCGTCCAGATACCCGGCAACTCGGCGCAACAGAGCCCGGTCCGGCAGCGGTGCGCCGGGAGCACGGACGTCCTCGGTCGGAAACACCACGACGCTGACGACCCCGGCCGCTTTTTGCTCAGGGTGGTCCGGGTGGAACAGCGCCAGGGTCTCCGCCCGCGCCACTCCCGGCAGCCGCAGAGCCAGTTCCCGGAAGTCGTCCGCGACGACCGCCCGGTCGCGCCGGTGCACCTCGCCCGGGATCCGGTCGAGCGCCGCGTCGAGCGACTCCGCGTCCCGGCCGCCGTACGCGGGCAGCGGGTTGGCGACGGTCACTCCGGCGACCCCGGTCACCGCGCTCACCGCCTTGGCGACGACATTGCCCGCCGCGCCTCCGCCGTAACGGTACGAGCGCACCCGTATCCGCTGCCCGATCTGCGGCACCCGGCCCTGCTGCCCGCCGGGCCCGAACCGAACCAGCCCGCCCGCGAGTTCGACGCTGAAGGGCCGGTCGTCGGCGGCTGCGCCGCGGGTGAAGTCCTCGACCTCGTCCCAGCCCTGCCAGCCCCCGTCCTCCTCCACTTCCAGCCGCACGGTGCCGGGCAGCACGTTGGTCTGCGCGAGCCGGTACACCTGCCCGGCTTCCCCGGTGCCGGTGCCGAGCAATTCGGCGCCGGTCGTGGTCCGCGCCTGTACGGCCTGCACGACGTTCACGCCGACCCACTGGACCCGGTGGATGCCCTCCGTGCTTTCCGGCGGCCGGGTCGCGCGTAGCCAGCCGATCACGCGGTCGGCCTGCTCGGGATCGTCCAACCGAGGGGGAGACGTCACGGCCGCGGTCGGCTGCGGGGTGGGGCGTGGCGGCAGCTGTGGGGGGAGGGTGAGTGCGACGACCCCGGTCCGGCTGAGGCCGGCCGTGGTGTCGCGTACGACCTCCAGGGGCAGGAACGGGTCAGCGGCGGGCACTTGGGAGTTCTGAGGAGGCAGCCAGAGCTGCCACATCACGCCAGGGCCGGCCTGGTCGAGGCCGGTCGACCGATACCGTTGGGCTTCCTCCGCATCGACGCCGTCGAGGCTGAACGGACGGTCGACGGTCTCGTCGAGCGCGACCCCGAGGAAGACGGTACGGCCGCGCAGTTGATCCACGTCCGTGGTCGGGCGTGCCAGCAGGGCAACCCAAAGGGCGCGGTCGAGGGTCCCGTTCACGTCCAGTGGTCGGGCTCCGGGTGCGGCAGGGTCGGTCGGCAGCACGGTGGTGCTGTAGAACTTCACCCGGGTCGTGGCACCGCTGCTGCCCCTGGCCCGGCGCGCTGCCTCATCCCGCCGCGCGATCTCGTAGGTGTCCCGCGCGTCGGGCGCCGGTGCGTTCTCCTTGCCCGTTCCGAGCACCTCCAACGGCCACGCGTACACCTCGCTCCCGGTCTCGAACGACACCGGCCCGGCCTTCAACTCCCGGCCGACGAGCAGCTGTACGCCGCCGGGGGACTCCGTCTCGGCCGCCACCAGCACGTGTGCCGCCTGGGCCGGGAGCGGCTGGACATCGAGCAACCTCAGGAAGGCGACTTTGGTCGCGTCAGGAATCTGATTGAACCGGTAGAGCAGCGACTCGCCCAGGAACGCGAACAGATCCAGCAGGACGATCCCAGGATCGCTCTCGTTGTGGTCCGTCCACTCGGCCGTGTAGACGGGGATCCGCCGAATCAGCTCGGCCCGCAACTGCTCGTACGTCCGGTCGTCGAGGATCGGCCCGATCAACGTCATGGGTCACCCCGCCCTCAGCGCAGATAGAACGGATAGACCAGGTTGTCCTCGCGCCGGTCCACCAGCCGCACATACGAGATGTCGATCCACACCAGCGAAGGCTCCTCACCGGGCGTCACCGCAACGTTAGTGAGATCGATCCGGGGTTCCCACCGCGTCAACGCTGCCTCGATGTCGCGCTCCATCGCGGCCCGCGTGGCGGTCGTGTTCGGCTCCATGATGTAGCGGCGGAGGCCGCAGCCGAAGCCGGGGAGCATGACCCGCTCGCCGGGGTCGGTGTCGAGGATGGTTCCGATCGCTTGGCGGATGAGCTCGTCGCCGGTCACGTATTCCAGGTTTCCGGCGGGGCCGGGGCGTAGGGGGAAGCGGGGACCTTTGCCGATCCACTCCTCGGTCGTCATCGTCTCTCCCCTGTGGCGAGTTCGTGCAGGTGCAGCTTGCATTCAGCCACTTCGACCCAATCACGACGTCTGACCCTCAGCGTGACGGTGAGCAGGGCAGCGATCTGTTCACTCTCCGACGGCCTGTCTATGCGTCTGTGACCGATCACCCATGTCGTGCGCCTCACCTGCAACAGAGCGACCACATACATGGCAAGCGCTTTGAAGGCACGGTGTTGACGGAACTCCGCCATAGCCTCCGGTCGTTCCCGCGAGAACCATCGGAGCTCCTTGTCCTCGCGTATGCGTTCGCGCAGACACTGGCACGCCTCCCGGAAAGCACCCAGCAAGAGAAGATCCCTCGATTTCAGCTTTCGCTCCGACACGATCTTGATCAAGATCCCCTCGAAGTCGCCCTCAACCACCGCGGCACGCTCCAGGCACTCCCATTGCACGCCACCGGGTGCGATTCCGGGGTCGAGATTTCGTTTGTGTGCGTTCCACATGCGCCAGGTCCGCAGGAAGGCTCCGTAGCACCGGTAGAACTCGGTCACAGCAACAAGATCGAGCTCGCGCCGCCGCTTCACATCGTCCCAGCGGTAGGCGATCTGCGTTCCGATCAGCCAGGCAAGGAGCGAAGAGACCGCTACCGTGACCAGTGGGCCGATCATCATGAGACCTCCGACAGCAGTCAGTGTTTTGAGTGAGGCTCCTACATCGGCGTCACCACAGCGTTCGCCGTTGCGCCGCACTGCAGTGTGTGACTTGCCTGTATGGCCAGCCGCCTACCGTTCTTCTGCTCGACACGGACAGCAGCCCGATCAGATACTCGCGGGTTGTCGCTCGGCGTTCTACTCGCCGGAAGTGGCCCGCGATCCGGGCAATTGGCTGGCCGACCGTCGGGGTGCGATTTCTACCTCGGCCCACCGGAGCGTGCAGCGTGAACTGCGCAACGCGGGAGTGGGATGTGCTGAAGTCGGCGCGTCCCGAAGCCGTCGCCCAAGACTCGGCACGGTTCCCCCCCACTGCATGGGTCATCGCCAGCCAGGTGATCGCTCCCCACCCGCTCTGGCCCATCTCCTCGGACCCTGACTGGATCTTCTTCAGCCCCTCACAACGCCTGCCGGATAACGGCGCGGTGACGTTGGTGGGCCAGCCTGAGGTGATGCGTCGCGAGATTGTCACACCATCGGGGTGGAAGGATCGCGCTGATGCGGCAGCTCATGCCCCGGAGCACGCCCGCGGAGACGGGCAAGACTACTCGCCCGATCATGCGCCCGGCGGCCTCGCCGACCAGATATCCCGCGTTCTGAAGGACTCGCCGGGGTCGCCACCACCGCCCGCTGACCGGGATGTTGTGGAGGCGCGCACCAACACGAAGGTTGACGCTGTCGTCCACGAAGGTCCAGCCGTGGATCGGGTGCTCCGTGGCTGGAGCGCCCGAGGAGCGGCTGTGGGGCGCCATCTGCTGATGCCCGCTGGTGCCTATGCGGACGTGCTCCGCCATGAGCTCACTCACGTCGCTCAGACCGGGAATCGCGACGTGGACCTGACCCGCGGAGTTTCGCTGGGTTCGCCGCAGGCGCCGGAGGAGCGTTCCACCGGCGACCGGCCCGCCAGTGTCTCCGATCCACAGGTGGTAAGGCGCAGGTTCGACATGTACGAGGGCCCGGAGGAGCGCCGGGAGCGTTGGATGCGCGCGGCGGAGGCGCGGCGCCGGGCCGAGGAGAGAACCGCAGCTTGGCACGCTTCGGCCGCGAGCCAGTCCGGCGGGGACCTGGCATCGATGGGGACGAGCCTGCGCGAGGACATTGATGCTAGCTATTTCGCGGTCGTGGGCGCGCGGCAACGTGTACTCGACAAGGCGGCAGCAGATCTTCCTGCAGGTCTCTCGACGGACATGGCAGCGGCTGCGGCGGGAGTGGAATTGATCTCCGGGATCCTGGGGCCCGACCGGACCGCCAACGTTCCACCAGACCTGCAGAACCTCGTACGAGACCGGCTGAACGCGTTCTACTGGGGCCTACGTTCGTGGGAAACGAAACGCTACCGCTACGCGGTTAGATTTGCGCACGACCAGCTCATGGTCTGGAAGATGAGCCAGATGCCCATCGCGGGGAGTCGATTCGCCGACCGTCGGCCGCCGCCGGACACCGAACCGCCACGTCCGCCTACGGCTGAGTTGACCAACCGCCGTACCCGTGCCCAGGCGGCGGCGGACGCCGCTCAATGGAGCACAGTGGTCGATGATTTCGCGCGCTCCACAACTCTGGTGGACGACTGGGCCATGAGGATGGCGGCCGAGGGCGCTCCCGAGGTGCAGGCACTTCAGCAAGCCATCGGCATGCACAAGCGGCAGGTCAGCCTGGCCGCCAGACACCCAATGGCGATCAAGATCCCGGCCGTGTTCTACGTTCGGGACGAGCGGGAGAGTGACGACCTCCCAATGGGAGCGAAGAGCTCCCCACCCGCCGTCGGCCATCCCTGGTTCTTCTACCTCTACCAGGAAGGCGCAAACTGGGTCCTCGAAGATCTGACAGCGGCCGACAAACGAGTCAATATCGAAGAGCCGACCCTTGCCGAAGCGATCGAAATCGTTCTGCGGACCACACATGGGCAGGACCAGCGAAAGGATCCGCCGGAAAGGCTCTGGCAACAACTGAACTCAAGATTGCGCTTCCCGAAGGGCGAGCTCCATCTCAAGCTTCCGTCGGGGAACGTCTACGTACTGGAGACCACTGCCTCGAGAAGTCTCTCCGACTATCTCGGGTTCGCCGCGATCGCTCTTGGGTTGATCTCGCTGACGCTGCTCACGGCCGGCGCTGGAACCGCTGCTGGAGTCGCGGCGATCGCTGCTGCTGGAGTGGGGATCGCGGGCACGGTAGCTGGCCTGGCCGAACTCCGCGAGCACGGGATGGCCACAAAGAGCGACTGGGCGCGGGCCGGACTGATGATCGCCGTAGATCTCGCAGGGGCGATGACTATCGGTCTGGGAAAGATCGCATCAAGTGCAGGAAAGGCCGGCGAGTTCGCGTCGGACGGGGCGCGACTCGCGGGCAGACTCTACGCCCCTATCGCCCGGCTCAGTGCTGCGCTTGATATCACTCAGCTCTTCGTGATGACGGACACCTTTGTCGAGCAGTACGTCGCGATTGGGTCCCAGGCTGGTCTCTCCAAGGATGAGCGCTACCAAGCCCGCCGGAGGCTCGTCCTGATGGGTCTTGCTTCAGGCGCCCTCTCGGTCTGGGCCATCCGCAGAACTATAAAGGACATTCGTGAACGCTCAATTCGTACGGACGAGCTCCTTCCCGGACAATGGATGCCGGGCCGCCCGGTTGCGGGACCACCGGCGCCTCCCAGTGTGCCCGCAGCCGACTACAGACTTGGCCGGGCTCGCGTCAACACCGATCCTCAGCTGGTCGATACCCTCGCGCCGGGGACGATCACCATTCAACTGCATCGCAACAAGGTCGGTCTGATCTCCGAGATAGGCATAGTGCACGGCCCCCGGCCGAAGGCTTCGTCAGCGCACGTCTGGGCCGCCGATCTCGCCCACCATCAACAGATCGCCGTCTACGCCCAGCGCTACAGCGGTCTCATCGGCGAGATCCGCGAGCTGATGGAACGCCTTGGCGCGAAGCTCGCTGGCCGTCCTCACGGGCCAATTCAGGCACAGCTGGATCTCGCCAAGCTGGAAAACCGGGTCTTGGACCGGCTGCGCCGTCTGGAGAACGGGCGCGGCCTGACCGAGGTCGAGATCAAGGGCTACGAACGCGACATAGAATCGTTCGCCAACCAGATCGAGGACCATCGTCGAGCGATCGCCCGCGGCGACGCGGCCACCGGCACCATCTCCCAACTGGGCACACCGGACGGTCACCCACTCGCTCCGCCCGGCTACAGCTACCATTTCGACACAGCCGCGCAGCGCTGGGTCGTCGTCGCCGGTCCCGGGAGTGGACCACGGCTGCACGTCGAATTGGATCCCAGCACGGGCTTGCCCACCGGCCGGTTCAGCAACCTCGACCAACTGGAGAGCCTGCACATCAACGGTCTCGACGCGCAGAATCCGGCGACGATCGAGCGTCTGCGATCACTCGGATACGCTGTCGAGCCTGGTACAAGCGTGATCCGGCCGCACGATTTGGTTGCGGGGGACGTTGTCCAATCGATGGCCCCGCTGCGTGTGGTCGATGGAAAGGTGCAGATCGCCCCGCGCATCCACCTGGACGCGAAGACTCTCGGCACGTCGACGGCGTACCGTAAGTTCTACGGCGGCCGCCTCGACGCCAATGAGATGGCTGTGCAGCACCGGGGAATGAATAGCGAGACGGCTTGGGTCGAGGTCGGTGCCGCCATCGTCCGAGGAGGCGACGAGCGGCTGCTGTACGCCGGATCCGTGTACAAGCTGGTGAAGTACATCCGTTACCACATCATTGGCCCGGGCACCGGCTCGGAACGGACGCGCATCTTCCTGGCCCCGGAGGCGGCCAACCAGTTCGCCAACCTTCAGATCGAAGATTTCATGAGACGGCTCCACCGTGTCGGCGGGCCTCAGCAAAAGATCTTCTTCAAGGTCCGGTATGCGACGTTCGATGGCAGCGAGTTGCGATCGTTCATCGATGGAATGCTGACAAGCGGGGACCAGAAGCTGCTGCGTGTCCTCGCCCGGCATGGCGGGAAGTTTGAGCGCGTGCTGAAGTCGGCCGCATACGAGATCCGAGTCGTGGACAAGAACGGCCAGGAAACTCTCTACCGAGCATCAATCACCATCGGACCGCCGGGAATGGGGCAATTGCAAACCCAAGCACCGACATTAGTCCTTACACCGGGTGGATGACGGCTATGACGGTGCGGTCAGGCTCCGCCCGAGCGGGGTATGGCAGCGCGGCAGCAGCATCCGTCGACCGGTGGCTTTGAGAGAGGCTCACTGCGGGGCGCTGAGGGGGCCAACTTGGATGATGGTTGGGGTTTTGGAACGATCGTCGTTGACAACGCCACGCGGGGACTGTAGATACTCACGGTGACACGGGGCTGCACTTCCGGCACAGGGAACCGGGAGGCAGTGATTCTTTACACGTTCTCACGCGGGCAGCGCGGGTCACGGGGGTGATCCTCGGCTTCGGTGGGCGCGGGGGAGTTGGCCTCCTCCGGATCCAGGGCGCTGATGTAGTCCTTCACCAACGCAGGACTGTCGCTGAAGATCGTCTTGTTCGTCTTGGTGTCCTTCGCCGTGCCCAGGGCGGCCGTAGCACGGGTAATCTCGAACACATCGTCCAGCTTCGAAGTGTCCGCCTGATCGGGGTGGAGCGGATCGAACGGCGGCAGTTTGGCAAGCGTCTCGCCCGCGCCGAAGTACCCGTCCAGCAGGGCGAATGCGTTTCCCGGAGCCGGTGTGCAGAAGCGCAGGGCGAGTAGCCACCAGAGCTGGAAGAGGAAGGTGACGATGGGTAGGAAGAGGGAGAAGACGAACATCGCCACGATCGTGAAGAGTTCGAGGGCGTAGGTGCAGCTTTCCGGTGCGGTGCCGCCGACCCTTCCGTTTTGGGGGCTGCCGTTGTTCGGGTCGAACATGAACTGTGATCCGGGTGGGCGGACGATCTCGACTCCGCCGGGGCCCGGGGGCTGTCCCGCTCGCGCTGCGACGGCCCGTAAGTCGGGTGCCGTGATGGTGACATGGCGGTTCTTCGTGCCGGTCGGGTCGTGGAACGGGGCCAGGCGGTAGCGATGGGTCGGTCCACTCCACCAGATCCTGGCGGGGCAGTGTTCGTGGCCGGTGGGGGGCTGCCTCCTGGCGAAGCAGCGCATCGTGTATACGGCACGGTCGTCCAGTTTGGGGTGCCCCGCCGCGTCCGTGTCGCCGGAAAAGGTCGGGACGACGCCGAACCAGAGCGACCGGTGCTGCGCTGCGGCACAGTCCTCCTGGTCCACCTGCCGCTGCCACATGGGCAGTTCCTGTTCGCCCGGTGCGAGTTCCGGAGGGTCGTCGGGAGTATCGGCTTTGACCTCCTGCCAGGCCCCGCGTCCGTCCGTGCCCACGGTCCATGCCTCTACGACATGGCGGGTCTGGATGGAAAACATGAGTGCCTCGTACTCGGCCGCGAATTCACCCCGGACGTCCGGGTCCGCGAGTACATCCGACAGGTCGCTGTCCCCCAGCGAGCCTTCCGGGAGTGGAGGCGTGCCCTTGTAGAAGGTGATCACCTTCCGGGCGAGTTCATGGATGGCCTTGGCGTCCTGGCCCTTGGGGTCGGGGCGCAGGACCGTCCGCTCCCTCCGCACGACGAACTGCACCTCGACGCCGGTGAGGTCGCCGGGGCTGGGCAGTCCGGGCTCGTCACAGAACAGCTCGACGGCCAGGGCGTAGAAGCGGTCGTGGCTCGGTTGGTAGAGCTTGCGCATGCCTGTGCGTACAAACGCGTGCGAGGAGAAGCGCGCTCTACCCTTGGCGAACTTCGGAAGGGTCCCGATGAAGACCGGATACGCCCAGACGTCGTCGGTGCGGTCGAACTTCAGAGAGTCGCGCGGGTCAGTGAGCAGGCGCTGGATGAATTCAGTGCTGTCGTACTTCTGGACGACCGGTGCTTGCGCCGAGGGATCGAAGGGGTTCTTCTTGCTGTCGCGTGCCAGGTCGTACCAGGGAGTACGCAGGACGTAGTCATGAGTCATGACGGCCTCACAGGATGTTGCCCGCGCCGGGCGTGTAAGCCGGAGACATCACCATCGTCTCGGCGATCAGGGTCGTGCACTTGACGATGCCGCTGAACGTCGACATCGCGGCGTCCACCTTGACCATGGGCGCTGTGACGTTCATCGAGACGTTGCCGGTGATGTCGACGGAGGTTGCGGTGAGTTTGACCGTGCAGCCGGTCGCGTGACGGATCGTCACCTCCTGGGTGGCGTTGTCCAGGACGACCTGGTGGCCGGACTCCATCGTGATGCGGACCTTGGCCGCGGCCGCCGAGTCGTCGAATTCCAGGCGGCTGCCGCGCCGGGATCGTAGTACGCGCAGGTTGTTGGCTCGAGTTGCGGTTTCCGGGAGGGCGGTGCGGCCGTTCCAGGTGGCGCCGACGATGTAAGGGCGGCGGAGGTTGCCGGCCTCGAAGGCGACGACTACCTGGCTGCCCACATCCGGAAGAATCTGCAGGCCCTGGTTGTCGTCGGCGTAGGGGCTGCACAGGGTTGCCCAGGCGCGGACATCGCGGTCGCCGTCCATTCCCAGCCAGGGGAAGCGGACCTCGATGCGGCCGAGGCGGTCGGGGTCGACGAGTTGGGTGACGAGGGCGGGATAGACGCCGAAGTAGGACGGCGCGGAGCCGTCGGGTGGGGTGGGTATGGCGGACAGGGCCATCAGGCCACCTCGTTGAGAGTCGGGCGCTCCGCCTCGAAGCGCGTGCGGAAGCCGTGGGTGTGGTCGAAGGTGTGCGTGAGACGCGTGACGTAGTAGCCGCCGCCGTCGAAGGGGGCGCCGATGTGACGGAGGTCGAGGCGGCTGCCCACGGTCATGTCGGGGGAGCCTCGAGTCACGCCCGTGACGGTGACGAAGCGGCGGCCGCGGCGCAGCATTTCGGCGCGGGCCCAGGCGGCGGCCTCGGCGGAGGTGAGGGCGGCCTCGCGTACGCGATAGGAAGTGCTGGTGCCCAAGGCGCGTTCGACCAGGCGGGGGCCGGTGCGGCCGCCCGTGACCTCGGCGTCGAGGGCGTCGGGCCCGGCCTGCTCGTCGATGACGGCCTCGCGCTGCGCGTCGTAGCCGGTGACGACGACGGCGCTGCGCTGGTGGGCGAGGTCGGCGCAGGCGCGTACCGACAGGAGCTGGTTGCCGTGGACCAGGGTGAGTTCGGTCCCCTCGCGGCTTGCGCGGTCGCGGAAGTGGAGTTCGTCCCCGGTGCACCAGAGTTCTGCCCGCACGAGACGCGCGCGCTCCCTCAGGAACGCCAAGTCGTTCTGGTTGAACTGCTGTACGACGTCGTAGCGCGGCCCGTCCGCGTCCGTGTCGGCCTTGAGGTTGTGCGCTGCCGCGATCTCGGCGGCTATGTCGGCATCGGTGGCGTTGCGGTAGGTCCGCATTCGCCGGGTCATGCGCAGTCGCATCAGCGCGTCCTCGGCGTACGCCACCACCAGGGGTGGCTCGCCGTCCCCGAAGACCGCCTCTATCGCCGAGAACGTGCCGTCGAACACGTACCGCTGCACACCCTCCGGGCCGATGCTGACCCGCACCTGTCGGCCGAAGTCGATGTGCGCGCCGTCGAGATGGAGCATCGGACCGGGCGGGCCGGGGGAGCCTCCGATCACCGCAAGGAGATGCGCCCGCATGGTGCGCAGGCCCCCCAAGCCCTCGCTGATCTCCAGCCGGATGCAGTCGCGGGCCATGGCCCGGACCAACTGGTCGTCCACCGAGAAGACCGGTGACACCAGGGCGTATTTCGGTTCAGTCATCGAAGTCCACCGCGCAGACCCGCCCGGCCAGCCATTCGGCCCGGCAGCGGATCTCCTGCCAACGTTCCTCTGCGGCCCATGGGTTGCCCGACTCGGCTTCGTGGGGTGCGTCGCCGGCCCCGGTGGGTACGACGTCGGAGTGCAGCTCGTCGATGTGGACGCTCATCCGGTCATCCCCCCTCCCGGTGCTGTTGGTTTCCATCGCATCGTGCTCGGCCGGGCGTCACGGCGGCGTTGCTCACGGTCCGCCCGCGCGCGGGAGTTGGTGGCCGGCGGCAGTTGCTGCCATGGGGCTGGGCCCGAGAGTCCGTCGGACGCGGCGGCCTCGTATGGCCGGGCGCGGGCGGCGAGACTGCGGCGGCCGCCCTCAGCGATGTCGGCCAGCGTCGGTGGGTGGACCCGGGCGTGCAGGGGAACGGCCCGGCCGTAGGTCAGGGACCGCGGGTCCACGGCCTCCGCATCCATCATGCTCACCGTCGCCTGCACGGGCGCGGCGAAGGCTGCCCGGGCGGCCGCCGCGGCCTGACCGGTGGCCTCGGCGGCGACCGTACGGACGGCCCGGGCGATCCCGCCGGCCTGGGACAGCGCGAACCCGGCGGCCTCCAGTGCGCCGGGAGCCCCGGCCGGGGCGGGGCCGGACGGCATGGGTGCGGCCAATCCCAGGGCCTGCGCCAGCCCTTCGGTGACCGAGGAACCGACCCCGGTGGCGAAGCCCGCGGCGCGGCCGACGCCCGCGTCCGTGGTCAGCTCTGGTCCGACCTGTACAGGGGCGCCGACCGGTAGCCCGAGCGGACTCTGCAACCCGTTCATCAGCGAGCGCCAGGCGGCCGGGTCGCCGCCGATGCGGGCAGCCAACTGTTGGGCGCTCTCGCCGTCCTGGGCTGTCTCGACCTTCTCGGGTTTGGCGGTTCCACTGCGGCCCGGGGCCGTGCCGGTGTCGTCGGATATCTGTGACGGCTGCTTGTTGCCGGGGGCGGACGCTGCCTTGTCGTTCCTGCCCCCGGGCCCGATGATGTTGCCCTCGTATGCGGGGTCCTGCTCGGTGATGCTGATGCTGAGCTTGGCCCGCAGAGGCGTGCCGTTGGGGGCGAAGTAGTCCAGTTCCTCGCTGATCTGGGTGACGATGCCGTCGAAGGCGAAGTTGCCCCAGCTGAAGCGGAGCACCGGGGGGGCCTTCAGACCCGTCGCTTTGGGCCTGACGAAGCGGCGCACTGTGGCCGTCAACCGCCGCACATCGTAAGGCTGGTTCGTTCCGGCCTCGTTCCCGACCTCCACCTTCTCGGCCGAGTCGTACTCCAGGTCGAAACTCAGGACGG
This sequence comes from Streptomyces sp. NPDC047525, assembly GCF_040643025.1. Taxonomy (NCBI): domain Bacteria; kingdom Bacillati; phylum Actinomycetota; class Actinomycetes; order Kitasatosporales; family Streptomycetaceae; genus Streptomyces; species Streptomyces sp. NPDC047525. The sequence goes on from NZ_JBEYTL010000002.1 coordinate 544,616, forward strand.
CGGGCGCGACTGAGAAGTACTGCCGTTGCACCGTTTTGACGGTCTTCCCGCCGATGTCACGGGTGTTCTGGTACTGGATCCGCAGCGAGGTGGGATTGAACTGCACTTCGACCGCTTCGCCATCGGGCGTGTAACCCGGCGGGTCCGAGCCCTTGGCGCCGTGCGCCTTCTTCAGCTGCTGAATCGTGGCCGGCACCAGTTTGCTCATCAGGGCCCCATCCGAAGGCCTTCATGGACGATGTGCAGCTCCTCGATCGCGATCTCACCGGTCTTCGCGTTGAGGGTCGGACCGGATACCTTCTGCGGCAGGCCGCGTTCGAAGCGCCAGGTGGCCCGAGGCTCTTCGGTGGCAGGATCTTTGACCGTGATGAACCCGTCATAGCGCGGGACCGGCAGGACCCCGGCGACCATTCCCTGCAGCCAGTCCCACATTTCGGTATTGGCGGTCCGACCCGCGGCCGTGGTGAACAGCCCGCGTTTGAGCGTGATCGGCTGAAGCTTGACCCGGCCGACCCGCCGAATGATCCCATCGTTGCGGCCACCCTCCAGGTACTCCCGTATGTCGGCCTCCAGTTCGAGTCCCGAGCATTCTTGGAACGAGCCTTCGGCGAACCGCTCCTGGGCTGGGGCGGCGCCCGAGGAGGGGCTTCGGGTGAAGGTGACCTCAAACCGGAAGGTCTGGAGGATCCTGGTGTGCAAGGGCTCAGGAGAGGTCATCGCTATCCTCCTCCACGCGTACGCCGCCCTCCCCGTCCCCGGAGACCCGCAACACCAGGAACTCCAACGGCTCGGCGGGCGCCACTCCGACTTCGGCGACGAGTCGGCCGAGTGCGAGTGACTGGGGCGGGTTGACGTCGTCGCCGGTGCGTACGAAGAAGGCCTCCCGCTCGGTGTCACCGGCGAACGCGCCGCCCTCGTACAGGCCGCGCAGGAATATCTCGAGAGTGTGCCGCAACCGTTCGCGCAGGTCAGTTGTATTGGGCTCGAACACGATCCACTGCGACTGCCGGTCGAGAGCGAGCCGCAGCATCGTCATGAGCCGCCGCACGCTGAGTTGCCGGTACTCCGGGTCGGACGACAGAGTGCGGGCCGAAGTGAGACGGAAGCCGTCGCGCTCCGCGCGGTAGACGTTGATTCCCTGCGCGAACAGCGCGTCATGCTCGGCATCCCCGACCCGGACCGCGCCGAGCACCGCACCGCGCGCCAGTTCGTTGGCGGGGCCCCACGACAGTCCCAGCCCGCGTTCCCGGGCCGCGATGATGCCTGCCGCGAAGGCCGACCCCGGGACCGGCACCGGTACCCCGGACACATCCACGACGGCGAGCCAGGGGTGGTACGCGGCGGCGTAGGCGCTGTCGAACTCGGTCCGCCAGCGTGCAACCGCTCGCGTGCCCAGCCCGGGCGGCACGTCCAGGAGCGCGGTGAACCGGCGATGGTGTTCCGCCAGGGCGACCACTCGGAGCTGCCGCTCGGTGATCGCATCGAGGTCCTTGGGGATACGGGCGTCCAGCAGCCGCATCTCCGGGCGTGGCCGTACGTATGGGGTGGGGACCGGAGTCGCGCACGGACCGTGCGCGGCGTCCGCCCAAGGGTCCGGTTCGGGGCCCGGGACGGCCCAGGACCAGAGCAGGTCTGGGACAGCGAGCAGGCCGATCTCGGTCGTTCGGGCCAGCCGGTCCACTCCGTGGTGCTCGCGTTCGTTCAGAGGGTCGTCGTCGGGGGGATTGTCTGGGCGGCCGTCGAAGAAGGCGTCACCGGCCAGTTCGCCGTAGCGGTCACGGCCGTCCCGTATCAGGCAGGCGGCCACTGTGGGCAGGAGCGAGCCGGGGGGCGCCAGCGGTGCCTCCGGTATTTCGGACGCCACCAATAGGGACTCCTCCTGCACGATCCTGCCGAGGAATCGCGGATGACCGGGATGTAGACCGAGCCCCCTGAGGCGTTCTTGGCGCCTGAAGGTGCGGTCGCCGTCGTCCACGAAGAACACGGCGGTCACCACCTCTGCCGCATTGACTCTGCCCGGCAACGGCCGGTCCAGAGTCGCGGTCCTGCGCCGTCGGCCGAGCCGGGTGAGCCGTCGCTCCACCTTCTCCACCCACCGGAATTCCCCCGGCACCGGCATTCCGGGCCCGCGCAGCCGCAGTAGTGTGCCTCGCGGAACCTCCGTCCCCTCCGGAAGCGGTAGGTCTTCCTCGCCCGGTTCCAGCAGCGGGTCGGTGATGTCGGCCACCGGCCGGAAGCGCAGGGTGACTTCGTACTCCAGCCGCAGCGTGAGCCCGTTCCCCCACGTCCCCCAGTCCCGGGCGGTGAACCGCACCGGATCGCCCCGGCCGTCCTTCACCGTTTCCAGTTCATAGCGCGCCCGGCCGTCATCCGGCTCGGTGTCACGTGGTCCGACGCGCAGGACGTACGCCCGCTCTCCGCCCTGCTCGAAGAAGACCGAGACCGCGTGCGGCAGCAGTCCGGGGCCTTCGAAACCGCCGAACCGGAACTGGTAGTCGCTCCAGCTCCGTACGAGCACCGGCTCGTCGACCGGACCGCGCGGCGCGACCCCGGCGAAGCCCGCCACGTCGAGCCGGACCGGCCGCAGTGACCGGTCGATCCGCTCCTGTACGCGGTAGATCCCGGGAGTGCCGAGTCGCAGTCCGGCGGTCACGGCGAGGTGAACACAATGCTCTCGGCGACGAGTTGGAGCTCCTCCATCGCCACCTCGCCGCCGCCCTTGCCCGCCAGGGTGGGCCCCACCCACTTCTTGGGCTGAGCGGCCTCCAGCTTCCAGCGACAGATGGTGCCGGCGCGTGACTCGTCCTGCAGCGAGATGATCACCGTGCGGGGCTCGAACCGGCCCTCGCGGGTGGCCGTCAGCCACTCGAACAGCCGGGTGTCGCCGATCAGTCCGCGTTTGAGCGTCACATCGTCCGTCGTGTTGGTGTTGGCGACCTTGCGCACATGGTTGTCCTTGTCGTTGCCGCCGCGGTATTCGGAGTACTTGATCTCGTTGCCGAGCCCGCTCACGTCGGAGAAGCCTCCGACGAGCTGGGCGTCGTCCCAGCTGTCGCCCAGTTTCACCAGGAAGTTGAACGCCCCGTACGGGCTTTCCGCACGCACTGCCATGGCTCCGTCTCCGATCTGTCCGGCTGCTGTGGTCAACTGCGTTGCGCGTCGGCGGTCCACTGGCCGATGCGGAAGATGACGAACTCGGCCGGGTAGGTCGGTGCCACCCCTATCAGGCAGATCATCCGCCCGTTGTCGAGATCGTTCTGGGACATGGTGGTGCGGTCGCAGCGCACGAAGTACGCCTCCTCGGGCCGGGTGCCCATCAGCGCCCCGGTACGCCAGACCACGAGGAGGAAGTCCTCGATGGACTGCCGGATGGAGGCCCACAGCCGCTCGTTGTTCGGCTCGAACACCGCCCACTGGGTCGCACGCTCGATGGAGTGCTCCAGATAGATGAACAGGCGGCGGACGTTGACGTACTTCCATTCCGGATCGGAACTCATGGTCCGGGCGCCCCACACACGGTTGCTGCGACCTTCGAAGAACCGGAGCGCATTGATGCCCTCGGGGTTGAGCAGTGATTGCTGGTCGTAGTTGACCTTGTGCTCGAACTCGGTGATGCCGAGCACCACTTCATTGGCCGGTGCTTTGTACACGCCTCGTTCGGCGTCGCTGCGCGCATAGATCCCTGCGATGAACCCGGACGGTGGCAGTGTCACGATGGGTGTCGGCGTGCCCGGTTCGGGCACTGCGTTCGGGTCGGTGATCTTTACCCATGGGTAGTAAAGGGCGCCGTATTTGGTGTCGAATCGGGCACGGAATTCGCGTACTTCGGAAATCGAGCTCTCCTTCGGCGGATCCACGATCGCGATCCTGTACCGCAACCTCTCGCAGTGCTCGATCAGCGCGTCCACGACCTGCTTGGATTCGGCGTCGGTTTCCAAGCGCACCGTGTCGGGCATCGCGACGACCGCGATGTCGTCGATACTGGCGAGCGCCTGCAGACCGGTTGCCGCGATCGAGGCGTTCTCCGGGTCGGCTTCTTCTCCCCTGAGATCGGCCGGTCGCAGGGCCGTCTCGCCGTCGCTGCCCCCGGACAGGAATCCGCTGCTCTCGGGGAGCAGGAGCGCTTCCAAGAGCTGTGCGGGCGTCGGTTGTCCGTTCACGTGGAGCCAGACGAGGGAGAACTCGTCGGCCGGGTCGACCAGTTCGAGGACCTTGCTGATGGAACGGGTGCTGCGTCGATCGGCCGCGAGGTCGTTGTAGACGTCCACCCGGCGCTGTCCCATCGACACCGTGACTGCGAGCCGAATGGGGAAGGCCGCCTGGCCGGCGGGCAGTTCCAGTCCGCTTCCGCCTTCGAGCCTGAGCTCTCCGTCGGCGGGGTCCCGTACCACGACACGCAGGTTCGCCAGCAGCGGCGGTTGGCCGTCGGGCAGCTGCACCGGGCGGCCGGCGTCGAGCGGGGCCAGTTCGACGAGGGTGCCCACACGCACACCGGTGAGGCTCGGGGCCGGTGAACTCCCCGAGGAGATCAAGGCATTCTTGCCTCGCTGGAAGTCGGTGTCGACCTTGATCTCGCGTCCGGCCTGTCCCGGCCACCGGGCACGCCACTGTGCCACCGGCGTGGCGCCCGTGCCGACGTCACGACGGGCGAAGCATTCGTCGATCCGGTCGGCGTCGACACCGGTCCCGGCCCGGAACCACGGGAAGACGCGGGCGATGTACAGCCGGCGGCCACCGTTGGCGAAGAATGCCCGGACGGCCAGGGCAAGGTAGTTGGTGTCTCCGGACACTTCCTCGAGGCCACCGAATGCGCGCTCGAAGTCCGCGAAGCTGCTGAGGGGCGGAGGGGGCGCGAGAACGGGCCGAATGTCCTCGTCGCCGTCCGTGCCGGTGAAGGTCAGCGTGTGCGGTACCGGACCGTAGCGCGTCAGCCCGGCCATGCCACAGGTACTCGTGGATACGCCCTCGATCGTCTTGGAGCGGAAACTGGTCTCCTCGACGTACACGCCGGGGGTCAAATACTCGGGCATGCGCGGACCTCCTCGGTCGCGTTCAAGGGCTGAACAGGAAGGGCGTGGGCTCGGATCGCATGCCGCCGACCGGGACGCGGACCCGGCGGTCGGCGGACGACTGCTGATATCCCGGAGGCGGAGTCTCACCGCGCATCAGAGCGGTGTCGAGATCAGCTTCGGTCGGCGGTGGGGCGCCGGCAGCGCGGGGCACGGGCTCGACAGGTAGCCTGGACAGCCGGTCCTCGTCGCCCGCCGCCGGGGAGGGCGCGGGCACCGGCACCGACGCGGGTACCGGCGCCGGGCCGAAGACGACGATCCGCAGGAGAACTTCCCTCCGCAGCGCCAAGTCGACGTCGCCGAGTGTCGTCACGACCAGCAGGAACTCACCGCGCTCGTCGCCGTGCGCCCGCCCCACGATGACTTCGTCGGGTGGCTGGTCCTCGATCCGTGCTTCGACCCGGGCCCAGGGCAGGGGACCGGCGGCGTCGCGGACGCGTCCACGCAATCCCGTGACGCCCCGTGGCAGGACGTACGCGCTGCCCGGCAGTAGCCGGGGGCGCAGCAGCCGGGAGCGCACCGGAATGTGCCCGCCCGCGGCCTCCGCGGCCTCGACCTCGGCCAGTGTCCACAGCGGTACCGCCAACCTCCGGGGTACGAACCGTCGCGAGGGGTCGTCGATGCGTACGACGACCGGCGCCGGGGCAGGAGGAACGCCGTTGCGCGGGGGCGGGACCGGGCGTCGCCGCAGCTCGTGCCGGAGCCGATACCGTCCAGTGCTGCTCGCCTCCAGTGGAAGGTCGGTGCGCCGAAGCATGGGGTCGAGCCCTTGCCCGCGGTGGCGTCGGCGCGGCTGATCCGGGACTTCCCGGCCCACCCGGACCGCCGTACCCACCGCGCGGCCGGTGACGGCGTCGACGGTCTCCACGCCCAGCGCCAGCCGGTGCAGCAGTACGGTGTGAGTGACGAGCTCGCCGCCAGAGGTCATGGGACCACCTGCGCCATCTCCGCGGAGACCGTGGCGACCCGCTCGCCCTCGCCCGCGGGGCGCCCTTCGATGAGAACGACACGGGCCACGTACGGCAGGCACAGCCGGAAGTCGGCGGTCAGCGCCTGGAAGGCTTCGCTCATCGAGTCCAAGGCGAGTTCGTCGGGCACCACCTGGATCGAGTCCCCGGGCCGCCAGAGCCCGCTCGGATGCAGTAGCGGGCCGGTGAGGACGGGCTCGCTCTCCAGAACACGTACCGCGAGACCGAGATACTCCAGTTCGAACTCGACATTCCCGTCCCACGCGGAGACCAGCAGGTGCATGCGCAGCGGCAGCCGCGGCACCCCGTCGGCTCCGGCGACCGCGGACCAGCCGGCACGGGTCTCCCGGTCCACGGACAGTCGATAGCAGTACACCGACACCGCGGGAAACTGGATCGCCGCGCCAGGTGTGTCCACGGTGCTCAGGTCACCGGTGCCGACCAGCACAGCGTTGGGTCGGCGTAGTCCCGGCAGTTCCTCCTCGAAGCGCAGTTTGAGCAGCGCGACGATGCTGCGTCCTACGGCGGCGAGAGCCTGGTGTCCGGCCATGCCGCCGATACTCCGTACGTCTCGTCACCGCAGCGTCGCCGAAGTCCATGTCCCGTTCGGCGACGCTGAGGTGACGCGGCTGCACAGACACTTCGCCTGACCGGTCGAAGGAGGAGTGATGGCCACCACCCATGGGGACCCGCGCAAGCCCGGCCACCGCAGTAGCGACGCGCAGCCGAAGCCGTGCGCGGACTGCGATCCAAACGGCCTGGACACGCTCAAGTGCGATGCCGAGGGCGTCAAGAAGCAGGCGGAAGTTACGACCTCCGCCGCGGCGAAGCTGGCGGAACGCCGCACAAAATATGACGCGGCGAGGGCCAAGTACACCCAGGCACGTGAGGATGCGGCGAAGGTCGTGGAGGAGTCTGGTGTCCAGCTCGCCCAGCTCTTGGAGCGGCTGAAATGCACGATCGACGACGAGCGCATCGTCACACGCATGAAGCGTGCCCACCAGAGTGTGCAGGCAAAGCTCGAAGAATGTGGTGCGCCTGGAGGCTGTTGCGCTGATGACGAATGTGATTTCGACGCGAATACCGCCGGTGTGGCGCTCAGTGAGCTTTACGCTCGCCGTGCTGACATCGGACGTCACACCACGCAGGCGGAGAAGTGTTTTGACGATCTGATCGGTGAGCCGGAGGAGCTCACGAAGCGGACCACGGCGATCAAGGACGAGCTCGCGAAGATCAGTGAAGCGATGGGCAAGGGCGAGAAAGGCTACGCACTTGTCCGGCTGTACGCGCGCCTGCTGGTCGTAAAGCAGTGGCTGATCGATGTGTGGCGAGGCTTCTCGAGCTCGAACGACTACGTCAACTGCCTCTGCAAGGCGCTCACTTGCTCACTCAAGGGGTGGCAGGCGCTCGCGGTCATCGAGGGCGCGATCGCCAAGGCCGAGTGCCAGGAAGAGGCTGCGGAGGACCGGTGCGCGGAACTTCAGCAGAGCCTCGTCGAAGAACTGCTTGCTGAATACTCCAAGCTGCTCAAGCAGGGCGGTGACGGCGAGGACGACGATCAATCCTGAAGGCGTTCCCGGCGATCAATGGGCGAGAGGCAGCGCTGAGCTGAGTTGGCCGACTGTGCCGTTGAAACGTCTGACCCGCACGGAACGCGCCTCCGGGTTGGCCAAGCGCCCCTACAATCTGCGGCACGCGGGGAGCTTCTTCTGGCTGTACTCCGGTGTGGACCCGGCCGAATGCGCTCGCCGGGCGGGCCAGAGCATCGAGGTCCTCTTCCGCCACTACGCCAAATTCTTGGACGGCGTCCGGGAGCAGGCTAACCGCGTCATCGAGCGGTCCATACAGGAATGGGACCGCGTCAACTAGGGCTCACCGGCCTGCGGGATGAGCTGGAAATTGGACCGGGAATAGACCGGAACTACTGGTCAGGACTGGGAGACCGGCGGGGGAAACTGGGAGGGACCACGCATACAGGGCCACGCTGTGACCCAATCGAGCTGAAGGCGCCTGACGGGCAAAGGGCCAGGTCAGGCGCCTTCCCTCCTGGTCCTAGAAGAAGCCGAGCTTCTGTGCCGAGTACGACACCAGCAGGTTCTTCGTCTGCTGGTGGTACACACTGGAACTCGCTCTTGACCTGCGGCAAAGAGCGGAATCACTTGCTGTGGAGCCGAGTTTGTCCGCGCTTGGCCCGGATCGTGGCCCGCGGACCCTGCCGACCGCGAGTGCCACATGCGCCGGACACGCATATGGCAGCCCCACGTATGCCGGGTCAGTGCCCGGCCGACTCGCCTCTCGGCGTCACACCCTGGGCCTGAGCAGGGTGATCTTCGAAGCGCCCAGTTCCGTGACGTACAGGGTGCCCTTGGCCGTGTCCTCCGTGACGTCCAGCGGCTGCTGGAATCCGGTGAACCCGGTGATGCCCGTCGTGGGCGCCGACAGCTTCCCCTGCGCGTCGACGCCGAACACCTCGATGTCCTGGCCGCTGCTGTAACGGACCACGAGGAGCTTGCCCTTGAGCGAGCCGCCGAAGGCGTTGCCGCGGTACTCGACGACCCCGTCGGCAGAGGCGTGCAGTCCGGCGTCGTACATGCCGGCCGCGTCCAGGTTGCGGTCCGGCTGGGTGCCCACCGGGTAGCCGGTGACCTCGAAGGGACTCGTGCCCGACGTGGGATTGCCCCCGGCCAGCACCCACTCGCAGCGCGCCGGGTTCGGGTGCCCGTAGTAGCGGTTCTTCTTGACGTCGAAGACGTAGTCGGTCTCCGCCACGGGGTTGGACGTGATCCCCGGCACGGTCGGACCTGTGTAGGCCCCGGCCGTCGCCGCGTCGATCCGGCGGGAGCAGGCGGCGGGCAGCGGTGTGGGCGTGGCGGGCGTGTTGCCCCCGGCCGCGGACCCGTTGGTGGGTGTGTAGAGGTGGCCGTTGGTGTGCCACACCAAGTCGTAGGCGTTGCGTACGCCCGTCGCGTAGAGGGTCAGTGGTGCGTTGGCGGCGAACGGGTCGTATGTTCCCGGGCTCTCGGTCCGCACGTCGACGGCACCGGATGCCGGAAGCTTGGCCGGGTCGAGGCGCAGCACGGCGGCGTTGAGCAGGTGTTCGGGGCGGTTGCCCCACGCCGGGTCGGCGGCGCCCATGGCGTTGTTGGCACCCTGCGTCACGTAGAGGGCGCCGTCAGGGCCGAAGGCCAGGGAGTTGGTCTCGTGGTCCTTCACGGACCGGGGCAGACGGCTGATCACCTCGGTGTACGTGCCGAGCCCTGGACCGCTCAGCCTGGCGATGCTGCTCGACCAGTCCGGCTCGTTCGGGGTGCCTCCGGCGTACATGGTGTTGGAGGTGATCCACAGCACCGGGGCGGCCGCCGTGGAGGAGGGGTCGAACGCCATCCCGATGACGGAGCGGTTGGGCGCTCCGGGTAGACCGCGGGCCGTCGCGTCCGTGCGCACGGTCGAGATCGTCTCCGCCCCGCTCAGGGTCCCGTCGGCGGCGATGGCGTACCGCACGATGTATCCGTCGAGCGTGGACGCGTACAGCTTGCCGTCTGGGCCCTTCACCACGGAGGCGAAACTTCTACCCGTTGCCGACGTGGCCACCTTGTCGAACGCGATGGTGCCGGTGCCGGTGCCCGCCCCGGTGGTGAACACCGAGCTCCATGGTGTGAAGCTCCGCCCGTCCAGGTCCCGGGCGCCGCTGGTGACCGAGAAGCGGTAGCGGGTGTTCGCCTTGAGTCCCGTCGTCGGCGACAGGTTGATGACGTCGCCGCCGCCGCTGGTGATCACGTGGGCGGGCACGGTGGTCCCGGTCGCCGACTCCTTGAGGGTGACCGTGCTGGCGGTGAGGGTCGCGGCGTCGACGCCGGGGCCCACCAGGCGGAGGTCCGCGACGACGCTGCCGGTCGGTGCCGCGCCGGTCGCCGTGTTCGCCGGGGTCACCGTCCTGACCTCCGGGTGAACGGCGGAGTCGGCGAGCGGGGCGATGGTCACGTACGCGATCTTCGTGTTGCTGCCCCCGAGCGGGCTGATCGTCAACCGGCCGTCCGCCACGGTCGGTTGAACGGTCCTGGTCTGGTACTTGGTGGTGGACGTGGGGACGAACCCGTCGACCGCGTTCTGGTTCTCGACCTGGAGCGCGTGGGAGCTGTCCACGCTCGTGGCGTCGCCCACGGCGACCGTCACCGTGTAGGTGCCGTTGGGCACGGCGATCTCCCACCGGCCCGGGGTCTTCACGCCGGCCGACGAGGCGGGCAGCTGCATGTGCACGAGGGTGGCGAGGAGCCGGTCGGGCTCGGCGGTGCCTCTGTCCCGGCCGTTGCCCGTCAGGTCGAGCGGGGTGGTGTTGGTCAGCCCCACCCAGCCGTAGGTGAGGCCGGTGCCCTGGTTGGCGCCGGAACGGGCGCCGAAAGCCTGCCCGTAGTCGAGTGCGTAGCCGCTCACCGGCACGGTGGTGGCGGTACCGAAGTCGATCTTCGTTGAGAAGGTGGTGTCCGCCCGCGCCTCTGGGGGAGCCACCAGGACGACACCTATGAGGGACAGGGCCAGCAGGAAGCCTGCCGCGCGGTGTGATGGTCCGCTCCGTGAGTGACTGCGTCTGCGAAGGCGTAATACGGTCACGGTCTTCTCCCGTCGAGAGTCGAGCAGGGAACACGCCCCGTGACGTGGCGACCGGTGCCGGAACAACCGTTGGGTCGGCGCCGACCGAGAATGCCCGTCACCGCGCCCGGGGCCTTGCCGTGCCCATGACTGCCCTGGTCATGGCGGTCCAAGCGGCGGCCGCGCCGGGCGCGCGATCGGCCTGCGACCCGCCTGCCGCGTGGACGCCCGCGACCTGCTGGGTTCCGATGAACCTCTGCCTCCACAAGCGCATTTGGAGTGCTGTGGGCACGACACCTATGTGTGGGGCCCCTACTGATGAGGTATCAGTGCGCGTCAGCCTGTGCGCTTCCGCGAGCATGCGCGGCGCCTCGATGGACGGCGGCCCACGACGGTGAATGCGGCGAGGGGTGCACCCGCTCGCCGCGCGGCTGCGGAGATCAGCCGATTGGCGGGAGAACGCCCTTTACATCCCTGCACCCTATTGGCATGGTCATGCCCTCATCTGCGCACCTGTCGCGCATCCCCGGGGGGACTTCATGCTGACCCGTCTGTTCAGATCCTTTCCGCACGGCAGACTCAGATCCACCGGCCTCATAGCCTTCGCGCTCGCCGCCGTCGTTGCCGCGCTGCTTCCGTTGACCGGCATCAGCCCGGTCGTCGCGGCCGCCGGATCCGGCGCCGCCGGAGCTCCCGATCCCCGGCACCCGATGGCGGCCCCGCACGAGCCCGTGGTGCCGGCCGACGCCATGGAACCCACCGCCCCCGTCCTGCCCAGGGACAGCTGGACCGTGTCCGCGAGTGATGAGGAGACCGCGTCCGAGAACGGACGCGCCGTCAACGTTCTCGATGGCAGCAACGCCACCATCTGGCACAGCAAGTGGAGCGGCACCGCCGCGCCGCTGCCGCACACCCTCATCGTCGACATGCACCGGACGGCTGTCGTATCCGCACTCGTCTACCAGCCGCGCACCAACAGCGCCAACGGCCGGGTGGGTTCGTATGTCATCCACCTGAGCGCCAACGGTACGAGTTGGGGTTCCGCCGTCGGCTCCGGCACCCTCGGCGACGACGCGACCGCCAAGACCCTGAGTTTCGCCGCGCAGGGCGCCCGCTACGTGCGGCTCACCGCGACGAGCGAGGCCGGCAACCGCGGCCCCTGGTCATCCGCGGCCGAGATCAACCTCCTCGGCGACCCCGGCTCACCCGCCTCCGTGGTCGACCTGCCGCGGACCGGGTGGACGGCGACGGCGAGCGACGAGGAGGTGAGCGCCTCGGCTAACCCCGCCGCCAACGTCCTCGACGGCGATCCGGACACCCTCTGGCACAGCCGGTACTCCGGTACCGCCGTGCCCCTGCCGCACAGCATCACCATCGACATGAAGAGCGCACGCGACGTCTCGGCTCTCACTTACCAGCCGCGCAGGTCCGGAGCCAACGGCCGGGTCGGCGCCTACACCGTCACGACCAGCACGGACGGCACCACGTTCGGGGCACCCGTCGCGAGCGGCACCTGGAAGGACGACGACACCGTCAAGGGGGCCACCTTCTCCCGCATGGTCAGCGCGCGTTACGTACGCCTGACGGCTACCACGGAAGCGGGCGGGCGCGGGCCGTGGTCCTCGGCGGCGGAGCTCCGTCTCAGCACTCCGGCGAACCCGGCGACCGCCGGCTCCTGGGGCCGGGTCACCGGATTCCCGCTGGTTCCCGTGGCCACCGCCCTGCTGCCGAACAACAAGCTGCTCGCCTGGTCCGCGTACGGCGTCGACCGCTTCGGGGGAAGCAACGGCTACACACAGACCGCGATCATGGATCTCGGCACCGGAGCCGTGACCCAACGACGGGTCGACAACACCCGGCACGACATGTTCTGCCCCGGCATCGCGGTCCTGAAGGACGGCCGGGTGCTGGTCACTGGCGGCAGCAACGCCGAACGGGCCAGTATCTACGATCCGGCCACCGACGCCTGGTCGGCGACCAGCGACATGAACATCGCCCGTGGCTACCAGGCCATGACCCTGCTCTCCAACGGCGACGCCTTCGTCCTCGGCGGCTCCTGGAGCGGCGGCCAGGGCGGCAAGAACGGCGAGGTCTGGTCGCCGTCCACCGGCGCCTGGCGCAAGCTGTCCGGCGTGCCGGTGACCAACACCATGACAGCCGACCCGGCGGGCCCTTACCGGGCCGACAACCACCAGTGGCTGCACGCGACTTCAGGCGGCCGGGTCCTCCAGCTGGGGCCGAGCAAGCAGATGAACTGGATCTCCACCCAGGGGGACGGCTCCGTCACCGCCGCCGGAACGCGGGCCGACAGCGCGGACGCCATGAACGGCAACGCCGTCGCGTACGACATCGGCAAACTCCTCACGCTCGGCGGTGCGACCACCTACGAGAACACGACGGCCACCCGACGCGCGTACACCGTCGACCTCAACGGGGGCGGAACCCCGGTGGCCGCGCGTACCGGCGACATGGACTTCGCCCGTTCCTTCAGCAACAGCGTGGTCATGCCGGACGGCAAGGTCGCCGTGTTCGGCGGGCAGTCCTACCCGGTGCCGTTCAGCGACGCGACCTCCTCGCTCACACCGGAGGTATGGGACCCGGCGACGGGGCAGTTCACCCGCATGGCGAGTATGGCCGTGCCGCGCAACTACCACAGCGTGGCCAACCTGCTGCCCGACGGGCGCATCTTCTCCGGGGGCGGCGGCCTGTGCGGCGACTGCGCCACCAACCACGCGGACGGGGCCGTCTTCACGCCGCCCTACCTGCTCAACGCCGACGGCACCGAGCGCACCCGGCCCGTCATCACCGGTACCGTGCCCGCCCGCGTGGCCAACGGGGCGACCGTCCCCGTGACCACTGACTCGGCGGTCACCTCGTTCGCCCTGGTGCGGGCGGGCGCGGCGACCCACTCCACGGACAACGATCAGCGGCGCGTACCCCTCACCTTCACCCGCAACAGCGCGACGTCGTACACCCTCAACGTCCCCTCCGACCCCGGGGTGGCGCTGCCCGGCAGCTATCTGCTGTTCGCGCTCAACTCGGCCGGGGTGCCGAGCAAGGCCCGGATGGTCAGCGTGGGCTGACCGCGCGCACGACGAAGCCCCGCCGAGCAGACGGGGGGGGGCTTCGTCGTGCGCGCTGTTCGGCAGCGGGCTGTCGCGTGGACGTCCTCTTCACGTCAGCGCCGCGGTGACCTCCAAGTCGACCTGGAGGTCACCGACGGCACGGTCTATCCGCTGAAGCGGACCAGCAGTTCGGGCCCCACGGCCAACGTCAAGGAGACCTGCACGGTCAACGCCTCGTCCGAGCCGCCAATGGCACCTGGAAGCTGAAGGTGCAGGACAGGACTGCGCAGGGCACGGGCCACATCAAGTGTTGACGGGTGGCTTGCCCCGTAATCCTCACCCCGCACAGAGGCTCCGCCTCACCGAGGCACATCACCGCCGCGGGTAATCAACTCTGCCGCGTGGCTGGCGCGTTGCCGATGCCGACCGCGTTCATGATCTGTTCGCATTGCGTATGTCGACCATCGTTCAACGGACTATTTCTGGCCAACATCCAGCCAAAAGACTGACATGTACCTGGTTGAAGTGACACGCTCCCCCGCAACACGCTGCACGTACAGCAACACGCTGCACGCCCGCATCGCGTCTTTTTCTGCTCCGGGCGGCCCTCCATGCCTCCCGGGCCCCCACAGATGGAGCCCGCGTGATCTCTGATATATCCCGTAAGCGTTCGACGCTCGCGATCGCCACCGCCGTGGCCGCCGGGGCGCTGCTCACCGCCGGACTGACCACCGGCGCCTCCGCCCAGCCGGACAAGGAGACCGGGCCGTCCGGCTCTCCCGTCGCCCTCTCGGTGTCGGCCCGCGCGGACCTCCTCCAGGACGCGAGCGTCGAGAGATCGGCGACCGCCGGGCGGATCGGCCTCGGTGCCAAGGAGAAGCTCGTCGTCCGTGACGTCATCAAGGACGCCGACGGCACCACGCACACCCGCTACGAGCGCACCTACGACGGCCTTCCCGTCCTCGGCGGCGACCTCGTCGTGCACACCGCCAAGAACGGCGAACTGAAGGGCGTCACCAAGGCGACCGAGGCCACCGTGAAGGTCGCCTCCACCGACGCCAAGCTGGGCAGGTCCTCCGTCGCCAAGTCCGCCGAGTCGACCGCCGCGAAGGCGAAGACCGCCAAGGCCGACGCGCAGGCCCCGCGCAAGGTGATCTGGGCCGCCTCCGGCGAGCCCGTCCTCGCGTACGAGACCGTTGTCACCGGCGTGCAGAAGGACGGCACGCCCAGCAGGCTCCACGTCATCACGGACGCCGCGAGCGGGAAGAAGCTGTACCAGTACCAGGCCATCGAGAACGGCACCGGCAACAGCCAGTACAGCGGCAAGGTTACGGTCGGCTCCAAGAAGGGCACGAGCGGCTACGAGCTGACAGACAAGGCCCGAGGCGGCCACCGCACCTTCGACCTGAAGCACGCGGAGAGCGGCGGCGGCACGCTCTTCAAGGACGCCAACGACGTCTGGGGCAACGGCAAGCCTTCGAGCGCGCAGACCGCCGCCGTCGACGCCGCCTACGGCGCCCAGCTCACCTGGGACTACTACAAGTCCGTGCACGGCCGCAAGGGCATCAACGGCGACGGCAAGGGCGCGACCTCCCGTGTCCACTTCGGCAACGGCTACGTGAACGCGTTCTGGGACGACAGCTGCTTCTGCATGACGTACGGCGACGGCGAGGGCGACAAGAAGCCCCTCACCTCGATCGACGTCGCGGCCCACGAGATGACGCACGGTGTCACCTCGGCGACCGGCAACATGGAGTACAGCGGCGAGTCCGGCGGCCTCAACGAGGCCACCTCCGACATCTTCGCCACTGCCGTGGAGTTCAAGGCCAAGAACCCCAAGGACGTCGGCGACTACCTCATCGGCGAGAAGATCGACATCAACGGCGATGGCTCCCCGCTGCGTTACATGGACAAGCCGAGCAAGGACGGCCAGTCCCTGGACAAGTGGAACGCCAACGCGGGCAATGTCGACGTCCACTACTCCTCCGGCATCGCCAACCACTTCTTCTACCTGCTGTCCGAGGGCAGCGGCAAGAAGCGGATCAATGGCGTCCAGTACAACTCGCCGACCGCCGACGGCTCCAAGGTGCTGGGCATCGGACGCGGCAAGGCCGAGAAGATCTGGTTCAAGGCCCTGACGACGTACTTCACGTCGACCACCGACTACAAGGCGGCCCGTAAGGGCACGTTGAGCGCTGCGAAGGACCTGTACGGCGCGAATTCCGCCGAGTACAAGCGTGTGGCTGCTGCCTGGACCGGCGTCAACGTCAAGTAACCCCCGGTCAGTCACGTAACGGGCGGCGTCCGAAACGGGCGCCGCCCGTTAGGCGTTCACCGCACCAGTACCCGCGCCCCTTTCCCGTGCACTCGAATGGCACCGCCACCAGCCTCAACTCGACTCCGTCGACGAGGAGTCGGTGCACCGGGAGGATCCGAATGTCGAGGACCGGCTCAACCTGAAGGTGGCGACCCGGGTGTGGAAGACCGTGCTGGGCGGATCCGGCTGATGCCCCGCGGGAACCTGTGTGCGACGGAGCGGCAGGAGTGTCCGATCAACGGCGGACCTGCCGATCCGAGGAGAGACGCCAGGTGAGCGAGACGCTTGGGCGCGTGTCCGCCGGGGGAGCGGGCTGGCGGTGGGAGCCGTCGGCTGCGTCGAGCGCGCAGTTCGTCGCGATGCTGGAGGGCGAGATCGGGGAACCAACAGCCGGCCGCACGACTACCGGGCGGCGGCGTCACCCGCCATGGCCTCCTTAAGACTGCGTCTTGTGCAGGGTGGCCGAGGGCGTCACGCCGTAGCGTTGACGGTAGGCGACGGCGAACCTGCTGCGGTGGGTGAAGCCCCAGCGGTAGGCGACATCGGTGATGGTCACCTGACCCGGTTCCTTTGAGCGCAGCTCCTTGTGGGCACGGGTCAGCCGTATCCGGCGCAGGTAGTCCATGGGTGGCATCCCCACGTGCTGGCGGAACCCCTGCTGCAGTTGTCGGATGCCCACCCCTGAGATCTCGGCAAGGGCCGTGACGGTGAACGGATGCTCCGGGTGCGCCTCCATGGCGTCGATGGCGCGCTTGACCGGGGCAGGACGGCTGGGCGGGACTGGCCGCGCCAGTTGTTCACGGTAAGGATGATCAGCCGCCAGTAGCAGCCCGATCACCACTGCCTCGTGCAGCCGCTCGGCGACCAGCTCCTGACCGATGAGCCCCTGGGACGTCTGCGCATCTTCCGCCGCCATCCGGACCAGTTGGGCCCAGCTGCGTCCGGGGCCGTGAGAAATGTCCATGGCGGGTTTCAGTCGAAGAGGCAGCCGGATCGGAGTGCCGAGGAGTCGCTCCAACTGGAGCTCCAGTTCGGGGCGTTCGATCTTGACCGCGAGAAGTCGGCAGTCGCCGCTCCACTGGTCCAGCACTGTGTTGCGGCCAGGCTGGAAGACGGCGGCTTCGTGCACGGTGGCCAGGAGCGGATCGAGGCGTCCCTGGTGCCACGCCATGGACCCGGACAGCGGCATGTCGACGTGGTAGGCCCCCAGTTCACCGAAGCGCATGCACAGGTCTGCACCGAACTGCAGGGTGCCGAGCGTCATCCGGCGGAGCCTGCTGACCGTGAAGTACCCGGTGAGAACGGCTGACGGCTGGAGCAGGTCGACGACGTTGGAGTAGAAGTTCTGCCGGATGACTTGGCGGGCCTCGTCCAGGTCGTGGGTGCGGAGCCGGACCGGCTGGGCAAATTCAGCTCGGAGGGGCGAAACCTGATGCATGTTCCCGTCGCTTCTTGTGTGGGCCAGCGGCTTGTTTGTCCAGCCGGGGCATGGCTCTTCGTTCCATCAAGAGGCAGGCCCGAGGCCGTGCCTCCGTCGGTGATGTCGGTGATGCCGGTGGGGTTGATGGGGGACGTCCGAGGTGGCCGGCTGATGAGCGGCGGACCCGCGTGAACGTCGAGGGCCACTCCCGCTGCGGCTGATGCGTTGGGGCGGCACGTCAGCCCAGCCCCGCCCCCTGACGCAATACGTCAGCGATCCCGTAACGGGAGGCCCGGCCCTCCGTCGGCAGCACGCCCGCAGACCAGCGCCGACGCGACGGCCGAGGCGAAACCCAACGGAGCCACGCGTTCCCACCACACCTCAGGCACAGAATTGTTCGGCATCCGCAGAAGTCTGCCGCCCCATCAACCAAGGCCCTGACCAAACTCGTCCGCAACGATCAATCAGCTGCGTTTACAGGATCACTGCATGTGTTAAGCGGATCAGGCCCTCAGGTAGCAGCGCCTAACTTTCCAGTGGGGCAACTGCCCTTCCGTAGTACTGGCAGACAGGGCGTCGCTCGGTCATGCTGCGGCCGGCGTTCTGGGTGCCCGGACCCCGCACCCAGGCGTCCCGCCAGCAACGGCATCGTCGCCATGCCCGCGTAGGCGACGAGCAGATGCCGCTTCCGGGCCGTCTTCCCCGCCTGAGGCGGCGTCATGGGAGGCCCCCCTGCAATGACAGGTCAATACAATCAGCAGACCGGCATAAACGAATGACATCGGAGTGACCTATGGGCATGGGGCGTTCAGGGACTGGCCCGCGGCTCACACCGCGGAAGCGTAGATCTGCCCGGATCCTCCTGCTCGCCCCATGCTTTGTCGGCGCTTTGCTGATCTGCACCTCTTGCGCCCCGTTGAGCGACCCTTATCCGGAGAAGGGGGCCGCGAAGCCCCGGGCCCTGGTGCGGGAATGGAAGAACGGCGATACGGGGGCGACGCTCGGCCTGCGGGGCAAGGGAAAGTTCACCGTCAAAAACCTCAGGGTGCAGTACTACTCGTGCTCGCCCAGTGGCCTGCACACCAAGTCGGGAAAGGGAACCTGGAAGTCTCTGGATGTGGCAGGCGCGACCTCGGTAGTGCTGGCCTTCTCGGACGGGTGTGACACCACGCTCTATTACGGCGAGGAATCAGGGGACCCCGTCCTCTACAACTCCGCCGAGGGTGCCGACATCGTCATGAAGCTGACGTAGCTGCGGTAGAGGTATCCGTTTCTCCTGCCTCCCCGTCTTCTTCTCCGCGGTCCTGTAAGAGGGCGCCGCCGGCCTCCGAGACAGACATAAGGCTGTCGTGACACGTGATGGGCGCTGAGGCCCCCCGCCGGGCAGGTCCTGGCAGGGGGCCTCAGCGTTCCTGAGGCGTCTGCGAGCGCCTCACGCTCGTCCTCGGCGTCCTGACGGCTGTGCTCGCGGTGCTCGTTTACGGGTGGGTGGTACGCCGGACCGAGCGCCGCCCGGCCACGGAGGTGGGCGGGAGGGGGCCGGGGCCGCGCTCGGCGTGGGGACGCTGATCGGCTTGGGGGTGTTCGGGCTTGTCATCCTGCAACTGACCACCAACGGGTACTACGAGATCAACGGCCGGGGCTCGACGACCGGAGCGGCAGTTCTCGCGTTCGGTACCGAAGTGAGGCGGATCCACCCGCTTGTCCGCGCCTACGGCCACGGCTCATGCCCTTCGCCTCGTGGTCATCCTCGGACCGGTGGTCGTCCGGCTGTTCGGGGCAGCTTGTCAGAGAGCGTTCGGCAACCGGCGTCCCGGCGTCCCAACGTCCCGGCGTCCCAACGTCCCGGCGTCCCAACGTCCCGTTCCACGCCCACGATGTCTGTGCTGGTCAGGGCATGTTTCGGCGTTCCGGCGTCCCGTAGTGGTCGTCATCTGTGTCGGGCGGGACGGATCACCGAACAAGCTGCGGTCATCCCAGCAACCCGCTGGACGAACCACTTCCGCACCCCTCAGCACCCTTCAGCACCATGGAGATCTAGATGTGTTCGCGCCTTGTCGCCCGTTCCGCCCGCCTCACCCTCGCCGCGGTCGCCGCGCTGGCCCTCACCGGCGCCGCGACGGCCGCCGCCACGGCCGACAGTCGCCGCACCGCCGCACCGGCCTGCGCAACCGACGACCTGACCTTCACGGTCACTGAGGAGACGCAGGCGGGCGGCTACCTCTTCCTCACCGCCAAGGCCAAGCCCGGTATCTCCTGCACCCTGGAGGGCGTCTTCCCCTCCGCGTCCTTCGGCTCCTCGCCCGACACTGCCGTGTCGCCCGCCGAGCACGCTGTCAGCGAGAGCATCACCCTCGAAGGCTCCACCACCGTGTACGCCGGCATCAACCCCAAGATCACCAACGACGACCTCGGCCGGGAATTCGACCAGCTCCACCTCTCCGTCGCCGGCGACGAAGTCAACTCCATCACCCTCGACCTCCCCAACACCGTCCTGGTCGACCAGCCCATCGCCACCAACTGGCACGCCGACCCCGCCGACGCCGTCCCCTTCTCCAGCTGACCTTCTTCACCAACTGACCCGCCTCTCCGGTCGGCCTCCGCTCGGGGGCGCCTGCGCACAGAGAAGCCGTTGCGGGCTCCCGTCCCCACGGGCCCTAACCGG
Organism: Streptomyces sp. NPDC047525; assembly: GCF_040643025.1. Classification (NCBI taxonomy): domain Bacteria; kingdom Bacillati; phylum Actinomycetota; class Actinomycetes; order Kitasatosporales; family Streptomycetaceae; genus Streptomyces; species Streptomyces sp. NPDC047525. The sequence goes on from NZ_JBEYTL010000002.1 coordinate 564,707, forward strand.
CGGTCCGGCGGGAGTCGGCGTACGTACGCGTACCGCTCGATGCGTCAGCCGTACACCGGCCTCCCTTCACCTCACGCGCGCACCACTCCCGGTCCTCTTCGATGGGTCGGAGACGGCCGTTCCGGCGGATGCGCTGGAGTATGTCGCGGGGAAGGACGGTGCCTCGTTCGTATTCGCCGGCGAGCAACTCTTCGAGGTTCGGTTCGGTTCCGGTGGTGGGACGAATTCAAGTGACGTCGGCAAACACCGCCGTCCCAGTAAGCGCACGGCGGATCGCCCTGCCATGACGCCCCTCCCTCTGTCTGCCGTCCATCTGTGAGTGCCATCCAGAGTGGGCAGTAGCTCCAATAACGTGTCGCTGACCGTTGCGTGACACAGAGGGTAATTATTTCCAGCCCGGTTCAATCTATGACGAACCTGGTGCCTGTAACTCCTCGTTTCCCCGACCCGCGCAAGGGAAAACTACGTGCCCATTACGTGGCGAGACCAATCCTTTCAGAAACTCGTTGTGGAAGAGCAAGTCGCTGGACACGACAGCGACACCTGGACATACCAATTGTCGGACCAGTGGTTCGGCATCGTCACGCCAATACGAGGTGTGTGTCAAATTGAACGTCGAGACAATCACGGTTGGCGACGTACCACGCTCACGCCTGGAGAGGTCTGCCGGGTCGCACCCAACAACCTGATCCGGCTCAGCAGGACACCGCCCAGACGTCTCCCATTCGAAGTCGTTTATATCCAGCTTTCCGTAGAATTCCTTCAGCGAGCGCAGGACACACACACCACCGCTCCTGTCCGTGATGTTTCGGAATTACAAACACTGCGCGCCTTCGATCCACATGTCGCATCCATGGCGCAAACGCTACTTCACGCCCGAAAGACAGGTGCAGGAGAGAGCTATGCCCTGAGTGCAGCCCACTACCTGGCCGAATACCTGCTCCATCCATTCCGTTCCGCATCACCGGGCACGGGAGGTCTCAGCCCGGAACAACTGCTCACACTGCGGGCCTACATGGAGATGCACCTGTCCGAGAACATCACACTCGACCAGTTAGCCAGAGAAGCACGTCTCAGCCGGTACCACTTCCTGCGCCGATTCTCTGTCGCCACGGGAAAGACGCCCATGCGGTACTTGACCGGGTTACGCATCGACGCTGCCCGCCATTTGCTCACAGCGGGCAGCGACCCCATATCCCAGGTCGGCAGGCTCTGTGGTTTCCCGAATCCGGAGAACTTCGCGCGGGTGTTCAGGAAGCACATGGGCTGCTCGCCCTCGGAGTACCGGCAGCGAGGGCAGTGTCCGCCCTCTCCTTGAACGCCGACACGTGACGACGGACCATGGCCCCAGCGAACACGGTGGTGGAGATGACAGACACGTGCCGGACGAGGCCCCGTACTCCTCCAACGGCTCCGGCGCAGGCGGACACGGACGGCGAGCAGTCATCTTCAGCCCCCAAGCCAGTTGACTCCTACCACCGGCCTACGACCAGCCGTCACCCCACACCATCGCCGGATTAACGAACTACCGGTAAGGGGGGCGATCCCTCGCCCACCGCCTCACGGCGGAACACCTGGTTAGGGGCCAGCTCGGCCGACAACTCGAACGAACTGTGCAACACCGGATGCGCGGCAAGAACGACGGAGAGGGCGCGGAGGAAATGCTCTCTTCTCAGAGAGGCAGCCCGCAGGTCAACCGTCCGACGGCGTAACGGGTCGGCCCGCTGTCGCCCAGCTCACAACTCCGCACCAACGCGAGCTGCTGCTCCGGCAGCGGTAATGCGCCGACATCATGTCCCAAGGAGCTCTCCTTCGGCCGAGGCGAATGCCACATTCAGGCGATTGCCTCAAAGGTGATCGGAAGGGATGCAAGGAAGCGGAAGTTGATGCTTTCGAGCCACTCAGGCTGCGCCACCTCGCACTTCCAGTTGGTGGTCCGACGCAGCAGCGCCCGGAGTGCGACGTCGATCTCGGTGAGAGCTAGTGAGGCGCCCAGGCAGTAGTGGATGCCGTGCCCGAACGACAGGTGATCAGCGGCCGGTCGGGAGACATCCAGTACGTCAGGGTCGGTGTAGCGGCGGGGGTCACGATTCCCTGAACCAAGAACCAGGGTCACCGACTGGCCGGCTCGGATCAGGTGCTCACCGAGGTCGATGTCGGCGAGCGCCTTCCGAGTGGTGAACTGGACCGAACTGTCGTATCTCATCAGTTCGTGCGTGGCGGGTGTAATCAGCTCAGGATCTCTGCGCAGCCGCTGAGTTTGCTCGTCGTTGTTCAACAGGGCGAGGGCCGCGTTCCCGATCAGATGTGTGGTAGTCGCCTGCCCCGCGTCGATGAGCAGCAGGAGGTTGGCGAAGACTTCGTCCTCGGTGTAGTCGGCTGCCCGGAGCTGGGGACTGATCATCCGGCTGAAGAAGTCGTCGGCCGTGCTGTTTCGACGAGCGGTGGCAGTGCGGTCGAAGGACTCCCTCAGTTCCTGTATCCGCGCGTTCTGGGAGTCGGACTGGGTAAAGAACTCATGCAACAGCCCCTGCCAGCTCTCCAGAAGGTGGGTGGCGTCGTCGGATACGCCTGCCAGTTTCGCGATGACGCCACGGCTGAGCGGTTCCGAGAAGTCGTGAATGATGTCCATGCGCCCGGTCGGCAGGACCTTGTCGAGCAGTTCGTCGGCCAACTCCTGGACATGAAAGCGTAGTTCCCGGGCGAGGCGGGGAGAAAGGCTCGGCCTGATCAGTCGGCGTAGCCGGGTGTGATGCGGCGGATCATTGAACAGCATCATGTCTGACAGTGTGCGAGCCAGCAGTGCAACATCGCCACGGGCCTGTTCGGGGAAGCTCTCGTAGAAATCCGATATTCTGGCCACAGAAAGACGTCTGTCCTTCGAGAGATCGAGTATTTCCGGATGGCCGAACACCGCCCAGGTCTGCATCCATTCATCCCACTGTACCGGTGATTTTGTACGTAACTCGGCATAGAATGAGTATGGCTCCGCCGCATGTTCGGGATCGAGCAGGTGAGAAAGATTCGTCGTAGGGGGAGTGTGCATGGAAGATCCTCCAGTCCACCGCATCGAAGAAGTCGAAACCCGAGGCTTCTAGCGGGGGTATAGATCGATAGAATTCGGGCCCGCCGGATCATGAATAATATACGGGAGTTAAGCACTGCGCCGGTATTGGAATATCGAGACAGGCTAGCCATGTCCGCGAGTTGACGTCAAGTGTCGCCAGCAAAGCGCGGCTGACAGTTATTGCGTTCTTCTGGACACATATTGCGCGCCGCCTCGCCAGCCCTTCTTGCGGCATTGACGCTGGGGTGAACGGATGCCAGAGTGAATCTTCGCCGGTCTGAGTGGAGTTCAGTGGCCTTCCGATGAGCGTGTACTGCTCATGTTCGCCCGCCACTTTCTGTCCTTAGGAATGCAGTCTGTTTTCGGGAGTTGATACCGGTAGTACCTGATCCGTTGGCAACGCTAGCCGGGTTGTGGACTGGACTGCTTGGACACACCGATCTCCGTGACGACTCCGACTTCTTCGAGTTGGGGGAGATCCACTGCTGATCACATTCCTTCCCCGCCAGCTCGACCAGCGTCTCACGCCATGAAACGAGCAGCATCAGCCGAGAATTAGTGTGGGAATTTTGATGACCTTGCCAGAACAGAACTTTGTGTCGAACGCTCCACACGAGGAGCTCAGCCCAGTCCATGCAGTCGTGGCCCGGATAGCCAGCAGTGATCCACTGAGGGTCGCCGTTCGGAGCAGGGGCACCGAGCTGAGCTACGGCGAGCTCGACGCTTGGGCCAGGCGCATCGCGGCGTCTGTCCGTGCGGCAGGTGCGGGCAGAGGCGAGCGAATCGGTGTGCTCGTTGAACCTTCGAACGCGATGATCGCCGCCGTGCTCGGAATCCTCTACGCCGGTGCCGCGTACGTCCCGGCAGACCCGGCCCACCCTGATCAGCGGATCGCCGATGTGTTCGCTGACGCGGGCGTGTCTGCCGTGATCGTCGCAGACGGCACGTCTGGCCGACTGCCCACGCTCACATGCCCGGTCATTCGAGCGGAGGACGCCCGAGAAGGAGAAGAGACCACGGCGGCGGCAGTCGCGGTGACACCCAATGACGCCGCTTACATCATCTACACCTCGGGCAGCACCGGCGAGCCCAAAGGCGTCCTGGTCGAGCACAGTCAGCTGTCCGCTTCCACTTGGGCACGCCGCGCGGTGTATCCCGGCGCTCCAGTCTTCTTGCTTGTGTCCCCCTTGGCCTTCGATTCCTCGGTTGCCGGATTGTGGGGGACCTTGACCGCGGGGGGATGCTTAGTCGTAGCTGCATCTGATGAAATCCGCGATCCTGAGCGGCTGGCCCGCCTGGTGGAACGCTGGCAGGTGACCCGGCTGCTCTGTGTACCGCTCCTCTACAGCGCACTGCTGGACGCGGCGACACGGCAGGGCACGCGGCTGGATGCGCTGGATACGGTGATCGTGGCCGGCGAGTCGCTGGCTGAGGCATTGGTGGAACGCCATTTCGCCTTGCTCGGCCGCACAGTCGCCCTGGTCAATGAGTACGGCCCGACCGAGGCCACTGTATGGGCCAGCTTCCGCCGTTATGAGGCCCCTGGACCGGTATCCATCGGCGGGCCGGTGCCTGGTGTCCGCCTATACCTGCTGAATGAGGAGCTGGAGCCGGTCCCGCGCGGTGTACGCGGCGAGCTGTTCATCGGCGGCACAGGGGTAGCGCGAGGATACTTCGGCCGCCCTGAAGCGACTGCCCAGGCTTTCATCGGCGACCCTTTCACCGACGTCGAGGGCGCCAAGATGTACCGCACGGGGGACCTCGCCCTGTGGAACGACGATGGCGAGTTGAAATTCCTCGGCCGCCGCGATCAACAAGTCAAGATTCGTGGCCATCGGATCGAGCTCGGCGCAGTCGAGGCTCATCTGCGTACTGCACCAGGGGTCAGCGACGCCGTCGTGGTGACGAACGCGGAACAGACCCAGCTTGTCGGGTTCGTCCTGTCGCCTCCTGACATTTCTCCAGAACCAATCCGCGAGCATGTGGCCCGCAAGCTGCCGCAAGCCATGGTTCCGAACTGGATTCACGTGCTCGATCGGTTTCCTGTGACTGTCAACGGCAAAATCGACCGAAAACGCCTTGGTGCTCTGGCAGAAACCTATCCGGACTCCCGGACAGAGAATGTAGCCGCCGCCCCCACGGACGACACGACTGGACGGGTGTCCGCCGCGTGGGCCGAGGTACTGAAGCGGAAAGACGTTCCGATCGAGGTGAATTTCTTCGATCTGGGCGGCCACTCGGTCAAGCTCTTTGAGCTGCAGAACGCCCTTGAGCGGCATACGGGAGTTCGGCTCTCGGTTGTTGCTCTGTTCTCGCGTACCACGGTGGCGGCGCAGGCAACGCTGATCCGTGACGGCGTGCCCTCGGACGATGGTTCGGCTGTGGTCGGGCGAGCGGCATCGGCCAGGCGCGCTCGCGCGCTGCGAGCACGGCGCCGGCGTTTAGAGGAAGGGGAACGGCGGTGACGGTTCTTCCCTACGTCCGCAGCGATGCCCTGATGTTGGACACCTATGACTTCAGCATGGAGCCGCAGTTGCACTGCCCCGTTCCCACAATCGTCGGCGACGAAGACGAGCATGCGGACCGCCGACCCTGGCACTTGCTAAGCATGGGGGCATTCTTCGAGCACCTGGTGAGGGGAGATCATTTCTACCTTCATTCAGAACCTCCATACGCTCTGATCCGGAAATCCCGCAACGTCAAGATAACCAGCCGGAAGGACTCGTCTCATGCAGGCTAATAGGGAGGTAACCCTGACATGGGAAAATCCGTAGTGGGGTACGAGGAAAGGGAACCGGGGGCTGGTGTGACGCAGGAAGGCATTCGATCGGCACTTTCTGATTCCGTGCCCGCGCACTTGATACCGTCGGCCATCGTTGTCCTCGACCGCATGCCCATGACGACGAATGGGACGGTGGACGATACTGCGCTGCCCGATCCCCCCTCCGCGCGCCCCGACCTGCACAAGCTCCGTTCCAGGAAGGGCACGACGCGATGACGACCGAGGAAGCCGCACAGCACGACCTTGAGCAAACGGTGGCCGTCGTGGGGATGAGTGGACGCTTCCCCGGCGCCCCCGACCTCGACGCCTACTGGGCCAACCTGCGCGACGGCGTCTGCTCGCTGTCCGAGTTCACCGAGAAGGAACTGCTCGCCGACGGGGCGGACCCGGCCGAGCTGCGCAATCCCGCATTCGTCCCGGTGCAGGGGCATCTAGCTGACGCGGACCGCTTCGAGGCCGAGCTCTTCGGCTTCAACCGCACCGAGGCGGCCGCCCTGGACCCGCAGCACCGGGTGCTCCTGGAGACCGCCTGGTCGGCGCTGGAGGACGCCGGGTACGCCCCGCTGAACGCACCGTCCCGCACCGGCGTCTACATGGGCGGCAGCTCGACGGAGCACGCGCTGGCCGCCGAGACGGACCCGGCGCTCGCCGCGTCGATCGGCGCGATCCAGGTGCGTCTCCTCACCGACCGCGAGTTCCTGGCGCCCTGGATCTCCTACCGGCTGGGCCTGGACGGGCCGAGCATGATGGTGCAGACGGCCTGCTCGTCCTCGCTGACGGCGGTCCATGTTGCCGTCCAGGCCCTGCTGCTCGGCGAGTGCGACACCGCGCTCGCGGGCGGCGTCGCCATCGGCGCCCCACGCAAGGAGGGCTACGTCTACTACCAGGGCGGGACCTCCTCCGCCGACGGCCGCTGCCGCCCCTTCGACGAGAAGGCGGCCGGCACGGTGGCGGGCAGCGGGGTGGGCGTGCTGGTGCTGCGGCGGCTGGAGGACGCGCTCGCCGACGGCGACCCGGTGCGCGCGGTGATCCGGGGCACGGCAGTCACCAACGACGGGGCCGGCAAGGTCGGCTTCACCGCTCCGGGCGTGGACCAGCAGACGGCCGCGATCACCGAGGCGTGGGCTGCGGCGGGGCTGGAGCCGTCAGCGGCGCAGTACGTAGAGGCGCACGGGACCGGGACCGAGCTGGGCGACCGGATCGAACTGGCGGCGGCGAGCGCGGCGTTCACCGCCCGAGCCGGCCTCGACGGTGGCGTCGGCATCGCGCTCGGTTCGGTGAAGTCGAACATCGGGCACGCCGACGCGGCGGCCGGTGTGGCGGCGCTGATCAAGACGGTCCTGATGCTGGAGCACGCCACCCTGGCTCCGACGGTGAACGTCACGAGCCCGATGGCCGCCCTGCGGGACTCGCCGCTGCGGCTGGTGACCGAGACCCGTCACTGGCCGCGCAGGCCGGACCTGCCGCGGCTGGCCGGCGTGACGTCGGTCGGCATGGGCGGCACGAACGTGCACGTGGTGGTGCAGGAGGCACCGCCACGCGAGCCGCGCGCGAAGGCCGACGCCCGCCCGATGGTCCTGCCGCTGTCGGCCCGCACCGAGCATCAACTCGCTCTCGTGGCGTCGCGGTTGGTGGCACGTCTGCGCGAGGCCGACGCCCCCGCCCTCGCCGATGTCGCGCACACCCTGCGCACCGGCCGGGTCGGGATGCCCGTGCGTGCCTACGTGGTCGCCGCCGGCGTGCAGGAAGCGTCGGACAAGCTCATGGCACTGGCCGAGGGCCACCCGGATCCGGTGCGGGACCCGTCGGGGGAGGCGTGGCTGCGCGGAGAGGAGGTGGCCTGGCCGGCGCTCGACGGCGAGGTGCGCCGGGTACGGCTCCCGTCGTACCCGTTCGCGGGCGAGAGCTACGGCGCCCTGACGCTGCGCGGCCCGGCCGCTCAGGCGCCGGCCGAAGGCGCGGCGCCCGCACTGGGGAGTGAACTGGAGGCCAGGGTCGCCGAGTTGGTGATCGAGGCGCTGGATCTCGACGGGCCCGCCGGTCTGGAGAAGACGTACATCGAGGCGGGCGGCGACTCGCTGACGTCCGTGCATCTGGCCGGACGGCTCCGCGACGAGCTGGACATCGACGTACCGATCGAGCTGTTCCTGGAACCGGTCACGCTGAAGGAGATGACGATCCGCATCCTGGAGATCAAGGAAGGCGGCGAGGGCGCCGGGCGCCCTGCTCGCCGAGTTGCGGCCGTGCGGCGGCCCACCTTCGCCTCGGTGCACGGCGAGGGCGTGACCGAGGTCCACGCGAAGGACCTCACCCTTGACAAGTTCCTCGATGCACACCTCCTCGCCGACGCCCCCGCGCTGCCCCGCGCCGAGCGGGCGCCGCGTACCGTGCTGCTGACCGGCGCGAACGGCTACCTCGGCCGCTTCCTCGCCCTGGAATGGCTGCGCACCCTGGCGCCCGCCGGCGGTCGGCTGATCGCCCTGGTGCGCGGCAAGGACGCCGCCGCGGCCCGGCAGCGGCTGGACGCGGCCTTCGACGCCGGCGACCCGGAGCTGGTGCGGACGTACGAGGAACTGGCCGCGGTCCATCTCGAGGTCGTGGCGGGTGACATGGCGGAACCGCGGCTCGGCCTGGACCAGGCGGCCTGGGACCGGCTGGCCGACGAGGTCGACCTGATCGTCCACGCCGGTGCGCTGGTGAACCACCTCCTGCCGTACCCGCACCTCTTCGACGCCAACGTCGTCGGCACCGCCGAACTCGTCCGGCTGGCCCTCACCCGCCGGACGAAGCCGATCACCTACATCTCCAGCGTCGGGGTCGCCGACTCCTGCCGGCCGGCCCTCGACGAGGACACCGACGTCCGCGTCGCCCTACCGGTCCTGAACGTCGACGGTGGCTACGCCAACGGGTACGCGACCAGTAAATGGGCCGGCGAAGTGCTGCTGCGGGAGGCGCACGACCTGTGCGGGCTGCCGGTCACGACCATCCGGTCCAGCATGATCCTCGCGCACAGCCGGTACGGCGGACAGCTCAACGTCGCCGATGTCTTCAGTCGCCTCCTGTTCAGCGTGCTCGCTACCGGGGTCGCGCCGCGCAGCTTCTACCGTGCGGACGGCGAACGCGCCCACTACGACGGCCTGCCGGTCGACTTCACCGCCGCCGCCGTGGTGGCGCTGGGGGGCCGCGTGACCTCTGAAGTCCCTTCCGGATACCGGACGTTCAGCATCGTGAACCCCCACGACGACGGCGTCTCCCTCGATGCCATCGTCGACTGGCTCGCCCAGGACGGCCACGCCATCGAGCGGGTGGACGACTACGCCGAGTGGTACCTGCGGTTCGAGGCGGCGATGCGCGCCCTGCCCGAGGCACAGCGGCAGTACGCGGCGCTGCCCATCCGGCACTCCTTCAAGGAGCCCGAGGACCCGGTACCCGGATCCGTCATCCCCTCCGACCGGTTCCGCGCCGCAGTCCGGGCCGGCGCCATCGCCGGGCACGGGGAGATCCCGAGCCTCACGCGCGACCTCGTCGCCAAGTACGCCCGGGACCTGAAGTACCTGATGACAGCGGGGCGCCCCATGGACGGCGGCCACGTCAACCACTGACGTGCCGCCCGGGACGCGGAGCCGGGATCATCCCCCGTCCCCGGCTCCGCGTCCCGCAGTACAGCCCCCGGGACGGCCGGAGGGCCTTGGTGCCATACCGAAACTTCGGTGGGCCCATGGTCGACGGTTCGATGTTCAGGCAGGGCAAGAGAGACTGGGTGCGGCCGAGTGGCGCGTCAGGTGCGTGAGATCCGTACGCGTGAGGCCATCCATGGAAGCCATGGCGCGCCTGTTCATCGAGGTCGGGTACGAAGCCGCCACCATCGCCGCATTCGTCGAACGGACCGGGCCGAGGGGCTCGTTCCGCAGACGCACAAGCTCCAGGAATGGGTCGACCTCGGGCTCCCGCTCGCACACCGGATGCCCCAGGAACCGATGCTGCGTGCGGCTGTCCAGCTGTCCGTCTACCCCAAGGCACGCAGCATGCGCGGCACGCGCTGGCCGGACTGGATCAGCCTGTTCGAGGACCTGCTCGTGGAGGCCGAGGAGCGCGGCGAGCTGCTGCCGCACGCGGTCCACGCGGAGATCGCACGGCTGATCGTGGGTGCCTGGACCGGAGTGCAACTGGTGACCGAGGCGCGGCCGGAGAGCCCGGGCCTGTCCGAGGAGATGGCGCGGCTCTACCAGTTGATCCTGCCGAACATCGCCACCATGGGCGTCCTCGCCAAGCTGGACACCTCCCCGTACCACGCGAAACGCGTGCTCGAATGGGTGCCCTGAACGCTCAGTCGGAGCTGACCTCCACTGCCGAGGTCGCCTTGTAGCTGTCGGACACCCTGTCACGCAGTGCCGTCAGGGTGAGCACACCGGAGGACTTCCTGGCCGACTCCTCGGTCATGAACGACGCCCGGCTTATCGGCCGGGCGTGAACCGTATCGGCAGAGCCTTGATCCCGTATACGGGGGTCAGATCCGGAAACCATTCGATCGCCGCGTCATCGGCGACGGTGTAGTCCGGTATCCGGTCGAACACCTCCTCCAGCATCGCCGTGAACATCTCTCGCACCATGGCCGCGCCCACGCAATAGTGCTGGCCGGCACCGAAAGCGAGGTGGCGGCCGGCGTCGCGGTTCAGGTCGATCCGGTCCGAGTGCGGGAAGACGGAGTCGTCGCGGTTCGCCGCGGCCCACCCGAGCAGCACCTGCTCGCCCCGGGTGATGCGCTGCCCGCCGAGTTCGACGTTCTCGGCGGCAATCCGGCCCGTGCTTTGAACGGGTGACACCCACCGCAGGAACTCGTCCACGGCGGTGCGGATCATCGAGCGGTCGGACATCAGCCGGGACCGCAGCTCGGGTTGCTGGGCGAGGGTACGGAGCGCGATCGCGGTCAGGCTTGACGTCGGATAGATGCCGAGCAGCAGCAAATACATCATCGAGACGATGTCATCGTCCGGTACCGGTGCTCCGTCCACCTCACAGGTCGCCAGGTGCCCGAGCAGCCCCCGCTTGTCGCCGTCCCGTTGCGCGTCGAGTGCTTCCACCAGCTCCAGGCAGATCAGTTGCGCGCATTCGCGGGCTGTCGACGGATCGTGCGGAGCGGCGAAAAGCGCCCGGTAGAGCAGGGAGTCGATGTCGAACCATCGCTCCTCCGGCAGTCCGATGTCCCGCATGGTCAGAATGCTGGGCAGCTTCTCGGTCATCGCCAGAACGATGTCACACTCGCCGCGCTCGATCACTTCGTCGATACAAGCCGCCGCCAACTTCCGGACCTCGCCGGCGCGCGCAGCGACCCGCTTCGGGGAATAGAAAACGGAGATCAGCTTGCGGTACTTCAGGCACTCCGGCGAGTCGAGTTCCAGCGGTATCATCCGGTTGCTCTGCCCGAGTGAGGGAATGGTGACACCCTGCACCGTACCGTCCGCCCTATCCTGCGCGGTTTGGAAGGTCCGGGCATCGCGGGCCGCCGAGGTGACCTCACGGTGGCCGGTCGCGACCCAATAGCCGTCCCAGGCGCGGCTCCACTGCACCGGACAGGATTCGCGGAGTTTCGCATAGGTCGGAAACGGATCCACCGCTATCGCCGGGTCATGGCTGTCGTAGTCGAACCCTGCTCGCCTGTCCACCAAGGAAATCACCTTCGCTGTCACGGAGTTTGCTCGCCATCGCGCTCCGTAATCTTAACAGCGGAATCGACGACGGCAGATGACGCAGCAATATTGATCGAATATCGAGCAACGATCGACAACAGCCTATTCTGGGTCTTCGAATTTAGCCTCGACTCTTCGGTGGGGTTTGGTCGTTAAGGGCTTGCCGGGAGACAAGTCGTGGCTTCCAGCTGTGGGACTCGTTGTTCTGGTTTGGGGAGACCGGAGGGGATCGAGGCCGTCCTGACCTCGCGCGGAGCGGCTGAACTGGATACTGGTCAGGCTCTGTTGGGGCGGGTGCGTCGTCCTGGTGGGGGCCGGAAGAAGGCTGTGGACCTTGAACAGCGCCGTGCCCTCGGCCCGGGCCACCTCGGTCAGCGCCGTGTGCACCCCCTTCGTCCACGCTGAACGTGATCGTGGCGCGGACCCCGTCGGACACCGGCCGACGCGGCCGGTCCACCGGCAGTCGCAGCTCCTCGGGCATGCCGTCCAGCGCGGTGCGCCAGTACTCCAATTGTCGTGACACCAGACTGTCCGGGTCCTTCTCGCTGCCTAGCAACTGCTGCTGCCACAGCACGTAGTCCGCGTAACTCACGGGAAGCCTCGGCGTATCCGGTGTGACACCGCGCCGGCGCGCCGTGTAGGCGCGGGAGAGGTCGCGGGCGCGCAGACGCCTCGTACATCGCCTTCCGCAGCTCTGTTCCGGCCGGCTCCCGCTACTGCAGCACCATCGCGCGTTCCGGTAGGTCCAGGAAGCCCTCTTCTTCCTCGATGTCGGTTGTCGGCAGATGGAGCACCCGACTCATCGACGCATGGGCAGCAATGCAGATCCCGTAGCGGGCAATATCTGTCAACTGCCCATATCGGAGAGGACATACATTGCTCCACAGAAGACCTCACACCCTCGATCTGGGAGTTTGAGGAATCAAGTCATTGGACCAGAAACGAGAGATCAGCATCTCTGCCGAACTGAATCTACTTACCTCTTGCGATCTCTGTATGGGACCGCGGTTCTCGGGTCGCGAGGATAAGGTTCTGGAGAACGATGAACTTTGATGGGGCATTGCTCGAAGACTGGATGCGCGACCACTATCATGACGCTGCGATAGACATCGGGTCGAGTGGGGTTCTTGACTACTCGCTCGGACAGGTGCGAGAACTCGCCGGCATCGAGCCTGGTGATTTGGACGAGATCGTTTTCCGGGACAGTCCGTGCCTGGGTCGGGACGACCTGCGCGAGGCCATCGCCTCGCGCTGGGGGGACGGTGACGCGCGCAGGGTGATGCTTACGCACGGCGGCAGCGAGGCTATCTACGTCGCGCTCCAGACCCTCCTTGAGCCAGGTGACCAAGTCGTCGCCCTGCACCCGGCCTACCACTCGCACGTATCCGTCGCAGAGTCCATGGGGTGCGAAGTTCTGCGTTGGCGGCTGCGCGAGGAGGACAAATTCCGGCCTGACGTGGAGGAACTTGCGAGGCTCGTCACTGCGCGCACAAAGGTTATTGTGGTCAACTTTCCGCACAACCCGACCGGCGCGACACTCGACCTTGCTGGTTTCCGTCGCCTGCTTGAGATTGCTGACAATGTCGGCGCCTATCTCCTGTGGGACGGCGCTTTTACGGACCTGGTCTACGATGACGCACCGCTGCCTGACCCCGGACTGACCTATCCGCGCACTGTGTCGATCGGAACCTTTTCAAAAGCTTTTGGTCTACCCGGCATGCGTATCGGATGGTGCATGGCCGACCCGGAGCTTCTGCGGGCGATGACCAACCTGCGCGACCGCATCACCCTCAGCCTCTCTCCGCTTCTCGAGTACATAGCGCTGCGCGTCGTACAGCGTGCAGACGTCTTCATCGCTCCCAGGCTGAAGAACGCCAAGGCCAACCGACGCCTGTTGGCCGACTGGGCCGCGCGGCACGAGGATCGTGTCGACCTCCCGCTGCCCCTCGGCGGAGTGACAGCGTTCCCGCAACTGCGCCCGTGGCGGGACACGACCGAGCTTTGCCGTCGGCTGGGAGAGACCAGCAACATACTGCTCGTCCCCGGCCGGGCATTCGACCACCCGTGCCGCGTCCGGCTCGGTTTCGGCGGCGATCGCAGCCAACTAAGCAAAGGCCTGGACATTTTGGGCGCCGAGTTGGCCGCGAGTCGCCAACTGTGAGGCGGAAAGGAACCCTGACGAACATGCAGAGCATTGAACTCTCGGACATTGAGCTGAAGACAGTCAACGAAGTACTCGCTTCGCTCACGGCGAAGTTCCACTCGATCAGTGACCCGGAGTTCGTCCGGCAGTGCGCGGTGTACGCACACGAGCTGCCGCAGCGGCTGCGGGCCGAGTTGAACGCGTTTCGCCTGGAGGCTTCCGGCGGCGCACTGTGCATCCGCGGCTTCCGGATCGACGACGTCGGTATCGGGCCCACCCCCGAGCACTGGCGTACTCACGTCGGCCGGGCGTCCACGCTCCCCGCGGAGATGTACTTCATGCTCTGCGCATCTCTGCTGGGCGACCCCATCGGCTGGGCGACGCAGCAGGACGCCCGGATCATGCACGACATCTTTCCGATCAAGGGGCACGAGAATGAGCAGATCGGCACGGGCAGCGAAGAACTGCTGACCTGGCACACTGAGGAGGCCTTCCACCCGCTGCGGGCCGATTACCTCGGCCTGGCCTGTCTACGCAACCACGATCGGGTGGCAACGATCTTCGCCTCGGTCGACGACCTCGAACTCACCGATGAGATCAAGGACCTGCTCTTTCAGGAGCGGTATCCGATCAAGCCCGACCGCTCGCATCTGCCGAACGGCGACGAAGACAGCCGGGAGATGTCGGCGCGCGAACGCGAGCTGCTCTCGCGCAGCTATGAGTGGATCATGGCGAAGGACAGCGAGCCCGACCGAGTCGCCATCCTCTCCGGCGACCGCGAAGCACCCTATCTACGCATCGATCCATTCTTCATGGAGGACGCATACGACGTCCCGGACAGCGCCCGCGCAATGAAGGCTATCGAGGCGGAGGTCGATCGCAACGTACGAGATTACGTGCTCGAACCGGGTGATCTGCTCTTCCTGGACAACTACAAGATCGTGCACGGCAGGGTGCCGTTCACTGCCCGCTTCGACGGCACGGACCGCTGGCTCAAGAGGCTGAACATGGTGCGCGACCTGCGGAAGTCGCGCGATCGCAGAATCAGCCACGACGCGCGAGTGATCTATTGACGGCCTACAGCCCCTCGGCCCTCGCGGCCGGACGGACCTTACCCGGAAAGGACTGAGAGACGTCAGTGTCGACCACCCAAGACTCTGCGATGCAACCGCAAGACAGCCAGGACCGCCACGTTGAGAGGGGTTTCCCCCTTTCCCTGGCACAGGAGCGGATCTGGGTCTCCGAGCAGCTCGCCGATGCGGGCTCGGACTACGGGACCCCGGTTGTGTTCGCCCTGCGCGGCGAGCTGGACCTCGGGCTGATCGAGGGGGCTCTGGCCCAGATCGTCGAACGCCATGAGGTGCTGCACTCCGTGGTGTCCAACGCATCTGGCTCGCCCCGGTTCGTCGCCGTCCCCGCACACCCCATACGACTCGATCCACAGGATGTGGCCTCGGAGCAGGAGATGGCTGAGCGGGTGAGCGCCGCGACGGCGGCTCCGTTCGACCTCTTGCACGGGCCGCTCGTGCGGTTCGGCCTGTACCGCCTTGGACCCGCGGATCACCGCCTGCTGGTGGACATACATCACCTGATCTTCGACGGAGTCTCGGCCGGCGTGCTGGTCCAGGAGCTTGCCGAACTTCTTGCCGCGGGGGCCGAGGGCCGCACACCTGATCTCCCCGTGCTGCCTTTCGCCTACGGGCAGTACGCCGTCGCGCAACGTCGCTCGCTCGACGAGGGCCTGTTGGACAGTCAGGTCGAGCACTGGTGCACCCAGCTCAAGGACGCGTCCTTCGTACTTGAACTGCCCACCGATCACCAGCGTCCCTCACGCATGAGCTTCCATGGCGCCAGCCACTTCTTCACCTTGCCGACTTCGCTGCGCGTCGAACTCGTGGCGGCGGCCCGCCGCTGGAGCGTCACCCCCTACGTGGTCATGTTCGCCGGCTGGGCTGCCGTTCTCGGCCGCTACGCAGGCCAGGAGGACCTGCTGGTGGGCACTCCCATGGCCGGTCGGACCGAGCTGGGCACCGAGGACATGATCGGTATGTTCGTCAACACCCTGGCCCTCCGGGTACGCCCAGAGCGAGATCAGACCTTCCACGGCCTGGTCAACCAGACACGGCGGGCTTCCATCGAGGGTCTCGCCTATCAGGAAGCGCCGATCGAGAAGGTCATCGAGCGACTTCGTCCGCCACGCGACCCGAGCCGCAATCCGCTGTTCCAGACGGCGTTCGTCTACGACGAGGCGCTTGAGGAGTCCCTACATGCCGCGGGACTGACGATCGAGGGCGCCGCACCGCCGCCGCGCACCGCCGCCAAACTTGACCTCAGTATCGAGGTCGTTGAGCAGCACGGCCGACTCGACGCGGAAATCGAGTACGCGACCGACCTGTTCGCGCCGGAGACGATTCGCCGCATCGCATCGCACTACACCACCTTCCTCGAAAACGCGGTTCGCTCGCCGGACCGACCGCTGTGCGAAATTCCACTGGCCTCGGAGGAGGAGCACGCTCTGCTGGTGACGCAGCAGAGCGGAGACGGCGCACCATACGATTCCGTCCTCCTCCCCTCGCTCTTCGAGGCCCAAGTCGCGAGGCGCCCCGACGCATGCGCGGTCTCCTGCGGCGCATTGCGGTGGAGCTACCGACAACTCAACGAGCGGGCCAACCGGCTTGCCAGAGCTCTGATTGCCCGCGGACTGGGGCCCGAGGAGCTGGTGGGAGTTGCGGTGCCCAGCGGCCCGCTGCTGGTCCTGGCCATCCTCGCGATCAGCAAGGCGGGTGCCGCGTTCCTACCGCTCGACCCGGCCTATCCGGCCAAGCGAATCGAGTACATCGTCGGCGACGCGCGTCCCGCCCTGCTGCTGACCGATGCCGCCGGCGCCACGGCCCAGCCCTGGACGACGCCGATCCTGGTCCTCGACGAAGCGCAGACCGGGCGTGACGCAGACGCGGACGCGGACGCATCGAACCTCTCCGACGCACAGCGGTCGCATCCACTCACCCTCGCGCACCCGTCATACGTCATTTACACCTCCGGTTCGACCGGGACACCGAAGGGCGTGACGGTCACGCACGAGGGCCTCGCCGGGCTCTCCGGCGCGCAGATCGAGGCATTCGGCGTACGGTCCGACAGCAGGGTCCTGCAATTCGCCAGTCCAAGTTTCGACGCCTCCGTCTCGGAGCTCTGTATGGCCCTGCTCAGCGGGGCTACGGCGGTGTTTGTCCCGGGTCTCCACGAATTCGTCGGGGGCTCGTTCGAAGCAGTGCTCGTCCGAGAGGCTGTGACGCACGTAACCCTGCCGCCCTCGGTACTTGCCTCGCTTTCCCCCGACGAGGATCTACCCGCGGACCTGACCATCGTGGTTGCCGGGGAAAGCCTGACCGCCGACCTCGCCGCACGCTGGTCCGGGCGTTGCAGTGTGTTCAACGCTTACGGGCCTACCGAGGCCACGGTGTGTGCAACGCTGATCGGCCCGCTGACAGGGAACGGACCGCCACCCATCGGCCGGCCGATCGCCGGCACCCAGATCTTCGTCCTGGACGAGGGCCTGCAGCCGCTGCCGGTGGGCGTGGCGGGCGAGCTGTACCTTGGCGGCGCTGGGCTGGCCCGCGGATATCTCGGCCGACCCGACCTCACTGCGGCCGGCTTCGTCGCCCGTCCCTTCGGTCCGGCCGGGGGGCGGATGTATCGCACCGGAGACCGGGCCCGCTGGCGTGACGACGGGAATCTCGAGTTCGTCGGGCGCCGGGACGACCAGGTCAAGATGAACGGCTTCCGGATCGAGCTGGGCGAGATCGAGAACGTGATCGCAGCGCACCCGGATGTGGAACAGACCGCCGTCGTGGTGCGCGAAGACAGGCCGGGGCTGCGGCAAGTCGTCGCCTACGTAGTGGCCCAGGCGCCCAACGAGGAGATCCTCACCCACGCCGCGTCGCAGTTGCCCGGTTACATGCTCCCGTCCGCCGTGGTGCGCTTGCAGAACCTGCCGTTGACCACGAACGGCAAGGTGGACCGGCGCAACCTGCCTGCTCCGGATGCTCGTACAGCTGTCACCGATCGCAGCCCGGGCACCGCGCGCGAGCAGCAACTGTGCAAGCTGATCGGCGAGGTGCTCGACCTCACTGCGGTCGGCGTGGACGAGAGCTTCTTCGAACTCGGCGGCCAGTCTCTGCACGCGGTGCGTCTGCTGAGCCGGATCCGCAGTGTCATGGGTGTGGAGATCGGTATCAAGACCCTGTTCCGGGCGCCTACCGCGGCGTTGCTCGCGGCACAGATCGACTCTGGCCAGATCGCCGTCATCACCCGGCCGGCACTCCTCCCGATGGCCCGCTGACCCACGGCACAGAGGAGTAGGGATCTCAATGATTGTGTCTAACCGTTTGCATGACCGATCGGACCGAGGTGAGCAGCTTTTTGTCGGGCGGCATCGCGCGCTCCGATCCTCCCGTACCGCCAACATTATGTGGGACCAGTCATGATCCCTCTGTCGTTTGGTCAGCTCGGACTGTGGTTCATCCATCAGATGAATCCGGGCAACTCGATATACACCATGCAGCTCGCTTCGCGGCTGACGGGGCAGCTGGACCGCACAGCCCTGGAGGAGGCATTGCGGGACGTCGTGCAGCGACATGAATCGCTTCGCACGGTGATCCGGGACGGTGAGGGCGGGCCGCACCAGGTGGTCCTGGACATCTCGGAATACGCGGTGAGACTGGAGTACGAGGAGCTTGCCGAGGAAGAGGTGTACGAGGCGATGCACGAGGCCTCGGAGCACCCGTTCGGCCTTGTGCACGACCTGCCTCTTCGGGCATGGCTGTTCGCACTGGGGCCGCAGGAGCACGTGCTGCTCATATCGATGCACCACATCGTCAGCGATGGCTGGTCGCTCGGGCCGCTCACCCGAGACCTCGCCCGGGCCTACGCGGCGCGGCGCCGTGGTGCCGAGCCGGACATGCCGCCGCTGCCTGTCCAGTACGCCGATTACGCACTCTGGCAGAGGCGGTTGCTGGGCCGCGAGGAGGACCCGGACAGCCTGGGGTCGAGACAGCTCGCGCACTGGCGTTCGGTGCTCGACGGCATGCCCCAGGAACTGCGGTTGCCGGTGGATCACCCGCGCCAACCGATGTCCGACTTCGCCGGGGGCACGGTCGAGTTCACCCTCGACGCCGATCCGCATACGGCACTGACCGAGGTCGCCCGCACCGAAAATGCGACCATGTTCATGGTGTTGCAGGCCGGGTTTGCGGCGCTGCTGAGCAAGCTCGGTGCGGGCACCGACATTCCGATCGGCTCACCCGTGGCCGGCCGCATGGATGACGCGCTGACCGATCTCGTCGGGTACTTCGTCAATATGCTGGTATTCCGCGTCGACGTCTCCGGCGACCCGAGTCTGCGAGACCTGGTAAAGCAGGTCCAGGCCGTCGCCCTTGATGCCTACGACAACCAGGACATCCCCTTCGATCGCCTGGTCACGGCACTCAATCCTGCCCGCTCGCGGACCCGTCACCCGCTTTTCCAGGTCATGTTGACCCTGGAGGACAACACCGACGCCGGGCTCAAGTTCGACGGATTGACCGACGTGCCCTTGGACATCGACGCCGGCAGCTCCATGTTCGACTTGGCGTTGAGCCTGCGGGAAAACTTCGGCCCGGACAAGGAGCCGGCTGGGATGGATGCGCTCCTGGAGTACCAGCTCGACATGTTCGAACCGGAGACCGCACAGCACGTGGCCGACGGTTACCGGCAGATGCTGGCCGCTCTTGCCGCGGACCCGGATGCGCCGATCAGCACAGTCGACGTGCTGCGGGTTGCATAAATTCCCTATTACCCATGAATTCGGCACGCATATCGAATTGCGCGGCCGCTGACGGATGATGACAACTTACCTAGGGGAGTGAAAGCAATGGCGAATCCTTTCGAGGACCAAGACGGCGTGTACCTGGTGCTGGTCAATGCTGAGGGACAGCACTCGTTGTGGCCCGCCGTCATCACCGTGCCCAAGGGCTGGACCGTAGTGCACGGCGAAGCCGGGCGAGAGGACTGCCTGGAGTACGTGAAACGGAACTGGACGGACATGCGGCCTAAGTCCCTGGTCGAGGCGACAACCTCTTGAGGGCCCCTCGGTGTGGCACCGCCGCCCGACCGGACCCGAAGAAACCATCACCTATCCCTCGCGTCGGGACCTGAAACCAGCACGCGCGGAAAGAGACGCAATGAGCGATGTAGAGGTCTCCGGCAAAAAAGAACGCCGAAGCAAACGCAGAAGGCTGCTGACTAACCGAAACTTCACCTGCCTATTGGCCGCCCGACTGGGCTCCAGCATGGCCAACGGCTTCCTGCCGGTCGCGGAGAGCTTCGGTATCCTCCACACCACTGGTTCTGCGAGTGACCTCGGCCTTGTCCTCGGAGTTCAGGCGGCGGTTTCGCTCGCCTTGTCGCTGTTTGCCGGCGTCGCGGCGGACCGCTTTCCGCGTGCCCCGTTGCTCGTCGTTTCGTCGATCGTACGCCTGACCGCGGCGGCGACCTTGGCGATAGGACTCCTCACGGATACTGCGACCCTCGCCTGGTTCTTCGCTCTGGCAGTCGTGTACGGCGGCGCTGACGCGCTGTTCGGTCCGGCCAGCATGGCGATCATGCCGGACATCGTTGCGAGAGAAGACCTGGACGAGGCCAATGCGATGGTCGGCGCCTTTTCCTCGCTGGCTTGGACGGTGGCCCCTGCGGCGGCAGGATTGGTCGTGGCGGCGTACGGTTCGGGAGCCGCTTTCCTGGTGGAGAGCGTGCTGATGGCTTTCATCACCCTCTGTCTCATATTCGCCAAGATCCCCGCCCGGGGCGACGTCGAACCGGATCACGAAGGCGGGACGCTCACGCAGCTGAAGCAAGGCTGGCGGGAGTTTCGCATGCGCCCCTGGCTATGGCTGCTCACCTTGCAGTGGACGTTGTTCTCGCTGGTCCTGCTGGCTCCCCTCGCGGTCCTCGGCCCGTTGGTGGCCGACACCCATCTGGGCGGTCCCGCAGCTTGGGGTGTCATCGGCACCTGCATGACCATCGGCGTGCTCTGCGCGGAGTTCACCTCCGGGCGGATCAAGCCGAAGCGACCGGTGGTCTTCATAGCGTGGCTGCCACCGCTGATCGTCTTCGAGGCGTTGGCCCTCGGCTCTGGCGTGCCGACGGTGGTGGTGGCGGGTGCCGCAGTGCTCTCCGGCTGCGCGGTCGGCCTGCAAGGAGTGTTCTTCCAGACCCTCATGCAGCGAGCCATACCGAGCAAGGTACTCGGCCGGGTGGCCGCCTTCGATCTGATGGCCTCGGAGATCGCCCAGCCGGTCGGCTTCGCCGTAGCCGGCCCACTGGGCATCCTGTTCGGCCTGCGCCCGGTGCTGGTGGGCTGTGCTGTGGTCGCGGTGGTGGGCACGGCACTGTTCGCCCTTGCCCTGACCAAGGTTGAGCAACCAGAGCTACAGGTGCAGAACGAACCGCACGTGCCGGACAGCGGCAGTGAGGCGACGGTCAGCTGAGCGGTACTCGACTGCGGACGAGCCTTTGACGAAGCCGGACCACCGAGGCACGAAGGAATCAGGAAGATGATCTACAAGGACAGATTGGCCATACCCGGTCCGACCCCGCTGCCGCCCGCGGTCATCGCGGCGGCGACGCATCCCATGGTCGACGAGCGCACCGTGGACTTCGCACGCATATTCACACGCATCATCGACGGGCTCAGGCATGTGCTCGGTACCGCGGGGGACGTGCTGGTCTTCACGTCAAGCACCACCGGTGCGTTCGAGAGCGCGGTGCAAAACCTCTTCAGTCCAGGGGAAAAGGTACTCGTGGTGGACAACGGTGCCTTTGGAAGACGCTGGGTGGAGCTGTGCCGCGCTTACGGCCTCGAGACCGTCGTGCTCGACGTCGCGCCGGGTTGCGAGCCGGACCCTGCCGCTGTCGAAGCCTGTCTGGAGGCCGACTCGCAGATCGTCGCGGCGATCGTCGTGCACTGCGAGACCTCCACAGGCGTCGTCACCGACCTTGAGGCCTTCGGGCGAGCGACTCGCAACGTGCTGACGATAGTGGACTCGGCCTCCGGGGTCGGCGGCTGCGAAATGCAGGCCGACGCGTGGGGGTTGGACGTCGTGGTCAGCGGGACTCAGAAGGCGCTGATGGCGCCGCCAGGGGTCTCTTTCGTCTCGGTCAGTGAGCGCGCCTGGCGCCGGCACGCCGAGGCCAGGCATATGCGGTACTACTTCGACTGGACGATCACGCGTGACAGCCTGAACCACTCCATCCCGCGTACCCCCTGGACGCCGGCGGTCGGCGTGCTGTTCCAGTTGTCCGCGGCGCTCGAACAGGTACTCGCTGAAGGCATGGAGCGGCGCCACCGGCGGCATGCGGAGCTCGGCAGGATGGCCAGAGCGGGCTTGCGCGGCCTCGGACTCCGGCTGCTGACCCCAGAAGTGGCGCGCAACGGCATCGTGACGGCCGCGTTCACACCACCCGGAGTGGGCGCGCAATCTCTCGTCGATGCGGTGGTCGAGCACACAGGCGTCCAGCTGACCACCGGCAACGGAGAACTGGCCGACCAAGTCGTGCGGATCGGTCACTGCGGTCACGTCGACCCGCTCGACCTGGTCACCGCGCTGGCCGCACTCGAGACCGGGTTCGCAGCCCTCGGCGCCCCGGTGCTGCCGGGCAGTGGCGTCACACCCGTTGTGAAGCTGATGGCAGAGCAGGCTGCCGCCGCCGCAGGCCCCTTGACGTCGATGTCGTCCAACCCTGAGGAGTCTGCTGCGTGAACGCCGACGTTCGATCAGCGCGCAACGACGCGCCGAAGCTCATCCCGAGCCTGCTCGAGCAGCACTCGAGGGTGACGCCGCACGCCCCCGCCACCGAGGATGCACAGCGGGCGCTGACCTACGCCGAACTCGCCGCCGAAGCCGAGCACATGGCGGCGCGCCTGGCGGAGGCGGGAGTGCTTCCCGGCGATCGCGTCGGCGTCATGATGCGTCACTCCGTCCACCTGCTTGTCGCGATTCTCGGCGTGCTGCGTGCGGGAGCGGCTTACGTGCCCATCGACCCGGACTACCCCGACCAGCGCAAGAGTTTCCTCGCGGCGGACTCCGGTATCAAGATTCTCATCGTGGGCGGAGCGGATGAGGGGCCGACCAGCTTGCCCGTCACGACGCTTGCGCCGGACCGAGGGCGCTTGGCTCCCCGTCCGGGTGCCCCCGCGGCAGCGCCGGACGATCTGGCCTGCGTGATCTACACCTCGGGTTCCACCGGAGCGCCCAAAGGCGTCATGATCACCCATCTAGGCCTGGCGAATCTCGCAGCCGCCGCGAGTGCCGAGTTCGGCATGGGGCCGCGTGATCGCTACCTGATGCTGGCCGCCGCCGCGTTCTCCGCCTCACTCGAGGAGCTGTTCCCCCCACTCGTGCAGGGCGGGACAAGCGTGTTCCCGGCCGACCGGGTTGCGCTCTCCCCTGTGGAGGCCCTGCTCGACTTCCTCACCGCGCACGACGTCACGCTGCTGGAGATGCAGACCGCGCACTGGCACTTGCTGGTCCACCACCTCGTGGACACCGGCGGGGCACTGCCCCCGTCACTGCGCACGGTCGTCATGGGCGGAGACCGCGCCATGCCCGAAGCCGTCCAGCAGTGGAACCGCTTCCGCCTTCCGCTGGTGCACGTCTACGGGCCGACCGAGACCACCGCGACCGCGGCGTACTGGAGCGTGCCGCCCGGACAGACACCCAAGGACGGGGTGTTGTCCATAGGCGATGCCATCGCCGGAACCCGCATGTTCGTCGTCGACGAGCGGCTCGAACTCGTTCCCGCGGGTACCGAGGGCGAGCTGCTCATCGGTGGTGACTCGCTGGCACGCGGTTACCTGGGCAGACCCGACGTCACCGCGGAGAAGTTCGTCGCCGACCGCTACTCGGGGATTCCGGGGGCCAGGTTGTACCGCACCGGCGATCGGGTACGCCGTCTTCCCGACGCTCGGCTGCAATTCCTCGGACGCAGCGACCAGCAAGTCAAGGTGCGTGGTTATCGCGTCGAACCGGGCGAGATCGAGGCTGCGCTCGACCGGCACCCGGCGGTGCGTCAAGCCCTGGTCACGACTGGTCGGGACGCGTCGGGTGAGCAGCGTCTGATCGGCTACGTGACTGCTGACCGGGACACGGTGAGCGTCGGTGAGCTGCGTTCCTTCCTCGCCGACGAACTGCCGACCCATCTGATCCCCTCAGCGCTGATCCGGCTGGACGAGTTTCCGCTGACGACGCATCGGAAGATCGACCACGCGATGCTTCCGCAGCCGCCGAAGCGTCGGCCCGACTTGCCTACCGAGTTCGTGCCGCCGACAGGTGAGATCGAGCGGCGCATCGGCGCCGCCGCGGCGGAGCTACTGGGACTCGACGAGATCGGTGTGCTCGACAACCTGCTTGACCTGGGTGGGGATTCGCTGTTCATGTTGCGGCTGATCAGCTGGATCCACAAACACTTGGGCATCAGCCTCGGTTTCCGCGAGGTCTTCGACGCGTATTCGGTACGCGGAGTGGCAGCGCTGGCCGACGCGAAGGCGGATGTCACGGCGGTGGGCAAGCCGGGCAGTGGCTGGTGACCATGCTTCCCGACCTACCAGTGGCAGTGCTTCCGGAACCGGCGCCCGCCGATCTCATGACAGCGCTGCATGCTTCAGGCGTTCGACTGGCTCCGCTGGGCCGGGCGCAGGGCTTGATCTGGACCGGCGAGCGGGCCTCGGTGCTGGCAGCCGCACTGGAGCGCGCGCCGTCGGTGCGCTGGGTTCAACTGGCGACCACCGGCGTCGAAAGCTACCTGCCGCTCATGGATCAGCGGATCCGCTGGAGTCGGGCCGTGGGCGTCCAGTCCGAGCTGGTAGCTGAACACGCCCTCATGCTCGCGCTGACCGTGCTGCGTCAGGGCACTGCCTCCGTGAGGGCCGGCGCGTGGCTGCCGCGCCCCGCCATCGGGCTGACGAACGCCGAAGTCCTTGTGGTGGGCGGCGGCGGGGTTGCCCGGGCACTGCTCGCACTGCTGCGCCCGTTCAGGGTCCGCCCCAAGGTGGTGTGCCGCAGCGGCGCCCCGATGGCGGGCGCCGAGGTCGGAACGCCCGATCGCCTCGACGAATGGCTGCCCGAGGCCCGTGTGGTCTTCCTCGCGGCGCCGCTGACCGCGGACACGGCCGGGCTGATCGACGCAGTCAGACTCAGGTCCATGCGTCGGGACGCGTGCCTGGTGAATGTGGCGCGCGGCGGGCTCGTCGTCACAGATGACCTCGTTCGTGCGCTGACCTCCGGGTGGATCGCCGGCGCCGGCCTGGACGTCACCGACCCCGAGCCGCTTCCTCCGGAGCACCCGCTGTGGTCCCTTCCCACTTGTGTGATCACCGCGCACTGCGCGGGCGATCTGGATCACGCACTCGGACCCTTCGTCGACCTGGTTCGGCGCAACATTCGTCGACTGGCGAACGGCCTCGAGCCGATCGGCCTGGTCGACCGGGAATTGGGTTACTAGCCGACTGTCAGGAAGAGCGGGTTCATGATGACCGAGTCAACCACTACTCCGAAGGCCACGCACCCGACCGGAGCACCCATGGGCAACCGACAGACCGAGAGGATCTCCCTCCTGCAGGAGCAGATCTGGATTGCCGAACAACTCGCCCCGGGCCGCAGCGTTTACGGAATACCCATGGTGATCCGTCTGAGTGGCGCGTTGAACACGGAACTCGCCGCGCGCTGCGTGACCGAGATCGTGCGCCGGCATGAGGTGCTGCGCTCCCGGGTGGGCGAGGAAAACGGTGAGCTGTACCTGATCACAGATCCGCCGCAGCCCTTCGCGCTGCCTGTGTTCGACTTTCGCTCCCGGCCCGACGAGTGGCGTGTGTTCGTCGAGACAGCCGCTCGCGAGCCCTTCGACCTTGTGCACGGCCCGCTGCTGCGGGCTGCTGCGCTACGTCTTGAGGATGACGCCTACGCGTTCTTCCTCAACATGCACCACATCGTTGCGGACGGTTGGTCGCTGCGTCTGTTCTGGACCGAGTTCGCCGCCCTCTACACCGCATGGCACGCGGGCGATGAGCCCGATCTGCCTGACCTCACCCTGCAGTACCGCGACTTCGCGGCCGAACAGCGGCGCATCACCGAGGACGGCGGGTACGGCGACGCGCTCGATGCGTGGGCTCGGGAACTGGCCGGTGCGGCGACGACCCTTGCACTGCCGGTCGATCACAGTTCAGGAGCGTCCCGGGACTACCGGGGGGATCAGTTCACGACAGTGGTGCCGGAGCAGCTTCGGGCCGATGCCTACGCCTGCGCCAAGCGGCTCGGGGTCACGCCGTTCGCGATGCTCGGCAGTGTCTGGGGCGTGCTGCTGGCCCGCTACACCCGTCAGGACGACCTGCTGATGGGAACGCCTCTGGCCGGCCGGACCCGGCCCGAGTACCAGTCGCTCATCGGGCTGTTCGCCAACACCATGCCGTTGCGACTGCGGCTGGACGCGGACGTGTCCTTCGCCTCGCTGGTCCGCGAACTCCAGCTGAGTACTTTCGACGCGCTCTCCTCACAAGACGCGCCTTTCACCGAGCTTGTCAAACGGGTCGACTCCCAACGCGCCTCGCATGAGACCCCGCTCTTCCAGACGGCGTACTCCTTCGAGCAGTCCACGGAGTTCGAGGCCACGCTGCCGGGCTGCGCGGTGACGGAGCTGTACGAGTTGTCCAATGGCGGGGCCCGGCACCGTCTCGGTCTCGGCGCTGTGGACGCGCTGGGGGAGCTGAGCCTTCAGTTCGAGTACGACAGGGAGCTGTTCGACCCGGGCACCATCGAGGCCATGGCCGAGAGCTACCTGGCGCTGCTCGGCGAGGCCGCGTCCCATCCCGAGTTCCCGCTGGGAGCGCTGCGCACGTCGACCGACGCCGAGCCCGATCGGGAGCTCACCGGCCGACCCGTGCCGGGGGACGAGCTGGCCACCCTGCACGCACTGTTCGAGCGACGGGTCCGACAGAGCCCGGATGCGCCGGCGATCGAGCGTGAAGACGGTACTCAGGTCAGTTACGCACAGCTCAACAGCCAGGCCAACCGGCTCGCGCGGCATCTGCGTCAGCTGGGTCTTCGCACGGGCGAGCGGGTGGCGCTCGCCTTGCCCCATGGCTCCTCCTGGCCGTCCGCCGTGCTCGCCGTGCTGAAGGCGGGCGGGGCCTACGCCCCGGTGGCTCCGGACGCGCCGGGCAGCCGCACGGCCCACGTCCTCGCCGAGACCGCGCCCCGCTTGGTGCTCACGGTCGTGGACCTCGCCGAGGACTTCGCCGGGGCCCACCATGTGCTCGCCCTCGACGATCCGGCGGTTGCTTCCTCGATCGAGGCCCAGACCGGTGAAGATCTCGAGGACATCGCTGTGCCAGGCCGTCAGGTCGCGTACGTCCCGTTCACCTCCGGCTCGACGGGAGTGCCCAAGGGCACCCTCGTCACCCATGTCAACCTGACTGCGTTCACCCGTGCCGCGGTGGACACGTTCGATCTGGGCCCGGCAGACAGGATGCTGCAGGTCGCCGCGATGACCTTCGACGTACATGTCGAGGAGTTCTTCCCGACCTGGCTGGCCGGTGGCTGCGTCGTCTTCTTCGATGGCGTGCTCGGACGGACCAGCCCGGAGGAACTGCTGCACCTCCTCGGAGAGCGCGAGATCACCATATGTGAGCTCCCCACCGCCTACTGGATCGACGTAGTGCGCCTGATCGACCCGGCTGTTGTCCCCGTTCCGCAAACCATGCGGCGACTGCTGGTCGGCGGCGAACGCGCGCCGATCGAGGTCTGCCAGCGCTGGTTGGACTTCGGGATTCCGCTCACCAATGTCTATGGGCTCACCGAAACGGCGGTGAGCAGCGCGACCTACCAGCCTGGTGCTGACTTCGACCGCGAGGCGCTGCCGATCGGACGCCCCATGCCGCACGCCGCCGTCTACGTGCTCGACGCCTTGCTCGCACCGGTTGGACGCGGCGTGCCAGGGGAGATCTACCTGGCCGGCCCCGGCGTCTGTGACGGCTTTCTCAACCGGCCCGAGCAGACCGCCGAGCGCTTCTTGGCGGACCCCTTCGCGGCCGAGCCGGGCGCACGTATGTATCGCACCGGCGACCAAGGCCGATGGACTACCGAAGGTGACCTCGAATTTCTCGGCCGCGTGGACCGTCAGCTCAAACTGCGCGGCCATCGGGTCGAGCTCGCCGAGATCGAATCGGTACTCGACGGCCATCCGGACGTGACGCGCAGCCTGGTCGTGCCTCGGCGCACCGAGGCTGATCCAGCGGCCGAGCTTGAGCTGATCGCGTTCCTGATCGGTGCGGACGCCGACGAGGCAACAGTCGCGGCGTACGTTAGTACCCAGCTTCCCCCACACCTGATTCCGGCTCAAATCTCAGTAGTTGAACGGTTCCCGCTCACCTCGCATGGCAAGGTTGACCAAGCAGCCTTGCTCGCGCTGCAGAGCCGCGAGCGTGTCGTCCCCGAGGAAGCGCAGGGCAGCGAGCTCGAAGTCAAGGTCGCGGAGATCTACTGTGAGGTACTCAAAGTACCGACGATCGACCTGCGTACGGACATCTTTGCGCTGGGTTTCCACTCTCTGGCCGCGCTGCGGCTCGTTTCCCGCCTCAAGAGTGTGTTCACGGTGCAAGTCCCGATTGCCGAGTTCTTCTTGGACTCCTCGGTCACCAACGCCGCCCGACTGATCGTGGCGGCGGGGGCCGATCAACCAGTCGGCTGACTGCGCCATCGGCGCATACGACCGACGTTCTGCGCGGGATCATGCTGGTCGCTCTCAAAGAGCTCTCCCGCAAGTCCTGGAGCCGACCGAGAGGGCGACCTCGCTAGAGGGGCTTGTCGGCGTGGCGCCGGACGGGCGGCTGTTCCGGAACCAGGCCGGCAACTACGTGGACGCAGCCGCGTACGGCACAACCTGGGCGCGGGCACGGAAGTACGTCCTGACGCGCACGGAACTCGCCTCCGGGCTGGCCAAGCGGCCCTAGGATCTCCGACACGTTCCTGGACGGCGTCCGGGAGCAGGCCAACCGTCTCATCGATCAGTCGATGAAGGAGTGGACCGCGTCAGCCAGGGCGCGGCGCCTGAGCGGTGAGTCGGGGTCTGGTCCGGAACACCTGGTCAGAAGGCGGGCCCTGCGCTGAGCGGGCCTAGTGGAAGGCGCCTGACGGGCAAAAGCCCAGGTCAGGCGCCTTTTCTCGTGCCTCTAGAAGAAGCCGAGCTTCTTCGGCGAGTACGACACCAGAAGGTTCTTCGTCTGCTGGTAGTGCTCCAGCATCATCTTGTGCGTCTCGCGCCCGATCCCGGACTGCTTGTAGCCGCCGAACGCCGCGTGCGCGGGATACGCGTGGTAGCAGTTCGTCCAGACCCGGCCCGCCTGGATCGCACGGCCCGCCCGGTAGGCAGTGTTCATGTCGCGCGTCCACACTCCGGCGCCCAGGCCGTACAGCGTGTCGTTGGCGGTCTTGATGGCGTCGTCGAAGTCGCTGAACGACGCTACCGAGACGACCGGGCCGAAGATCTCCTCCTGGAAGATCCGCATGCGGTTGTCGCCCTCGAAGATCGTCGGCTGGACGTAGTAGCCGCCGGCCATTTCGCCGTCGTACGTGATGCGCTGACCGCCCGTCAGGACCTTGGCGCCCTCCTGCTGGCCGATGTCCAGGTAGGAGAGGATCTTCTCCAGCTGGTCGTTGGAGGCCTGGGCGCCGATCATCGTGTCCGTGTCCAGCGGGTGCCCCGCCACGATCTGCTCCGTGCGGGCGACCGCCGCTTCCATGAACTCGCTGTAGTGGCCCCGCTGGACGAGAGCACGCGACGGGCAGGTACAGACCTCGCCGTTGTTGAGGGCGAACATCGTGAAGCCCTCCAGCGCCTTGTCGCGGAAGTCGTCGTTGGCGGCCCACACGTCGTCGAAGAAGATGTTCGGCGACTTCCCGCCCAGCTCCAGCGTCACCGGCTTGATGTTCTCCGAGGCGTACTGCATGATCAGCCGCCCCGTCGTGGTCTCGCCGGTGAAGGCGACCTTCGCGACGCGCGGGCTGGAGGCGAGGGGCTTGCCCGCCTCGACGCCGAAGCCGTTGAGGATGTTGACGACACCGGGCGGCAGCAGGTCGGACACCAGACTCAACCAGTAGTGGATGGAGGCCGGGGTCTGTTCGGCGGGCTTGAGGACGACCGCGTTGCCCGCTGCGAGGGCCGGCGCGAGCTTCCATGTCGCCATCAGGATGGGGAAGTTCCACGGGATGATCTGCGCGACGACGCCCAGCGGCTCGTGGAAGTGGTACGCGATGGTGTCCTCGTCCACCTCGCTCAGGGACCCCTCCTGCGCGCGGATCACTCCGGCGAAGTAGCGGAAGTGGTCGATGGCGAGCGGGATGTCGGCTGCCAGCGTCTCGCGGACCGGCTTGCCGTTCTCCCAGCTCTCGGCCACCGCGAGGCTTTCGAGGTTCGCCTCCATGCGGTCGGCGATCTTCCGTAGGACGTCTGCGCGTTCGGTCACGGACGTGCGGCCCCAAGCGGGCGCGGCGGCGTGCGCCGCGTCCAGTGCGCGCTCCACGTCCTCGGCCGTGCCGCGGGCGATCTCGGTGAACGGCTGCCCGTTGACCGGGCTCGGGTTCTCGAAGTACTGCCCGCGGGCGGGCGGGACGTACTCGCCGCCGATGAAGTGGTCGTAGCGGGACTGGTAGGAGACAACTGCGCCGTCCGTGCCGGGCGCTGCGTAGCGGGTCATCTTGGTGGCCTCCCGGGGAAGGCTGCCCGCCGTTGGGCAGCTCTCACCGGGAGAGTAGGAGTGCGAACGTTGCAGGTACGTTGCGGGAGTTGCTCCTTGGCCGGTTCTCTACGCCGGGTGCGTTGCTTTGCGGCTGGTGCGGGCGCCGGCCAGCTCCGCGTCCAGCTCGCGCAGACGGGCCAGCACCGGCGGGGTCGGGCGCACCTGCGCCAGCGCGCGCCACACCGGCAGGTCGTCCTCGCCCCACGGGGCGTGCGCCCAGTCGGCCAGGAGATCGGGGTCGCGGCGCGCGATGAGCGCCGCCCGCAGCTGATCGGCGAGCCTGCGCCGCAGCCGCGCCACGGCAGGCGCCTGAGAAGCGGGCAGGAGCGGACCCGCGTACGCGCCGACCGCCGCGGTGACCGCCCCGGAACCGAGCCGCCGTTCGACGGCGTCGACATCCGACTCGACCGGCACCGCGAGCCGATACGGGCGCGACCTCAGCAGCTCCGGGCCCAGAAGCCGTCGCAGCCGTGCCAGTTCGGCCCGCAGTGTCACGGGCGTCACCGACTCGTCCTCGTACAGCGCGCACAGCAGCTCGTCGCCGGTCAGCCCCTCCGGGTGGCATGCGAGCAGGACGAGGATCTCGCTGTGCCTGCGGCTCAGCCGCACCTTGCGACCGCCGGTCAGCAGCAGTGCCTCATCGCGGCCGAGCGCAGTGAGCCCCACGGTGTCCCTGGCCTCCACCGGCGGTGACAGCAGCGCCAGTTGGGACTCCGCCGCCCGAGCGACCGCCTGCACGAAAGCCAGGCTGTGCGGATGCGCGAGACCGTCGCCCCCGGTGATGTCCACCGCGCCGAGCAGCCGCCCTGTCCGCGGATCGTGGACCGGGGCCGCCGCGCACGTCCAGGGTTGGACGCGCCGGATGAAGTGCTCGGCGGCGAATACCTGCACCGGCCGATCCAACGCCACCGCCGTGCCCGGAGCGTTCGTCCCCATCGCGGACTCCGCCCATCGGGCACCCGGCACGAAGTTCATCCGCCCCGCCTTCTGCCGGGTCGCGGAGTGTCCCTCGACCCAGAGCAGCCTGCTGTGCGCGTCGCACACCGCGAGGAGATGCTCACCGTCCATCGCGAACGTGCCCATCAGCTCACGGAACAGCGGCATCACCCCCGCCAGCGGATGCTCGGCCCGATACGCGCCGAGGTCCCCGTCGGTGAGCTCCACCGTCGCGCCGGTGTCCTCGGGGCTGACCCTGGCTCTCGCCGAACGCCGCCACGAGTCGGCCACGACGGAACGCACCGGCCGCGTCACTGTCCCTGCCTCGGTGAACCTCTCATGGGCGCGCCGCAGCACCCGTACCCGCTCGGCAGGATCGGCGCCGGAATCCAGGGCCACCCATGGTTCGGTCAAGTCGGCCTCCCGGGACGGCGATGCGGTGTTGCCATCGTCGCCCCGCGAGCGTGACCCGACAAGCGCCCCGGCAGGCGCCACAGCATCAGGCGGCTGACGTCAGGCAGAGTTGACCAGGCGGATGTAGCGCGTCCAGTCCCAGTGCGGCCCCGGATCGGTGTGGTCGGTCCCGGGCACTTCGACGTGCCCGATGATGTGCTTGCGGTCCTTGGGAATGCCGTACGTATCGCAGATCGCCGAGGTCAGCAGGGCGGACTGTTCGTACATCGCGTCGGTGAAGTACTCCGGCTGATCCACCCATCCTTCGTGCTCGATGCCGATGCTGCGGGTGTTGTAGTCCCAGTTGCCCGCGTGCCAGCCGACGTTTCGCTCGCGGACGCACTGGGCGATGTGGCCGTCCTCGGAGCGCACCACGTAGTGGGACGAGACCTTCTTCGCCGGGTTCTGGAAGATGGCCAGGGTGTCGGCGTAGGTCTCCTGGGTGACGTGGACGATCACGTAGTCGACGGGGTACGTGCTGGGGCGGTTGGCTGCGGTGTAGTTGGAGGTGGTTGCCGGAACCCACTCGGCGAGCGGATAGTCGACCGCCCGAGGGCGAGCCGTGGCGCGGGTGGCGGGGAGGAGCGCGGCAGGGAGGGCGGCCAGAGCCGCTCCTTGCAACAGCTTGCGCCTGCTGGGATGCCGTCTTGCTCGATCCATGGCCGGCCTACCTCTCGGTGGGGGGAACAGCTGGGCTCTTCAGTGGGGCAGCACCTTGGCCGTCTCGCGCAGCCGCGCATGCAGCCCCCGGTGAGTCTCACGCGCGGGCAGCCACTCCTTGCGGATCTTGGCAACGCACGTGTAGTTGGTGTCGCAGACATTGGCGAGCGGCGACTCGACGG
Organism: Streptomyces sp. NPDC047525; assembly: GCF_040643025.1. Lineage (NCBI taxonomy): Bacteria > Bacillati > Actinomycetota > Actinomycetes > Kitasatosporales > Streptomycetaceae > Streptomyces > Streptomyces sp. NPDC047525. The sequence goes on from NZ_JBEYTL010000002.1 coordinate 597,439, forward strand.
TCTGCGTCGCGAACTGGTAGGCGTCGAGCTCGCTGAAGCCGTAGTCGCGCACCAGCCATTGCACGAGGTCGAGTTGGGATATTCGGAAGGCGTCCTCAAGGGGGCGCGCCGAGCCGGTGGAGATGATGTGAGTGTCGGACTCCAGGCGCGGCCAGGGTGTGGGGATTCCCTTCAGGAGCTCGACGATCACGACTGTGTTCATGGCGCATTCGACGGCGACTCCGCAGGTCTCTCCCTCGCCCTGCCGTGCGTGTCCGTCGCCCAGGCTGAGGAGCGCGCCCTCCACATTCACCCCGAGGTAGCAGGTGACCCCAGCCCGCATCTCGGGAGTGTCCATGTTGCCGCCGTGCGCGTCGGGCACGAGCGCCGAGCGCACCTCCAGATTGGCCGGTGCGACGCCGACCGTGCCGTGCATCGGATCCATCGGCAGCGCGATCTCGAAGTCACCGTCCCGCGCGCTGAATTGCGCGGTGCGCCGGTCCCGGTCGAGCTGCCATATCCACACGGTCTCGGGCAGCGGCGGCTGGAGCGATGCGGTGGTGTGGGTGGAGGTGAGCGCCCCGAAGAGGGGAACAGTGGTGGACGCCGCCCAGTCGCGAGCCGGTTCGATCGACACGAAGTGCACAGCGACGGTGTCGCCCGGCTCCGCGCCCTCTACATAGAAGGGCCCGGTCTGTGGGTTCAGGAACGGGAATTGGCAGACCTCGGACACCATGTCCTTCTCGGAGCGTACTTTTCCCGCGAAGCAGTCCTCCGTGTACAGGTCGAGGACCGTGCCCGGAGCGATCCGTGCCACGGGCGGCGCGCCACCGAACGTCCAGGCATACTCGCCCGGTTCGGGCCGTACGGTCAGGATCCGAGGCTGGTTCATGGCAGGGCTGCTCCGTTCTGTCGTTCTGTCGATCTGTCGTGCTGTGGGGAGCCGGGGACCTTTGTGCGGTCCGATGCCCCAGCGACGCAGCCCAGGATGGCTTGCCCCCGGCACCTGAATCCCCCGATCCACGAGGACACGAAACCGCCGTCAGGGCGATGGTGTCCCGCCTCAATTACGTTACGGCGAAGGTCGGTTGAGCCGGAAGGGCCCGACCTCAATCTGTGTATAGCACCGTGACTGTGGATAACCCGGCCACCCTTGAGGGGGACCAGGGGACCTCAGGGGCGGGGGAGAGGCGGGACCGGAGGGGACGGAGGGGACGGAGGGAGCGGCTGGCGGCCCAGCCGACCTCAGCCCAAAGCAGCAGCGCCCACAGCGGCTTGCCTCTCGGCGCGGTCGCGCGCCGCCGCAGCTTGAGCCGTGTCTCCGAGCCGGTCGGCCAGCCGGGCACGGGCCCGCCAGTTGTAGGGGCAGATGGGACGCAGGTTGATGCGCTCGCTGAGCAAGGTGCGCGCCAGGTCGTGCCGGCCGGAGCGGATGGCGGCCTCGACCAGAGTGCGCTGGATGGCGTCGCGCTGTGCGTGGCTGCCGCCGAAGGAATTGAGGCGGTAGCGGATCGGGGCGAGCAGCTCGACCACGCGGCCGTACTGCCGCTGCCGGTAGGAGATGAGGGCGCGGCACACCGGGATCCCGACCTCGCGCGTCATCGCGTGGTTCGACACCGCGGAGTCGGTCCGGGTGAGCCATTGCTCGCGGTCCTTCACCAGCCGCTCGGCATCGGAGAGCCGCCCGGCCCCCGCGTACGCCATCACGGCATGGACGTCGTTGAAGGCGTAGTAGGCGCCGGCCTCACGCCCGGCCCATGCCTGGGCGAGTGCCGCCCAGCGGGGCTCGACGTCGATGTTGGCCAGGAGCAGCCGCCACAACAGGGCGGAGGCGTCCAGGAGCTCCATGGCGATGGCCTGCGACGCCTCGTTGTGGAGGGTGTTGTCGTAGACGCCGAGGACCCTCTCGATGCTCCCCGCCTCCAGTGCGTACAGGGCGTAGTGCCACGCGTTGTGCACGGAAAGGTAGTTGCCGTCAGTCCAGTCCTCGGTTCGCGCGTCCAGATAGCGGATCCCTACGTCGAACAGCCCGCGCATCTCGTACGTGTGGACGACCGCATGGATGCCCCACACATCCCGCGGGTGACGTTCGACCGCTCGCAGCCCGATCTCCTCGGCGTGGCCGTAGTGCCCGGCCTCTTCAAGCCCGAAGGCGTACATCCCCAGCAGCGGGCCGAAGTGCGGGTCGTCACCGTCCCACGCGGAGAGAGCGCCACCGATCCGGTCACGCAGCCGCTGCGCATCGCCCGTGAAGAAGTCGATCTGGTGGCCGACGGCGAGGGCGAGGGCATCACGAGGGAACCCGGTGCTGATCTCGCCGAGGATGTCGCCGGCACGCAGCATGTCCCCGTCCAGCCACGCCTCGGCCGCAGCCGCGTGCATCTTCTCGCGCGGTGAAAGCCCGGCAAGATCGGCTGTGCCCCGGAAGGCCCTGAAGGACTGCCGGGCCGCGGCCGCCTCCTTCTCCTCGGTGCCGAGAAGCCCGAGATACGCGGCGAAGACGTGCGCCATCGCGGAATCGGGGGATGCGGCCACCATGGCCTGCGCCTCGTCGGCAACCTCTCCACGGAAGAACAACAGCGCGTCGAGCGCCCGCTCGTAGTGGCGCGCGGCTTCGTCGCTGGTGTCGCTCAGGACGTGGGCATGCCGGTCCCTTTCCATCGCTGTCCTCATTTCCGTCGGCTCTGTCCGGTCTGTCCAGTCTCGCGATTCTGCCCGCGTGATACGAGGGCGACGCTCGGTTCACGGGAACGACATGACGACATATTGATGCGATGCACTCCGATTGATGTGATGCACTCCGACGGTCATCGGCACGCAGAGCCGTCACGGTTTCCGCGTCCGCGTGTTCCAGCCGATCACCGCGGCCAGCAAGGCGACCGCAGGCACCAGCAGCAGAGCCGTCCTGCTTCCCTCGTCCGCCGCGATGTGCGCGAACGCCGCCGCGCCCAGCGCACCGCCGGCCATGTCGAGACTGCTCAGCCAGGACATCGTCTCGGTGACGCGCCCGTCAGGGGCCAGATCGCCGCCGGTGGTGCGCAGCGTCGCGAAGGTGCAGCCGATCACCAGTCCGGCCAGCGGGCAGAGGAGAAGCACCGCATGGGGCGAAACTCCCGCCGCCGAGGCCAGTGCACCGGTCCCTGCCGCGAACACGCAGAGCAGCAGGGAGACCTTGGGCCCGCGGGAGTTCTTGGGTCCGTCGGACAGCAGACGCGGTAGGGCGCCCAGGGCGAGGCTGCCCAGAACGCTGCCGACGGACAGAACCCCCAGGTACAGACCGGTGAACCCGGCCGCGTGATACTCCCGCGCGTAGATCGGCAGGACCACGTCCACCCCGGTCACCGCCATGACGAAGAGGGCGTCCGCGGCCAGCAGGCGCCGCAGGGGAGCGGATGCCAGCGGGCCGAGCCAGTGCCCGTACCGAGCGGAACGCGACGGGGGCTGCGGAGAGTTGATCAGCATGCCGACCGCGACGGCCGTCAGCAGCGCCACGACCACGAACGGCACGACCGGCGAGACCGAGAGGCTCAGCCAACTGGCGAGCACAGGGCCGGTGATCAGTGCGGCGCCCATCATCGACGAGTCGAGAGCCATCGCGGTGGCCAGCTTCCCGGCGCCCGAGGAGTTGTCGGTGGAGCTCTTCGCTGAGCCGTCCGTGGCGCGGTGCCAGACCGAACGCATCATGACGGCGACCGGCGGGGCGCACGCGCCCATGGCAGCGGCGAGCGCCAGGATCGCGGCGACGGGCCCGCCCCCACGCACCACGAGAATCAGCACCAGAGTGGCCGTCAGATAGGCGGCAAGACAGCCCAGCAGGACCGGACGGGGCGCATGACGGTCGATGAGCCGTCCGCGCAGGGGAGCGGTGACACCCTGGCCTACCGCCAAACCGCTCACCGCAAGGCCCGCGGTTCCGTACGAGTGATCCCGGCCGACCAGGAGCAGCAGGCTCAGGCCGACCATGCTGGGCGGCAGTTTCGACGCCATGCCGATCGCGGCGAGCCGCCAGAAGCCGGGTACGTCCATCAGGTCCCGGTAGCCGGAGAGGAATCGCCGCGGTGCGGCATCGGCCGGTTCGGTGGGGCCGGCGGCGCGGATCGAGCTTGACCGGTCCACTCTTGACCGGCCCACGCTCGGCTGGCCCACTATCGAGGCATTCGGGCACGCAGAGCCAGGATGCCCCAGTCGAGCACCGGCGCCAGACTCTCCGGTGCGGGCCACCCGTTGATCACCGCGAGCAGCGTCAGATAGCGGTCCCTGCGGGGATCGTCCATGGACTCCAAGCGGGATACCAGGCGTCGCCGGAGGTCGATGTCGTCGGGGAGACCAATGACGTGCGCGTAGTGCGCCGCGAGCGCCGTGACGATGGGATCGGCCTCGGTCGAGGCCGGAGCGATGCCTGCCGCCAGGGCCGGGGCGACCTGCGCGCGGAGAGCCTCGGCGAGGACGCGGGGCAGGCCGGTGCTGTCGTCCCGGGCGCGGTCGGACGCCAGATCTCGGGCCATCCCTCGCATGGTGGTGCGGAACCCCTGGTCCTGGAACAGCTCGGCCAGCTCCACCCACGCCTCGACCTGCTCGGCCTCGGGACTGTCGGGCAGTTCGGGAGTGAGGGAGCGGGTGACCGCCGCGAAGGCAGGGTGGTCGTACAGGCCGTCGAAAACGGCACTCAGGAAGTCGTCGATCAGACGTTGGCGTTCGTCCTCGGAGAGCTTGGCGAGCTTGTGCATGAGATCCAACTCCTCAGGGGTGGACCCGCGCTTGGCCACCGCTGTCAGGACCGCGCGCCGCAGGCGCAGCACACGGATCTGCACCTCCAGCGCGTCCGCGTGCGCCGCTGCGACCTCGGGGAGTGAGACCTCCCGGTCCACCACCTTCCGGATCGTGGGAAGGTCGAGCCCCAGGTCGCGCAGGGTGCGTACGAGATCGAGGCGGGCGACGGCATCGGTGCCGTACAGGCGGTAGCCGGCCGGGCTGCGGTCGGCGGGCGGCACGATCCCCGTGTCGGAGTAGAACCGGACGGTCTTGACCGTCAGGCCGGTCCGCCGGGCCAGATCACCGATCGAGTAGAGCGTGTCGCCGTTCATGCCTCCACCTTCACGTCTCCCCCTACTGGAGACTCAAGCCTCGTCCGCCACGGGGACGGACCACAGGACTTACTGTGCATCCGCGGGCTCCAGGGCCGTGAGCAGGTGCCGGATCGCGGGGGACAGCGGCCCGGGCCGCACGGCGAGGCTGACGGTCGAGCGTGCGCCGAGCAGCGGCCGGAAGGCGATACGGCGGGCCGGGGGCAGCTCTCCCACGAGGTCGAAGACAGTCCAGGACTCCGCGCCGCTCGCGGAGTCCGTGGCGATCGCCGTCAGGGTCTCCTGCAAGGTGGTGAAGTGCGGGCCGGCCGCCACATCGGTGCCGGAGGCCCGCAGCAACCCCGTCACCAGGTCGTGAAACGCGGGATTGCGCTCGCGCGGCGCCAACCGCAGTGGCAGTCCCGCGAGATCGGTCGGCTCAAGACGGGGCAAGGCTGCCAGCGGATGCGTCGCGGGCAACGCGACGATCAGCGGATCGTCCCAGACAGGCACCGTCGCCAGACCCGGCAGCGGTCCGTCACCCCGGACGAGCGCGGCATCCAACTCCCCGCTCCGTAGTGCGTCGACACGCCGCTCACGGGCCTCCTGGACCAGGCGGACCCGAAGCCCCGGGACTTGTTTCGCGAGCACGTCGAGGGCCGGGTGCACGCGCTCGGCGAACGCGCGGGCGGTGCCGAGCCGCAGCACACCCTCCCCACCGGAGACGATCTCCGCGGCCACATGACGCACGCGGGCAGCGGCTGCGAGCGCCGCGCGCGCCTCCGGCAGCAGCCGCTCCCCGGCCGCTGTCAGGCCCACGCGACGGGTGGTCCTGTCGAAGAGGCGTACGCCCAACTCCCGCTCGAGACGGGCGATCTGCTGGCTCACCGAGGCCTGCACGACGTGCAGCCGCACGGCTGCCCGGCCGAAGCCGCCCTCGTCCGCGACCGCCACGAAGTAGTCGAGTTGCCGAAGCTCCACAGTGGTCGCTGCCCCTCCCGCATTTGGTCCGCACCCCGCGCATTCATCAGCGCTAGTGATCACTGCCTTCGTGAACGTCTTCTTGGACGCGCTGTGTTCCCGCGATGGACTGGTCCCCACGACCACCCCGGCCGTCGTGATCCTCACAACCATCACGATCCTCACGGCCACCACGATGTTCATGGACTCGAAGGAGTACGACATGTCTGGCACCCCGCACGCCCTGATCGTCCACGAAGGAGACGCGGAGAAAGTGCCCTTGCCCGGAGGAGGCCAATTCCAGTTGCTCGAGGACAGTCGAGCGACCGACGGACTCCTGGGGGCCAACCGGCTCGAGCTGCCCGCCGGCGCCGACGGCACGCGTCCGCATCACCACCGCCTGTCCACGGAGCTCTTCTATGTGCTCGGCGGCACCATGGAGTTCCTGCTCGACGGTGCTCCGACCGCTGTCGGCGCGGGTGGTCTGGTCGTGGTGCCGCCCGGCGTAGTGCACGCCTTCGGAGCGTCGTCCGACGGCCCGGCGGAGTTCTTCGCCGTTCTCACTCCGGGAATCGAGCGGTTCGGCTATCTCCGTCAGTTGGGGCGCATCGCGCGGGGCGAGGCGGCATGGGACAGCATGGATGAGCTGCACGACACATACGACGTGCACTTCGTCGGGGGACCGCAGTGGCGTTGACAAGGCGATGTGGTCATGGGTCGGTGTCGCGCACGAGGCGCCGCAGGGTTGCGGGAGGCGGTCAGCAGCGAGGTCGGAGGCGATATTCCCGGCGACGTGGACGGTCGTCCGGGATACTGGTCGCCCATGGATGAGGTCAAGGTCGTCGTCGCCCATTCCGAGCGCGCGACGCTGCGCGTCGGCGACGTGTTCCTGAAGGTGGACGCCGATCAGGCACGCATCGACGTCGAGGTCGATGCGATGGCCCTTGCGCCGGTCCCGACTCCGGAGATCCTGTGGCGCAAGCCGCCCGTGCTCGCGATCGCCGCGGTCCCGGGGGCGACGCTCGGCCGCCTCGGCGAGCCGTCGACCGCGTCGCCGACGGCGTGGGCCGCGGCGGGTGCCGCCATCCGGAAACTGCACGACGCGCCGTTGCCGCCCCGGCCCGGCCGAGCCGGCCGGGACCTCGCCGAGGTGGCGGCGGATCTCGACGGCGAGTGTGAGTGGCTCGTGACGAACGGCGTCCTGCCCGCCGACCTGGTCACCCGCAACCGCCAGGTCGCCGAGGCGGCGCTCCGGCCGTGGACTCCGGCGTTCACGCACGGCGACCTACAGATCGCTCACGTGTTCGTCGACGATGACGAGATCACGGGCATCATCGACTGGTCCGAGGCGGGCCAGGGCGACGCCCTGTACGACCTCGCCACCTTGACGCTCGGACAGGAGGAGCACATCGATGACGTCGTCGCCGGCTATGGCACCGACGTCGACCTCGACGTGATCCACGCGTGGTGGTCGTTGCGTAGCCTGCTGGGGGTCCGCTGGCTGGTCGAGCACGGCTTCGACCCGTTCGCGCCGGGTTGTGAGGTCGACGTGCTGAGATCCCGGATGTGAGGCTGCGCGGGCCTGACTGCCACGAGTGCGGTCTGATGCCGCGCCGGGCGATGTGCGAGTTGGAGGACGTCCTTGCGGTTGCCGACGGCGGTGATCGCGACGAGCGGGATGCTGTGCGCCTCGACGACGATCAGGTGGAGTTTGCTGCCGCCCGTGCCCCGGTCCACCGGGGACGGACCGGTGTCCGCCCCGTCAGGAGCCGAGAGCGGCCGCACCCGCGGGGTCATCGAGCACCGCCCGTATCGCCGAGTGCGCGGCCCCCAGCAAGGGGCCGTCGGAACCCAGTCCGGAGACAGTGACGTCGCATGTCGTGCCCGCCGTGCGGCGCCCCAACTCGGCCTCCAGGGACGGCAGCAGCCACGGCGCCAGCCGCGACAGGGCTCCGCCGAGCACCACCGAGCGCGGATCCAGCAGATTCACCGCACCGGTGAGCGCGATGCCCAGTGCGGTCCCGGCGCCGTGCAGCGCCCTACGCACGTCCTCGTCGCCCTGCGCGGCGCGCTCCGCGAGCAGCCCGACGCGGTCCGCCCCCGGGGAGAGGCCCGCCGTGCGCAACACCGCCTCCTCGCCCGCGTACTGCTCCAGGCAGCCACGGCCGCCGCACGGGCAGGCTGGGCCGTCCGGCCACACCGGTACATGCCCCAACTCGCCCGCGAAGCCGCGTGTCCCGCGCAGCAGCCGCCCGTCGACGACCAGCGCGGCGCCGATGCCGATCTCCGCCGAGACGTGCAGGAAGTCCTGGGGCACCTCGTCGCCGAGCCACAGCTCGGCCAGCGCGCCGAAGTTGGCCTCGTTGTCCACCGTCAGCGGCAGCCCGCCGGGCAGCAGTGCGCCCAGGTCGACGTCGTGCCAGTCGAGGTTGGGGGCGCGGACCACCGTCGCCGTGCCGCGTGAGACGAGGCCGGGTACGGCGACGGCCAGCCCCGCCGGGCGCAGTCCGGCGAGGTGGGCTTCGTCGCTCACCTGCCGTACCAGGGCGATGAGTTCCTTCACGACAGGTTGGGGCGCGCGCCCCCGGTTGTCGCCCTGTCGCACGGCACGCGCGCGTACCTCTCCGCGCAGGTCCACCGCACAGACCGAGAGATGGTCGACGCCCACTTCGGCGCCGATGCCGGCCGGTCCGCTTCTGCTGACCGCGAGCGCGGAGCCGGGGCGGCCCACTTTGCTGGGGCGTTCGGGGCCCAGCTCGTCCAGGAGCCCGGAGCGGATCAGCTCGTCCACCAGGGTGGAGACGGCGGCTCGCGTCAGACCGATCCGGCTGGCCACGGCGGCACGGGACAGCGGTCCGTGCGCCGCGACGGCATGCATGACACGGGAGAGGTTGCGGCGTCGCATCCCCTGCTGGGTGTCGGGCAGCCGGGCTCCGGACGTGCCCTGGCGCGCGTCGTGCGGTGGTGCGGTCATGCCCCCGTCAGTCCCTGTTCTTCCGTCCTCATGGCCGTGCGTCCTCGTGGCCCGCGCTGCCGAGCAGCGGCGCCGCGTCGGAGACTACCCCGGCGATCCGGGCGAGCGCCGATTCGTCCCGCTCCACAGGGGGCAGCACCGGCCCCTCGGCCGTACCCCAGCGGCGCGCGACAGCCGCCGGGTCCTCGCCGGTCAGGATGCCGGCGGCCTGTGCGGCTGCGCCGAGTGCGACCAGTTCCCGGGCCTCGGGCACCTGAACGGGGCGTCCGGAAAGCCGTCGCACGGTGTCCTGCCAGGCCGTGCCGCGCGCCCCACCGCCGATGAGCAGGAGCGGAGCCGAACGGTCCGCGTCCGCTTCCAGGACCAGATCAAGGGCGCCGAGCAGCGAGTGCACGGCTCCGTCGTAGGCCGCCTGCAGCAGCTGCCCGGGAGTCGTGTCGTGCCGCAGCCCGTGCAGCAGCCCGGAGGCGTGCGGCAGGTCAGGGGTGCGCTCGCCGTCCAGGTAGGGCAGCAGGGTGACGGAGCCGCCCGCCTCCACCGCCTCACGGTCCAGGCTCAGCAGGGTGGCCACCCGGTCCACGGCCTGGGTGCAGTTGAGGGTGCAGGCCAGCGGCAGCCAGTCGCCGCGCGCGTCGGCGAAGCCCGCCACCGTCCCCGTCGGATCCGCGGGGCGCCGCCTGGAGACCGCGTAGACGGTGCCCGACGTGCCCAGGCTCAGGACCGGGGTGCCGGGGCGCAGGCCGAGTCCGAGCGCCGCTGCCGCGTTGTCGCCGGTTCCGGGGGCGACCAGCGTGCCCTTGGAGAAGGGCAGTTCGCCGCTTCCGCGTACGGTGCCCGCGACCTCGCCGGGCCGGACCACCCGTGGCAGCAGCTCGGGGTCCAGGCCCACGAGTCCCAGGATCTCCTCGTCGTACGCCTCCGTCCCCGACGCCCACCACCCCGTCCCGGAGGCGTCGCCCCGGTCGGTCGTGCCGGATCCCGTGAGGCGTTCGGTGAGGTAGTCGTGGGGGAGTCGCACGGCCGCGGTGGCACGGGCGGCCTCGGGCTCGTGCTCGCTGAGCCAGGCCCACTTGGTCACGGTGAAGGAGGGCCCCGGCACGCTGCCGACGCGCTCGGCCCACGCTTTCGGGCCCCCCAAGCGGTCCACCAAGGTGCGGGCCTGGGCCGCCGAGCGCACGTCGTTCCACAGCAGGGCGGGCCGTACCGGCCTGGACCGCGCGTCCAGCGTGACGAGCCCGTGCTGCTGGCCGCCGACCGCTACCGCGGCGGCCTCGCGTGCCGCGCTGCCGCACTGGTCGAGCGCCGCGCACAGGGCGTTCCACCACTCCTCGGGGTCGCTCTCGCGGGCGGCCCCCGAGCTGACGCTGTGCGGGGCCTGACCAGAGGCCACCACCCTGCCCGTGGCGGCGTCGACGACCAGGACCTTGGTGGACTGCGTGGAGCTGTCCACGCCGACGACGAGGGGCCCGTCGGCTGCTGGCGCTGATGACATCGGGGGTCTCCGTTCCCGCGGCTCTTTCCGGGCTCGCCCGGACTTCTTTCCGTCCGACCTTCCCAGGGATGCCTCCGGATACTAATTTGTTAATCGCCATGACGAAATAGTCGCGGCAGCCGCACATGAGCGGGCATGCAGCCATGCCCGGGTCGGCCACGCAGTCGTGCACCAGTCATCCAGGGAGCCGCACATGACGTACCAGCCCACTCCTGAGGACAAGTTCACCTTCGGCCTGTGGACCGTCGGCTGGCAGGGAAGGGACCCGTTCGGGGACGCGACGAGGGCGGCCATCGACCCGGCCGACTCCGTGCGTCACCTGGCTGAACTGGGTGCCTACGGAGTGACCTTCCACGACGACGACCTGATCCCCTTCGGCGCCTCGGACACCGAGCGCGAGTCGCACATCAAGCGCTTCCGGCAGGCGCTCGACGCGACGGGTCTCGTGGTACCGATGGCGACCACGAACCTCTTCACGCACCCCGTCTTCAAGGACGGGGCGTTCACGGCCAACGACCGGGACGTGCGCCGTTACGCGCTGCGCAAGACGATCCGCAACATCGACCTCGCGGTGGAACTGGGTGCCCGCACCTATGTCGCCTGGGGCGGCAGGGAAGGGGCGGAGTCCGGTGCGGCGAAGGACGTACGCGTCGCTCTCGACCGTATGAAGGAAGCCTTCGACCTGCTCGGCGACTACGTGACGGAGCAGGGATACGACCTGCGCTTCGCGATCGAGCCCAAGCCGAACGAGCCGCGCGGCGACATCCTGCTGCCCACCGTCGGGCACGCCCTCGCCTTCATCGAGCGCCTGGAGCGTTCCGATCTGTTCGGCGTCAACCCCGAGGTGGGCCACGAGCAGATGGCCGGCCTCAACTTCCCGCACTCCATCGCCCAGGCCCTGTGGGCGGGCAAGCTGTTCCACATCGACCTCAACGGCCAGACCGGCATCAAGTACGACCAGGACCTCCGCTTCGGGGCGGGCGATCTGCGGAGCGCCTTCTGGCTGGTGGACCTCCTGGAGAGGGGCGGTTACGAAGGGCCGCGGCACTTCGACTTCAAGCCCCCGCGTACGGAGGACTACGCGGGCGTGTGGGCGTCGGCATCCGGCTGCATGCGCAACTACCTGATTCTTCGGGAGCGTTCGGCCGCCTTCCGCGCCGACCCGGAGGTCCAGGAAGCCCTGCGCGCCTCCCGTCTGGACGAGCTGTCCCTGCCGACCGCCGAAGACGGTCTCTCCGGGCTGCTCGCCGACCGCGCTGCCTTCGAGGACTTCGACGTGACGGCCGCCGCGGACCGTGGCATGGCCTTCGAGCACCTCGACCAGCTGGCCATGGATCATCTCCTGGGGGCGCGTGGCTGACCGCAGGCTCCTGCTCCGGAGGCATCAACTTCCGCACAGGGGTCGCATCTTGACCCTTTCGAGGCGACTCTTGACGGTATGGCCATGCCGCCCGTACCACCGCAGCCTCCCCCTCCGCCGGGTGACGGACCCCCTCCGGGCGATGGCGGCTTCGGCCCGCCCGGAGGAGGGTACGGTCCGCCTCCGGGTGACGGGTACGGACCACCACCGGGCGACGGGGGCTGGCCTCCCGCGGGTGGCGGCGTGCCCCCTGGAGGCGGCGGCGTACCGCCTGGAGGAGGCGGGTGGCCGCCTCAGCCGCCGCCGGGAGGGCCGTCCGGACGGCGGGGCGGGCTGTTCGTCCTCCTTGCCGTGATCGTCGCGATCGGAGCCGTCGTCGCGGTGGTCCTGGTGGCCACCAGCGGTGACGGCTCCGACGACAAGAAGGGCCCCTCCGAGACCAGCGAGAGCTCGGACGGCAAGCCCACGCCGTCGCTGAGCATTCCGTCGGAGATCCCCTCCGAGCTGCCGACGGAGGTGCCGTCGAACCTGCCGAGCGGCCTGCCCTCGGACCTCCCCAGCAACCTGCCGAGCGACCTGCCGAGTGGTGACCTGCCGAGCGATCTGGACTCCCTGATCCCGTCACGCGCGGACAACGAAGTGCCCTACTACTTCTTGCAGGTGGGTGTCACAGAGTCGCTGCCCTGACCGGCTGACCGGCTGACCGGCACTTCGGACGCGGGGACAGCGCGCTCAGAGGCCCTTCGGCAGCCGTACGTACGACACCGTGGTCTCCACATCGCTGTCCACGAGCCGGCCGTCCTTGTCGAATGCCTCCGTCCCGTCCGTCATCCCGAAGTCGTTGTCGTTGATCAGGGCGAGGGTGTGGCTGTTCACGCGGGCCACGCCTTCGATCTTGTCGGGCACCCCGTCGATGGCGCCCAGGTCGACCAGGAGACGCTTCTTCAGGACGGGCACTCCGGAGCCCGCCGGATCATCGAGCTCCTCCAAGGAGGGCTTCGTGGCGGCGTCGTCCCACCGCTCGCCGAGGATGTCGGAGCGGCGGTCCAGCTTCACCGTCTGCAGCCGCGCGGCCTTGTCGGTGCGCTCCTCGACGAGGAGCCGGTCACGCCCGACGGCCACCACGGAGGAGATCTTCAGCTCGGACGTGTCATCCTCACCCGGGTCGACGACATCAACCGCGTCGAAGCGGTACGCGTACTCGGCGGTGACCGCTTGCTTCTTCGGCGAGAAGCGCAGCAGTCGCGTCGTCCGCGAGGCGTCGCCCGCGTCCTCGTCCGGGAGGGAGAGCGGGCTCTGGACCGCCATCACCAGGTCCCCACCGGGGAGTTGAGCGAGCCCTTCGAAGCCGCGATTGCCCTTGCGGTGCAGCAGAACGCCCGGCAGCGCCTCCACGACCGGGTAGTCGGCGCCCGCCAGCTTCAGGCCCTTGGGGACATAGCGCTTGAGCACCTTCCCGCGCGCCGAGACATGGACGAGCGAGGGCCCGTACTCGTCGACCAGCCAGAAGCTGCCGTCGTGCGCCCGCACGATGCCTTCGGTGTCCAGGCCGTTCGGGTCGTAGGCCAACGCTGTCTTCGCGTCGTACGTGTACGGAGCCTCATCGCGCCCCTCCTGGTTGGACAAGCCCGTGACGGGCTTCCCGGAGGAGGTCGTCAGCGGGAGCGCGTCGATGACCTTCACGGTGTCACCGGAGACGCGGATCTTCACGATCGCGGGGTCGAATCCGGGAACGGGAAAGGTGCGTCGCTTCTTGCCGTCCACCTTGATCTGGCCGTTGGGCCCCCGGTCGGTGACCGTCCAGAACTCACCCTTGCGGCCCGCGGGATAGATGTCGCTGCCGATGCCGCCGAGATCCACACCGCGGTCGTCGCTCACCGTCCCGGGCAGCAGGGAGTTGCTGAATGTGCCCAGAGGCACATCGCCGAGCGTCGCCGTCGACGTGATGCGGGGCGCCTTCTCCTTCTCGTCGGTGGGGGCGCCCGTGGCGGTCCCGGTCACCGCGATCGCGGCGAGCACGACGAAGGGCACACCCGCCGCGACGGAACGGCGGACGCGACGCTTACGTGCGGCGTGCGGGGACATGGGTGCCTCCTGGGGCGCGAGTATTCGGGGACAGCGATCAGACTTCGCCGTCGCCGCGAACACAGGGAGGCAGAGAGGTGAACGGGAGGGGGCGTGCTGACGGCGCCTCCCGCGAGGGGCAGGAGGCGCCGCCGTCACCCGCAGGTCGGTCAGCGATAGTTGGGCACCTGGCCTCTGTCCTCCCCTTCGCCTGGATCACGCTGACGCACTCAATTCACTCCGGGGCCCTGCGGGTCGGGGGCGTCCAGTCGCGGTCGGCACCCCCGGAACCGGTGTGATCCACACTCGCGGATGACATGCCCGCGCTCAATCGCTGGTCAGGGGGAGTGCGCGCGCCGGTGTTCCCGGCGCGTGCGTGGGCGGCGTGGATACGCCGGTGGCCGCCGTGTGCGTTCCGGCCAGGCGGCGTGCTTCGGTGGCGTGAACGCGCCGGGTGGGCTGCTTCGGGCGTGAACGCTTCCGGGCGGACACGGACGCAGACGCGCACGCGGAAACGAAGGCGGCCGCGGTGGTGAGCGGGTCGCGCTTCTGGTCCGGTGCGGGCGCGGGCATCCCCGCGCCCGCACCGGACCTGCCCGCCCTATTCGCCGCCGGTCACCACGGCCAGTGCCGTAGCGGGGTCGTGGGCCGCGGGGCCCGCCGGGGTCCAGCGGCCGCGCTCCTTGCGGTAGGGCCACCAGCGCCCGTCGGTCCCGTGCCGCAGCTGGGCGTCGCTGCCGATCACCGTCCAGCGATTGCGGGCGGCGCGCAGCCGTGGCCGTTCACCGTCGTCCCAGGCCGCGTCCAGCGCCGCACGCGCGCGTGCCAGTGCGTCCGCCTCAGGAGTCCACTCCTCCTCCAGGACGGACAGCGCGGCCGGACCTCCGTACTCCCAGGCCCGTACGGCCAGCGCGAGCCCGTCCCTGCCGCGCCCGGCCGCGGTCGCGAGGCGGGCGGCCACCGGTGCCGCGGGAGCCGCGGCGGCGAGACGCACGGCATCCTCCTCCAGCGTCAATTCCTGATCGGCCGGATGCCGTTCGTGTCCGGTGGAGAGTGCCTCGGCCAGCATCCGGCGGGCCTCCACGGCCGCCTGAGCCGCCAGGAATTCGAGCGCCGCCACATCGAGACCGGGCGCGGGCTCGGCCTCCGTGTCGAGCGAAGGCGGCAGACCCGGCTCAGGCGGCAGCGGAGGGAGTTCGGGCAGCGGAGGCAGGATGGCTCCCTCCGCGTACGCCTCATCGGCGTCCACGCCCTCCTGGGCCACTTCCTGCTCCTGCGCGGGGGCCTCCTCGGCCTCGGTCTGCGCCACGCTGCGTACTTGCAGCTCATCAAGCAGCTCGCGCTCGGCACGGCCACGCATCAGGAACAGGACGAACGGATCCTGGTCGAGCAGCCGGGCCACCTGATAGCAGAGCGCGGCGGTGTGCCCGCAGTGGTCCCACGCGTCGCAGTCGCACTCCGGCTCCAGGTCGCCGATGCCGGGCAGGAGCTCGACACCCGCTGCCGCCGCGTCCTCCACCAGGTGCGGCGGCATCTCGCGGTCCAGGAGCGCCGCGATGTGCCCGGCACGCTCGACTGCCATGCCCAGGAAGCGGTCCCACTCGTCCTCGCTGAGCCGCTGCAGCAGTACGTCCGAGCGGCGCGGGGTGCCGTCACGGTCCTTGACGACCGCGGTGATCCGGCCGGGGCGCACCGAGACCGCCCCCACGGCTCCCGCGCGCGCAAGCCTGCGTCCGGCCTTCAGCTGCGCGAGGTCCAGCGCCGTGTCCTCGAGCGCCTTCAGCCAGGCCTGTCCCCACCAGCTCTGCGCGAACCCCCGCCCGTGCGCGGCCGGCAGCGCGGCGAAAGTGCGCTCGTGATCGTACGCGCCCTCTCCATGGCGGCTGTCCTCGTGTGTGTCGCCGTTCGACTCGTCGTACGTGTCGCTCATCGCGTCCCCCCTCGCAGCTCCACCAGATCCGACAGCTCGGCGTCGGTGAGTTCCGTCAGCGCGGCCTCGCCCGAGCCGAGGACCGAGTCCGCCAACTCCCGCTTGCGCAGCAGCATCTCGGCGATGCGATCCTCGATGGTCCCCTCCGCGATCAGCCGGTGCACCTGCACCGGCTGCGTCTGCCCGATGCGGTACGCCCGGTCGGTGGCCTGCGCCTCGACGGCAGGGTTCCACCAGCGGTCGTAGTGCACGACGTGCTCGGCCCGCGTCAGATTGAGCCCGGTGCCCGCGGCCTTCAACGACAGCAAGAAGACGGGTACTTCGCCGTCCTGGAAACGCTCCACCATCGCTTCGCGCGCCGCGATGGGCGTCCCGCCGTGCAGGAACTGGGACGGGGTGCCGCGGGCTGCCAGGTGCTGCTCGATGAGGCGCGCCATCTGGACGTACTGCGTGAAGATGAGCACGCTCGCGTCTTCGGAGAGGATCGTGTCGAGCAGCTCGTCGAGGAGTTCCAGCTTTCCGGAACGGCCCTCGATCCGCGGCTTGTCCTCCTTGAGGTACTGCGCGGGGTGGTTGCAGATCTGCTTGAGACCGGTGAGCAGCTTGACGATCAGACCCCGGCGGGCGAAGCCGTCGGCACCGGAGATCTCCGCGAGCGTCTCGCGCACCACTGCTTCGTAGAGGCCTGTCTGCTCCGTGGTGAGGGAGACGGCCCGGTCGGTCTCCGTCTTGGGCGGCAGCTCGGGTGCGATGCCCGGGTCGGACTTGCGCCTGCGCAGCAGGAAGGGGCGTACCAGTTGGCCGAGCCGCTCGGCGGCTGCCGGGTCCGTGCCGCTTTCGACGGCCTGCGCGTAGCGGGTGCGGAAGGTGCCGAGCTTGCCGAGCAGGCCCGGTGTCGTCCAGTCGAGGATGGCCCACAGCTCGGAGAGATTGTTCTCCACGGGGGTGCCGGTGAGCGCCACGCGCGCGCGTGCCCCGATGGTGCGCAGCTGTTTGGCGGTGGCCGAGTAGGGGTTCTTGACGTGCTGGGCCTCGTCGGCGACGACCATCCCCCAAGGGGCCTGCGCCAGGCTGTCCGCGTCGAGGCGCATCGTGCCGTACGTGGTGAGCACGAACTCCCCGTCGGCGAGGTCCTCCAGGCTGCGCCGGGCGCCGTGGAAGCGGCGTACGGGGGTGCCTGGGGCGAACTTCTCGATCTCGCGCTGCCAGTTGCCCATGAGGGACGTGGGGCAGACGACGAGGGTGGGTCCCGCGGACTCGCCGTCCGACTGCCGGTGCAGATGCAGGGAGATGAGCGTGATTGTCTTGCCGAGGCCCATGTCGTCCGCGAGGCAGCCGCCCAGGCCCAGGGAGGTCATCAGGGCCAGCCAGTTCAGGCCGCGCAGCTGGTAGTCGCGCAGGTCCGCGGCGAGTGCTTCGGGCTGGCCGACGGGCTCCATGCCCTCGGGGTCCGCGAGGCGTTCGCGCAGCGTGGCGAGCCAGCCCGTCGGCTGGACGTCCACGCGGCGGCCCGCCACTTCGGTGGTGCCCGTCAGAACGGCGCTCAGGGCGTCGATCGGCGTGACCTTGTGGTCCTGGTGTGCGCGAGCGCGCCGCGCCTCTTCGGGGTCGATGAGGACCCACTGGTCGCGCAGGCGCACCACGGGGCGGTTGGCTTCGGCGAGGCGGTCGAGCTCCTCGCGGGACAGCGGCTGGTCGCCCAGCGCGAACCGCCAGTTGAAGGTGAGCAGCGCGTCCGCGGAGAGGTAGGACGGCGTGTCCGACGACGGCTTGTCCGGCTCCTTCGCCTCGTCGTCGGGCGGGCCGATGACCGCACGGGCGGTCAGATTGCGTGCCAGCTCCCTGGGCCAGTGCACCTCGACACCCGCGGTGGCGAGCATGCGGGCCCCCTCGCCCAGGAGCGAGGTGACCTCTTCGTCGGCGAGTTCGATCGCGTCGGGGACGGTGGCGGAGAGCAGCGGGGCGAGCGGCGGCCACGCGCGCGTGGCGCGACGCAGCGCGAGCAGGGCGTCCATCCGCGACCGCGGCCCGAAGGCCTGCCCCGAGGCGCCGGAGCCGGCCCACACCTCGGCCGCGTCCGCGACGAGCGAGGGGTCGCTGACGCTGTGCATCTGCAGCACGGCGCGGAACGGCAGCCGGGTCCCCTCGGGGGTGTCCGACACCAGGCCGGGAACCTCGACGCGCAGCGAGATGCGTACGCCGGCGTCGTGCCCGGCGGCGACATCGGTGGCCCACGGGCGTTGCTCGGGGATGTGCTGAGGCTGCGGCGAGGCGAAGGCGGGGACGCCCGCGGCCAGCGTCGCGGCGGGGGAGCGGGGCAGCGTGTCGGCCACCGCGTCCAGGAACTGGCGCAGCAGCCGCTCGGGTTCGGGCAGCCGCGGCGGCTCGGAGCCGTCCAGCGGCAGGGCGTGCGCGGCAGGGGGCATCGCGGCGGCGAGGTCGCGCAGGCGGGTCAGGTCGTCGGCGCCCAGCGGGCCCGAGCGCCACGCGTCCTGATCGCTCGGCGTCAGCCCGGGCAACAGCAGCCCGCGCGCGGCGAGTTGCAGCGCGAGCACGCCCGCCGCTCCCCAGAACGCGGCCGTCGGGTGAGCCCCCGCCGTGGCACGCGCGCGTGTCAGCACCGGCAGTGCCGTGCGCACCGGGAGCACCACCGCCGACGCATCGCTGAGTTGCACTCCGCCGTCGCCGGGTACGGCGACGGTCAGCTCCTCGATGGCGCCGGCGGAGCAGGCGGGCGGTGCGTCACCCTCCGGGTTCCAGAAGGCGACCCGGCCCATGCGTGCCGGGTCGGCGGATACGAACAGCACAGAGCAGCGGGACAGTTCAGAGATCTCGGAAGGTGACGCGGCAGGGGGCCTGGGCACGGCGATGGCGCATTCCTCAAACTTGACTACTAGGGTCGGAGTCGCCGAGGGTACAGCACGCCTCGCGCAAGGCGTGAGCGATCAAGGAGTGATCCCCGTCACCCCCCTCCCGTGGTGTACTTAGCCCCCCTTCCAGACGGTGCTGGCCCCCTTCCAAGACGGGTGAAGGCGCCATGGTTGCCCCAGGTCACCGGCTCATACGTTGTGTCGCGTCAGCCCGATCCAGTCAGAGACCGGAGACCTCACCATGTCCCAGGCCGCCGCCGCAGTCGCGGAGCGTTCCCCAGGCACCACCACAAGGCAGCCCGCCGGGAGCGATTTCGCGCCTCTCCTGCGCACCGTCAAGGAGCAGGGACTTTTGGGCCGCCGCACCGGCTGGTACGCCCGCACCATCGTGGTCAACACCGTGGCACTGGCCGCCGTGGCGACGGGCATGCTCCTCATCGGAGGCTCCTGGTGGGTGCTGCTCCTGGCACCCGTCCTGGCCGCACTGTGTGCCCGTACGGCGTTCATAGGCCACGACGCGGGGCACTCCCAGATCACCGGCGACCGCCGCGTGAGCCGCACCATCGGCCTCATCCACGGCAATCTCCTCCTCGGCATGAGCTCGGCCTGGTGGAACGACAAGCACAACCGCCACCACGCCAACCCTAACCACCTCGACAAAGACCCCGACGTCGCCGCGAACATCCTCGTCTGGACCAGCAAGCAGGCCAAGGTTCGCCTCGGCTTCCGACGCTGGCTCACCCGCAACCAGGCCTGGCTGTTCTTCCCGCTGACGCTGCTCCAGGGCATCGCCATGAAGATCTACGGCTTCCAGGACCTGCGCCGCCAGGCCCCGCGCGAACGCGTGCTGGAGGGCCTTCTCCTGGTCGCCCACCTCGTCGGGTACGTGACGCTCCTGCTCGTCACCATGCCGGTGGGCCACGCCCTTGCCTTCGCCGCCATCCACCAGGCGCTCTTCGGACTGCACCTCGGACTGGCCTTCGCACCGAACCACAAGGGCATGGAGATGCCCGACCCCGACGGGGAGCGCTGGGGCCACCTCAGCCGCCAGGTCCTCACCTCGCGCAACGTCCGCGGCAGCATGCTGACCGACTGGTTCCTGGGCGGACTCAACTACCAGATCGAGCACCACCTGTTCCCGAGCATGCCCCGCCCCAGCCTGCGACGCGCCCAGCCCCTGGTCCGTGCCCACTGCGCCGAGCTGGGAATGCCGTACACGGAGGCCGGATTCCTCGACTCCTACCGGCAGGTACTGCGCCACATGTACGAGGTCGGCGAGCCGCTGAGGATCGAGTAGCCGCCCGGACACGCACCGCACCTCAGGGTTGTGTCAGGGTCGCTCCTCAGGGGTCTGTCAGGGGAGCAGACTGGAACCGTGGGCGGCCCGAGCCCGTTTCTCAAGACAGAGAGCGGCAACAGCCGCGAAGGAGGCGACGCACATGTCGAAGAACGCGAAGATCGCCGCAGGAGGTGTGGCAGCCGGCCTCATCCTGTTGATCTGGCTGCCCTGGTGGGCCGCCCTCCTGATCGTGCTCGGGGTCCCGGCCGCGGCCTATCTGACCCTCGACCCCGGACAGCGACGCAGGCTGCGCCGGGTCTCACGCAAGGAGCTCGGCCACTGATCCGGCACCCCGGAGGGGCACCGAACCTGTGAGCGGACGCTCGACGCACAGGGGCTGACGGCTGCTCCGCTCGCGGTTTCGCCCAGGGCGGCTCCGCGAGCGGAAAACCCATTGCGTCCCAGCGCTGCACCGGTGACCATGGCGCACATGACTTCCCGAAAGGAGGCCCAGCGATCCCTCGGTGATCGCTGATGGCCGCATACGAGGCGTCGCAGACGCCGTTCTCCCAGCCTCAGCCCACTCCCGCGCTGCTGACGGCGGCCTGGCTGAAGGCCCATTTCGACCCACTGCCCTTCCCGGCCCGCATGAGCGCCCTGGCCCGCTATGCCCGAGCGCTCACCACCGACGCGTACGGAACACTCCGCGACGCCCTCGCCGCCGGTACCCCTGACGAGCGGCACACCGGCCTCTTCCTCGCCGTGACCCGGCGCGACCTCACCACCGTCGCCGAAGCCCTGACCGACCCCCTCCTGCGCCGCCGAGCCCTCGCGGCTGCCATCCGGCTTCCCGTCCCGGAAGCAGCCCTGGAACAGCTCGCGTTGAGCGACATCAGAACGGCACGGCACGAGACGTACCGCGTCCTGCGCCTGAGCCGCCGTCACGCCCTGGCCGCACGCCTGCTGCCAGAGGTCCACGAACGCTTCGGCGCCCGGGATGCCGCCCAGCTCCTGCCCGCATGCCCCGCCGAGGCGGTTGACGCGTGGCTGCCCCGACTCGACCCATCCGCAGGCGTATTGAGCGCGCTGACCCGCACCGCACCGATCGCCGTGGCCCGCTTGCTTGTCACCCGCGGCGAGAGCCGCGCCAACCGCGACCGCCACCGCTTCTCGGGCCGCCATCGCGCGGTCGCGAGCGTGGCCGCGGAACGCGACCCGGAGGCCGGACTGCTGCTCCTGGCGCGGGCGCCCGATCTTCTGACGCCGCAAGCGGCACGCACACTGCTGCGTCATCCCGCCAGGGTCCTGGAGATCCTGCGCGCGGCCCGCCCGAACCAGGACGGCTCTCCCCGTGAGCTACGGCTCTCGGCCGGGGCGCTGCCGCCCGCCACGCGGCGTGCCCTGCGCGAACTCCCGCCCGCGGATCTGGTGGACCTCGCCCGTCGCTGCCCGGTGACGCAGCCGCGGCATCACGGCTCGGGACGCCACGCCGTCGAACCCGACAGCCTGCTGATGCTGCTGCCCGCACCGGAACGCCGCCGCCTGGTGGAGGAACGCACCGCCCGCCGCCGCTCGGTGCGCAGCCTGCCCATAGCCACACTCACGGCCCTGGCCCCGGCCGACAGAGCGGCGCTCGTCATGCCCTGGGTGGAGCGCTGGTCACGTCAGGAGTGGACATCCAGCCGCCTGGCCGTGGCGCTCCCGCTCGCTCTGGGAGAACCGGTGCTGCGCGACATGGCCGGGCAGCACCGCGTCCACCAGCGCCTGATGGCCTGGCCCGCTCTGCTCGCCTGCGCGGAACTCGAAGGCGACCCACACGAGTTCGCACGGATCGCCGGGGACTGCGAGCGGGCCTGGCACGACCAGGAGGAAGTGCGCAGGGCCGCTCTCCAGCAGCTCGCGGGCACGCCCCCGTACCTGCTCGCCGCGCTGCCCGACCGAGTCCTGCGCGACGCGGCGACGACCACCGTCCAGTCCCGCGACTCGACCACCCACACGCTCGCCGCGGCGGAGCAGCTGCTCCGCGGCGCAGCCGAGAGCGCGGCGGCGACCGGCAGGATCGACCGTGCCGCCTATGCCACGGAACTGCTCTGCCAGTTGGTGTCCGACCCGCGCTCCCGCCAGCCCGTCGCACCACTGCGCATCGGCCAGGAAGCGGCGCGTGCCATCTGGTCCGCGACATCGCCGAACACACCGGTGCGCCCCGATCTCCGCATCGCCGTCGCCGAACTCCTCGCACCGCACCTGCCCGCCCTGCCGGAACTCGACGCTCTGGTGCGCGCCATGGTGATGGAGTCCGACGACCCGGACATCGCTGCCCGCGCGGCGGGCGCCTGGACGGGGCCGGCGGAGCTGCGGGAGCGACGCAGCGCCGAACTGATCTGCCTCGACGCATCGTTCGCAGCGGTGCCGATCATCCTGCGCACCGTCGTCACCCGGCGTACGGACCTGCTGGACTCCGTGCTGGTCGCCGCCCAAGAGGGGCTCACGGGCCGGGTACGGCCCCGAGCCACGGCCTGGGCCACGGGGCTGCACGCCGGCGTCACCGGCCGGTGGCTGCCCGAACAGCGCCGCGCCTGGGACGAACACCACGCGCGCGTGGCCGCCGACGAGCTTGCTCCGCTGCGCACTCGTGCCGACGCGGCAGCGCAGGTGCGTGAACCAGACCTGCTCACGACACTCGCGCAGTCGGCGCCACAACCCATCGCCGCCGCGGCACTTGGCGCACTGGGCGACATCCTGGGCGCGGCCCACGACGGCGCACCACCGGCCACCGAGCCGCTGCTGGGCTTCCTGCTCCGGCACGCCGCGACGGGCGGTGCCCGGGGGCGGGCCGCCATGGCATCCGTACGCCGACTCCTGGAGGCAGTACCGGATCCGGAGGCAGTCGCCCTGCTCACCCCCGTGGCTTGTGCGTCGGATGCCCCCGTCGGCTCGCGAAAGGAGGCTGTCCGAGCCCTTGGCGCGCTGACCAGTGACGCTGCGTTCGACGCCTTGGTGGCGGTCTGGGATGCACCGGGGCAACACCGTGACGTACGCGCCGTTGTAGCGCGCTACCTCCTCGCCGCGGTCGCCCGCCCCGCCGTCGCCGACCGCCTGGCACGGGCGGCCGACGAACCCGCCGTACGCGAAGCGGTGGTCCACGCGCGCGTGGGGTCCGTGAGTGAATCCGCGGGGGAGCCCTACGCGGATTTCCTGGCCCGCCTGGTGAGGGAAGGCGACGAAGAGACCGTCGTCGCCGCGTGCCGAGCCCTGCCCGCCTGGTTCACACCGGAATCAGTCGACGCCCTGCGCGCCGTCGCCGAGGTCGCCACGGATCCGGCGCGAGGCCGAAGGGAGTGGGACGCGGCCGCACAGCAACTGGCCTGGTTCCCCCTGGGGCCGGTCGGAGGGCCCATCCTGAGGGGCGTCATCCGAAGGCTCCAGGATCTAGTCGGCACGCCGGATCCGCAGGCGAGAGCTGATGCGCTCCGTCGGCTCTCGGGCATCGGAGAGGCCTTGCGCGTCCGGCGAGGCACTGCCCAGACGCTGTTCATCGCCGACGCCCTGGCCCTGTCGATGCAAGCGGTGGGCCTGTATGCCGATGCGGCGGCCCTGGCATGGGACACGTCGCTGGCCGCCGTGCGCCACGGCGAGCACCACGCAGCGCGCTGGGAGCGGCTCCTGGAACTGGTCGAGGAACGCCCCGAACGGCTGCCCCTGGGAAGCGGGTTCCATCTGGAGGCCCCTACTCCACGCGCGCGTGCGGCCCTGCTCGCCGCCGCCCGCTTGCTGCGCGAGCGCGGGACCCCGGTGGCCGGAGTGATGGCGCTCGCGCTGGTGCGCGCCGGTGGCCGGGCGACGTCGTGGGACGAGACCTGGCGCGCCGAACTGGTGGCCCTGCGCGACCACGGGGACCACGACACGGCGACGGCCGCTTTCCTCTTCGACCCCGAGCACAACCACTGACGGGGCGCGTTGCCAGAGAGGGCAGAAGAGGCGCCAGAGGGATCAGGCGGGGCGTACGGCCATCTTGTCGAGCGCGTCGAGGAGCCAGGGCAGATCGCGTCCGCGCCCCACCGGCAGCACCTCTCCGGGCTCTTCGTCGAGAAGCACGAACGCGATGTCGTCGGTCCTGGCGACCATGGACCAGCCAGGACCGTCGGCACGCAGGATGCGGGCCTCCCCGGAGGCGAACGACGACCGCACGCGGCCCAGGGGCGGTGGCGTCTCCACGTACGCCCGTGCTTCCGCCAGGACGCGACGTACGCCGGTGAGCGGAGCCTGATCGTCGGCGTCGGCGTCGGTCTTGGGGGCGTCGCCGCCCTCCGGGGCGGTGTCCGCGCCCGGCTCGTCGCTTTCGGTCGAGAAGTTGGCGTCGTCGATCTGCTCGCGCCACGTCGCCCACTGGAGCGCGATCTCGTCGGCACCGAGCCGTCGCTGGGCCGGACCCCACGTGTCGGACTGCGGGGGCGAGAGCGGCCTCTGGTCCCCTTCCTCGGGATCGGGCTCGGGGTCATGGGGAGCGGGCACGTTGGGCGCCGCGACGGCGACGGCGAGCGGCCAGCCGGGCAGCGCGGCTACCACCGTGCGCTCGTCGGGCGACAGGTCGTACTCCATCCCGCAGTCCCAGGAGGCGATCGCGACGGCCACGAGTGATACGTCGTCGATGACGACGGTCCACCGGGCGCCCGCACCGTCCTGACCGAGCACCAGGCCGTACCCGGCGGCGAGTGGTGAGAGCCCCAGTGCCGCGCACGCCTCCGGATAGTCGTCACCGAGCACGCTTGGAAACTTCGCGGGTGTCAGCAGCACCGCGGTCAGCACGTACAGCGCGTCGTCCTCGGCGGCGACAGCGTCGTCCGTTCCGGCCATGCCAGCCTCCCCATCGCTTCATCCGTCGGCGCACCCTAACCACAGGTCCGCTTGATCGTCGAGGGGTGCGTGACCAGGAAACTCGCTCGTACGCACCGGAAACTCGCTCGTCGGCCTCTGTACCGGACGCCTACGCTGGGTGTCATGCCCAGAGCCAGTTCGCACTTCGTCTGTCTGCCGTGCCGTGCTTCTTTCAAGAAGTCGGCCGACTACGGACGCGTGCGCGCCGACATCTGCCCCAGGTGCGGGGGCCAGCTGCTCAACGCGGGCTCCGCGCTCGCCGTGCCCAAGCGGCGCGACACGGCGGCGTGGCGCGCCTTGAGCGCGGTCCTGCTGTCCGGACTCCGATTCCGGCAGGGCTGCTGCGGCGACGGCCCCGGCCACCGCCCACGCACCCCGCGAGAGGTCCGTGAGCGTCTCGCGCACGCGGCCGAGACAGGCAACTCTCTCCAGGAGGCACTGGCCTGTCCCGATCCCACGCACACGGACGTCAGGCGGCAGGCAGGCCGAGGAGCGTACGCGCCACGTCCGACGGCGACTCGTCGCGCTCCCGGGCGAGGGTGATCACCGCCCGGCAGGCGAGTTCGCTGACGCCGAAGGACAGGGCCTCCGGTGACACCCACCCGGTGGCTTCGTCCTGTCGGTCCTGGTCGTCCTCGGCGCACGCCGCCACGTAGACGGCCGCCGCCTCGAAGAGGTTGTGCGGGCGCTCTTCCTTGCTGCGGACCGCTTCGTTCGTGTGCCACAGCTTGCGGAGCTTGTCGAACATGTGGGCCACCTTCCCCCGGTTGTGGTTGCCGCTGATGATCACTCATCTGTTGTACTCCAACGTAGAGTTGGAGCTCCGACGACAGAAGGGGGGCCGTGCGGTGAAGCGCTATGACCGGCTCAAGGAGATTCGGCGTCTCGACCCGGAGAAGGACGCCCTGGCGATCTACCGGCTCACCGCGACGTACGAGTTCCCCTGGGATTACACCCGAGCTCTTGAACTGGCGCTCTACCGCACGTACGCCGTTCCCAGCATTGGCCGACTCCTGGCCGAGACGGCGGAACTGACGGACCGTACGCAGAAGCGATACGACGACACGGCCCTGCTCCTCGACACCGTCGTCGAGCACGGCTTCGGCACGGACGAGGGCCGCACCGCGATCCGCCGCATCAACCAGATGCACCGTAGCTACGACATCAGCAATGAAGACATGCGCTACGTGCTGTGCACGTTCGTGGTGATGCCCAAGCGCTGGATCGACGCCTACGGATGGCGCAGATTGTCACGCCACGAGACGACCGCGGCCGCCGTCTACTACCGCACCTTGGGGCGGCACATGGGGATCCAGGACATCCCGGACTCCTACGAAGCCTTCGAGAAGTGCCTCGATGCCTACGAAGAGGCCCACTTCGCGTGGGACGAGGGTGCGCGCAAGGTCTCCGACGCGACCCTCGACGTCATGGCCTCCTGGTACCCGGGCTCGCTGGCGCCCTTGTTGCGTGCCTCGACCCTCGCCCTTCTCGACGAGCCCCTCCTGCGCGCCTTCCGCTATGAACCGCCGGGCCCTGTCGCCCGCACGGTTGTCAGGCGAGCCGTGCGGTTGCGCGGCCGCGCCGTGCGGCTGATGCCGCCCCGTAGAGCGCCGCACTACGCCCGGCAGAACTGGGAGATCAAGGGCTATCCGAAGGGGTATCGGGTCGGAGAGCTCGGAACGTTCCCGGTGCCCGGAGTCCGGGGCTGCCCGGTGGCGCACACGGACGAGTCGGCTGCCGCCCCGGCGGAGTGAGGTCGACCACCTCAGCGAAGTGAGGTCAACGTCGTTCGCAGCCAGGTGAGTTCGGCGCGGCTCGTCGCGCGGGCGATGGTGAGGATGCCGCGCCGGAACGGGTCGTCGAGGTCCTCGGCGCGCATCGGGCGCTCGCCGTCGTAGAAGAAGCTGGCGGGCTCCTCGAGAAAGGCCAGGCGGCGCTCGAGGACCGCGGCCTGGGCCGCCGTGTCGTCGACATGGCGCAGAAAGGCGAGGACCGTGAACCAGCGGTTCTCGTCGGTGATGTCCCCCTGCTGCGGTTCCGTCAGCCTGCGGCGCAGCTCGCTCCTGCCTTCTGCGGTGAGGTTCAGGACATGGCGCGGGGCCGCCACGGAGCCGGGCTGTGTCTCGCGGGCCAGCAGGCCGGCTCTCTCAAGCCGTTTGATGGCGGGGTACAGCGTGCTCTCCGCGACCGGGCGTACGTGCCCGGTCAGGGCGGTGATGCGCTTGCGCAGCTCGTAACCGTGCAGAGGCGCGTCGTAGAGGAATCCGAGGATGGCCAGTTCGAGCATGCCGTGCATTCTGCCGCACCAGCGGTGTACATCCCATCCGCAATACATCGCCACCGATGTATTGTCTCGGAAGCACTGGCAGGCGAGTGAGGGAGCGACGATGCGACAGGCACGGTTCGACGCACAGGGCAGCTGTGTCCGCTGGACGGAGAGCGAGGGTTCCGGCCCGGCCCGCGTGTACGTGCACGGGCTCGGCGCGGCGTCGACGGTCTATCACGCGCACATCGCGGCCAGGCCCGAGCTGGCCGGACGTCGATCGCTCTTCGTCGACCTGCCGGGCCACGGCATCAGCGACCGCCCGGCGGATTTCGGCTACTCCCTGGAGGAACACGCGGACGCCCTGGCCGCGGCGCTGGACGATGCCCAGGTGACGGGGGCGGAGATCGTCGCGCACAGCATGGGCGGCTCCGTAGCCATCGTGCTCGCGCACCGTCGCGGCGACCTTGTGTCACGGCTGGTCCTCACCGAGGCCAATCTCGACCCCAACCCGGCCGTGACGGCGGGCAGCAGCGGAATCGCGTCCTACGAAGAGGAGGACTTCGTGGCCGACGGCCACGCGCGCGTGCTCGAAAAGGCCGGCCCCTTGTGGGCGGCGACCATGAGGCTGGCCGACCCCCGTGCCCTGCACCGCAGTGCGACGGGGCTCGTGAGGGGGACGCTGCCCACGATGCGCGCGATGCTCGTGGATCTGCCGGTGGAGCGTGTCTTCTTGCAGGGCGCGCGGAGCGGCGAACTCGCGGGCGCGGAGGAACTGGTGGCGTCCGGGGTGCGGGTGGTGACCGTGCCGGAGGCGGGGCACAACATCATGTTCGACAACCCGGAGGCGTTCGCCGCGGTGGTTGCCGAGAGACAGCGGATCGGCCAGGGCAGGCCGGTGGGGTGATCTCCCGGCCGAGACGCCGGGCCGCCCGGTCGGCCTCGAACAGTGCGAGACCGGATTTGCACGGAATCTTCTCGTCGTCCCACTGGAGCGCGAACTCGATCGCTTCTTCAGCCGTCACCACCGGACGAATCCGGCGATGATTCACCACTGTCAACGACCTTCTCAGTACGGCGCCATCACCAGTTCGCCGATCACCCGCAACCCGACCTGGGACGCCAGCCATGATGCGCGTTCGGCCTCGATCTGCTTGACGTGGACGAGAAGCGTGTGATCGGTCGCGGGCTCCTCCAGATCGAGGTCGCGGACATTCACGCACAGCGTCAGGAACGCTCCCCGGCTGCCGCCCGCGCCCAAGCCGGTTTCAGGGGCCTCGGGCCAGCCCGCGAAGTCCCACCGCACCGTGGCCGGGCTGTTGCCCACCGCCTTGAGGAAGGGCTTCACGGCTTCCAGAGGCATGGCCCAGCCCCGCTGAAAGGACATGCGGCGAGGAGATGGACACCTCGAAGTCGACCTCGATATGCCTGAGATCGGCGATCCCGAGTAACCGAGTGGCGAAGATGCCGGTAGGGCTGCCCGGTCCCATGCGCAACAGTCGTAGTGCACGAGGGGAATCGAGAGGGAATTCCTGTGGTGGTCGGGAGGAAAGTGAGCGGAAGGGGCAGCGTGTTCAGTAGTGGGAAACGACTGAATTTTTCGACGCGTGACCTCGCTTTCCGGCCCCGCTCGGCGCTGCTGACGCTGGCTGATTAAGGAACTTGCCGGGAAGCTGGCGGCTCTGGAAATGTAAAGGCCGTTCGGCGGACCAGACCATCCGTCGACACCCCGGAAACGACCCAGACCAGTCGATTGAAAGGGGGAACGCCATGGCCTCGATGAAGAGTCTGTCGGCTTCCATCCAGGTTTTCAGTGACGACACCAACCTCGATGCCTACGACGGCAAGACGGTGTGGACGCGGAGCCCGGAGCAGACCTATCAGGTATGGCAGCTCGAGCTGGTAGGTGAAACCCCGGCAGGAACGGGCATCTACACGATCGAGAGCACCCACTACAAGGGCCAGTGTCTCGAAGCCACCACGCGGGACGGCACAGTGACGCTGAAGCCCCGCAGTCCCGACAAGCTTTCCCAGCGCTGGGTCGTGGACACGGGGGAGGAGCAGTCCACCATCGAGAGCAAGAAGTTCCCGGCCTTGCTCATCACGGCGAACGGCGAGGACCAGGCGGTGACGCTCAGGGAAGCCGCGCCCAATGCGCCGAATCAGATGTGGACCCTCTTCGACAAGATGTAAGAGGGATGTTCATTCTTCGCCGGCCTCGAGCATCTCTTTTCTCTCCCGCTAAAGAGAATTGAGTGGCGCGGCGGAGAAACGCAACCCGGCGAGCCCACTCGAAAAGCGTGGGCTCGCCGGTTTTTCGGCCGTCTAGTCCTGTCGTGCGGCCAGAGCGAGAAATCGTGCGGACTCGTCGACGTACGAGGTCAACTGCCAGCCCGAACCGGCGAGCAGCGGGCGGAGGTTCTCCTCGGCCCGCAGATCGTCCGTGGTGATCTGGCGGCCCTGCCGCGCCGCGAGCGCAGCACGGCCGATCGGGTGGAAGAGAGCGAGGGTCCCTCCGGGGCGCACCACGCGCCTCAACTCCCGCAGGTTCTCCGCCGGGTCGGGCAGATGGGAGATCAGGCCCGCCCCGAACACGGCGTCGAGCGACGCGCTCCGCAGCGGGAGCCGGGTCACGTCCGCGAGCAGGAGCTGCCCTTCACGGTCCCGGCCCGCTCGTGTGGCGGCCTCCAGCATGGCGGGAGTCAGATCGGCCCCGAGGACGACTCCGGAGGGCCCTACGGCCTCCCTGAGCGCGGGCAGCGCGCGTCCTGTGCCGCACCCGGCGTCGAGGACGTGGCCGCCGGGGCGCAGACCGAGCTCGGACGCGGCGGCGCGATAGGCGGGCCCGTCGTCGGGGAACCGGGTGTCCCAGTCGGCCGCCCGGGCGGAGAAGAAGTCACGGACACGCGTGTGGTCATCGCTCATGCGGCCATGATTACTCAACGACTCGCATGCGCGTTGGGGGCACACGTTCGAGCGTGATGCGGTCGTTCAGGGTCCTCTCTCTGTCAGATTCCAACACCTTTCGAACTGCGCCCCCGTTGTGCGCCCCTGTCCGGACTAGCGTCCCGGAGCCATGGGACACCTGGACCACGCCACCTTCGGCTGGCTGACCCCCGTGCTGTCGTACGCGATGGCCTGTATCGGCGCCGCTCTCGGGCTGCGCTGCACCGTCCGTGCCCTCGGCGCCACGGGCACCTCACGCCGCAACTGGCTCATCACCGCGGCTTCCGCCATCGGCACGGGTATCTGGACGATGCACTTCGTGGCCATGCTCGGCTTCGGCGTGACCGGCACCGAGATCCACTACAACGTGCCCCTGACGATCCTGAGCCTGATCGTCGCGATGGCTGTCGTCGGCGCCGGGGTCTTCGCCGTCGGCTACGGCCGTGACCGCGGGCGTGCGCTCGCGCTCGGCGGACTCACCACCGGGCTCGGCGTCGCGAGCATGCACTACCTGGGCATGGCCGCACTGCGGCTGCACGGCAGCGTGCGCTACGACCCGGTGCTGGTCGGCCTCTCCGTCGTCATCGCCGTCGTCGCCGCGACCGCTGCCCTGTGGGCGGCACTGAACATCAAGTCGCCGCTCGCGGTCGCCGTCGCCTCGCTTGTCATGGGCGGGGCGGTGAGCAGCATGCACTACACCGGAATGCTGGCCGTGAGCGTGCGGGTCACCGAGTCGGGTGCGGCACTGCCCGGCGCCACGACCATGCAGTTCATCTTCCCCCTCGCGGTCGGCCTCGGCTCCTATCTCTTCCTGACCTCGGCGTTTGTCGCGCTCTCCCCGACCTCGGGGGAGCGCGAGGCCTCCGTGGCGGCCCAGCGGCCGGTGGAGCGCGCCGCCGGGTAGCGGCGCCCCGGACCGGCCACGGACGGCCGGGCACACGCCCCGAAATCTCTCCGAGCGAGGAGGCCATGCGTACACCCCGTAGGACCCCCGACCCGGCCGACGGCCCTGTGCCGCCGAATCCCGGGGCCCCGGCACGTGGTCGCCGCGCGCACGCGGGACCGCCCGCTGACGAACGGCCCGACGCAAAAGCCCCTTCGGAGCCCGCACCGCCGAAGAACCCCGCGCGCGGACGCTCCTGGTGGCCGCGTCCTCGCACCGTACGAGCCAAGATCGTGTGCCTCCTGATGGTGCCGGTCGTCTCCCTGCTCGCACTGTGGGGATATGCCACGGTCAGCACGGCCCAGGACATGGCACACCTGCGGCAGTTGCAGCGCGTCGACGCCCAGGTGCGCGGACCTGTCGACACAGCCATCGCGGCGCTGCAGGCCGAGCGCGCGGCGGCCGTGCGCTACGCGACCAAGCCGGCGCCCGACCGTGGCAGCGAACTCGAACGGCAGGCGGGACGCACGGACCGCGCGGTGGCGAAGCTGCGTCGTGGCGAGGGCCAGACCGTCGCCGATGGTGCCGACCTGCCCACCGGTGTGGAGTCCAGGCTCGAAACGTTCGTCTCCGAGGCCGAAGGCCTGAGCACGGTGCGGTCCGATGTGCTCGACCGCCGCACGGCCTGGGACGCGACCTACGGCCAGTACACGAGGACCATTTCGGCAGCCTTCGGAGTCGGCGGCGCACTCACCGGCATCCAGGAAGCCGAACTCGGCTCCCACGCGCGCGTGCTGCTCGAATTCTCCCGAGCCGCCGAGATGCTGGCGCGCGAGGACGTCGTCCTGTCCAGCGCCCGGCTCGACGGCCCCCTGGACGGGGAGCGGCTGCGGCAGTTCACCGGGGCCGTCGACACCCGGCGGACCCTGACCGATGGGGCGGTGGCGGATCTGCGCGGACCCGAACGAGCAGCCTGGCAGGACCTCGTGGAGGGGAGCGCGTACGCCGACGTGCGCGCCGTCGAGGACAAGGTGCTCGTCGCACCACCGGGCCGCAAGGCAGCCGCCGCGGCGCCGGCCGCCGAGTGGGACAGCGCCCATGCCGAGGTGCGGGACGAACTCCGCGCGATCGACGTGGGCGCGAGCCGCAGCGCCGCCGACCGGGCCGACCCGTTCACCCGCGGGTTGCTCACACCGGCAGGCGCCGCCGTACTCCTCGGGCTCCTGGCCGTCGCCGCCTCACTGGTCATCTCCGTACGCATCGGGCGCGGGCTGGTCGTCGAGCTCGTGAGCCTGCGCAACGGCGCGCTGGAGATCGCCCGCCACAAACTCCCGGACGCCATGCGGAAGCTGCGGGCCGGCGAGGAGATCGACATTCACGCCGAAGCTCCACCCGGCCCGCTCGCGGAGGACGAGACGGGGCAGGTCTACGAAGCGCTCGGCACGGTGCACCGGGCGGCCCTGCGCGCTGCCATCGAGCGCGCCGAACTCGCCAGCGGCATCTCAGGCGTCTTCGTCAACCTCGCCCGCAGGAGCCAGGTCCTCGTCCACCGCCAACTCAGCCTCCTCGACAGCATGGAGCGCAGGTCCGACGACCCGAACGAACTGAGCGACCTCTTCCGGCTCGACCACCTCACCACCAGGATGAGGCGGCACGCCGAGAGCCTGATCATCCTCTCCGGAGCCGCTCCGGGGCGTGCCTGGCGCATGCCCGTCTCCCTGACGAACGTCGTCCGAGCGGCCGTCTCCGAAGTCGAGGACTACGCGCGCGTGGAGGTGCGACAACTCCCCGCCGCCGCGGTCGTCGGCACGGCTGTCGCCGACCTGACCCACCTCTTGGCCGAACTCGTCGAGAACGCCGCCCAGTTCTCGCCGCCCCACACCAAGGTGCGGGTCAACGGAGAACCGGTCGGCAACGGCTACGCCCTGGAGATCGAGGACCGCGGCCTCGGCATGGGAGCGGAAACCCTGGCCGATGCCAACCACCGCATCGAGCAGTCCGAAACGCTCGACCTCTTCGACAGCGACCAACTGGGGCTCTTCGTCGTCAGCCGGCTCGCCGCGCGACACGGAGTCAAAGTGAATCTCCGTCCGTCCCCCTACGGCGGTACCACCGCGGTCGTCCTCCTGCCCACCGCACTGCTGCAGAGCACCACACCGGAGAGCCCCGGAGCCCACACCATGGAACGTGACCGCACCGAGGACGGACACGCGCGCGTGCCCGATCCCGCGCCGATGAACGGCAACTCCGTGCCCGCCCCGACCGCCCGCCCCGCACTGGCCCCGTCCACGGAGACCCCGGCGACCACGCCCCCGGGCGTCACCGCACTGCGCCTGCACAAGCCACCGGACGCGGAACCCGACAGCGCCCCCGAGCCCTCGGACGACCTCCCGCGCCGCGTGCGGCAGGCCAGCCTGGCCCCCCAACTGCGCGAGCGACCCCCGGACGACGCCGCCGGATCCGTGAGCGTCCGCGAAGACACCGAACGCAGCCCCGAACAGGTGCGGGACCGCATGGCCGCCTACCGCGACGGCTGGACCCGCGGCGGCGGCCGCCGGCCCGGCATCGTCGGCGCCGTCCCCGACATACCAGGGCCCGCACCGGCCAGTGACAGCACCGAAGGAGACCACGCATGATCCAGGATCAGAGCAGAACCGCCGACAGGTCCGGCGAACTCGACTGGCTGCTGGATGACTTGGTACTGCGCGTCGGCGAGGTACGGCACGCCGTGGTGCTCTCGAACGACGGGCTCGCCGTCGGTGCCTCGACCGCTCTCAGCCGCGAGGACGCCGAGCACCTCGCCGCGGTCGCCTCCGGATTCCACAGCCTCGCCAAGGGCACGGGGCGGCACTTCGGGGCCGGGGGAGTGCGCCAGACCATGGTCGAGATGGACGACGCGTTCCTGTTCGTGGCAGCGGCGGGCGACGGATCCTGTCTCGCCGTACTGAGCTCCGTGACGGCCGACATCGGTCTGGTCGCCTACGAGATGGCACGCCTGGTCAAGCGGGTGGGCGAGCATCTCTACACGCCCCCGCGCTTCGCGGCGCAGCCGCCGGCCGTCGGATGAGACGGGGCGGTCGACACAGATGACCGAGGACAGGAGCGGCGTCCCGCGCGACGCGGGCAGCCAGTGGTACGACCAGGAGGCCGGACCACTGGTCCGCCCCTACGCGATGACGGGCGGACGGACCCAACCGGGGCCCGGCGGAGCGCGCTTCGATCTGATCGCGCTCGTCACGCTGGATCAGAACGCCCCGGGCCCCGGGGACGAGACCGCGCTCGGACCGGAACACCGGTCGCTCATCGAACTGTGCCGCACCGAGACCCAGTCGGTCGCCGAACTTGCGGCCGACGCCGATCTGCCCGTGGGCGTGGTCAGAGTGCTGCTCGGCGACCTGCTGGAAATGGGCTGCGTGAAGGTGAGCCGACCCGTGCCACCCGCACAGCTGCCCGACGAGAAGATCCTGCGAGAGGTGATCGATGGGCTCCGAGCGCTCTGATGCCGGCGGCGACGACACGACCGCCATGGCGTTGAAGATTCTGGTCGCGGGCGGTTTCGGGGTGGGCAAGACCACCCTGGTCGGCGCGGTCAGCGAGATCCGCCCGCTGCGCACCGAGGAACTGCTCAGCGAGGCGGGCCAGTCGGTGGACGACACCGGCGGAGTCGACCGCAAGACCACGACGACCGTCGCCATGGACTTCGGCCGCATCACCATCAGGTCGGGCCTGTCGCTGTACCTCTTCGGTACACCCGGGCAGGACCGTTTCTGGTTCCTGTGGGACGAGTTGTCCCAGGGCGCGCTCGGTGCCGTCGTCCTCGCGGACACCCGACGGCTCGAGGACTGCTTCCCCGCCGTCGACTACTTCGAGCATCGGCACATTCCGTTCGTGGTCGCGGTCAACTGCTTCGCGACCGCGCGTACGTACGGTGCGCACGAGGTGTCACGGGCCCTGGACCTCGACCGCGGCACCCCCGTGGTGCTGTGCGACGCACGGGACCGCGATTCGGGAAAGGAGGTGCTGATACGCCTGGTCGAGTACGCCGGGCGGATGCATACCGCCCGGCTGCTCGACACGGTGGGCTGAGACGCCGGAGCGTGAGCTCAGGCGTCAGTCGGCGACGGCGCCGCGTGCGACCACCTTGTCGATTTTGACGCGCACGAGGAGTTCACCGGGCACGCCGTTGCGCTCACCGAACTCCTCGGCGCGCCCTTCGCCCATATAGCGGGCGCCGAGCCTGCCGGCCCAGTGCCGTACCTCGTCGAGATCGTCGATCAGCCGCGCCTGCCCTTGCAGGACCACGAACGCGAACGGAGGCCTGTCGTCGTCCACACACAGGGCGACGCGCCCGTCCCGCGCCAGATTCCGCCCCTTGACGGTCTCCGCCCCGGTGTTGAACACCAACTCGTCCCCGTCCAACAGGAACCAGATCGGTGCGATATGCGGGCTGCCGTCCGCCCGGACGGTCGACAGCTTGCCGGTACGGGTGCCCTGCGAGACGAAAGCCCGCCACTGGTCCTCGGTCATCTTCTGTGCCATGTCCTCATCATGCTTGCCGAGGCGCCGATGGTGGGGAAGGCTGGCAGGTCAGTTCCTCCGGCCAGGGGGAACAGAAGGCGGGGAGACGGGAACATGGTGCAGAACACGGGGCTCGGTTGGCTGCTCGACGACTTGACCGAGCGCATGGAGCCCGTACGGCACGCGCTGGTGCTGTCCAACGACGGCCTGGTGACCGGAGCGAGCTCCGAGCTGAAGCGGGAAGACGCGGAACATCTGGCCGCGGTCTCATCCGGTCTGCACAGCCTGGCCAAGGGCTCAGGGCGGCACTTCCGGGCCGGCAACGTGCGCCAGACGATGATCGAGTTCGACGACGCGGTGCTGTTCGTCACCGCGGCCGGCGACGGCAGTTGCCTGTGCGTCCTCAGCTCCGCCGAGGCGGACATCGGTCAGGTCGCGTACGAGATGACACTTCTCGTCAATCGTGTCGGCGAGCATCTCGGCGTGGGCGCCCGGCAGCCGGAGCGGACGCCTGTGGTAGACCTCTGACCAGCTGAAACGTCGACGCGGCGAGAGTTATCCACAGGCTCGGCGCGGGTCGCGGTGATCGCGCTACGGTTTTTCCCGAGAGCAAAGACGCCTCACGGGGGAGAACCACCATGACAGGTCACACGATCACGCAAGAAGCCGCTGACACGGCAGCGCGGACATCGGTCACGCAGAGCCGCGCGGCACG
Source organism: Streptomyces sp. NPDC047525 (assembly GCF_040643025.1). Classification (NCBI taxonomy): domain Bacteria; kingdom Bacillati; phylum Actinomycetota; class Actinomycetes; order Kitasatosporales; family Streptomycetaceae; genus Streptomyces; species Streptomyces sp. NPDC047525. The sequence goes on from NZ_JBEYTL010000002.1 coordinate 633,610, forward strand.
GGAACTGGGTCTGAAACGCGGCGAGTTCGAGCTCGCCGTGATGCTGGGGCGCATCCGCACCGTCAGCGACACGGTCGGTGGACGGCGCCGCGTCACACGCGAGGAGATCGAGCGAGTCCGTGCCGGGGAGGGCTTTCCCGAAGCATGGGTGGAGCGCATCAGAGCCGTGGGGACCACGGAGGGTGCGGCTCTGATGGACATCTCCACGGCCCGATTCACTCGGCTCACTCGCGCGGGTTTCGTCACGCCGGTGAAGTTCTACCTGAACAGGTATCGAGCCGTCGTCTGGCTGTATCTGGCCGAGGAACTGAGGCAGTTCGCCGAGGCCGAGGCCAACTCCGGACTCCTCACCGGCCGAGCCCCTGGCACGATCCGCGCCCAACTGGAGGCAGGCGTCGACCTGCGGGCGCGGAACTGGCGAGGCCGCCACGCGGGAGCGCTGCTGCGGCAGTCCGACGACCCCTGGGAGCGCGCCGCGGCCGTGGCCTCGCTGCTCGACCCGGCCCAGATCGCGGAAATCATCAAGGATCCGTACGAACGCGCCTATGTGCGCAGGCTCATGCCCGAGCTCTTCGGCGGTCAGGGAGCGCCGGATACACCGGCGGGACGGATCATCCAGAAGATCACGACCGCGGACGACCCGGACGAGATCCGCTGGCTGCGGGCGAACCTGACCATCGGCCTCTCCCAGGCCCGAGGGGAGCGCCCGGCACCGCGGCCCGAGTCAAAGCCTGCTCCCGTGCCGGCACCGGATCACGAGTCCGCTTCCGGCCCCCGGCCCCGGGCAGAGCTCGATACTGAGCCAAGCGCTCACCCCGGGCCGGATCACGAGGCACCACCCACCGCACTGCCCGAGCAAGAGACGAGAGGGCGGGCGCCGGAGCCACGAGGCCTCCTCAAGTGGATGCGCCGCAGGGGAGCGTAGCCAGACGGGCGCGGGGACGGCCCGCGGGCAGCGCCGTTACGTGGTGGCGTCGAGATCCTTGGCGTAGTGCTCGATCGCGGGCCGGTAGCCGACGATGCCCGGGTCCTGACTGGTGGCGGCGAGCACGGTCAGGAGGAGCTCCATCGCGGCGTGTGCCCGGCCGGTGTTGTAGAGGGCCATGGCCAGAAAGGTCTTGAGGGCGGCGTCGTCGGGGAATTCGGACACCGCGTCACCCAAGGTCACGACGGCTTCGGGATACCGGCCAAGGACGCGGTAGGTGCTGCCCAGGCCGAGGAGCGCCCCCCGGCGGTCATCGGGAGAAAGGCCTGGACCCTCGACCGCTCGTGCGTAGTGCGGCACCGCCTCGGCCTCAAGACCGAGTGCGTCGTGCACCCACGCGGTCTGGTACGCCACATCCGGGTCCTGGGGGAACTGCTCGCACAGGGCCAGCAGCCGCTGCCGTGCCTCCTCGCGGCGACCGTCCTCGCGCAGCCGAATGGCCTCGGCGAGCAGGCGGTCGCGGTCCCTCGTCATGTCCTCGTCCCTGGTCAATGCCCCATCCCTTCCTCTGCCTCACCCCAGGCGATCGGAGGCACCGATGTCCTGTCCGTCCATCGCGCACGTTCCGTGCCGTCGCTGTCAGCAGGCTAGTTCCTTTTCGGGACAGTACGGCGCGCGCGGGAACGTCACCCGTTTCCCCGCCTCCGGGTGCCGAGAGCGCTGCCCTTGCGTTGAATCCGAAGTGACCTATGCCTACGGGAGCAAGCATGTCTGTGTCACATGGGCCGCGTGAGCCACGGCCGGGCGGTTCGCCGCCACAGCGGGGCCGGCTCCGGCGCATCGGGCAGTGGTGCGCCCGTCACTGCGTGACCGTCATCGTGGTGTGGCTGGCCGCTCTGGTCGGGCTGCAGGTACTGAACCACGCCTACGGCGGTGAGTACTCCGACGACTTCTCCCTGCCCGGCACCCAGTCGCAGGCGGGCCTGGACGTCCTCAAGGCACACGAGCCCGCGGCCGGCGGATACAGCGCCCAGGTAGTACTGCACGACTCGGACAAGCCCCTCAGTGAGGTGAGTGACCAGGTCGGCTCGGCCGTCAGCAGCCTGCAGAAGCTTCCTCACGTGCTGTCCGCGCAGAGCCCGCTGCCCGCGCAGCAGCAGCCCGCGGGCACACCGAACGTCGGGCCGCTGTCCTCCGACGGAAAGACGGGCTACATCACCGTCCGCTTCGACGTGCAGCCCTCCACCCTCGGCGACGAATACCTGGACGGCGTCGACAAGGCGGTGCAGCCGCTGCGTTCCGCCGGTGTGGAAGTGGAGTACGGAGGTCCGCTGGGCGAGCTGGCCAGGCCGGAGCCGGACGACCGGACGAGCGAGGCCATCGGATTCGGTGTGGCGATCGTGGTGCTCCTCATCGGATTCGGCAGCGTGCTCGCGGCGCTGCTGCCTCTGGTGACGGCGCTGGTCAGCGTGTTGTGCGGCCTTGCCTGCCTGGGCCTGCTGGCGGCCGCGTTCACCTTCGCCACGGTCTCGCCGACGCTGGCCACGATGATCGGGATCGGCGTCGGGATCGACTACGCCCTCTTCCTGGTCACCCGCCACCGTCAGAACCTCCTGGGCCAGGATCCGTTCACGGCTGCGGGGCATGCGACGGCGACCAGCGGCCGGGCGGTACTGGTCTCCGGATGCACAGTGATCATCGCTCTGTCCGGTCTGTGGGTCTCCGGGATCTCGTTCATCGGCAAGCTGGGCCTGGCCGCCGCGGTCACCGTCGTCACGGCGGTGCTGGGGGCCCTGACACTGGTCCCGGCGCTGCTTGGACTGATCGGGCGGCGGATCGACAAGCTACGGGTGCGGGCCCCGATCGCCGAGACGAACACCGCGACAGGTGAGGCATCCAAGGGCGGCTGGCACCGCTACGCGCAGCGCGTGGAGCGACGGCCCTGGTGGTTCCTCATCGGCGGCGCCGTCGTGCTCGCCGTCCTGTCGGTCCCCGTCTTCTTCATCCAGCTCGGGCACATCGGTGACGGGGCGGACCCGAAGTCCTTCACCGACCGGCGCGCCTTCGACCTGATGTCCTCGGCCTTCGGACCCGGTTCGAACGGTCCGATGACTCTCGTCATCGACCAGACCGATGTGCCCCAGTCGGACAGATCGGCACTGGCGTCCCAGGCGCAGAAGGCCCTCACCGACGTACCGGACGCGGCCGTGATCACCCCGCTCAAGGCCACATCGGACGGCGACGTCCTGATCTCCACGGCGTACTCGGTGGCCGCTCCGCAGGACGAGCGGACCACCGAGCTGCACGAGCACCTGAGCGACGACGTGCTGCCGCAGGCGGTGTCCGGGACGAAGGCGAGCACGTACGTCACGGGGACTACCGCCGCGCAGGCCGACTTCCTGGAGATCGTCTCCAAGAAGCTGCCGCTGATCATCGCGGTGGTCGTGGCCCTGGCCTTCCTCGTCATCCTTGTCGTGTTCCGAGGGCTGCTCGTCGCGGTCAAGGCCGCGGTGCTCAACGTGCTGTCGATCGCGGCCTCGTACGGGGTGGTCGTGGCCGTCTTCCAGTGGGGATGGGGCGGGCCGGCGCTCGGGGTCTCGGGGAAGGTCCCGATCGAGAGCTACGTACCGATGATGATGTTCGCGATCGTCTTCGGACTGAGCATGGACTACGAGATCTTTCTCCTGTCCCGGGTCCACGAGGCGTGGATGCGCACCCGGGACGCGAAGGCGAGCGTCGCCCACGCCCTGGAGATCACCGCACGGGTCATCACCTGCGCCGCGTTGATCATGGTGAGTGTCTTCGCCGCGTTCATCATCAGCGACAACATCGTGGTGAAGATGCTGGGGCTCGGCCTCGCGGCCAGTGTGCTCATCGACGCCACCGTGGTCCGCCTGTTGCTGGTGCCCGCGGTCATGACGCTCCTCGGCAAAGCCGCCTGGTGGGCGCCTCGTTGGATGGACCGGCTGCTCCCGCACATCGACGCCGAGGGCGAGAGCCAGACCGTGGAAGCGGGCAAGAAGCCGGGCTGACGCGACCGTCCTACGAACCCGTCGAGGGGCGGCCGTCCATGTGCCGCTCCCCGTAGGGCCGGAAAAGCCCTTCCTGTACGACCGAGACCAGCAGCCTGCCCTCGATGTCGTAGATACGGCCGCGTGCGAGACCGCGGCCACCCGTCGCGATCGGGGACTCCTGGTCGTAGAGGAACCACTCGTCCGCGCGGAAGGGGCGGTGGAACCACATGGCGTGGTCCAGCGAGGCCATGTCGAAGCCTCGGGGGCCCCACAGCGGTTCCACCGGGATGCGGACGGCGTCCAGGAGCGTCATGTCGCTCGCGTACGTCAGCGCGCAGGTGTGGACGAGGGGATCGTCGCCGAGCGGGCCGACCGCACGCATCCAGACCGCGCTGCGCGGCTCGGCGTCCTTGATCTCCTCGGGGGTCCAGCGCAGCCGGTCCACGTAGCGGATGTCGAAGGGCTGGCGCCGGGCCATGCGCTCCAGCTGCTCGGGGAGCTCGCCCAGATGCTCGGTGATCTCCTGGGCGACCGTCGGCAGCGTCTCGGGGTCGGGAGCCGTGATGCGCGGCGGCAACTGGTGCTCGAAAGCGCCCTCCTCGGGCTGATGGAAGGAAGCGGTGAGATTGAAGATGGTGCGTCCCTGCTGGACCGCGGTGACACGGCGCGTGGTGAAGGAGCGCCCGTCCCGCACCCGCTCGACCTGGTACACGATCGGCACGCCCGGACGGCCAGGCCGCAGGAAGTACGCGTGCAGCGAGTGCACCGGGCGCTCGCCCTCCGTGGTGCGACCGGCGGCCACCAGGGCCTGCCCGGCGACCTGCCCGCCGAACACCCGCTGCAGGGACTCCTGCGGGCTGCGGCCACGGAAGATGTTGAGCTCGATCTGCTCCAGGTCCAGCAGATCGACAAGACGGTCGGCGGGGTTGTTCATGACGGTTCCTCGACTCCTGTCCGGGGGAAGCTCGGTGCGCTCAGAGCTGGCCGACGTCGGTGACCCGGACGACGGCGCGGCCTTCCTCGTCGGAGGCCGCGAGATCGACCTCCGCGCTGATGCCCCAGTCATGGTCGCCGTTCGGGTCGGCGAACGTCTGCCGGACGCGCCACAGACCGTGCTCCGGGTCCTCCTCGATGAGCAACAGCTTGGGGCCGCGGGCGTCGGGACCGGTGCCGAGATCGTCGTACTCGTCCCAGTACTTGTCCATGGCCGCGCCCCAGGCGTCCGCGTCCCAACCGGAATCGGCGTCCAGTTCGCCGAGCTCCTCTACGTGGTCGAGGGCGGCGAGCTCGACGCGGCGGAAGAGCGCGTTGCGGACCAGGACGCGGAAGGCGCGGGAGTTGGCGGTGACCGGCTTGACCTGGTCGGCGCGCTCCTGGGCTTCCTCGGCGGTCATGACCTCGGGGTTGGCGAGCTGCTCCCACTCGTCGAGGAGGCTGGAGTCGACCTGGCGGACCATCTCGCCGAGCCAGGCGATGAGGTCCTCCAGGTCCTCGGACTTCAGGTCGTCCGGGATGGTGTGCTCAAAAGCCTTGTACGCGCTCGCGAGGTAGCGAAGGACGATGCCCTCGGTGCGGGCGAGTTCGTAGAAGGACGTGAACTCCGTGAAGGTCAGCGCCCGTTCGTACATGTCGCGGATCACGGACTTGGGGGAGAGCGGGTGGTCACCGACCCACGGGTGGCTCGTCCTGTAGGTGTTGTACGCGTGGAAGAGGAGCTCCTCCAGCGGCTTGGGGTACGTGACGTCCTGGAGCCGCTCCATGCGGTCCTCGTACTCGACGCCGTCGGCCTTCATCAGGGCCACGGCTTCGCCGCGCGCCTTGTTCTGCTGGGCGGCGAGGATCTGGCGCGGGTCGTCGAGGGTGGACTCGACGACGGACACCATGTCGAGGGCGTACGAAGGGGATTCCTGGTCGAGCAGGTCGAAGGCGGCGAGTGCGAACGTCGACAGCGGCTGGTTGAGCGCGAAGTTCTGCTGGAGGTCGACCGTCAGACGCACGATGCGTCCCGATGCGTCCGGCTCGTCGAGCTTCTCCACCACTCCGCCGTCGAGCAGCGAACGGTAGATGGCGATGGCGCGACGGATGTGCCGCAGCTGCTGCTTGCGCGGCTCGTGGTTGTCCTCGAGGAGGTGACGCATCGCCTCGAAGGCGTTGCCCGGACGGGCGATCACTGAGAGGAGCATGGTGTGCGTGACGCGGAAGCGGGAGGTCAGCGGCTCGGGCTCGGAATTGATGAGCTTGTCGAACCCTTCCTCGGTCCACCCCACAAAGCCCTCGGGTGCCTTCTTGCGCACCACCTTGCGGCGCTTCTTCGGGTCGTCGCCCGCCTTGTTGAGTGCCTTCTCGTTCTCGATGACGTGCTCGGGCGCCTGCGCCACGACGAGGCCCGCCGTGTCGAAGCCCGCACGTCCCGCGCGGCCCGCGATCTGGTGGAACTCCCGGGCGCGCAGCGTGCGCACGCGCGTGCCGTCGTACTTGGCGAGGGCGGTGAACAGCACCGTACGGATCGGGACGTTGACGCCGACGCCGAGGGTGTCCGTGCCGCAGATGACCTTCAGCAGACCGGCCTGCGCCAGCTTCTCGACGAGCCGCCGGTACTTGGGCAGCATGCCCGCGTGGTGCACGCCGATCCCGTGGCGTACGTACCGCGAGAGGTTGCGGCCGAACTTGGTGGTGAAGCGGAAGTTGCCGATCAGGTCGGCGATCTTGTCCTTCTCCTCACGGGTGCACATGTTGATGCTCATCAGCGACTGCGCGCGCTCGACGGCCTGTGCCTGCGTGAAGTGGACGATGTAGACCGGCGCCTGCTTGGTCTCCAGGAGCTCGGTGAGCGTCTCCGTGATCGGCGTCAGACGGTATTCGTACGAGAGGGGGACCGGGCGTGTCGCGGAGCGGACCACCGAGGTGGGGCGTCCCGTGCGGCGCGTCAGGTCCTTCTCGAACATCGAGACGTCGCCGAGCGTCGCGGACATGAGGATGAACTGCGCCTGCGGCAGTTCGAGGATCGGGATCTGCCAGGCCCAGCCGCGGTCGCCCTCGGCATAGAAGTGGAACTCGTCCATCACGACCTGGCCGATGTCGGCGTGCTTGCCGTCCCGCAGCGCGATGGACGCGAGGACCTCGGCCGTGCAGCAGATGACGGGCGCGTCGGAGTTCACGGACGCGTCGCCGGTCAGCATGCCGACGTTCTCGGTGCCGAAGAGCTTGCACAGGTCGAAGAACTTCTCCGACACCAGTGCCTTGATCGGCGCGGTGTAGAAGGTGACCTTGTCCTGGGCCAGCGCCGTGAAGTGCGCACCCGCCGCGACCAGGCTCTTTCCGGACCCGGTCGGCGTGGACAAGATCACGTTGGCTCCGGAGACCACCTCGATCAGCGCCTCCTCCTGAGCCGGATAGAGAGTGATCCCCTGGCCCTCGGCCCACGAGGAGAAGGCTTCGAAGAGAGCATCGGGGTCGGCATCCGGCGGCAGCTGATCAATAAGTGTCACACCCCCATCTTGCCTTCCTTCTCACCCGATCAGGGAACCGGCGGTTCGTACGAAGATCACGAACGCTACGCTGTGTCGCCAACGGGGCGTCAGTACAACGGAAATGAGGCGGGGAACAGCCATGATGGGTCCGGCACACTCACTGTCGGGGGCGGCGGCCTGGCTCGGCGTCGGAGCGGCCGCGGCGGCGGCGGGGCACACGATGCCCTGGCCGGTTCTCCTCGTCGGAGCCTTGATCTGCGCCGGGGCCGCGCTCGCACCCGACCTCGACCACAAATCGGCGACCATCTCGCGGGCCTTCGGGCCGGTCTCCCGAGGCCTGTGCGAGATCGTCGACAAGCTCTCGGCGGCCGTCTACAAGGCGACCCGCAAGCAGGGCGACCCGCGCCGTGCGGGCGGGCACCGCACCCTCACGCACACTTGGCTGTGGGCGGTTCTTATCGGGGCGGGGGCCTCGGGCCTGGCCATCTTCGGCGGCCGCTGGGCCGTTCTCGCGCTGCTCTTCGTCCACATGGTGCTCGCCATCGAGGGCCTGCTGTGGCGGGCCGCGCGTGGCTCGAGCAGCGATGTGCTGGTGTGGCTGCTCGCCGCGACGAGCGCCTGGATCCTGGCCGGAGTCCTGGACAAGCCCGGGAACGGTGCGGACTGGCTGTTCACCGCTCCGGGCCAGGAGTACCTGTGGCTGGGGCTTCCGATCGTGCTCGGCGCCCTGGTGCACGACATCGGGGACGCGCTCACGGTCTCCGGCTGCCCGATCCTGTGGCCCATCCCCATCGGGCGCAAGCGCTGGTACCCCATCGGGCCGCCGAAGCTGATGCGGTTCCGGGCGGGCAGCTGGATCGAGCTGAAGGTGCTGATGCCGGCCTTCATGCTGCTCGGGGGAGTGGGCGGCGCGGCCGCGCTGAACTTCATCTGAGGGCGGGTCCCGCCTGCGGACAGGAGGAGTGCCGGTCCGCCCGGCACTCCCGGTCCGCCCGGGCGGGACCGCCGCGAGGGCGTGTAGCGCGCGTCCTTCTACTCCGTGCGCAGATCCTCGACCTCGACGATCGCGTCGCGGGGGACCATGATCCTCGCCTTGCCGGAGCAGAGTTGCAGCTCGATGTCGACCGCCGGATGCTCGAAGACCGCCTGAGCCTGGTCCAGGTGCACGCTTCCGAACGCGGACTCGACCTTGAGGGGGCGAGGCACCCGCCAGGCGCCGCGTCACTGGATCCGTCCGGCGGCGGCGCCTGGTCTCGAAGGTGGGCAGCACGGCTTTGTCGCGGTCGTCTTCGGTGATACGTGGCGGCGGGTCATCCGGCAGGCGGGTCAACGGTGCACTCGAGTTCCGTACCGGCGAGGTCTGCATAGCGAGGTCCCTGTGCCTCAGACGTACCCGGCAAGCCCGTCCGCCAGCTCCTCCTCGTCACCGTCGCGCAGCGCGGCCAGCGCCTGCTGCAAGGCGAAGCTGCCGCGGATCGTGGCGGCGCGTGTGGCCACTCCGTGGTCCGTGACCATCCAACCGTCGTCCGTGGCGACCCCTCCTTCGGCCGTCGACGAGCCGCCCAGCGCGAGCATACGTTCCAGCACCTGGTTCAGTAGCTCGCCGCCGCAGCTGGCGCCCACCGCCGCGAGGTCCTCCGCCGGATCGCCGAGCGTGACCTCGTCCCAGTCCACGACCCCGCTGAGCCGTGGCCACCCCGCGGCGTCGTCCCACAGCACGTTCTCGCCGCCGAGGTCGCCGTGCACCAGCGCCCTGGTGACGTGGGGAAGGCGGTCGAGCGCCGCGAGCTCCCGTTCGGCACGAAGCCGCCCGGCGTCGGACATGAGGCCGAACAGCTCCGCGCGGACGTCCGCCGCGAACCTCCGCCACTCGTCCGCGGGCGCATGCGGCAGCGCCGCTCGGACTGCCTCGTCGGAGCCCGCGTCGGCGAGGGCGGTCAGCAACGTGGCGTACTGCGCCGCCACCGAATCGGCCACCTCGGGGCGGTCGAGTACGCCATCGGCCAGTGGTGCTCCGGGGACGCGGCTGAGCACCAGGTACGGCGGCTCGTCCGTGCCTGGAGCACCGCCGGCCAGCAGCGGCTCGGGTGTGCGGAAGCCGAGGCCGAGCCCGGCGAGCACGCCGAGGACGGCCGCCCGAGTGGTCAGCCGGGCGGCTGCCGCCTCGGTGCGGGCGAAGCGCACCACACGGTCCGAGCCGATCACCACATGGTGGAACTGCCCCTGGAGAACGGGCAGTTCAGCCACCACGTCATCGGGCAGCAGGCGACTCAGCAGAGCCTGATGCGACACGCCCGGCACGAAGCGAGAGGAACTCACGCCCGCCACAGGCTCGCCCGCCACCGGCTCGCCTGCAGCCGGTTCACCCACCACAGGCTCGCCCGCCGCCGACTCGCCTGCAACCAGTTCGCCCGCCGCCCGCCTGCCTCAGGTCCGCTCGCCGCCCGGGACGGACTATCCATGCCAGGACCGCCAGAGCGCCGCGTACGCACCCCCCGCCCCCACCAGTTCGTCATGGCTGCCCAGCTCGCTGATCCGGCCGTTCTCGACCACCGCGATGACATCCGCGTCGTGCGCGGTGTGCAGCCGGTGCGCGATGGCCACGACCGTGCGGCCGTCGAGGACGCGGGCGAGGGAGCGTTCCAAGTGGCGTGCCGCGCGCGGGTCCAGGAGCGAGGTCGCCTCGTCAAGGACCAGGGTGTGCGGGTCGGCGAGGACCAGGCGGGCCAGCGCGATCTGCTGGGCCTGTGCCGGGGTGAGGGCGAAGCCGCCCGAGCCCACCTCGGTGTCCAGGCCCTCGCCCAGACCCTGTGCCCAGCCGTCCGCGTCGACCGCGCCGAGAGCCGCCCACAGCTCCGCGTCCTGCGCCCCGGTCCTGGCGAGGAGGAGGTTGTCGCGCAGGGAGCCCACGAAGACGTGGTGCTCCTGGTTGACCAGCGCCACGTGCGAGCGGACCTCTTCGGCGGGCATGGCCGACAGCTCGGCTCCGCCCAGCGTCACGTGGCCGTCGCGCGGTGCGTAGATCCCGGCGAGCAGCCTGCCGAGGGTGGACTTGCCCGCGCCGGACGGTCCGACCAGGGCGACACGCGAACCAGGCTCGACGGCGAGCGACACCTCGCGCAGGACGTCGACGCCCGCGCGGTAGCCGAAGTGCACGTCGTCCGCGAGGACATGGCGACCATCGGGAGTGACGGAGCCGTCGCCCGCGTCCGGTTCGATGTCGCGTACGCCCACGAGGCGAGCGAGCGAGACCTGGGCGACCTGCAGCTCGTCGTACCAGCGCAGGATGAGCCCCAGCGGGTCGACGAGCATCTGCGCGATCAGCGCCCCCGTCGTCAGCTGGCCGACGCTGATCCAGCCCTGCAGGACGAACACGCCGCCGATCATCAGGACGGAGCAGAGCACGAGGGTGTGCGTGAAGGTGATGACCGGGAAGAGGACGGAGCGCAGGTAGAGGGTGTGGCGTTCCCACGCCGTCCATTCCTTGATGCGGCGTTCCGACAGCTTCACACGGCGCTCGCCGAGCCGGTGCGACTCCACCGTCCGCCCCGCGTCGATGGTCTCGGCGAGGGCGGCGGCGACGGCGGCGTATCCGGCGGCCTCCGAACGGTAGGCGGAGGGCGCCCGCTTGAAGTACCAGCGGCATCCGACGACGAGGAGAGGCACCGCGACGAGGAGAGCGGGCGCCAGCGGCGGCGCGGTCACGGCGAGACCGCCGATCAGGAGCGCGGCCCACACCACGCCGATGGCGAGCTGCGGCACCGCCTCCCGCATGGCGTTCGCGAGCCGGTCGACGTCCGTGGTGATCCGGGAGAGAAGATCTCCCGTCCCGGCCCGTTCGAGCACGCCCGGCGGCAGCCCGACCGAACGGACGAGGAAGTCCTCGCGCAGATCGGCCAGCATCCGCTCACCGAGCATCGCGCCGCGCACCCGCACCTGATGGACGAAGACGGCCTGCACGACCAATGCCACGGTGAAGATCCCGATGGTGCGCCCCAGATGGAGGTCGCGGGCGCTGTCCGAGACGTTCTGGACCAGATCGCCCAGCAGGTAGGGACCGGCCATGGAGGCCACCACGGCGCAGGTGTTGACCGTGACGAGCAGGGCGAAGGCCCGGCGGTGCCGCTTGAACAGCTCGCGTACGTAGGCCCCTACCGTCGCGGGCGCGCCCACGGGCAAGGTGTCCGCGGTGGTCGGGGCCGCCGGGTCGTACTCCGGTGGCGCCAGGCCGATCATGCCGTCTCCTCGATGTCGATGCCGATGTTGGTGTCGGTCCGCGCCTGAGGCGCCCGTTCTTCGTCGGTCTCGCGCGTCACGACCGCCCGGTAGCGCGGCTCGCTGTGCACCAGTTCGCGGTGTTCGCCCACCGCCACGACCTCGCCCTCATGGAGGAAGACCACACGCTCGGCACGGTCCAGGAGCAGCGGCGACGACGTGAGGACCACGGTCGTACGTCCCTTGCGCAGCCCCTTGACGCCCTCGGCGACCCGCGCCTCGGTGTGCGAGTCGACGGCTGACGTCGGCTCGTCGAGCACCAGGACCTCGGGATCGGTGACCAACGAACGGGCCAGCGCGAGGCGTTGGCGCTGCCCGCCCGACAGGGATCGCCCGCGCTCGGTGACGTGGGCGTCCATCGGGGTCTCGTCCACCGAGGCCTGCGCCAGGGCGTCCAGGACGTCCGCGCACTGCGCGGCCACCAGGGCGTCGTCGGCGCTCACCGCTCCCGACGCCGGTACGTCGAGCAGTCCGCGGAGCGTGCCGGAGAGCAGGACCGGGTCCTTGTCCTGCACGAGGACGGCGGTGCGGGCGGTGGCCAGCGGCAGCTCGTCGAGCGCCACCCCGCCGAGCAGCACGGACGGCAGCTTCTCCGCGTCGTCGAACGCCGCGTGCCCACCGAGTCGCTCGGCGAGCCGCCCCGCTTCGTCCGGGTCGCCGCACACGACGGCGGTGAGCCGGCCCGAGGGAGCCAGGAGTCCGGTCGCCGGGTCGTAGAGATCACCCGAGGGCATCTCCACGTCGCCGCTCCGGCCGCCCGCGGCCGTGTCCGTGCCGTCCTGCGACCCGTCACCGGCATGCGTCGTGCGCTGGAGCGAGAGCACCCGGGCGGCCCGCTTGGCCGAGGGGCGCGAGAAGCTGTAGGCCATCGCGATCTCCTCGAAGTGCCGCAAGGGGTAGGTCAGGAGCGTGACCGTGCTGTAGACGGTGACCAGCTCGCCGATGGTGATCCGGCCCTCGCGGGCCAGGTGCACGCCGTGCCAGACGACCGCGATCAGGAGCAGCCCCGGCATCAGCACCTGGACCGCCGAGATCGCCGCCCACATCCGGGCGCTGCGCACCGCGGCCGTACGCACTTCCTGCGAGGCGCGGCGGTAGCGGTCGAGGAAGAGTTCCTCGCCGCCGATGCCGCGCAGCACCCGCAGACCCGCCACGGTGTCCGAGGCAAGCTCTGTGGCGCGCCCGGCCTTCTCGCGCTGATGGTCGGCCCGCCGGGTGGCGCGCGGCAGCAGCGGCAGCACGGTGAGCGCGAGCACCGGGACACCCACCGCGACGACGACGCCGAGTGCGGGCTGGTACAAGACGACGCCCACGCAGACGAAGACGACCGTGAGAGCCGCCGCCGTGAACCGCGAGGCGGCCTCCACGAACCAGCCGATCTTCTCGACGTCACCGGTGGAGACCGCGACCACCTCACCGGCGGCGACGCGCCGCGTGAGCGCCGAGCCGAGCTGCGCGGTCTTGCGGGCGAGGAGCTGCTGGACGCGGGCGGCGGCGGTGATCCAGTTGGTGACCGCCGTGCGGTGCAGCATGGTGTCGCCCAGGGCGATGGCGATGCCGCTCAGCGTCATCATCGCGCCCGCCACGGCGAGTCGTTCCCCTGAGCGGTCGACCACGGCCTGCACGGCGAGTCCGACGAGGTAGGGGAGGACCGCGATCGAGCCGAAGTGCAGGAGACCCCAGGCGAGTGATTTCAGCTGGCCGCCGAGCTGGTTGCGCCCGAGCCAGCGCAGGAAGTGAGGGCCCGAGCGGGCATCCGGCATGCCCGGGTCGGTGAACGGTAGATCGCGAATCTGCATGACGTGTGACGTCCCAGGGTCGGAGAGACAGACCGTCGGTTCGGCGGAGCGTGCCGGCGTGAACGGACGGTGGTGCGCGAATGGTGGTGCGCGGACAGTGGTGATCGGGTGGAGGGGCTGCTCCAAGGCGGAGGCAACTGACATCGAGCGGCGGTAACAGGCCGTGAAAGGTTCGCCTCGGACGGTGGCGCGAAGCAAACGGTTTTCCGTCGGGGAGTAAAGATTCGGCCCCTTCTCCGCCCGGGGCCGGGCGCCGGGACGGCTCGCGTGAACCGGGTGCGACCATGGACGGATGCGTATAGCCGGTGCGGTGCGAGCGGTGGCCGCGGTCGCGGCCTGCGGTGTTCTTCTGACGTCCTGTGGCAGTGGGGACGGCGGGGCGAACGCCGGAGGGAAGAAGGACGACGCGGGCCGGGCGAAGAGAGCCGGGGCGCCACCGACGACCGACCTCAAGCGCATCCCCGACGTGGGTGACCGCCTCCAGAACGAGATCCCGAAGAACTCCCGGCAGGTCGTGGCGGTCTACGGCCAGGGTGAGGACTCGGCGAAGTCCACTGTCGTCCTGTACGAGAAGTCCGGCTCGACGTGGGACAAGACCCGCAGCTGGGCCGCGCACAACGGCAAAAAGGGCTGGACCACCGACCATCGCGAGAACGACAAGCGCAGCCCGGTCGGCGTCTACACGCTCACCGACGCGGGCGGCGTCCTCGCCGACCCGGGCGCCGAACTCCCGTACACCCAGAGCACGTCGATGCAGGCCCCGCACTACTGGCCCAAGACGCACTGGCACGATTTCGACTACGTCATCGCCATCGACTACAACCGCGCCAAGGGCACTCCGCCCAACGACCCGACCCGCCCCCAGGGCCAGTCCAAGGGCGGCAGCATCTGGCTGCACATGGACCACGGCAGCGGCACGTCGGGCTGCGTGAGTCTGTCGAAGCCGGGCATGGAGTACCTCCTGAAGACCCTCGACCCGAAGCGGCACCCGGTCGTGGTGATGGGGGACAAGGCGAACTTGAAGGGCTAGCTCCGCGGGGCCTGTCGGGCATAGAAATCCCCCATGAGAAGACGCGTCATGTCCATGCTCGCCGGGGTCACCCTCGCGGCGAGCACACTCTTCAGCGCGGGCCCGGCGGCGGCCGACACGCCCCCACCGGAGTTCGGCAACGACTGGCACGACCCGATCACGGCCGCTCCGCCCGTCCCGAAGCCGCACACCAAGTCCTGCGAAGTGACCTTGGCTGAGGCGCAGTTCAAGGACTTCACGCCCTACGAAGGCGCCTACAGCCCGCCCACGAAATGCGGCGCGGGCGACTGGGGCAAGGTCGTCCTGCGCCTCGATGGCAAGGTCAAGGGGCGGCAGTACGACCGCCTCGGCTATCTCCGCGTGGGCGGTGTCGAGGTCTTCCGGACGTCCACCCCCGAGCCGTCCGTCGACGGCATCTCCTGGTCCGTGGAGACGGACGTCACGCGCTACCGCGAGACCCTGGCGCGCGACCAGCGGGTCGAGATGCTCATCGGGAACGTCGTCAACGAGACGTACACCGGCGTCATCGACGTCAAGGCGACCCTGACGTTCTACGCGGCGCAGAAGGGGGTCAACCACGCGGCGCAGAAGGGCGCCGAGCACGAGCAGGCGCCCCCGGACCGCGTCCTGCCGCTGGGCGACGGCACCACCCTCACCACCCCGCGCAACAGCGAGCGCATCGTCGCCGAGGTCTACGCGACCGGCTCCGGCGGCGGCTGCGAGGAGTACTGGTATCTGACGGTCCCGGACGCGGCGCCCTACTCCTGCAAGGCCGAGGACGGGCCCTATCGCGAGGTGCAGGTCTCGGTCGACGGCCAACTCGCCGGTGTCGCCACGCCGTTCCCGACCGTGTGGACGGGCGGCTGGTCCAACCCCTTCCTGTGGCACGTGATTCCGGGCCCCCGCGCCTTCGACATCAAACCCATCGAGTACGACCTGACGCCCTTCGCCGGGCTGCTCAACGACGGCCGCCCGCACCAGGTGGAGGTGTCCGTGGCCGGCAGGCCGGAGGCGACGACCGGCTGGCACACCCCGACCAACGTCCTCGTCTGGCAGGACGAGAAGAGCGAGCACGTCACCGGCAAGCTGACCGCGCACAAGGCGGGCGACCTCACCAACCAGGCCATGTACACGCCCGGTTCGCCGGAGCGCGAGCACCGTCTCGACACCTCGGGCAGCCACCGGCTCAGCGTCTCGGGCTACGTCGACACCTCCCACGGACGCGTCAAGACGACCGTCACCCGGGCGCTGGCCAACACCTCCGTCCACCGCTGGACCGAGGGCGAGACCACCGACGCGCTCAAGTCGACCTGGACCGACCGCGAGACGGTCACCCGGGACGGCCGCGTGACCCGCACCGACCGGACGTACACGATGGACGGCACGACGACGCTCGGCGCCGGTGACCGGCTGCGCACCGAGATCGCCCTCGGCGACCGGGCGGAGACCGTCGTCAGGAACGATGGGCGCCGCACCGCTCGTACGGTCACCGACGACCGCTACGAAGGAGACGCGACGTACACCGCCAACGCCCCGCGCGAGGACCGGCACGCCGTCGGTACGTCTCGTGAGCGCTATCGCGTGTACGGCGACGGCGGCTGCCACGACCGCACGCTGGCCACCGAACAGGGTGCTCTCACGGTGAACCGGCTGCGCTGCTGATCCCCTCCCTTGATCCCCTCCCTCCGCCCCGGCTCTTGGAGCAAGATCCAAGATTTACGCCGATGTGATCTGGAGGTCTTCTGCGGAAGCGGGCACTCCGCCATAGTGGCGCCTCGCGGAAACAAAGTTCCGTATGGCAGAAGTCACGTGAAGTCGAACTACGGGAGTGCCCGTGCCGCAGTCCGTACCGTCCCTACCGCGACGCGTAGCACGCACATTGCGAACCTCACTGTTCGCGCAGGTCGCCAGCGCGCTGGTGCTCGGAGTCCTCGTCGGGAGGCTGTGGCCCGACGTGGGCACCGCCGTCCAACCGCTCGGCGACGGCTTCGTACGTCTCATCAAGGCGATGATCGCCCCGCTTGTGTTCTGCGTGGTCGTCGCCGGCATCACCAAGGCCGGAGATCTCAAGGCCTTCGGGCGCATAGGGATCAAGGCCCTCATCTGGTTCGAGGTCGCGACCACGATCGCCCTCGTCGTCGGCCTGCTCGCCGGGAACCTCGTCAGGCCCGGCGCCGGAATGAACGTCGACCCCGCCACACTCGACGCGTCCGCGGTCGACGCGAAGACCGGCGGCGGTGAGCTGCCCTCGACCAGCGAGTTCATCCTGCACTCGCTGCCCGACAGCGCGATCGGTGCCTTCGCCGAGAACTCGCTGCTCCAAGTCCTCGTGCTGTCCTGCCTGGTGGGCGCGGCGCTGCTGCATCTCGGCAACACGAAGGTCCCCGCGATCCTGCCCGCCATCGAGCAGGGCCAGGAGGTCGTCTTCGCGATCGTCGGCTTCATCATGAAGCTGGCACCGCTCGCCGTGTTCGGCGCCACCGCGCATCTGGTGGGGGAGTACGGTCTCGGCGCCCTGTCGACGTACGGCAAGCTCATCGGTGTCTGTTACGCGGTTGCCCTGATCTTCCTCGTCCTGCTCGCCGTGGCCCTGAAGGCGCTGACGGGTCTGAGCCTGTGGAAGTTCGTGCGCTACACCCGCGAGGAGATGCTGCTCGCGCTCGGCACGGCCTCCAGCGAGGCCGTCATGCCGCGCATGATGCAGAAGCTGCGCCAGGCGGGCTGCCGCGACGACGCGGTGGGCCTGGTCCTGCCGACGGGGTACTCCTTCAACCTCGACGGCGCTTCCATCTATCTCTCCGTCGGCACGTTGTTCATCGCGCAGGCCGTGGGTGTGGACCTGAGCCTGGGCCAGCAGATCACGGTCGTCCTCGTCCTGATGCTGACCAGCAAGGGCATGGCGGGCGTGCCCGGCTCGGCGTTCCTCGCGCTGTCCGCGACCGCCTCCGCGCTCGGGGTCATCCCGGCCGGTGCGGTCGCCCTGCTGCTCGGCGTGGACCGCATCATGGACGCCATGCGCGTCGCCACGAACCTGCTCGGCAACTGCGTCGCGGTCTTCGTGGTCTCGCGCTGGGAGGGTGCGCTGGACACGGCGCGGGCCAAGAAGGTCCTCGGCGGCGAGATCGCGTTCGTGCCCGAGCAGGCGGAGGAGCCCGGCAGCGCTGACATCAGCACCGCCGGGCCCGGTGAGCCCAAGTCCCTTACCCCTGCGGCTTCTCCGAGTCCACTCCCGGACGCTCCTTCTTCCACATCCCGCGAGTGAAGTCCGGGATCGCCTGCGGCGCGCCCTTCGCCTTGATCGACAGATGGCTCAGGGGGACGGGCGACGTCCAGACCGCGGCGTCGTAGACGTCGAAGTCGGGCACGAGGCCGAGCTGCATGGTCTGCATCAGACGGAAGATCATGATGTAGTCCATGCCGCCGTGCCCGCCCGGCGGATTGGAGTGCTCCTTCCACAGCCAGTGGTCGAAGTCCTCGGCGTACTTGCCGAAGTCGCCCCACTCGTCGTTCGTGTGGTCCGGCTCGATGTAGATGCGCTCGGGATAGTCCTCGAAGACGCCCTTGGTGCCGCCGAGGCTGTTGATGCGGCTGTAGGGGTGGGGGGTCGAGACGTCGTGCTCCAGACGGATCACCCGCCCCTTCGCCGTCTGCACGAGGCTGATCGTGCGGTCGCTCTCGATGTACGTCTCCTTCCAGCTCGGGTCGCCCGCCGGCATGTGCGCCTTGCGGTACTCGGCCAGACCGAGGGCGGGCGTGCCGAAGCTGGAGATGTGGGTGACGCGGTCCCCGCGGTTGATGTCCATGTAGTTGGAGACCGGGCCGAAGCCGTGGTTGGGGTAGAGGTCACCGCGCAGCCGCGTGTGCCACAGACGCCGCCACGGGCCCTCGTAGTAGTCCGGGTCGAACATCAGGCCGCGCAGGTCGTGGTTGTACGCGCCCGCCCCGTGCAGCAGATCACCGAACTTGCCCGCGTGGGCCATGCGCAGGACACGCATCTCGTTCTTGCCGTAACAGCAGTTCTCCAACTGCATGCAGTGTCTGCGGGTCCGCTCGGAGAGGTCGACCAGTTCCCAGAGCTGGTCGAGCTGGAGGGAGACCGGACACTCCACGCCGACGTGCTTGCCGTTCAGCATCGCCGTCTTGGCCATGTCGAAGTGCCAGTCCCAGGGCGTCGCCACGTACACAAAGTCGATGTCCCCGCGCTTGCACAGGTTCTCGAAGTCGTGATCGCCCTTGGTGTACGTCGCCGGGGCGGGCTGGCCCGCGTCGGTGACCTTCTTCGCGGCGGCCGCCGTCTTGTCCTTGACCGGGTCGCAGAGCGCGACGACCTTCACTCCCGGGACCGCCAGGAACAGGTCGATCATGCTGCCGCCGCGATTGCCGAGCCCGACGATGCCGACACGCACCGTGGAGCGCCGCTCGAACGGTACGCCGACCATGGTCTTGCCCTTGCGGGGCGGCGCATCCGCGGCCGTCACCGCCTCGGCGGGCGCCGCGGGAGCACCCTGCGGGGCGTCGGCGTGGGCCGTGCCGCCGGTGAGGGCGCCGAGGCCGAGCCCGGCTCCGGCGAGGCCCGCGGTGCGGAGCACGGCACGGCGGGAGGCGCCGTCGGCGGAGTCGTCAGGGGTCGCGGACTCGTCAGGGTTCGGTATGGCGTGCTCGTCGTGCATCGGACCTCCGTGGCTTGGATGCCTGCGCTGGAACGGATGCCACCCTGATGCGGGGACGGGCGTGGCGCAAGGGACCGAAGTGGCCAGGGAGTTGGATTTATTTCGCGCCTCGGCTGAGGGGCGTCTTGTGCGGGTGTCCTGGCGGGGCGGCGCTCACGGACGCGTCGCGCGCTCCAGCTCCAGGAGTACGGAGTAGTAGGCGCGGCCCGTGGCGTGGTCCATGCCCACCTCGCACATGCGGTTCGCCGAGAGGTGCGCGTCGAAGGGACGGGCGGTGACCTCCGCCGCCTCCTTGCGGGTGGCCGACTCCGTCAGCTCCTTGTGCAGCATGCCGCGGTCACCGGCGAAGGCACAGCAGCCCGCGTCGTCCGGGACCACCACCTCGTCCGCGCAGGCCTCGGCGACGGCGCGCAGCTGGGCCTCGTCGCCGAGGTGACTCATGGAGCAGGTGGGGTGCAGGACGGCGGAGCCGACCGTGCGGTGCACGGTCAGGTGGGGGAGCAGCTCGTCCGCGGCCCAGACGAGCGAGTCGACGACGTTCAGCTCCCGGTGCAACTGCCGGTTGTCGGCGGTGAGATACGGCACGACCTCATGCGCGATACCGAGCGTGCAGGACGAGGCGTCCACCACGAGCGGCAGCCTGCCGCCCGCCGTCCAGCCCCAGGCCGCCTCGATGATGCGATTGGCCATGACCGCGTTGCCCTCGTCGTACCCCTTGGAGTGCCAGATCGTCGCGCAGCACGTCCCCGCGACATCGTCCGGAATCCAGACGGGCCTTCCCGCGCGCGTGGAGACGGCGACCACCGCCTCCGGCAGGGAACGGTCACCCGGGCTCCCGAAGATGCGGTTGACGCACGCCGGGTAGTAGACGGCGTCGGCACCCACGCGCGAGGTGCGCGGCAGCTTGCGGGCGGCTGCCCCCGGGATGTCCGGCAGCCATTCGGGGACCAGATCGGGGCGGACCGCCTTGCGTGCGGCGCGTGTCACCGTGGTCAGGAGCCGGTCGCTGATCCGGTCGGCGGAGGCCACGGCCAGGCGTGCGGCGGCCTCGACGGCCTTGAAGTTCCTGGCGGCGACAGCGGCCACCTTCTCCTCGCGCGGCGAGTGCCGTGCGTGCCGGAAGTCCTTCATCAGGGCGCCCGTGTCGATCCCCACCGGGCAGGCCAGCTTGCAGGTCGAGTCGCCGGCGCAGGTGTCCACGGCGTCGTATCCGTACGCCTCCACCAGGCCGTCCTCGACCGGGGAACCGGGCGCCTGGCGCATCATCTCGCGGCGCAGCACGATCCGCTGGCGCGGAGTCGTCGTCAAGTCCTCGCTGGGGCAGGTCGGTTCGCAGAAGCCGCACTCGATGCAGGGGTCCGCGATCAGCTCCACCTTGGGGATCGTCTTCAGGCCGCGGAGGTGGGCCTTCGGGTCGCGGTCCAGGACGATGCGCGGCGCGAGCACGCAGTCCGGGTCGATGACCTGCTTCGTGCGCCACATCAACTCCGTGGCCTTCGGGCCCCATTCGAGCTCCAGGAACGGCGCGATGTTGCGTCCCGTCGCGTGCTCGGCCTTGAGTGAGCCGTCGAACCGCTCGACGGTGAGCGCGCAGAACTCGTCCATGAACGCGGCATAGCGCTCCACGTCCGCCGGAAGAGCCGCGTCGAAGGCGAGCAGGAAGTGCAGATTGCCGTGCGCGGCATGGCCCGCGACGGCCGCGTCGAAGCCGTGCCGCGTCTGGAGCTCGAGGAGGGCCTCACAAGCGTCGGCGAGCCGGGACGGCGGTACCGCGAAGTCCTCGGTGATCAGCGTCGTCCCGGAGGGCCGCGAGCCGCCGACCGCCGTCACGAAGGCCTTGCGGGCCTTCCAATAGCCCCCGATCGTCTTGAGGTCACGGGTGAAGGCGTTGGTCACCGAGGCGACCGGCGCGACGAGTTCGAGCCCCTCGACGACCTCGGCGGCCGCCGCTTCGTACGCCTCCTGGCGCGCCTCGTCCGGCGCGCGGAACTCCACCAGGAGCGCGGCCGTCGGCTTCGGGAGCCGCGCCCAGTCGGCGGGCACTCCCGCGACGCTGGTCGAGGCGCGCAGGGTGTTGCCGTCCATCAGCTCCACGGCCAGCGCGCCCGCTTCGTTGAACAGGGGGACGGCCGCCGCGGCGGCCGTCAGCGAGGGGAAGAACAGCAGACCCGTGGTGACCTGCCGGTCCAGCGGAAGCGTGTCGAAGACGACCTCCGAGATGAACCCGAAGGTGCCCTCGGAGCCGACCATCAGGCCACGCAGGATCTCGACGGGCGTCGCACCGTCCAGGAACGCGTCAAGGCGGTAGCCGTTCGTGTTCTTGATCTCGTACTTGGCGCGGATA
Source organism: Streptomyces sp. NPDC047525 (assembly GCF_040643025.1). NCBI lineage: Bacteria > Bacillati > Actinomycetota > Actinomycetes > Kitasatosporales > Streptomycetaceae > Streptomyces > Streptomyces sp. NPDC047525. Next base: position 655,137 of record NZ_JBEYTL010000002.1, read on the forward strand.
CGGGCGGTGAGCTCCTGGTCCGCCTCGATCTCCCGCTTGATCGCCAGCAGGCCCTCGCACAGGGCCGGTTCGGCGTGGGCCAGCTCTTCGTCGGCGTCCGGGTCCGCCGTGTCGACGACCGTGCCGGTCGGCAGGACGAAGGTGAGCGAGGCCACCGTGCGGTACGAGTTGCGGGTGGTGCCCGCCGTCATGCCGGACGCGTTGTTCGCGACGACCCCGCCGATCGTGCAGGCGATGGCGCTCGCCGGGTCGGGGCCGAGCACGCGTCCGTGCCGGGCGAGCGTGGCGTTGGCCCGCAGGACCGTCGTGCCGGGACCGATGCGCGCCTGCTCGCCTTCGCCGATGACCTCGACGCCCGCCCAGTGCTTGCGCACGTCGACCAGGATGTCCTCGCCCTGGGCCTGGCCGTTGAGCGAGGTGCCCGCCGCGCGGAAGACGACCTCGCGGCTCCTGCCGTGCGCGTACGACAGGACGGCGGAGACGTCGTCGATGTCCTCGGCGACGACCACGACCTGCGGCACGAAGCGGTAGGGGCTCGCATCGGAGGCGTACCGGACGAGGTCGGAGATCTTCGTCAGGACCTTGTCCGCGCCGAGCAGCGCGGTCAGCTCCGAGCGCAGCGGCTCGGGGGTGCCCGCGGCCTGCCGGTCCGGCACCCGGTCGTGGGCCGGGCCCCGGGGGTGCGAGGCGGGGCGCAGGGCTTCCGGCGTGGGCTCCAGCAGCGGCATGAGCTCTCCTCGGCGGGGTCGGACGGTCAGGCGGCGCCGGACGGCGGGCGGGGGTCAGCAGCGGCGGACGTCCGGCACATCCAGCAGTGCGTTCAGCAGTCCGCCCAGCTGCTCGCGCTGCTCGGCGTCCAGTGGAGCCAGGATGTCCTCTGCGGCGGCCCGGCGCGCGCTGCGCAGCTGCCTGAGTGCCTTGCCTCCCGCGTCCGTGAGCTCGATGCGGATCACCCTGCGGTTGGTGGGATCGGGGACGCGACGCACGAGATCACTGGCCTCCAGGCCGTCGACCAGGCTCGTCACGGCGCGCGGGACCACTTCGAGGCGCTGGGCGAGGTCGGCCATGCGGGGCGGCGTGTCGTAGTGCACGAGGGTGCGGAGCAGGCGCGACTGGGCCGGGGTGATGCCGATCGGCACCAGATGGCGCTTCTGGATGCGGTGCAGCCTGCGGGTCAGCCGCAGCAGCTGTTCGGCGAGGAGTCCGTCGGCGTCCGGGGTGTTCATGCAGGAACATTATCAGGACCATGTGCATTGTGAGTATAGGTAACAGTGAGCTATGCTCCCTCAATCGTTGTCGGTCGTCTGCCGACTGCCGTCCCGCCTCCCGTAGGAGCCCATTGCGTCCCGACGAACCCAAGTGGACACCGCAGCCCCTGGCCCCCGGCCAAGAGGAACAGCCGCGGCAGATCCGCCGCATCCTGCGCCTCTTCCGCCCCTACCGCGCCCGCCTCGCGATCGTCGGCCTGCTGGTCGGCGCCGCCTCCCTGGTCTCGGTCGCCACCCCCTTCCTCCTGAAGGAGATCCTCGACACCGCGATCCCGCAGGGACGGACGGGCCTGCTGAGCCTGCTCGCCCTCGGGATGATCCTCAGCGCGGTCGTCACGAGCGTCTTCGGCGTCCTGCAGACCCTGATCAGCACGACGGTCGGGCAGCGCGTCATGCACGACCTGCGCACCGCGGTCTACGGCCGCCTGCAGAGCATGTCGCTCGCCTTCTTCACCAGGACCCGCACCGGTGAGGTCCAGTCCCGCATCGCCAGCGACATCGGCGGCATGCAGGCGACGGTCACCTCCACCGCCACCTCCCTGGTCTCGAACCTCACCAGCGTGATTGCCACCATCGTCGCGATGCTCGCCCTGGACTGGCGGCTCACGGTCGTCTCGCTGCTCCTGCTGCCCGTCTTCGTGTGGATCAGCCGCCGGGTCGGCCGCGAACGCAAGAAGATAGCCACTCAGCGGCAGAAGCAGATGGCCGCGATGGCCGCGACGGTCACCGAGTCGCTCTCCGTCAGCGGCATCCTGCTCGGCCGCACGATGGGCCGCTCCGACTCGCTCACCAAGTCCTTCGCCGACGAGTCCGAGCAGCTGGTCGACCTCGAGGTCCGCTCGAACATGGCGGGTCGCTGGCGCATGGCCGTCATCTCGATCGTCATGGCCGCCATGCCCGCCGTCATCTACTGGACCGCGGGCCTCGCCTTCCAGATGGGCGGCCCGACGGTCTCGATCGGCACGCTCGTCGCCTTCGTCTCGCTCCAGCAGGGCCTGTTCCGGCCCACCGTGAGCCTGCTCTCCACCGGCGTGCAGATCCAGACCTCGCTCGCGCTCTTCCAGCGCATCTTCGAGTATCTCGACCTGCCCATCGACATCACCGAGCCCGAGAGCCCGGTGCGCCTGGACACCATCAAGGGCGAAGTCCGCTTCGAGGACGTCGAGTTCCGCTACGACACGGACGAGGGCCAGAGCCGCCCGATCCTCGACGGCATCGACATCACCGTCCCCGCGGGCGGCAGCCTGGCCGTCGTCGGCCCCACCGGCTCGGGAAAGTCGACTCTCAGCTATCTGGTGCCCCGGCTGTACGACGTGACGGGCGGCCGCGTGACGATCGACGGCGTCGACGTACGCGACCTGGACTTCGACACGCTGGCCCGCGCCGTCGGCGTCGTCTCCCAGGAGACGTATCTCTTCCACGCCTCGGTCGCCGAGAACCTCCGCTTCGCCAAGCCCGACGCCACGGACGAGGAACTGGTCGCGGCCGCGAGCGCTGCCCAGATCCACGACCACATCGCCTCCCTGCCCGACGGGTACGACACGGTGGTCGGCGAGCGCGGCCACCGCTTCTCCGGAGGCGAGAAGCAGCGCCTCGCCATCGCCCGGACGATCCTGCGCGATCCGCCCGTGCTCATCCTGGACGAGGCGACCAGCGCCCTGGACACGCACACCGAGCACGCCGTGCAGGAAGCCATCGACGCCCTGTCCGCCGACCGGACGACGCTCACGATCGCCCACCGGCTCTCCACGGTCCGCGGCGCCGACCAGATCGTGGTCCTTGACGCGGGCCGGAGCACCGAGCGCGGCACCCACGAGGAGCTTCTGGCGAAGGACGGCCGTTACGCCGCCCTGGTTCGCAGAGACGCCCAACTGGAGCCAGCAAGATGAAGATATGCACGGAATGTCGGCATTTGCGGGATACCGTGCCCGCATGCTGCAGACCAAGACTCCGCGCCGGGGCACGATTCGACTGACGCGTCGGGGGCGAATCGCCCTGATCGCGACCGGAGCCGTCGCGGCGGTCACCGCCGTTACGGTGCCGCTGCTGCTCCCGGACGACGACGCACGCCCCGAGTCGCTGACCATCCCGGAGGGCTGGCGCTCGGGCCAGGTGTACGGGGCCGTCGACAAGGCCCTCGGCATGCCGGAAGGCACCACGAAGAAGGCCATTCCCAAGGCCGCTCTCAAACTCCCCAGCGACGCGGGCGGCAACCCAGAGGGGTATCTCTTCCCGGCGACGTACCCCATCAGCAACCAGTCGACTCCCGCGTCCGTGCTCTCGTACATGGTGAACACGGCGACCAAGAAGTTCAGCGGCGGCCAGGTCACGGCGGGTGCCGACCGCAACGCGGTGAACGTCTACCAGACCGTCACCATCGCCAGCATGATCGAGGCCGAAGCAGGCTCCAAGGCGGACATGGGCAAGGTGGCCCGGGTCATCTACAACCGCCTCGACCAGGGCATGCCGCTGCAGATGGACTCGACGATCAACTACGCCCTGAACCGCTCGACGCTGAACACACGCGACCGCGACACAAAGATCAACAGCCCCTACAACACCTACACGCGCATGGGCCTGCCCCCCACCCCGATCGGCAACCCCGGCGACGAGGCGATGCGCGCGGCGACCAGCCCGGCGCAGGGCGACTGGCTGTACTTCGTGACGGTGAAGCCGGGAGACACCCGCTTCACGTCGAGCTTCGAGGAGCAGCAGAAGAACGTGGCGGAGTTCAACAAGAACCAGAGCAAGAACAAGGACGAGAAGAAGCAGGACGACTAGCGGCCCGCGCGGCGGCGCGGGTGCGCGCCCGCGCCGCCGCGGGTCAGACCGAAACCGGCACGTCCTCCAGCAGCCGCTGGATGTCCCGCACGGCAGCCCGCCCCGCCCGGTTCGCGCCGATGGTGCTGGCCGAAGGCCCGTAGCCCACCAGGTGGACGCGGGGGTCGGCGACGGCCCGGGTGCCCTCGATCCGGATGCCGCCGCCCGGCTCGCGCAGCCGCAGCGGCGCCAAGTGCTCGATCGCCGCCCGGAATCCGGTGGCCCAGACAATGACGTCGGCCTCTACGTGCCGCCCGTCGTTCCACTCCACGCCGCTCGGCGTCATGCGGTCGAACATCGGGAGGCGGTCGAGCACCCCGTCGGCGCGCGCCTGCCGGATGGCGTCGTTGACGGGAAGGCCGGTCACGGACACCACGCTCTGCGGCGCGAGCCCCTGGCGCACCCGCTCCTCGACCATGGCGACGGCCGAGCGCCCCCAGTTCTCGTCGAACGGCCCCTCGCGGAAAACGGGCTCCCGTCGGGTGACCCAGGTGGTCTCGGCGGCGTAGGGAGCGATCTCCATCAGATGCTGGGTGCCCGAAGCCCCGCCGCCCACGACGATCACCCGCTGCCCCTCGAAGGCCTCGGGTCCCGGATAGACGGCCGTGTGCAACTGCCGCCCGCGGAAGGTGTCCTGCCCCGGATAGCGCGGCCAGAACGGCCGGTCCCACGTGCCCGTGGCGTTGATCAGTGTGCGGGTCGCCCAGGCCCCGGCCGACGTCTCGACCAGCAGCCGCCCGCCGTCGCCCTCGCGGACGCGGTGTACGTCGACGGGCCGGTGCACGCGCAGGTCGAAGCGCCGCTCGTACTCCTCGAAGTACTCCCGGATGACCTCCGAGGAGGGCCGTGCGGGGTCGGCGCCGGTCAGCTCCATGCCGGGGAGGGAGTGCATCCCATGCACTTTGCCGTAGGTGAGCGAGGGCCAGCGGAACTGCCAGGCGCCGCCGGGCCGGGGCGAGTGGTCCAGGACGGCGAAGTCCCGGTCCGGCTCGAAGCCGACCCTGCGCAGGTGATGCGCGCTGGACAGGCCCGCCTGCCCGGCGCCGATGACGACTGCGTCCACCTCTTGTGCCGCTTCGTGTGCGGCCGCGTCCCGTGCCCCGATGTCGTTCACGCTTCTACTAACTCCATCGGGGCCCGGGATCTTCCCGCGCCGGGATCCGGGTCAGCGCCCGCCCGCCACCAGGAGCGGGGCGCCGCCCGGAGCGGAGGCAGGGCGCCCGTTCGCCGCGGGTACTCCGGCCAGCTGCGACGCCGGAATCCGGGGCAGAAGGCCGCGCGCCGCGAGATCGGGGATCACGCCCTCGCCGAACCAGTAGGCCTCCTCCAGATGCGGATAGCCCGAAAGCACGAAGTGCTCGACGCCGAGCGCGTGGTACTCCTCGATGCGATCGGCGACGTCCGCGTGGCTGCCGACGAGCGCGGTGCCCGCGCCGCCCCGCACGAGACCGACACCCGCCCACAGGTTCGGCGAGATCTCCAGGTCGTCGCGGGAACCGCCGTGCAGCGCCAGCATCCGCTGCTGGCCGACGGACTCGCTGCGGCCGAGCGCCTGCTGGGCCGCGGCGATGGTGTCCGGGTCGAGGTCGTCGAGCAGCCGGTTGGCCGTGGCCCACGCCTCGGCGGCGGAATCACGCGAGATGGTGTGCAGCCGGATCCCGAACCGGACCGTGCGCCCCTGCTCCTCGGCGAGCCCACGAATCCAGTCGATCTTCTGCTTGACCTGCTCCGGCGGCTCGCCCCACGTCAGATACACGTCCGTGTGCCGAGCGGCGACGGGCCCGGCCGCCGGCGACGAACCGCCGAAGAAGATCTCCGGCAGCGGGTCCGGCGGCAGCGCGGTCAGGCCGCCCTCCACGTCGTAGTGCTCGCCGTGGAAGTCGAAGGGCTTGCCGCCCCACACGCCCCGTACGACCGACAGGAACTCGTCCGTGCGGGAGTAACGCCGATCGTGGTCGAGGTGGTCGCCGAAGCGCCGCTGCTCGGTCGAGTCGCCGCCCGTGACGACGTTCAGGAGCAGGCGCCCGCGCGTGATGCGCTGATACGTCGCCGCCATCTGCGCTGCCAGGACCGGGGAGATGACGCCAGGACGGAACGCCACCAGGAACTTGAGCCGCTCGGTGTGCTGGGCGAGGGCGACCGTCGTCAGCCAGGCGTCCTCGCACCAGGTGCCGGTCGGGGTCAGCACCGCCTCGAAGCCCAACTGCTCGGCCGCCTTGGCGATCTGGATCAGATAGTCGATGTCGGGGGCCCGCACTCCGCTGACGGGAGTGACGCGGGAGCGTGTGATGCCGCCGTCGGTGTAGGCGCGCCGGTCGACGAGGGTGCGGCCGTCGCCGCCGGTCGGCAGGAACCAGTTGAGGTGGACGGTCATCGTCAGGACTCCTTGTTGTACGTGCGCGGCTTGCTGGTCGAGGGCGGCAGGTCGCCGTTGAACCGGGTGTCGACGAAGTCACCGAAGTCGATGCGGCGCGGAATGAGCTTCTGGTCGGTGAAGGTGTCCGCGATCTCCTGCTCGGAGGTGATCACGTTCTTGTCGACGGCCACCGGGACCCGCGTGCCGTTGCTGCGCTTGACGGCCGCGAGCGCGACCTCGTACGGCAGGCCGGTGTCCTTCGCCCAGACCTTCGCCCACGCCTCCGGGTGGTCGTAGACCCAGTCCTGGGCCTTGCGCAGCCGCCTCAGGTAGTCGTCGACCGCCGCGGACTTCTTCTTGTCCTTCAGGGCGTCCGGCGCCGCCACCTGGAAGTTGAGGCCGTTCACCAATCCGTCGCCGTCGGTCAGGACGCGGCCCTGCTTGCCCTGGAGAACCTGCGAGGTGTAGGGGTCCCAGACCGACCAGGCGTCCACCTTGCCGCTGGTGAACGCGGCCAGCGCGTCGGCCGGCTGCAGATACTTGACCTTGACGTCCTTGAAGCCGAGCCCCGCCTTCTTCAGGGACGCGATCAGCTGGTAGTGCGCCGACGAACCCTGTGCCACGGCGACGGACTTGCCCTTGAGGTCCCCCGGCTTCTTCAGCGGCGAGTCGTTCGGGACGAGGATGGCCTCGCCCGCGGCGGTGCCGTGGGTCGCGGCCACCACGGAGATCTTCGAGTTCGCTCCCGCGGCGAAGACGGGCGGCGTGTTGCCGACGGCGCCGATGTCCACGGCCTTGGCGTTGACGGCCTCCAGGAGAGGCGGCCCGGAGGTGAAGGTGGACCAGCGGATCTTGTACTTCAGGTCGTCGAGCTCCCCGGCCGCGCGCAGCACGGCCTCCGCACCGCCCTTCTGGTCACCGACGTTGAGGGTGAGCGACCCCTTGCCGTCGGTTCCGCCGCCTGATCCGGCGGATGAGGTGCTTGCGGATGAGGCGCCGGAGCAGGCGGAAAGGAGCAGGGCAAGGGGGAGGAGCAGGGCGGGGGCGGCGAGGTGTCGTCGCATGGTGAGTCCGTTCGGTGTGTTCGTGCTGTTCACGGGGAGGGGGCGTGCGGGCGGTTCACGCGGCGGCGACGGGTTCCGCCTCCGCTGCCTCGGGCGCGTCGACGCCCAGACGCCGCAGAAGCTCGGCACGCAGCTCGGCGAAGCGCGGGTCGGAGATGCCGCGCGGCCGGTCCAGATCGATCTCGGTCTCGTACGCGATGACCCCCTCGTCCATGACGAGCACCCGGTCGGCGAGGAGTACCGCCTCCTCGACGTCGTGCGTGACGAGCAGGACGGCGCAGCCGCGACGCTGCCACAGCTCGTCGACGAGACGCTGGGCCTTGATGCGGGTGAGCGCGTCGAGCGCGCCGAACGGCTCGTCGAGGAGCAGCAGATCGGGCTCGCGCACCAGGGCGCGGGCCAGCGAAGCACGCTGAGCCTCTCCGCCGGAGAGCGTCTTGGGCCAGGCGTTCGTACGGTGCTTGAGCCCGACCTCCTCCAACGCCCGCTCGGCGACGCCGCGTTCAGGTTTCCCCTTCAGGCCGAGCAGGACGTTGCGCCACACACGCTTCCAGGGCATGAGCCGCGGCGCCTGGAACGCGACGGCCTTGCGGCGCGGCACGAGGACGGTCCCCTCGATGTCGCGGTCGAGCCCGGCGAGGATGCGCAGCAGGGTCGACTTGCCGCAGCCGCTGCGCCCCAGCAGTGCCACGAACTCGCCCGGCTTCACGTCGAGGTCGAGCTGATCGATGACGGCGCGCCCGTCGAAGGAACGGGTCAGCCCTTCGACACGTACGGCCGAAGTGGCGCGCGTGGTGGGGGAGTTGAGGGCATTGGGAGTCACCGGCCGGTGAACGTCGGTCGCCATTGCAGCAGCAGCCTTTCGAGAGCGCGGACGATGAAGTCGGCGATGAGGCCGAGGAAGGCGTAGACGATCAGGCAGACGACGATCACATCGGTCCGCAGGAAGTCACGCGCCTGCACCATCAGGAAGCCGATCCCGGAGTCGGCGTTGATCTGCTCGGCGAAGACCAGGGCGAGCCAGGCGATGCCGAGGGAGTACCGGAGCCCGGTCATGGCGCCGGGCAGCGCGCCCGGCAGGATGACGTGGCGCACGAGTCCCCACCGCGAGAGTCCGAGGGACTCCCCGGCCTCGATGAGCTGCGAGTCGACCCCGCGGATTCCCGCGTACACGTTCAGATAGAGCGGGAACGAGACACCCAGCGTGATGATGGCGACCTTGGGCGCCTCACCGATGCCGAACCAGATGATGAACAGCGGGATGAGCCCGACGAACGGCACGGTGCGCAGCATCTGCACGCTGGCGTCGACGAGATCCTCGCCGACGCGGAAGAGCCCGGAGACGAGCGCGAGCGCCGTCCCGACGACCGTGCCGAGCAGCAGTCCCACCGCGACCCGCTGCAGGGAGACTCCCATGGCGGAGGTCAGCGAACCGTCGCTGAGGAGGTCACGGGCGACTCCGGCGATGGTCCCCGGCGAGGCGAGGATGTCTTTGGTCAACACCCCGGTGGAGCTGAGGAGTTGCCACAGCGCGAGGAGCGCCAGAGGGCCGGAGGTGCGGCGCAGCCAGCGGGGGACGCGGGTGCGGCGGGTGGATGCGGGGACGATGGGGACGAGGTCGGTCGGCGCCGACCGGGTGTCTTCGGCGCCCTCGATGCCCTCGACGTCTTTGACGTCCCCGGCGGGATCGTCGGACTTGGATATACCCGAAATGTCGGACGAGGAATCCGGCGGGGCATGGCTGATGCTCATGGGGCTCCACGGCAGGAGGGAGGGATGCCCGAAAGGCCTACGCGCGGGACGGCGAAATCAACCGCGCGAAGGCGTCAGGGCAGAGAAAGGCAGAGGGTGAAATGCGGGCTGAGGGAACGTCAGCAGCCGCGACGACACGCAGCAGAAGCCACCCGCAGCAGGTCGATGTGACCGCGCGTGGTGAGCAGAGCTGAACGCAACATGCGGCAGAACGTAGCCAGATCGTCTGCGCACGGTCAATGGCGTCTCGAAAGGCGGACACCGCGTATCAGCGAATGGGAGAGCGATGAGGGACGATGGACCCATGTCTGACGCTTTCACCACACGTGTCCTGAACGTCACCACCGGCTCGGCCGAGAAGGTCCTCGACCTCACCGACGACTGCCAGAGCTTCCTGCGCGAGGCGGCAGCCGGCCGCGACGGCCTGCTCAACGTCTTCGTCCCCCATGCGACCGCGGGCATCGCGATCCTGGAGACGGGCGCGGGCAGCGACAACGACCTGCTGGCCGCGCTGCACTCGCTGCTCCCGGCCGACGACCGCTGGCAGCACCGCCACGGCAGCCCCGGCCACGGCCGCGACCACGTCCTGCCGGCGCTGGTGCCACCGCACGCGACGCTGCCGGTGGTGAGGGGTCAACTGGAGCTGGGGACCTGGCAGTCGGTGTGCCTGGTGGACACGAACCGGGACAACCCCGACCGTCAGGTGCGGTTGAGTTTCCTGGGCTGACCGAGAATACGATGAGGATCTTGCCGGAGGCGGAAGGAACGGGTTGTGCCTGATGAGCCGATCGATGTGGTGATCGCCGACGATCAGGAACTGGTCCGGGCCGGCTTCGAGATGATCCTGGATGCCCAGCCGGGCATCCGGGTCGTGGGTGTCGCCCGAGACGGTGTCGAGTGCGTCGAACTGGCCCGACGGCTCCGCCCCGCGGTGGTGCTGGCCGACATCCGCATGCCGCGCATGGACGGCTTGGAGGTCACCCGCACCCTGGCGGGCGAGCCGCCCGGCGAATCCGCGATGAACGTCGTGGTGATCACCACCTTCGACCAGGACGACTACGTACGCGACGCCCTGCGCTACGGCGCCTGCGGCTTCCTGCTCAAGGACGCTCCGCCCGCGCTGCTCGTGGAGGCGGTACGGGCGGCCTCTCGCGGTGACGCGCTGGTCTCGCCCGCGGTCACCGTTCGGCTGCTGCGTGGACTGCGGCACAGGGCCGGCGGTGAGGAGCAGCAGGAGGCCGCCGGGCTGAGCAGCCGGGAGACGGAGATCGCTCGCCTCGTGGCCGTGGGACGCACCAACCAGGAGATCGCCGAGGAGCTGTTCCTGTCGCTGTCGTCGGTGAAGACGTACCTGGCCCGGATCCAGGCCAAGGTCGAGGCCCGCAACCGCGTGGAGATCGCGGCCTGGGCGTGGGAGAACGGCGTGGTCACCTCGCGGGACCAGCGTCCGTGAGGGGGCGCGGGAGTCCGGCCACCACCTCCCACTGACCGGAGCTCGTGACACCGGCCCGGAACGTGCCGTCGAGCGCCTCGACGCGTTCGCGAAGACCGATCAGGCCGAAGCCGCTGCGCCCGCCCGCCGGATGATCCGCCTGGCGCTGCCCCGCGCTGTTGGTCACCGTCACCCGCACCCACCCCGGGTCGGCGTCCAGACGCACGGTCACCCGCTCGGCCGGGGCATGCCGCAGCACATTGGTGAGGGCTTCCCGGACCACCCGCAGCACAGTCGCCTCGACCTCCGGGCTCAACCGGCTCGTGCGGACCGCGGCGCTCGCCTCAAGGCGGGCCGCCGGAGCGTCGGGCCGGTGCCGGGAGAACTCACCGACGAAATCCCCGAGTTCGGCGAGGAGGTCGCCCGGCCGCAGCGCCTGATGGTCGTCCTCGCGCAGCACCCGCACCAGCCGCCGCATCGACTCCAAGGTCTCCGTACCGGACCGGGCGATCGCATCCAGGGCCGGCTCGACCTTCTCGGGCGCGGTCGCGTGAACGGTCCTGGCCGCGTTGGCCTGCACGATGATGCCCGTCATGTGGTGGGCGATCAGGTCATGCAGATCACGGGCCAGAGCCAGCCGCTCGGCGTGCCGCACATCCCGTACGGCACGCTGCCGACGGGCCTCCGACGCGCGGACGACGCACCCCATGGCGATGCCGAGCGAGAGCAGGATCGTCACCATGTAGCTGCCCCCGACGAAGCCGTCCAGGGTCCGAGTACGCAGCGTCTGCATCAGCATGCCGACGGCCAGGGCGGCGACCGTCCACGCCATGGCGCGGGTGCTGCGGACCTGGGCGAGGGTCTGAATGATCAGAAACAGCAGCGCGAACATCTCCAGATACCCGAAGTCCGTTCCGCTCACCGGCACGAACAGGCACACGCAGCTGAGCGTGAGGGAGATGGCGGCCGCTCCCACCGCCCGCGCGGGGAAAGGCAGCGGGTGGTGGGGGCCGGGGAGTGCGAGCGCGGCCAAGGGTCCGGTCACGAACACCGGCAGCCAACTGGTGGGCGCGATCGGCGGCTCGGTCACGAACAGCAGCACCAGGATGTCGGCCGCCCACAGCAGGGCCAGGGACACCACCGCGGCGGCGGAGACGACGCGGCGGATGCCGGGCAAGAACGGAAGCTTCCAGTCCACGCCACCAGCCTAGGGAGCCGGATGGCTCATGTGGTGTCGGCCGGATGACCGACAAGGAACGCCGCACCCCGTACCCAGGACTGACGCGGCGTCGCCGCGTACTGCCGCAGCATGGTTCGAGGGCACGGGCGTTCCCCCGGCGCCTGTGCCCCGCCCGGCCCGTCGGCAGACAGCGCCCGGCACACCCTCCGGGCAGCAGCCCAGGGCCCCGACCGCTTCCCATCCTCGTCTCGTTCCTGACGTACGGAGACTGTTGTTCTCATGGCTACTTTTCTGCACCGGCTCGGGCTCGGCGCGTTCAGGCGGCGCTGGCTGACCCTGTTGTTCTGGGCGGTCGTACTCGGCGTCGCGGGTGCCGCTTCGGCGGGCAGCAGCGGCAGCGGCGACTCGAACATCACGCTGCCCGGCATCGAGGCGCAGAAGGCGTACGACGTGCTCGGTGAGAAGTACCCCGCGGCCAACGCCGACGGGGCGAGCGCCCGTGTCGTCGTCCGGGCACCCGAGGGGGAGAAGCTGGCCGCCGACGAGCCGCGAGCCGAAGTCTCCGCACTGCTCAAGGACTTGCGGGGCTCTTCGCCCCGAGTCGCCTCGGTCGCCGACCCGTTCAAGGCCAAGACCATCAGCGCCGACGGCACCACCGGCTACGCCCAGGTCACGTACAAGACCAAGCCCGCCGAACTGACGGACGCGGACCACGGCCACCTCGACGACGCCCTCGACGCGGCACGCGGCCAGGGCCTGACCGTGGAGGCGTCCGGCAGCGCGCTGGCACCCGCCGAGGCGAGCAGCTCCTCCGAAGCGATCGGATTCGTGCTCGGCGCGTTGATCCTGGTCGTCACCTTCGGCTCGTTCATCGCGGCCGGCATGCCTCTGCTGACCGCCCTGCTGGGGGTCGGCATCACCATCAGCGCCATCACCGCGCTCACCACGGCCCTGGATCTCAACAGCAGCACCTCGTCCCTCGCGACCATGCTGGGCATCGCGGTGGGCATCGACTACTCCCTGTTCATCGTCTCCCGCTACCGATCCGAGCGGGCCGTGGGTCACGACGCCCGCGAGGCGGCCGCCCGGGCGAACGGCACCGCGGGTTCCGCGGTGGTCTTCGCCGGGCTGACCGTCGTCATCGCCCTGGTCGGCCTGGCCGTGGTGAACCTGCCCATCCTCACGGCCATGGGCATGGCCGCCGCCGGTGCCGTCGTCGTTGCCGTCCTGGTCTCCGTCACCCTGGTCCCGGCCCTGCTCGCTTTTGCCCCCGAGCGCGTTCTCGGCCGCGCTTCCCGCAAGAAGGCCGCCGGTCCGAAGGCCGTCGGCACGAACGGTTCGAAGGCCGCCGGTACGAAGCCGCCCCTGGCGGAGCGCTGGGCGGGCTTCGTCCTGCGCCGCCCCTGGAAGGTCCTGCTCCTGGCGGTCCTCGGCCTCGGTGTGATCGCGCTGCCCGCGACCAGGCTCGAACTGAGTCTGCCCGACGACAGCACCAAGCCCGCCTCCACCACCGAGCGCAAGGCCTACGACATGCTCGCCGAGTCGTTCGGCCCTGGCTTCAACGGCCCGCTGACGCTCGTCGTCAGCGGCAGCGATCCGGCCGCCACGAAGAACGCCGTCGGTCAACTCGACGACAGCGTCAGGGACATGAAGGATGTGGTCACCGTCGCCCCGGCCACGTACAACCCGGCCGGTGACACCGCGATGGTCAACCTCGTCCCCAAGAGCTCGCCGGCGAGCGAGGAGACCAAGGACCTCGTCCACACCATCCGCGACCAGGCCAGGAGTGTCCAGACCGCCACCGGTGCACTGGCCATGGTCACCGGCACCACCGCGATGAACATCGACGTCGCCGCGAAGTTCGCCGACGCGATCATCCCCTACCTGGCGCTCGTCGTCGGCCTGGCCTTCCTGGTCCTGATCCTCGTCTTCCGCTCGATCCTGGTGCCGCTCAAGGCGGCGCTCGGCTTCCTGCTGTCCGTCCTGGCCTCTCTCGGCGCAGTGGTCGCGGTCTTCCAATGGGGCTGGCTCAAGGGCCTGTTCGGCCTGGAGGCCACCGGCCCGATCATGAGCCTCATGCCGATCCTCCTGGTCGGGATCGTCTTCGGCCTCGCCATGGACTATCAGGTCTTCCTGGTCACCCGGATCCGGGAGGCGTACGTCCACGGCGCCGACCCGCGCCAGGCGATCACGGAGGGCTTCCGGCACAGCGGCAAGGTCGTCATCGCGGCCGCGCTGATCATGACGGGTGTCTTCGCCGGGTTCATCGGCGGCGACGACGCCATGATCAAGTCGCTCGGCTTCGGTCTGGCCATCGGGGTCGTCTTCGACGCGTTCGTGGTCCGCATGACCATCGTGCCCGCCGTCCTGGCCCTGCTCGGCGGGCGGGCCTGGTCGCTGCCCGGCTGGCTCGACCGACGTCTGCCGCACGTCGATGTCGAAGGCGAGAAGCTCGGCAGCACGGCCCCCGAGGTCCGCGAACCGGCCCCCAGGGAAGCCGACATCGCTCCGACCGGCTGAGCTGACCGCGGCAGGCTGTGCAAACGCCCCGGCGGGAAGTCGGCGGTCAGCGGCGGCCGGTGGCCAGGATGACGAGGTACTGGCCGCCGCCCGGCTCGATGTCGGCGGTCACCGGCAGCCCCGGTACCAGTCGGGAGAACCGGTCCACCAGCCAGTCCGCCGCCTCCTGGGCGTCCCGCCTGGTCGGACAACGCCCCACCATCTCGCGGCCCCCCTTGCGCTCCAGCCTCGCGGCAACGGTGATCAGCGGCGCGGGTTCGACCACGTACAGGCGGTCCGGCCAGGCGATGTCCACCTTGACCGCGCCCTTGCGGGTGTTGCATCCGCGGTGCGCGAGCCGCTCGGTGACCTTGGCCTTCCGGTCGGCGGTCCGGCTGTCGACGCTGGGGCCCCGCGGGTCGTTCACCGACTCGTCGGGATCGACCGCTTCGTCGCACACCCAGCAGCGCCAGCCGTCGCGCTCGGCCACATCATCAAGAAGACTCATCCGAGCAAACTAGCCTGCCCCGGCCCTCACCCCGCGCACCAGGTCCCCCAGCGGGAGGTCCGGCGGTTTTTGGCCGGATCATGGCCGAGACATGAGCGGTCCGTTGACAGGTGTCCGGTGTGTTCGTAGCTTCTCGAATCGTTGGAAATATCGATGATTTGATTACTCGATCATTCTGGATTCGGGGGAACGATGTCCGGACGAACGACTTCGGTGGGCGGGCGGGGGTGGACCCTGGCCGTGGTGTGTGTGGCCACGTTCATGCTGCTGCTCGATCTGACCGTGGTGAATGTGGCGCTGCCTGACATCAGGGACGCCTTCGACGCGAGCTTCACCTCGCTGCAGTGGGTGCTCGACGCGTACGCCCTCGGTCTCGCCGCCGTTCTGCTGACGGCCGGATCGCTGGCGGACCGCCTCGGGCGCAAGCGGGTCTTCAACGTCGGCTTCGTCGTGTTCCTGGCGGCTTCTCTGGCCTGTGGCCTCGCGAACGATGCCGCTGTCCTGTCCGTGGCCCGGGGGGTTCAAGGGCTCGGGGGAGCGGTCCTGTTCGCCGTCGGACCCGCGCTGATCGGGCAGGAGTACCAGGGCAAGGACCGGGGCAAGGCCTTTGGCGTCTTCGGTGGCGTGGTCGGCCTCTCCATCGCCTTCGGTCCGCTCATCGGGGGCGCGCTCACCGATGGGCTGAGCTGGCGCTGGATCTTCCTGGTGAACGTTCCGGTCGGACTGCTCGCCATGGTCGTGAGTGCGCTGAAGATGCGCGAGTCCCGCGTGGAGTCGGCCCCCGCCGTGGACTGGTGGGGTCTCGTGCTCTTCACCGGCGCGCTGACCCTGCTCGTCCTTGCGCTGCTGCGAGGAGAGGCCGAGGGGTGGGGCAGCGCGCCCATCGTCGGCATGTTCGTGGCGTCTGTGGTGCTCCTCGGCGCGTTCGGCGTCGTGGAGAGGCGTCGCGGTGAACGGGCCATGTTCCAGCTGTCGTTGTTCAGGAACAGGACGTTCAACGGGGTGTCGGTGGTGACGCTGCTGTGCGCCGCCGCGACGATGTCCGCGATCTTCCTCCTGGTGTCGTACGTGCAGAACGTCCTTGCGTACTCGCCGTGGGAGACCGGCCTGAGGTTCCTTCCGCTGACCGCGACGCTGTTCGTCGCGGCCGCGGTCTCCGGATCACTGACCACGCGGGTGCCGCAGCGGCTGCTGATGGGAGCTTCGCTCGCGCTCATCGCGATCGGTCTCTTCCTCGTCGCGCTCACCGGCCCTGACACTTCCTGGACCGCGCTGCTGCCGAGCATGTTCGGGATCGGCCTGGGCATGGGGCTGTTCAATCCGCCGCGCGCGTCGTTGTCCATCGCCGTCGTGGAACCGTCCAAGGCGGGCATGGCATCGGGGATCAACGAGACGTTCCAGCAGGTGGGCGTCGCCATCGGCATCGCGGGGTTCGGCGCGGCCTTCCAGGGCAGGGTGAGTGACCTCTTCGCGCAGTCCGCGGCGGGACGGCAACTGGGCCCGGACGCGCACGAGTTCGGGGAGGCCGTGGCGGCGGGCGGCGGCGCGGAAGCAGTAGGCCGTGCGCCGTCGGCGCTGGCCCCCGCACTCGAAACGGCGGCCCGCACCGCCTTCGTGGACGGGCTGACCGACGTGATGTTCGTCTGTGCGGTCGTCGCCGCCGTCGGCGCGGTGGTCGGATTCGCCTTCATTCGTACGCGCGACCTGCACGAGAGCGCCCGGGGCGAGACCGTGGAGGTGGAGAGCAGGGCTGTGGTGAACGGCGTGGACGCACAAGGGCTCTTGGAGGGCGAGAGCGCCGGAGTGCCGGCCGTGGCCCAGTCCGTACGAGCCGGGGGAGATGGGTAACCCGGTCGGAGACGGCCGGGCTACCCGCCCCGATCGGACGCGGCACCTCGGTGGCACCGGCCTTGGAGGCCGGTGCCACCGCCAGTACCCTTGACGCCATCGACGATCGGCACAGGGGATGTTCGGCATCACCGAAAAACGGCATCCCCTGACCCGGTCGTTTCACCGAGATCTCAGCAGCACATCAGCAGTAAAGGGGAACGGCCCGGATGACTGAGGCGACGCCCGCTCCGACGCAACCCGCCGCGCTCGACTTCCCCCTCGTCCGCAGGACCGGCTATCTGCTGAACAAGGCGGGATCGATCCTGATGGAGGACGCGGAACGGGCGCTCATGGCGCAGGGCATGCGCCTGCGCTATTTCTACGTCCTGGCCGCGCTGGAGAGCGATCTGAGCCTGTCTCAGCAGGACCTGAGCAGACTGCTCCACCTCGACCCGACGACCATGGTGGCTCTGATCGACGAGATGGAGCGGGCGGGCCATGTGGAGCGGCGGCGCAATCCGTCGGACCGCAGGCGCTACATCCTGCGGCTCACCGACGGCGGCCGCGAGGCACTCGAGCGCGCCGGGCAGGCCGTCGACGCCGTGGAGCGGGATTTCCTCTCCGCCGTGCCCGCCGAGGACCGCGACCGGCTGCGGTCGCTGCTCGGCGATCTGCTCGCCGACCGCTGGCCGCGCGTGGTCGCCTGCGAGTGAAGTCCGACCGGTTTCGGAATTGATCCGGCCCAACTGGAGTTAAAGGATCCCTTTTTGAGGTTTCCTTTGGGTGGATCTGTGCAGGCCGTCACAGAATGCCGTGAATAATTGCTTTCCCCTTTGACCGCTGGATAGTCTTTTTTCTGTCCGGGCCGCATGGTCCGCGACACGGGGGAAGGTAAACGGGGAATGAGCAACAAGGAATTATTATACGGATCTCTGGACAGCTGCCTCGGGCCTGGCAGCTCCCGCTTTTTCGGAAGCGGATACAAACGCGTCACCCAAGGCCTCAAGGACATCGCCACCGACGGCTCCACGGAACCGGGTGCACGCGTCACCGCGCGCGGCACGCTCACCTATCCGCGCGACTGGTCCCGCAAATCGGACGCCGGTGAGCTGCGACCGCACCTGAGCAGCATCGACGCGCTGGTGCTTGCCGCGAACCTGGCGGAGACGCACCTCGGCCGGGCCTTCGGGCTCGGCGCCGCCGAGCGGCGCAGGATCTGGCTGCGCCGCGCCGATGTGCGGGCCGGCAGCACGCCTCACGAAGACCTCGCGGACTTTCCTGTCGAGGGCAGGCTGGTCGCCGTGGACGGTCCGACCGGGGAACGCGGTCTGCTGGCCAGTACGTTCGACTGCCTGGTCGGGCGCCTGAAAGTGCGCTGCACGCTGGTGCACGAGCAGGGCGGCGGTGCGGGGACACCGGCCACGTACGCCGACGAGGCGCAGGCACTGGGGCCGGCGCGAGCCCGTCACTACGGCGTGGGCTACAAGCAGCGCGAACAGCACGCCGAGCAGGTCCGCGTCGACCTCGACCGGCAGGAGATCCGAGGACTCCAGCGCGTCGTCGCCACGGACGAGGACGCGCACACCTGCGGGGCGGAAGCGGCCTACGGTCCTTCGGTCTCCCTGGTCGACGCGCTCGTGGGCGTGGCCCAGCTGTCCCAGATCCTGCTCTACGCACAGGACGGGCTCTCCCGCGGCAGCAGCGACACGCTCTGGATGAGGCGCTTCGTCATCAGTGCGGGCACTCCGGTGCGACCGCTGGGGCACAGCTTCACCCCGACCGTGCGCACCGCGAACTCCCGGCTCCTGTCCATGGGTGACGCCCGCTGGCGCACCGCGGAACTCGCGGTGGACGATTTCGCGGGAATCGACGGCCGTTGCTGGCTGGCGCACCGTCTGCCCGCCGCCGCATAACCGCACCGCCGACTTCGCCACCGGCGCCGACTTATTCCATTGTTGGGGAATTCAATTCGCGCCGGTGTTGCACGTGAGAAACACAGTTACGCCCAAGCAACACAACGGGGGAAACAGATCATGCGTTTTACGCCCACGCTCCGATTAGGAGACGTGCTCGTCGTGCTCGAAGGACCGGCCCGCGTGCTCTGGGACGAGCCCGCTCCCGGCCCGGGAGCGGGACACTGGACACCGACGGGGCTGTGGCCGGACGCGGCACAGCGCACCGAGATACGCGAGCACCTGGACGGCGAACGGCCGCTGCTCGTGCTGCTCGACGAGGCCCGCGCCCGCGTCCCCATGCTGCGCGAGGAGTGGCGGGCCGCGCCCTGCCGGCTGCCGAACGTCCGGGTGGGCGCCGACTCCGGCGATCTCGCGGACGGCGAGGTCATCGACGTCCGGCTGCCGTTCCTCGACTGGCTGCCCGAGGCACACAGGGAGCGCGCCCTGCGCTTCCTCGCGGAGAGCGACGCGGCACTCTCCCGCACGCCGGTGGCGTTCCTGCCGCCGCTGATGACCGAGGAACGGCGCGACGGAGAGCCGCCGAGCCCGCGCTTCGCCCGGCGGCTGCTGCCGAACGCCCTGACGGCGGACCGTCTCGCGGCAGCCGTCGACCATCTGTTCGCCGATGCGTCGCACTGCTGCGCGGCGGCGACCGGCTCGGCGAGGTGACCCGATGAACCAGGCAGCGCACGCCGACGCCGCGGGCGGATACGGCCACTTCCCCAGCCTGGGGGAGATCGGCCTCCTGATCGTGGCGACGGCCGCACAGAATCTGGCGCTCACCGGGTGGCGGACGGCGGACGGCCGCAATCGTCAGGCGGAAGACGTCACCGCCCCGAGGAGCCACTGATGGGACGTTCGGTCATGGTCACCGGCGGCAACCGAGGCATCGGGCTCGCCGTGGCAACCGCCCTGGCGGCCGACGGCGATCAAGTCGCCGTCACTCACCGGGACACCGCTCCGCCCGACGGACTGCTCGGCGTCCGCGCCGAGATGACGGACAGTCAGAGCATCGACGCCGCCTTCGAGAAGGCGGAGGCCGCACACGGGCCGGTCGAAGTGCTCGTCGTCAACGCGGGCATCACACGGGACACGCTGTTCCTGCGCATGGACGAGCAGGACTTCACGGACGTCGTCGACGTCAACCTGCACGGTGCCTTCCGCACGATGCGCCGCGCCGTGCGGGGCATGGTGCGGGCGCGCTGGGGCCGGATCGTCCTGATCTCCTCCATGACCTACGCGTACGGAGCGCCGGGGCAGGTCAACTACGGGGCCGCCAAGGCCGGGATGCTCGGCATGGCCCGCTCCCTCGCCTGGGAACTCGGCCCCAGGAACATCACGGTCAACATCGTCGCGCCGGGCCTGATCGACACGGACATGAGCCGCGGGATCACCGATCGCCGGCGGGAACATCTGCTGGCCATCACCCTGCTCGGCCGTGCCGGAGAAGCAGCGGACGTCGCCGCCGCCGTGCGCTACCTCGCCGGTGAATCGGGACGCTTCGTCACCGGAGCGGTCCTGCCGGTCAGCGGCGGCCTGGGCCTGGGCGGCTGACCACATCACCTCACACCCGGCTTCGGCCGGGCCACCGACAACGGGAAGAGAGCACCTCATGGGGGACACAAGCACCCCGCAGCGCGGTCTGCACCTGGCGATCTCCGGGACGTACTCCAGCGGCAAGAGCACCACGACCGAGACACTGTCGATGGCGACGGGCATCCCCCGTACGCACGCGATGACGTCCCGGGAGATTCTCCTGGACCTCGTGCCGGGCAAGCAGGTCCAGGAACTCAGCGCGATGGAACTGACGATGCTCGGGTTGCGCCGGCTCGAGGAGCGGATCCACCACGAGGCGGGCCAGGGGCCGTTCATCTCGGACGGCTCCGTGATCCACGAGTGGATCTACGGCGAGGCACGCATGCGGGTCGGCATCAACCCCGGGGCGAACCTGCTCCTGCGAACGGTGAAGAACATCGCCGGGCTGCCGGTGAAGCGGTTCTACCGCCAGTACATGGACGCCTACGGCGCGGTCGCCAAGGCCCGTGCCAAGCGGATCTACGACGCCTACGTGCATCTGCCGGTGGAGTTCGAGATGAAGGCCGACGGCCATCGGCCGGTTTCCGAGCCGTTCCGGAAGATGTCCGACGACCTGCTGATCGAGACTCTGGATGAGCTGGACATCCCCTACCACGTGGTGGGCGGCACCGTCCGTGAACGCGTGGAGCGGATCGTCGAGATCTTCGACCTGCCCCTGGTGATGCCGCTCGACGAAGCGATCGAAAGGGCAGGTACGAAGGTGAGCCAGGCCACCGAGATCCTGGAGAAGGACGCCCGCTTCCACGAGGCCCAGCGGACCAAGTCCCTGCGGCGGCGCGTCTCGTACGCGGTGCGTTTCTGAGAGAACGAGGAGGTTCAGGCTGCCGGGACGAAGCTGGGTCTGCTCTCCTCCTCTGCGCCCGCGGCGAGTTGGGCGTGGAGTCCCGCGAGGCCCTTGGCCAGCGCGCGCCGCTCGGCCTGGGGCAGGGCGTTGATGGCGTGGTGCAGCGTGTTCTCGCGCTGCTCGCGGATGCGCAGCAAGTGGTTCTGTCCGTCGGCGGTCAGCCGCAGAGTGACTTCCCGTCCGCTTCCGGGGCAGGGCAGCCGCTCCAGGAAGCCGATGGCCTGCAGACGGTCGCACATGCGGGTGACGGAGGGCGGGGTGGTGGCGAGCCGCTTGCACAGGGTACGCATCCGTATCCCCTCGGCGCGGTCGACGACGTACATCAGGCGTAGTTGGGAGGTGGAGGCGGGAGCGATGGTGGCCGACCCTCTGGCGTGTTCCCACATCACGTCCAGCAGTTCGACTATGCCGCTCGCGGACCGGGTGGCCGCGTCGGAGAACGTGCGTGCGGTGGACTCTGGTACTGGCATGTGCGCCCCGTCAGTGTGTGGCTCCGCTCCCCGCGCGGAGGCGGGGAGCCGAGTGGCGTCAGGTGGTGCGGTGCGGCCCGGTGGGGCGGGCCGATGTCGCTTCCCCGCTTGTCATCGGGGGTTCTGCCGTGCTGCCGAGGGGGGAGTTCACGTCGCCCGCGAGGGGCGCCGTGAGGTGATCCAGGATACCGGTGAGGGTCAGGAGCCGATCGAGCTTCGCGGTGCGGTCGTCCAGATGGAGCCGGACGCCGGCCGCGCCGGTCCTGCGACGGATCATCAGCAGGATCGAGAGCCCCATCGAGTCGACGACGTCGAGCCCCGAGCAGTGCAGGTGCAGGTCGTCCAGGCGCGGGTGTTCGGCGAGCTTGTCGGTGACGGCGTGCAGGAGATGGTCCGCGTTGTCGTAGTCGAGATCGCCGTGGAGCTCTATACGGACGGTGTCCTCGGTGTCGACCGTGGTCAGGCGCAAGGGGGCGGGTGGTGTCGTGGTCATGCGGGCTTTCCTGCGGTGGTGCGGTGGTGGGCGGTGAGCGCGGCGATGCCGCATTCGAGGGTCCGGGCGGCTCTGGGGAAGTCCTTGAGCTCGCGGGCCAGGATGCCCAGGGCCGGTGGCAGGCTGTGCGCCGGTACACCGCGCGCGGTGAGGATCCCCGCGGTCCAGGAGATGAACCAGGTGAAGAGGTCCTCGTCGCCCAGGTAGAGGGCGGTGGCGAGGAATTCCACGATGTGCGCGAGGTCTTCCGCGGTGTGTTCACGCTGCGACTCGCTGTACGCGCGCATGGCGGGGAACGCCTCCTCGAGCGCCGTGAAGACGGTGCGCACGAGGGAGGTCCTGCTGCGGCAGACCATGGTGTATTCCTGGTCGTCCAGATGCGGCAGGTCGTCGATGGGCTGGTGGTCGGGATGCGGGCGCCGCAGCGGCGCCCGGGCGAGGCGGTCGGCGGCGGCGCGGGCATCGGGAGCCCAGGCGTCGGCGCCCAGCAGGCGGGCGTACTTGCCGTCGGGCCCGAACGCGGCTCCGCCGGCCAGGACGGGTACGCCGATGGCCTGGCAGGCGGTGATCGCGGCGTGCGCGGTGGGCAGCCGGGCCGCGATCGAGCTGGAGAGTGCGACCACGTCGGTGTCGGTGCGGTGCAGGTGGGCGATGAGGTGCGGGGCGGGGACCTGCGCGCCGAGGTAGTCGACGTGCCAGCCGCGCAGCTTCAGTACCTCGGCCAGCAGACGCGCGGGCAGCGCATGCCATTCCCCGTCCACACAGGCCACCGTGATCCTGCCCCGGCAGGGGGTTGTGCGCGCGGCCGGGTGCACGGAGAGCGCGGCCACGGCCCGCTCGCTGATGGCTGTCGCGGCGTGCTCCTGGGCCACGGTGAGGCGGTTGGCGGCCCACTCCTCACCGACCTTGCCCTGGACCGAGGCGATCACGTCGAGGAGCACGCTCTCCGGTGCGACGCCGTCGTCCAGGGCGTGCAGCACCACATCGGTGGCCGTGTACTCATCGGCCGCCGAGACGGCTTCCCACAGCTCACCGGCCGCTTGCTCGACTGCTGCACCGGCGGGCGGCCGGTGTGGAGTACGGGTCGTCATCCGGTGTACCTGCCCCGCGTACGGCCGTTCACCGCACTGAGATGCTGGGTGCGGGGCGCGGAGATCACCACGACCGCCATGTCGTCGTGCCGGCCTTTGCCGACCCACTGGGAGGCGAGCATCTGGACGCGCTCCACGATTCCCTCCGAGGGCATGCCCGCGCACTCCGTCAGGACGCGCTGGAGCCGCTTCTCACCGAACTCGTCCCCGCCCATCGGCCCGCCCTTGGCCTCGGTGATCCCGTCGGTGTAGAGCACGCAGGACTCGCCGGGCGCGAGAGTGACCGAAGCGGTCCGGGCCTGGGCATCGGGAATCGCCCCCACCAGCGTGCCGCGCGTCTCGGCCTCCTCCACCGCGCCATTCGTACGGACGATCAGCGGAGCCGGATGACCGGCACTGGTCAGCCGCAGGTTCACCGCGCTGCCCTCCCGCACGGCGGAGGCCAGGACCAGCGTCGCGAAACGGGTGTGATGGGAATTGACCAGAGCGGTGTTGAGCAGGCTGATCATCCGCTGGTGGTCGTCGGCGAGGGGAAGCAGGGCGTGCAGGGTGTTGCGGATCTTGCCGGTCAGCACCGCTGCTTCGAGACCCTTGCCGCAGACGTCCCCGAGCGTCACGAGTGACGCCTCGCCCTCGACAGCCGCGGGGTGCACGTCGTAGAAGTCCCCGCCGATCCGTTCATGGTCCTCCGACGGGCGGTAGCCGCCCGCGAAGTCCACACCGGAGATCTGGTGCAGCGAGGGGGGAAGCAGCTCGCGCATCAGGACCTCGGTGATCGAGGTCTGTTCCGCGTACAGGCGTGCGGCCGACATGGCGGCTCCCGCGCGCGTGGCGAACAACCGGGCGAACACTTCTTCACCGTCGGTGAACGCGGCCGTGCTGGAGCGGCGCAGCAGGACCAGCGCACCGGCCGCGACTCCGTGACCGGGCAGCGGGGTGATCACTATCGAGCCGACAGGCCCGAAGTCCTCGGGCACCATCCAGTCCGGTGCCACGGAGGGATCGATCCACCGCGACGGCACCGGCGGGAAGCCGCGCAGCGCCTCTCCGAGTCCGGGCACATCGTCCGGATCCGCCGACTCCTGGGACCGGACGGGGCTTTCGCCGCGCAGGCACGTCGTCACCGGCAGCCGCGCTCCGCGCGAGGGCGCGATGACCAGCGCCGCATCGGAGAGATACTCCGCGGCCAGCTGCGCCGTCACGCCCATGCAGCGCTCCAGGTTCAGGGAGGAGAGCAGCAGGTTGGACGACTTGGCCAGGAACTCGGTCCGCTCGCGCTCCATGTGCAGGGCTTCACGGACCAGCCGGTGGTCGGTGTCGTCGACCAGCCACCACACCACGGTGCCGTCGGCCCGCACGCCGGTGTGCGCCTCGAAGCTGAGCTCGCCGATCGCACCTGATGCCGGTCTGTCCGCTGTCCGGTCGGCACCCCGGTCAGGCCCCCGCAGCGCGTCGTGCGCGGCGCAGAGCCAGTTGGGGACCACGTCCGTGAAGACGGCGCCGGGCCGAGCCCGGGGCAGGAGCGCACCGGCCGCGTCGCTGCGCAGCACGATGACGCCCTCGGCGTCAGTGACGAGGACGGGGTAGGGAGCATGACTCAACGGAGAGTCCTGCTCTGTGGCGGCGCCGATCTGCGCGGGGGGAGAGACCAAGAATTGAGGACCCGCTGGGCGAATCCCTCACCTCATCAACTCGAAGGAACGTTGCCTTGAAGCAACCATCCCTCACGTCCCACACGTCTGGCAACCAGCACTGATGCCCGCGGAACTGTGTGGCCGCCATGGGGTTTGACGGCCTCGGATCGGGACACCCGTCGGGGCGCGGCCCCCTATGTCGGATGCGCCTTCAACCCCTCGGACAACCGGCTGGTGGCTCTGTCCGGACCAAGGCCTGACCTGCGGCGCGGTGTTCCGCGGCTGTGGTCGGATCTGTCCCGTCGAGCAGGATCGCGATTCCTTCGTGGGCCAGCGCTTCCTCATTGCGGTAACCCAAATGAGGGGCGAGCTCCAGAGCCTCGCGGTGCAGGCGCAGGGCTTCGTCGGGCAGGCCCGCGAGGCGGCAGGTCTCTGCGTAGCCGTTGAGGAAGCGGATCTTCCAGTGTTCCTCGAAGAGCTCGTCAAGGAGCGCGAACGCCTGCCGGTGGGCGGTCAGCGCCTCCTCGTGGCGGCCCATGCGCCGGAGCGCGACACCCAGGCAGTTCAGGCACCACGCCTCGTTGTGCAGGTGCCCGTCCTCGCGGGCCAGCGCCAACGCCTGCTGCAGGTGTTCCGCCGCCTCGTCGGGTTCTTCGTGGGCCATGGCCACGCCGAGGGTGATCCGAGCCGTCAGCGTGGGCGGCCATGCGGGGTCGGCGTGGGGGACGGCGAGCACCTCACGCGCCCGCTGTGCCGCCTCCTCGCGGTGTCCCAGCTGCAGCATCGCCCAGGCCTCCGACGCGGCAGCACTGGCCGTGCCGGTGGGGGAACCGGCCCGCTCGTACAACTTCCCCGCCAGCCTGAAGAGTTCGAGCGGCTCCTCGACATAGCCCTCGTCCCACTTCAGATAGCCGCGGCGCAGCGTCAGTTCGGCCTCCGATCCGAAGTCCCCCGTCCGGGACAGCCGCGTCCGTGCCGCCTCGTACGCGGCGTCGGCCTCCGCCATGCGGCCCGCGTTGTAGCGCGCGAAGCCCAAGTCGCTGTGTGCGTCGGCAAGTTGCAGGGGATCGCCCAGGCGTTCGGCGGCGGACAGAGACCGTTCGAAGAGTACGTTGAGGTGCGTCGTGCCGCAGCGGCGCGCGAAGTACGCCCGCAGGAAGCGCGGCAGCTCGCACACATGCGCATCGGCCCCGACGGCGTCCGCCGTCTCGAAGGCGGCCACCAGGTTCTCGTACTCCGCGACGAGCCAGGCGAACGCCGCGTTCTTGTCGGTGAAGTGCGGGAGGGCTGCCGGTGGCCTGCCCGCCGAGGCCGGTCGGCCCGGGGACAGGAACGGCATCGCGGCGTCCGCGGCGGCCGCCGCGTGCACGTAGTAGTCGAGGAAGCGGCCAAGGGCCCGTTCCCGCTCGGCCTGCGAGTCCTGCTCGGCGCCCGCCCGGCGCGCGTGCTGGTGCACCAGGTCGTGCAGCCGGTAGCGCCCGGCCGCCGACTCCTGTACGAGGTGCGCGTCGACCAGGTCCTCCAGGATCGCCCGCGCGCTGCGCAGCGGTACGTCCGCGAGCGCCGCCGCCAGGTACGCGTCGAAGGAGCCGCCGGGCAACAGACCAAGCAGCCGGAACAGGCGGGCCTGGGAGCGGTCCAACTGCCGTACGGACATGGCGAACGCGGTGTCGAACTCGCTCGGGCCCTCGGCCATCCGCTCGACGAGAATGCCCACGGTCCAGCCGGGACGGTGACGCAGCCGGGCCGCGGCGAGGCGCAGGGCGAGCGGCAGATGGCCGCACAGCCGCAGTACCTCGGCGGCGGACTCCGGGTCGCGTGCCAGGCGGCCGTCGAGGCCGCTCGGGTCGCCGCTGGCGCGGGCGAGGAGCTCCGCGCTCTCCTGCGGACTCAGCACGTCGAGGGAGACCGGGGGCACCTCGTCCAGGCCGATGAGCCGGTTGCGGCTGGTGATCAGGGCGACGGACGGACCGGCGCCGGGCAGCAGCGGCCGGACCTGGTCGGCGTCGGCGGCGTTGTCGATCACCACGACGACCCGGCGGTCGGCCAGCTCCGACCGCCAGCAGGCGGCCAGTTGCTCGACGCCCTCCCGCGGGACCTTCTCGGACGGGACATCGAGCGCCCCGAGCAGCATCCGCAGCGCGGAGTCGGGGTCGAGCGGTTCGCGGCCCTCGGTGAACCCGTGCAGATCCACATAGAGCTGGGCGTCGGGACAGTCGGCGGCGAGCCGGTGCGCGGCGTGTATCGCCAGGCAGGTCTTGCCCACACCGGCCATGCCGTCGACGGCGACCACTTGGTGGCTGCCCACCGCGGCGAGCACGGCGTTGAGTTCGGCCTCGCGCCCGGTGAAGTCGGTTACGTCGCGCGGCAGATCGTTACGTGGCCTCGGCCTGCCCTGGCGGCTGGACTTCGGGGGTGCGGGGAGCGGGTTGGAGGAGCGTTCCCACAGGGGGCGCAGCGGACGGGGGTCGCGCTTGACGAGGCGACAGAGCGCGATCACCGCGGGCCAGGGCGGCACGGTCTGGCCGCTGAGGTAGCGCGAAAGCGACGAGGAGCTGAGACCGGCGTCCCGCGCCAGTGCCCGTACGCCGAGTCCGGACAGTTCTTGGATCAGGCGCAGCCGGGCCGCAAGGTCGTTCTGCGGGTCCGCCGTCGCGGTCCGTTGTGGTGCATCCACCAGGTACCCCCCATGTCCCGTGTCGCCAGAAACCTACCGGGCCAAGTCTTCGCTGCTCAAGGCTGTTTCAGCTGTCCCACGGTGTCCCATCGCCGTGGTCGTGGCGAGCGGATCGGGCTGATATGGAGTCACGCCCCGAGGGAACGGGGAGCGAACCGGAAGAAGGAGCACACCGAGATGCAGTCCCGTATGCAGAACCCCGCAGTCGTCCTGTCCGACGCCATGCCGGCCATCCAGACCCTCTTCAAGGCCGTGCACTCCGGCGGGGTGGAGGGGCAGACCCTGGAGCTTGTGCACCTGCGGGTCAGCCAGATCAACGGCTGCAGCGCCTGTGTCGACGGCGGCGCGAAGTCGTCCCGCAAGGCGGGCGTCAGCGACGAACGGCTGGCCACGGTCGCCGCCTGGCGCGAGGCCCCGTACTTCACCGAGGCGGAGCGGGCCGCGCTCGAGCTGGCCGAGGCCGCGACGCGCCTCGCCGACCGTTCCGACGCGGTGAACGACGAGGTGTGGGACGCCGCAGCCACCCACTTCGACGAGAAGCAGCTGGCCGCGATCGTCCTCATGATCGGCGTGACCAACCTGTTCAACCGGCTCAACGCCACGACCCGCCAGATCGCCGGTGCGTGGGGCTGACCTCCCGGCGCGACCGCATCCCACCCGGCCACTCATCCACCCGCGTACGTAAGGAAGCCCGCCATGACGACCACCCAGAAGCCCACCGCGACCGCCGAGAAGTTCGACGGATTCACGGATGAGGAACGCGGCGCGATGAAGGCGCGCGCCCAGGAGCTCAAGGCCTCCTCGCGTCGCGGATCACGCGCCGACAAGGCGGCGGAGGAAGAGGCCGCCGTGCTCGCGAAGATCGCCGAGATGCAGGAATCGGACCGCGTCATGGCCGAACGGATCCACGCCGTGATCAGGGAAAGCGTGCCGGTACTCGCGCCGAAGCTCTGGTACGGGATGCCCGCGTACGCCAAGGACGGCAAGGTCGTCTGCTTCTTCCAGAGCGCGCAGAAGTTCAGCGCGAGGTACGCGACATTCGGCTTCAGCGACAAGGCGAACCTCGACGACGGCTCCATGTGGCCGGCCTCGTACGCCCTGACGGAGTTGACCGCCGAGGGCGCGGCGAAGATCGGGGCGCTCGTGGAGAAGGCGGTGAACTGAGCGGGGCGGCGGGGCCGCCTCGGCCGGTGAGGCGGGTGGTGCGGCCGGTTTCAGAGGCCGGGTCGGCGTGTCCTTTGCTGGAACGCGGCCCGGCCCTCGCCGCATGTCTCGGCCACGAGGAGCCACAGGCCGCGCAGGCTGTCCACCAGGACTTGAGCGGGCCGGGAGCCGTGGGGATGGACCTGGCGGGCGCTGATCCATTCCACGAGCATGCGGCCCGCCTGGCGGGCCGTCGAAGCCGACCCGATGGCGTAGTGGCGGTTGCGTCCTTCGGTCGCCATGAACCACATGGCGTCGAGCGATTCGGCCACCTGCTCGCGCAGGCTCCCCAGATCGTCGTCCGTCACGGACAGCAGCGTGGCCAGTCGCTCCTCGCCGCAGGTTTCGCGGCGTTCCGCCCGCTGTTCGCTGTGGCACAGGGCGGCCAACAGCCAGGCGGCCCGGGAGCGTTCGGGGGCGGCGTCGAACGCCATCGCGCTGCGCAGATCCGCCATGAAGACGGCGTCGTGAGTCGGCAGGGCGGGAGCGTTGAGCCAGATCAGAACGCTGCGGACACGTTCGTCGAGTTCCGCGCGCGAGGCCGTGGCGAGGTCGCGGCGCCGCTTCAGATTGGCCCTCATCTGCCGCACGGCGTCCCGGTGGTGGGCCATGTCCAACGCGGCTGCCGCCTCGGCCCAGTTGTATTCCGGCGGATCGGCGTCGCGATGCTCCGCCGGCACGCTGTCCAGGACCGCCCGCTCGTCGTCCCGTCGCTGCACGTAGGTCCCGAAGAAGGTCTTGGCCAGGGCGACCCGTACCGGCTGGGTGGGCACGGGAACGCCGTTGAAGAACGCGAGGAGCACCAGGTCGTCGACCGCGCGGCAGTGCTTGGCGCACTCCAGGAGGCCCAGCACGAGGGCTGCGGTCTCCACGGGATGGACCCGCAAGCCGCCGACCTGAATCAAGGTGTCCGGCCCGGGGCGTGGGATGAGTCCAGCCGCTCGCCAGCGCTCCAAGCGGGCCGCGCTCAACTCCAGCCCGGAGTCCGCTGCGATACGGATCAAGTGACGGTCGGCCGCGTTGGGTGTGTTCCTCACCATGGCCGTCACGCTACGGAGGTCGGCCTCGCGTTCTGGGCGGGTGAGCGCGGGGAGGCTCCTCGGCGGACGTCGGCACGCCCCGAGCGGAAGTGATCACCGGGCTAAGGGGCAGGCCGCCGGGCCAAGGGGCAGGCTTGACGTACTTCATGGTGAAGTGCGACGTGAGTGGCCGACGGTGCAGGCGGCACGTCCCCGTGCCCACTCGGCGATGGCTCCGGCGGCCAGAGCCGCGCCCAGTGCGCAGACCCCGGACCAGCCAGCCGTCGCCCAGACGACGGAGGCGAGCGCGGAGCCCAGGGCGCCGCCGAGGAAGAGGCTCGTCGCGAACGCCGAGTTGATGCGGTTGCGGGCCTCGGCGTCAAGCGCGAACAGGATGGTCTGGCTGCTGTTGAGGACCGCCTGCTGGCCGATGGTCAGGACTACGACACCGACCGCCAGCCAGGCCAGGGAGTGTTCTCCCGCCAGCAGGATCAGCCAGCCCGTGAGGAGCAGGGCGGTGGCGACGCCGGTCACCCGCTGGGCGTGGCCGCGGTCGCTGAGGCGCGCCGCGAACGTCATCGCCAGCACACCCACGGCACCGAACAGGCCGAACAGGCCGATCGCGGGCGCGGACCAGTGGAACGGCGCACCGGCCAACAGGAAGGTGAGCGCGGTGAGTTGGACGCTGTACGAGGCGAAGGACAAGGCGCCGAGCAGGGCGCGGCGGCGCAGCACCGGCTCCTTCCGCAGCAGGGAGAGGGTGGAGCGCAGCAGGGCCGGGTAGCGCAGGTCGGCGGTGACCGGCAGGTGCGGCAGGCGGCGGTGGAGCGTGAGGGCCGCGCCCGTCATCAGGACGGCGAGGACCCAGTACGCGGTGCGCCAGCCGCCCAGTTCGGACAGGCCACCCGCAGCGGTCCGGGCCAGGAGGCCGCCGAGCAGAACACCCGACATGACGGTGGCGACGGCACGCCCCCGGGTCTCGGCGGTGGCCAGGGCGGCGGCGTGCGCGACCACGACCTGCGCGCCGACCGAGGTGAGGGCCGCCAGGATGGTGCCCGCGAGGAGGACCGGGCCGCTGGGGGCGAGGGCGGAGACGCTGAGGAAGAGGGCGGTGGCCAGGAACAGGGTCACCGCGAGGCGGCGCCGGTCGACGACGTCACCGAGCGGGACGAGCAGCAGCAGCCCGAGCGCGTACCCCGCCTGCGAGGCGGTGACCACGAGCCCCGCCAGGACGCTGCCCAGGTGGAGGTCCTGGGAGATGAGGTCGAGCAGCGGCTGGGCGATGTAGTTGCCCGCGGCGGACAGGCCGGTGGCGACGGCCATGAGGAGCAGCAGGCCGCGGCGCGGGGCGCCGTGCTCCTCCGGATCCGTGACGCGCTGGCGGTGAAGTCCCGTCTGTGTCATGGCAGTCAGCCTGGGGCCGCCCCCATTGATGAGTCCAACACATCCTTGTCATCCCAACGATCGCGCAGCACGATGGATCGCATGGAGCTGCAGCAGTTGCGCTATGTCGTCGCCGTCGCCGAGACGGGTGGGTTCACGCGTGCCGCCGAGCGGTGTCTGGTGGTGCAGTCCGCGCTCAGCCATCAGATCGGGAAGCTGGAGAAGGAGCTCGGGGCGCGGCTGTTCGAGCGGACCAGCAGGAGAGTGGCGCTCACACCGGCGGGCGAGGCGTTCCTGCCCGCCGCGCGGCAGGCCCTTGAGGCCGCGGAGCGAGCGCGGGCGGAAGTGGCGGCGGCGACGGGGGAGATCCGGGGGCGCCTTGCCATCGGGGCGATCTCGACGGTGACGGCGGTCGATGTGCCGGAGTTGATGCGCGCGTATCACGCCACGTATCCGCAGGTCACGATGCGGCTGATCGACGGCATGAGCGAGGCTCTGGTGCGCGGGGTGCGGGAAGGGGCCCTCGACCTGGCCTTCCTGGGCGTGCCGCCTTCGTTCCGTACGGACGATCCCGGCCTGGGCACTCGGACGCTCGTGGTCGACCGCCATGTGGTGGTCGTGGCCCCCGACCACCCGCTGGCGGGCGAGGCGTCGGGCGACCCGGTGTCGCTGGCGCGGTTGGCGGACGAGGTGTTCGTGGACTTTCCCGCGGGCATCGCCGCTCGGGCGCAGACCGACGAGGCGTTCCAGGCCGCGGGGCTGCGGCGCGAGGTGGCGTTCGAGGCCAAGGGCCTGGAGTTCTTCGCCGGCTTGGTGCGCGGCGGGCTCGGCATCGCGCTGCTGCCGTCGCGCCTGGTGCCGAGGCTTCCCCGGCTGACGGTGGTGCCGGTGACGGACGGGCCGGTCCGCGAGGAGCGGCTGGTGTGGAGCCGGACGCGGAACTCACCGGCGGCCGCCGCGTTCCTGGAGTCGATGCCGGGTTGACCGACGGCGGCCGGGGCAGCGGCAGGGGTAGAGGGCGGGGGAGCGGGAGCAGCCCGGCGCCCGGATGGCACCTGATCACCCGGGTGAGCCGTGTCTCACCAGGGCGGCCCCACTTGTCTATGCAACGAGTTGCATAGCAGGATCGGGGCATGGCGCTAGAGCACGCGATCCTCGTCTCGCTCCTTGAGAAGCCGGGCTCCGGCTATGAGCTGGCCCGGCGGTTCGAGCGGTCCATCGGATACTTCTGGACCGCCACCCACCAGCAGATCTACCGCGTCCTCAAGCGCATGGAGAGCGACGGCTGGATCGACGTCCGCGAGGTGTCGCAGCAGGCGCGGCCGGACAAGAAGGAGTACTCCGTCGCCGCCCTCGGGCGGTCCGCGCTCTCCCAGTGGCTGCACGAGCCCATCGAACCCGAGAGCGTGCGGCACGAGCTCGCCGTGAAGATCCGCGGCGCGGCCTTCGACGACCCGGTCGCCCTGATCCATGAGGTCGAGCGGCACCGTCAGGCGCACACCGAGCGGCTCGCGCGCTATCTCGCGGGGGAGCGGCGTGACTTCACCGGACCCGAAGCGCCCGCCACGCCCGACGCCGGGCAGGAGCTCCAGCATGTCGTGCTGCGCGGCGGCATCGCGTACGAACGCATGACGCTCGCCTGGCTCGACGACGTGCTCGACACCCTGCACCGGCTCGGTCCCGAGGACTGAACCGGCACAACGCTCCACGCCGCCTCCCCACCCCACCGCACCATCACCCCTCACCTCCCGAGCCGGAAAGGCGAACAACCATGGCCGACCCGCTGCTGTTCAACCCGCGCACCTACGACCCGAAGCAGTTCGACCCCGAGACCCGCAGGCTGCTGCGCGCGACCGTCGACTGGTTCGAGGCCCGTGGCAAGCGCCGGCTGATCGAGGACTACCGCACTCGCGCCTGGCTCGCGGACTTCATCGAGTTCTCCGCCAAGGAGGGCCTCTTCGCGACCTTCCTCACCCCGGCCTCCGCGGCCGAGGGGAAGCAGGACGCGCGCTGGGACACCGCCCGGATCGCCGCCCTCAACGAGATCTTCGGCTTCTACGGGCTCGACTACTGGTACGCGTGGCAGGTCACCATCCTCGGCCTCGGCCCGGTCTGGCAGAGCGAGAACACGGCCGCCCGCACCCGCGCGGCACAACTCCTCTCCCAGGGTGAGGTGTTCGCGTTCGGCCTGTCCGAGAAGACCCACGGCGCCGACATCTACTCCACCGACATGCTGCTGGAGCCGGACAGTGACGGTGCCGGCGGCTTCCGGGCCAGCGGCTCCAAGTACTACATCGGCAACGGCAACGAGGCCGGGCTGGTCTCCGTCTTCGGCCGCCGCACCGACGTCGAGGGCCCCGACGGCTACGTCTTCTTCGCCGCCGACAGCCGTCACGAGGCATACCACCTCGTCAAGAACGTCGTCGACTCCTCGAAGTACGTCAGCGAATTCCGTCTGGAGAACTACCCGGTCGGCCCCGACGACGTGCTGCACACCGGTCGCGCCGCCTTCGACGCCGCACTCAACACCGTCAACGTCGGCAAGTTCAACCTCTGCACCGCCTCGATCGGCATCTGCGAGCACGCGATGTACGAGGCCGTCACCCACGCGCACAACCGCATCCTCTACGGGCGCCCCGTCACCGCCTTCCCGCACGTGCGCCGCGAGCTGACCGACGCGTACGTCCGCCTCGTCGGGATGAAGCTGTTCAGCGACCGCGCCGTCGACTACTTCCGCTCCGCGGGCCCCGACGACCGCCGCTACCTCCTCTTCAACCCCATGACGAAGATGAAGGTGACCACGGAGGGCGAGAAGGTCATCGACCTGATGTGGGACGTCATCGCCGCCAAGGGTTTCGAGAAGGACACCTATTTCGCCCAGGCCGCCGTCGAGATCCGCGGCCTGCCGAAGCTGGAGGGCACGGTCCACGTCAACCTCGCCCTGATCCTCAAGTTCATGGGCAACCACCTCCTGAACCCCGCCGAGTACGAGCCCGTGCCGACCCGCCTGGACGCGGCCGACGACGACTTCCTCTTCCGGCAGGGACCGGCCCGCGGCCTGGGTGCCATCCGCTTCCACGACTGGCGCACCGCCTACGACGCGTACGCCGATGTGCCCAACGTCGCCCGCTTCCGCGAACAGGCCGACGCCCTCTGCGAGTTCGTCACCACGGCCGCCCCCGACAAGGAGCAGAGCCGCGACCTCGACCTCCTCCTCGCCGTCGGCCAGCTGTTCGCCCTCGTCGTGCACGGCCAGCTGATCCTGGAGCAGGCGCGCCTGACCGGCCTGGACCAGGACGTGCTCGACGAACTCTTCTCCGTTCTCGTGCGCGACTTCTCCGCGCACGCCGTCGAACTGCACGGCAAGGACTCCGCCACCGCACAGCAGCAGAGCTGGGCGCTGGGCGCGGTGCGCCGCCCGGTCGTCGACGAGGCCCGCTCGGCGCGGGTGTGGGAGCGGGTCGAGGCGCTGGCCGGGGAGTACGAGATGGCCCCGTAGCCCTCCCTGTTCAAAAGCCCCCGGTCCGCATGTCGGGCCGGGGGCTTCTGACGTGCCGGCTCACCCTTGAGTGACGCAGTTCGGGCACAGCCCCCGATAGGTCACCTCGGCCTCGGAGACGGTGAAGCCGAAGCGCTCGGAGGCCGGCAGCGCGGCCAGCGGGTCGCCGCCGGGGTGTACGTCGCGGATGGCGCCGCAGCCCGAGCACACCAGGTGCTGGTGGGGGTGGTGGGCGTTCGGGTCGTACCGCTTCGCTCGGCCGGTGGACACCTCGATCACCTCGCCGAGGGAGACCAGCTCACCGAGGGTGTTGTAGACCGTGGCGCGGGAGATCTCCGGCAGCCGGGCGGTGGCGCGCGCGAGCACCTCGTCCGCGGTGAGGTGGACGTGTTCGCCGTCGAGGACCTCGGCGACCACCCGGCGCTGAGCGGTCATCCTCCAGCCACGTCCACGGAGCCGTTCCAGGAGATCGCTCATGCTTACCAGCCTAACTGTGCGTCGTCTGACGACTGAATTCGTACGGACCCGTCTGTCGTATTGACTTGGACTTCGTCCATCGTAGGATCAGTTCCGGCCGACGGCCAAGGGACAGGGCAACAGCAGGGAACAGCACGTGACTTCAGGAGACGGGTCCGTTCGCCCCGGCATCCGGTGCGTTCGCCCCGACATCCAGTGCCCCGCTCGCGGAGAAACAGTCCGGCGAGCGGGTGGTGGTCCTCGGCCTGGAATCGATCCAGCTCCGCCTGGAACCGGTCCAGGACCCGGCTCTCCTGGAGAAGCCTGCCCATGTCAACCGCGGGCGTACCGTTCACGCCCGCGCCGGCCCTTGGGCGGTGACCACCGCGGCGTCGGCTTCTCGGCCGACCAGGCCCGTGCCGTCCCTGGGCGCCCCCGACCGATCTGCCGTTCGCAGTTCCCGAGCACCGTGATCCGCCCCGTCCGGAAGGATTCCCATGACTGACAACCATGACGCGATCGTCACCGACCCCGAGCCGGAAGAGACCGGCGGTTGCCCGGTCGCGCACGGTCGCGCGCCGCACCCGACCCAGGGCGGTGGAAACCGCCAGTGGTGGCCGGAGCGGCTCAACCTGAAGATCCTCGCCAAGAACCCCGCCGTGTCCAACCCTCTCGGCGAGGAGTTCGACTACGCCGAGGCGTTCAAGACCCTCGACCTGCCGGCCGTGAAACGGGACATCGCCGAGGTCCTCACCACCTCGCAGGACTGGTGGCCCGCCGACTTCGGCAACTACGGCCCGCTGATGATCCGCATGGCGTGGCACAGCGCGGGCACGTACCGCATCAGCGACGGCCGCGGCGGCGCCGGTGCCGGACAGCAGCGCTTCGCCCCGCTCAACAGCTGGCCGGACAACGTCAGCCTCGACAAGGCCCGCCGGCTCCTCTGGCCGGTGAAGCAGAAGTACGGCCAGAGCCTCTCCTGGGCCGACCTCCTGGTCCTCACCGGCAATGTCGCCCTGGAGACGATGGGTTTCGAGACCTTCGGCTTCGCCGGCGGCCGCGCCGACGTCTGGGAGCCCGACGAGGACGTCTACTGGGGTCCCGAGACCACCTGGCTCGACGACGAGCGCTACACCGGCGACCGTGAGCTGGAGAACCCGCTGGGCGCCGTCCAGATGGGTCTCATCTACGTCAACCCCGAGGGCCCCAACGGCAACCCGGACCCGGTCGCCGCGGCCCGCGACATCCGCGAGACGTTCCGCCGCATGGCGATGAACGACGAGGAGACCGTCGCGCTCATCGCGGGCGGCCACACCTTCGGCAAGACCCACGGCGCGGGACCGAGCGAGGCCGTCGGCGACGACCCCGAGGCCGCGCTCATGGAGCAGCAGGGCTTCGGCTGGAAGAACTCCCACGGCACCGGCGTGGGCAAGGACGCGATCACCAGCGGTCTCGAGGTCATCTGGACCACCACGCCCACGAAGTGGGGTCACGACTTCTTCAAGCACCTCTTCGAGTACGACTACGAGCTCACCCAGAGCCCGGCGGGTGCCAACCAGTGGGTGGCGACCAACGCGGAGGCGGTCATCCCCGACGCCTTCGACGCGTCGAAGAAGCACCGCCCGCAGATGCTCACCACCGACCTGTCGCTGCGCTTCGACCCGGTCTACGAGCAGATCTCGCGGCGCTTCTACGAGAACCCGGACCAGTTCGCGGACGCGTTCGCCCGCGCCTGGTACAAGCTGACGCACCGTGACATGGGCCCGATCGTGCGCTACCTCGGCCCGGAGGTGCCCTCCGAGGTGCTGCTGTGGCAGGACCCGCTGCCGGCGGCCGATGGCCAGCAGATCGACGCGGCGGACGTCGCCTCCCTCAAGGAGCAGATCCTCGGCTCG
Source organism: Streptomyces sp. NPDC047525 (assembly GCF_040643025.1). Lineage (NCBI taxonomy): Bacteria > Bacillati > Actinomycetota > Actinomycetes > Kitasatosporales > Streptomycetaceae > Streptomyces > Streptomyces sp. NPDC047525. Next base: position 692,061 of record NZ_JBEYTL010000002.1, read on the forward strand.
GACCTCACCACCGCGCAGCTGGTCTCCGCGGCCTGGGCCGCGGCGTCCTCCTTCCGCGGCAGCGACAAGCGCGGCGGCGCCAACGGCGGCCGCATCCGCCTGGAGCCGCAGCGCAGCTGGGAGGTCAACAACCCGGACGACCTCGCGCTGGTCCTGCGTACGCTCGAGGGCATCCAGTCGTCCTTCAACTCCGGCGCCAAGAAGGTCTCGCTGGCCGACCTGATCGTCCTCGGCGGCTCCGCCGCGGTCGAGAAGACGGCCAAGGACGGCGGCGTCCAGGTCGAGGTGCCGTTCACGCCGGGCCGTGTCGACGCCGCGCAGGAGCAGACGGACGTCGAGTCGTTCGCCGCGCTCGAGCCGACCAACGACGGCTTCCGCAACTTCGCCGGCAAGGGCAACCGCCTGCCGGCCGAGTTCCTGCTGATCGACAAGGCGAACCTGCTGACCCTGAGCGCGCCCGAGCTGACGGTCCTCGTCGGTGGTCTGCGTGTCCTGGGCGCCAACCACGCCGGGTCGAAGCACGGCGTGTTCACCGACAAGCCGGGCACCCTGTCGAACGACTTCTTCGTCAACCTGCTCGACATGGGCACGACCTGGAAGTCGACGTCCGCGGCGCAGGACGAGTTCGAGGGCCGTGACGCGAGCGGCGCGGTCAAGTGGACCGGCACCCGCGCCGACCTCGTCTTCGGCTCGAACTCCGAGCTGCGCGCGCTCGCCGAGGTCTACGCGAGCGATGACGCCAAGGAGAAGTTCGTGAAGGACTTCGTCGCGGCCTGGGACAAGGTCATGAACCTCGACCGGTTCGACCTCGTCTGAGTCCGACACCTCTGGACACGGCGTCCGGGCCGGCCCACGCGGGCCGGCCCGGACGCCGTTTCAGCTGTCGTCTCCGCTGTCCATGAGGCGCCGGGCGTCGACCGGAAGCCCCGTGACGAAGGAACGGTTCGCGGCGAGGCCCGTGGCGAGCGAGCGGGCTCCGTCGCCCGCGTCCGCCGCGCGGCCCAGGGAGTCCGCGTCGCCGGGCGCCCGCTCGCCGAAGAGATCGGCCAGCATGCGCACGTCCCCGCCTCCGTGCCCGCCCTCGCCCGTGGGCACCTTCACTTCCCGGGGCTCCTCCCAGGCGCGGCGCACCAGGAGCTGGGTGCGCCCTGCCTCGTCCCCGACCGCCGAGCCGTGCAGGACGGCGCTCGCCCCGTCGGTCCGCACATCGGGCCGGGTCCAGGTGGACTCCTCCACGAGGAGTTCGACGCGACCCTCGCTGCCGTTGAAGGCGATCCGGTAGCCCTCCCAGGGCGCGTACGCGGTGAGGTGGTACGTGAGGGTCGCGCCGGAGGAGTAGCGCACGAGGACCGCCATGTCGTCCTCGATGCTCACCCCGGGCCCGAACACGTTCTGGTCGCGGTGGTAGCCGTCCTCCGCCTCCGCGTCCAGATACAGGGCGCTGAGCACGGCGGAGTCGGCCAGGCGGATGGCGAAGGGGTCGCCGTCGGCGGCGGCGGAGCCATGGGCGCGGGTGTAGTCGCGGGCCAGGCCGCGCCGGTCGCCCGCCTCGTCGCCGTAGAAGAAGAGCCCGCCCTGCGCGTAGACGGTCTCCGGCTCCGCGCCCAGCCACCAGTTGACCAGGTCGAAGTGGTGGGTGGCCTTGTGCACCATCAGGCCGCCGGAGTTCGCCTTGTCGCGGTGCCAGCGGCGGAAGTAGTCGGCGCCGTGGCGCAGATCGAGCAGCCACTCGAAGTGCACCGAGCCGACCTCGCCGATCTCGCCGTCCGCGAGGAGCTCGCGCACGGCCGAATGCACCGGGTTGTAGCGGTAGTTGAAGGCGACGCGGACCTCACGGCCCGTGCGGCGCTGGGCGTCGAGGATGCGCCGGGCGCGCTCGGCGGTCGTGGTCATCGGCTTCTCGGTGACCACGTCGCAACCCGCTTCGAGCGCCCGCACGATGTAGTGGTCGTGCAGGTGGTCGACCGTGCACACCACGACCAGATCGACGCGCTCGCGGCGCAGCATCTCCTCGAAGTCGTCCGCCGAGTAGGCGGGTACGGGCGGTCGGCCGGGGCGGGCGGACGCGATCCAGTCGTTGTGGACGGCCATGCGGTGCGCGTTGACATCGCAGAAGCCGGCCAGCTCGATCCGGTCCGCGTAGGGACCGGCGAGGGCCTCGGTGAAGAGCTGGGCGCGGGCGCCGAGTCCCACCACGGCACAGCGGCGACGGCGCGGGGCGTCGAAGGGCATGCGGGAATCCGTTCGGGGAGGTGGAGGGTGCGGGGTGTCCGGATGCGGGCGTCACGGGGGAGTCGGTGATCGCGCGGCAACGGTTGCAGGTGCGACCGCGCCGGGCAAGAGGGCCGGAACGAACGGGACGCGGCTTTGACTTGGGCGATCTCCACCGGCGCGGATGAAGATCCTGGTCGGCGCGGGGGTGGTGGGCGGCGGTCGGGCAACGTTCGCTGTCCACATATTGAGTCGATTCAGTTTTCGGCTCCGAGGTCTTGTCCTGACATTCCTGCGGTGCCTAGGGTCGGCCCCAGTGCAAGCGCTTTCTAAGCTCGTTCGAGGAGACCGTATGTCCTCCACCCCCACCCGTCTACGTGCCGCGGTCGTCGGCACCGGCGGCATCGTGACCGGCAGTCATCTGCCCGCCCTGCGGGCCCACTCCGACCGGATCGAGCTGAGAGCCGCCGTCGACGTCGACCCGGCCAGGCTCGCCGCCTTCCGCGCGGAGGCCGGGGAGACGGGCATGGACGTCGAGGGCTACACGGACTTCGACGCGATGCTCGACGCGGTCCGCCCCGACCTGGTCCTGATCGGCACACCGCCGTCGCTGCACCGGGAGCAGACCGTGGCCGCCCTGAAGGCGGGCGCGTGGGTGCTGTGCGAGAAGCCGCTGTGCCTCTCGCTCGCCGAGTACGACGAGATCGCCGCCGCCGAGCAGGCGTCGGGAACGTACGCCTCCGTGGTCTTCCAGCACCGCTACGGCTCGGGCGCCGTCCACGCCCGCGAACTGATCGCGGGCGGCGCGCTCGGCGCACCCCGGGTCGCGCACTGCCAGACCACGTGGCACCGGGACAGCGACTACTACGCGGTGCCGTGGCGCGGCCGGTGGGAGAGCGAGGGCGGCGGGCCCACCATGGGGCACGGCATCCACCAGTTCGACCTGCTCCTGCACCTGCTCGGCGACTGGACCGAGATCCGCGCCATGGCGGCCCTCCTCGTCCACGACACCGAGAGCGAGGACGTCTCGACCGCCCTGGTGCGGTTCGGGAACGGCGCGCTCGCCACCGTCGTCAACAGCGTCCTGTCCCCGGACGAGGTCAGCCGCATCCGCGTCGACTGCGCCGACGCGACCGTCGAACTCACCCACCTGTACGGGCACTCCAACGACGACTGGGTCTACACGCCGGCCCCGCACGTCGACGCCGAACGGGCCGACGCCTGGCGCACCCCCGCGGCCGACGTGCCCAGCTCGCACGCCGCCCAGCTCGGTGCCCTCCTCGACGCGTACGAGCAGGGCGTACGGCCGCCGGGCAGCGGGACCGACGCCCGCCGCACCCTCGAATTCGCCGCCGCGCTCTACAAGTCGGCGTTCACCGGACAGCCGGTGCGCGCGGGCGAGATCGCCGCCGGTGACCCCTACTACCCGGCCATGCACGGCAGCCACCCCGACTGGAGCCCCAAGCGATGACGATTCAGGTCACCCACACCCACGGCGAGCGGATCACGGTCCGGTCGGGCGACGTCGAGCTGCTCAGCTACGTCTACGCGCCGGACCCGGACCCCTTCGAGGCCCGCAAGCCCTACATCCACCCGCTGCGCACCCTGGCCGGACACCAGGTCTCCGGGTACCGCCCCAACGACCACCGCTGGCACAAGGGCCTCCAGATGACCGCCAGCCATCTGTCGGGGCAGAACTTCTGGGGCGGCAACTGCTATGTCCACGGCGAGGGTTATCTGCGCCTGCCGGAGCGGGTCGGATCCATGCGCCACGACGGCTTCTCCGTCCTGGACGTCGAGGACGACCGCCTCAGCCTCGTCGAAGAGCTCACCTGGATCGAGAACGGCGGCCAGGAATGGGCCAGGGAAGAGCGCGGCATCACCGTCCACTCCGTCGACGAGCAGGCCGGATCCTGGGCCCTTGACTGGTCGATCCGGCTGACCAACGTCCGTGACGAACCCCTGCGCTTCGGCTCGCCGACCACGGCGGGACGCGACATGGCCGGATACACGGGCCTGCAGTGGCGTGGGCCGCGCGACTTCACCGGCGGTGACGCCTTCGGTCCCGACGACGAGAAGGACGCGGCGCAGCTGATGGGCGCCCAGGGTCCCTGGCTCGCCTTCACCGCCGAGCACGACGACGTCGACGCGCACTCCACGCTCGTCTTCGCGCACGCCCCCGAGAACCTCGACGAGTCGAGCGCGATCCATGACTCGCACTGGTTCGTGCGCTCCGAACCCATCCCGACCGTCGCCTTCTCCTGGGCGTTCTTCGACGAGTTCGCGCTGCCGCCCGGCGCCTCCTTCACCTACCGCTACCGCGTCGTGGTCGCCGACGGCGCCTGGGACCGTGACCGCGTCGCCACCCACCTGAAGGGCCTGTCATGGTGAGCCTTCCGCACCCGCTGCCCGGAGCCATCGGCCTCTCGCACCTGAGTGCCTACGACTGGGAGGCCGCCGACGGCGTGTGCGGCGGCAGCCCGCATCTGCACCTCGTGTGCACCGAGGCCTACGTCGTCACCGGTGGCCGCGGCGCCGTCCAGACGCTCAGCCCCGACGGCTACCGCGAGGTCCCCCTGGAAGCGGGCTCGGTCGCGTGGTTCACCCCCGGCACCGTGCACCGCATGGTCCAGGGCGGCGACCTGCGGATCACGGTCCTGATGCAGAACAGCGGCCTGCCCGAGGCGGGGGACGCCGTCTTCACCTTCCCGCCCGACGTGCTCGCCGACCCCGAGCGGTACGCCGCCGCGGCGAAGCTCCCCGCGAAGGAAGGTCCGGAGGCCGAAGCCGCCGCACGCAAGCGCCGCGACCTGGCCGTCGAGGGCTATCTGCCGCTGCGCGAGGCGCTCGAAGCCGGGGACAACGGCCCTTACCTGGAGTTCCAGCAGGCCGCGGCCCGGCTGGTGCGGGACAAGGTCCCCACCTGGCGCGAACTGTGGCGGGCCGGCGCCCTTGCCGCCGCCGAGCGCACCGGCGCGCAGCTCGACGCGCTGGAGGCCGGCAGCCCCGACCACCTCGCGGGATCGGGCTCGTACGACAGCCGTCCTTCCCGCATCGGCGGCTACGGCATGTGCGGGCGCCGCGACGAGTACGAACTGCCGGGCACCACGCTCCCGTACCACGGCGCATAGCCGCAGCCTTCACCAGACAAGCCCGTCAAGGAACCAGAGAGGAGAGGTGTCTTCGGCATGCCCGGAAACAGGACAAAGTGGTCCTGCGCGACGGTCGCGGTGCTCACGCTCAGCGTGCTGCTCACCGGCTGCGGCGGCTCGGACGAATCGAGCGGCGGCGGCAAGACCGTTCTGCGCTACACCTGGTGGGGCAACCCCGACCGGGCGGCCCGTACCCAGGAAGCTGTCGCGCTGTTCGAGAAGAAGCACCCCGGCGTCACGGTGCAGACCTCGTTCGCCGGCTACGAGGCGTACAAGCAGAAGCTCGCCACCCAGGCCGCGGGCGGCGACGCGCCCGACGTGATGCAGCTCGACTACCGGCAGATCGACCAGTACGCGTCCGGTGGCATCCTGCTCGACCTGGGAAAGCAGAAGAAGGCCCTGCGCACCGACGCGATCGACCCCGGCCTCCTCGCCACCGGCGTCGTGGACGGCACTCAGTACGCGATCCCGCAGGGGCGCGGCACCGAGGCCGTCGTGTACGACGCCGAGCAGTGGAAGGCGGCAGGGGTGACGCTCCCGCGCAAGGGCTGGACCTGGGACGAATGGGCCGACGCCATGCGGGAGCTGGCGAAGAAGGCGGGCAAGCCCGGCTCCGTCGACCCCGGGCAGAGCGAGGACTGCTTCGAGGTGTGGCTGCGCGGTCAGGGCAAGTCGCTGTACACGAAGGACCGCGACCTCGGCTTCACGGCCGACGACCTCACCCGCTGGTGGACCTTCACCGACAAGCTGCGGCGCGAGGGCGCGGTGTCGTCCGCCGAGCAGACCACGCAGCTCGACGGGTCGGTGGAGAACCAGCCGCTGGCCCGCGGCAAGGCGGTCGCCGACTTCAACTGGGACGCGCCCTCCAGCGGATTCACGGCGATCGTGGGCGAAGGCCTGACCCTCGCCCCGATGCCCTCGGGTTCGGACGGCACGCCCGGCCAGTACTTCAAGCCCTCGATGTTCATGGGTGCGGCGGCCACCACCGAACACCCCGAGGAATCCGCCGAGTTCATCGACTTCATGATCAATGACGAGAAGGCGGCGGCGATCCTCGGCGCCTCCCGCGGCATCCCCGTCAACGAGCCGATCCGCGACGACATCGGCCCCGAGCTCAAGGACTTCGACAAGGTCGTCGCCGACTACCAGGACTCCGTCGACGGCAGCCTCAAGACACCGCCCAAGGCCCCGCCCTCCGGCGACAACTCCCTGCAGACCACCTTCCAGCGCGACTACGACCAGGTGTCGTTCGAGCAGATGACTCCTCGCGAGGCCGCGGAGGACTTCATCGCCGAGGCGAAGGCGGAGCTGAGGTCATGACCACCACCGACATACCCGCGAAGCCCGCGCGCGCCAAGAGCCCGGCACCACCGCGGCAGCAGCGCGGCAGGATCCGCCGCGAGGGCGCGGCCTGGGTGTTCCTCTCGCCCTGGGTGCTCGGCGCCGTCGTCCTGACGCTGCTCCCGATGGCCGTCTCGCTGTATCTGTCCTTCACCGACTACGACCTGTTCAACGCCCCGCGCTGGGTGGGACTGCGCAACTACGTCCAGATGTTCACCGAGGACCCGCGCTACTGGCGCTCGGTCGGCGCGACCCTGATGTACGTCGTCATCGCCGTGCCCCTGCAACTGGCGCTCGCCCTCGCCGTCGCGCTCGCCCTGAAGTCCATGAAGCGCGGCAAGTCCTTCTACCGGTCCGCCTTCTACGCCCCTTCGCTGCTCGGCGCGTCCATGTCGATCGCCCTGGTGTGGCGGGCGGTCTTCAACGACGGCGGCACCGTCGACAACCTCCTGTCCGACATCGGCATCCACACCGGCGGCTGGGTCAACAAACCCGGCTGGGCGTTGCTGGCCGTGGCGCTCCTGACGGTCTGGCAGTTCGGCGCCCCCATGGTGATCTTCCTTGCGGGCCTCCAGCAGATCCCCGTCGAGCTCTACGAAGCGGCCTCGGTGGACGGGGCGAGCCGCAAGCGGCAGTTCATCTCCATCACGCTGCCGATGCTGTCGCCGGTGCTCTTCTTCAACCTGGTGCTCCAGACCATCCAGGCCTTCCAGGTCTTCACCCCCGCCTTCGCGGTCAGCGGCGGCAAGGGCGGCCCCGCCGACTCCACCCTCTTCTACACGCTCTACCTCTACGACCGCGGATTCGTCGCCTCCCACATGGGCTACGCGTCCGCCATGGCCTGGGTCCTGCTGCTCGCCATCGGAGCCGTGACCGCGGTGCTCTTCCGCACCTCGCGCTCCTGGGTCTTCTACGCGAACGAGGGGGAGCGATGACCACCACCGCAACCACCGTGGGCCGTCGGTCCTTTCCCTGGCGCCGGGTGGCGCTGCACGCCGGATGTCTGGCCGCGCTCCTGGTGATGCTGTATCCGCTGGCCTGGCTCGTCGCCACGTCGCTCAAGCCCGCCGACGAGGTGATCGCGAGCCTGAACCTGCTGCCGGGCAAGCTGGAGTGGTCGAACTACTCGACCGCCCTCGACGGCGTGGACGACGTGTCCGTCGGGCGGCTGCTCTCCAACTCCCTGCTGATCGCGGGCGGCGCGGTCATCGGCAACGTACTGAGCTGCTCGCTCGCGGCCTACGCCTTCGCCCGGCTGCGGTTCCGCTTCCGCGGGCCGCTGTTCGCCTTCATGATCGCGACGATCATGCTGCCGCACCACGCGGTCCTGATCCCGCAGTACATCATCTTCAACCAGCTCGGCATGGTGAACACCTACTGGCCGCTGATCCTGCCGAAGTTCCTCGCCACCGAGGCCTTCTTCGTCTTCCTCATCGTGCAGTTCATGCGCGGTCTGCCGCGTGAGCTGGAGGAAGCCGCCAGGATCGACGGCTGCGGCCCGTTCCGGAGCTTCTTCCTGGTCGTCCTGCCGCTCACCAGGCCCGCGCTGATCACCACCGCGATCTTCACCTTCATCTGGACCTGGAACGACTTCTTCACCCAGCTGATCTATCTCTTCTCGCCGGAGAAGTTCACCCTGACACTGGCGCTGCGGTCGTTCGTGGACGCCTCCAGTCAGTCGGCGTTCGGCCCGATGTTCGCCATGTCGGTGATCGCGCTCCTGCCGATCGTGCTGTTCTTCCTCGCCTTCCAGCGTTTCCTGGTCGAAGGCATGGCCAACTCCGGGGTCAAGGGATGAGCGCGCGGACCCGCGAGCCGGGCGAGATCTTCGGGCCGCGGATGACCTTGTTCGCGGATGTGCTGGCCCTGGGCGTGGTCACGGCGCTCGCCTGTCTGCCACTGATCACCGCTCCGGCGGCGCTCTCCACCGCCTGCGCGGTCGTGCGCGGCACGGGGGAGGGCCAACCCGCCACGGCCAGACGGTACTTGGCGCTGCTGCGGCAGAGGTTCCGTGTCGGTGACCTCGCCGCGGGGGCGGTCGTGCTCGCCGGGGTGCTGCTGTTCGCCGCCGATCTGGCACTGGCCGGGGTGGGGCTGCCGGGGGCCCGCGTCTTCGCCGTGACGGCCGCGGCGATCGGAGCGTGCGCCGTGATCGTGGGGCTGCGCGCCTGCGCCCGCCCCGAAGCGCTCGGCGACTGGCGCGCGGCGGTGCGCTGCGCCGCCGGTGACGCGGCGCGGGACGTGGGCGGCAGCCTCCTGGTCCTGCTCGCGCTGGCGGCGGCCGTGCTGTGCGCCTGGATGATGCTGCCGCTCGCGTTCCTGGTGCCCGGGCCGCTGGCCCTGGCGCTCACCGCCATCGACGTACGCAACCACGTACGCATGCCTCATGGGGAGACAGCGTGATCGCCCGCAGGACCTTCCTCGCCACCTCCGCCACGGCCACTGCCGTGGGGATCTCCGGCCGCACGGCCGCGGCGGCCGACAGCGGCCGACCCGAACAGCCCCCGCAGGACACGGACTTCGTCACCCTCCTCACCACCGCCGCCGACGAGCGCGCCGCCGCCGTCCTCGACACGTACGACGGCAACATCACCGAGCTGCGCGACATGGGCAAAGCCCGCGCCGCCGCCCGCAGCCTGCGCACCCTCACCTCCGTCCACGTGCACGCCGCGTCGGCGTACCACCACGACGGCGCGCTCCTGGGCCCGATGGGAGAGCTCGCGGACACCCTCGCCGACGAACAGTTCGACGACGGGCTGTGGGACCAGGGCGCCGTCCACTCGCCGCCCGACACCGCCTTCTCCATCGTCGACCTCAACATCGCCTACGCCCTGCTGGACAAGGACGGCGAACGGTCCACCGAGAAGGTGCGGGCCACGGTCGAGCGGATCCTGCGCAAGGCAGGACCCGGCCTCGCGCACGGCGGTGTGCACACCGCCAACCACCGCTGGCTGGTGTGCTCCGCGCTCTCCCGCATCCACCGGCGCTGGCCCGACGCCTCCTACCCCCGGCGCATCGACGCCTGGCTCGCGGAGGGCATCGACCAGCTGCCGGGCGGCGAGTACAGCGAGCGCAGTCCCACGTACTCGGCGGTGGTCACCAACCCGGCCCTGCTGACCATCGCCCGCTTCCACGACCGCCGCGACCTGTACGCACACGTACGGGACAACCTCACCGCCTCGCTCTACGTGACCGAGCCAGGCGGAGAGGTGGAGTCCGTCCACTCGCGCCGCCAGGACCAGGCGGCACTGCGCCAGTTGCCCGAGTTCTGGCTCCAGTACCGGGAGCTGGCGATCCGCGACGGCAACGGAACGTTCGCCGCGGTCGCCGAACTCCTGCGGGAGCGCGGCACCGGGCAGACCTTCGGCGAGACCCCGCTGGGCGACCGGCTCGCCGAGGTCCTCGACCGCCCCGAGCTGGCCCGTGAGCTGCCGGCGGTGAAGGAGCTTCCGGCCGACTTCGAGCACCACGACGACAGCTGCCGCCTGGTGCGCGTGCGCCGCGGCGAGCGCACGGCGAGCATCTTCGGCGGCACGGACCTGCCCGAGGTGCACGCCATCTCCTCGGGCCTCTCCACCAACCCCACGTTCTTCAAGATGCGCAAGGGCGCCGCGATCCTCGACTCGCTGCGTCTTGCCCCGCAGTTCTTCTCGCTCGGGCCCTTCCGGTCCGAGGGGCTTGAGCGGCGGGGCGACGCGTGGCGGCTGCACGCGGAGGTCCGCGCGGCGTTCCACCAGCCGCTGCCGCGCCGCCACCGGCGCAAGGACGGGCTCTACCCGCTCACCGACGACGGGCGCTTCTGGTCGGCGATGGACTTCCCGCACCGGCCGGGGGAGTACCGGACCCTGCGCACCGAGATCCTGGTGCGCGAGACGGACGGCGGCTGGGAGCTGTCCTTCGACGTGTCCGAGGCCGCTGTGCCGCTGGCCCTTGAGCTGTGCTTCCGGCGGGGCGGGGAGCTGTCGGGCGACGGCCTGGAGCCGGTCGCCGGAGCGGACGACACCTACCAGCTCGTCAGCGGCGATGCGACCTACGCGGTCGGCGACGACCGGATCACGTTCGGCCCCGGCAACGGAAAGGGCGGCAAGCAGCCGCCCGTGGTCGAGCCGGGGGAGCGCTACACCTGGATGAACGGCTCCCTCACCCCGGACGGCATCCGGGTCCTGATCACCGGGCGTTCACCGCTGACGTACCGGATGACGCTGCGCTGACCGCGCTCTCGTGGACCTCCGGGCGGCGGGCGAAGAAGACGAACTCCCTGCCCGGCCGGTCCGGGGCGTCGCGGACCTCGTCCACCACGTAGCCGTGCGCGGTCAGCGAGGCGGTCACTTCGTCGCGTTCGCGGAAGCGCAGGGTCGAGTCGGAGGTGAGGGTCTCGCCGGTCGCGGTCAGGACAACGGTGCTGCGGAAGGTCACCAGAGGCCAGGTGACGTCGGTGACGTCCAGCCAGGTCTCGACGTCACCGACGCCCTCGACGGCGACCGTGCGGTGGGTCGCGGCGCGATTCCACTCCTGCCACGCCCGCCTGGCCGGGTCGCGGGTCTCGAAGACGAGGTGGCCGCCGGGCCGCAGCGCGGCGTGGATTCCGCGCAGGGTGCCCTCCCATGTCTCCGGGTCCGCGATCGCCTGGGCCACGTTGGCGGTCATGGTCGCCAGGTCCACCCGCATCGCGGGGAGCGCGGTCGCGTCGCCGTGGATCCACCGCACGCGTTCGCTGCCGGGTTTGGACCGTGCGACGTCGAGCGATGCGGCGGCCGGTTCGACGCCGGTCACCCGCAGTCCACGGCCGGACAGGAGCAGCGCGAACGTACCCGTGCCGCATCCCACGTCGAGTACGTGATGCGCCGTCAGTTCCGCTGCCACGGCGGCGTACACGTCCAGGTCGCCACGGTCCGGGTCGAGCGGGTCGTAGAGCGCCGCCAGCCTCGGGTTCTCGTACGCCTCGTCTGCCACGCCTGCGAGGCTAACAACGGGAGCGGCGGTGGCGGCACTCCTTTTGTGCCGCCACCGCCACTCCCGCCGCGACCTATCGGCCGACGGTCAACTCCTGGATGCCCGCGGGCTTCTTCGCGTCCTTGGAGGTGAACGTCACGCGGATGTAGCGGGCCGTGCCCCCGTCGGGTGCGGCGGACTTCCAGTGCTTTCCGTCGAGCGAGGTCTGCACGGTGTGCTTCGTCGGCTTCACGTCCGTCCAGTGCGGGGTGATCTTCGAGATCCGGGAGACCTTGCCGAGGTCCGCCGTGAGTCCGGCGTGGGCGGCGTCGGGAACCCAGGCGGTGGCGGTGTTGCCGTCGAGCGCGGCCTTCGCGTACTGGCCGGGCTGCTCCGAAGTCGCCTTCGCCGTACGGCACCTGGCGAGGTTGTCGGTGGGCTCGAGGTCCGGGCGGCGGGTCTTGATGTGCGCGGGCGCGCCCTCGCTGACGACCTGCTTGCCCTGCGGCGTCTCGATCTCGAAGGGCTCTCCGTGAGTGAGGCGCACGGTGGTCTCGTGGGCCCCGATGGCGATGTCGTACGTACGGCCCTGCCAGTGCAGGCCGTCCAGCTTCACGCCCTGGGACAGCTGCGGCGACAGCATCGGGTCGAGCTGCACGCTGTTCTCACGCATCCGCTGCCCGGTCAGGCCGTTGGTGAAGACCTGGAGGAAGCCGCCCTGGCCGGTCGTGAAGTTCTGTGCCGGGGAGCCCGACAGCGGGTCCGAGGCCCCCGCCTTGTCGCCGCGCGCCTCGGAGAACAGGTCGAACGGGCCGCGTACGAAGGGCCGGATGGAGCGCTCCAGGTAGGTGTACGCGGAGCAGCCGGGCTCGCCGATGGCCGCGGCGTCGATGGCGTGCACCGAGTCGGTCATCGCGGGCCCGTCGGGGTCGGTGCGGGCCGCGTAGTAGTCGAGGGTGTTGGTGGCGGCCTGCTTCGACATCGGCCACTCCAGCGGGTACATCAGGAGCACGGTGTCCGCCTGCTTGATCACCGAGCCCTTGTAGCCGTCGTACTGCTGGAAGACCTGCTTCTTCTTGTCGTAGGGGATGCGCAGCTTGTCGGCGACGGTGTGCCAGCTCGCGGGAGCGTCCTTGCCGAGGATCTTCGCGGTGCGGGCGGCGGTGCGCAGGGTGGTGGCGGCGCCCGCGTTGGTGAAGACACCGTCGTCGACGCCGTTGCTGTACTCGTCGGGCCCTGCGACGTCCTTGATGGAGTAGCTGCCGTCGGCGTTGCGCGTCGCGCGGTCGGCCCAGAACTCGGCGATGCCCTTGATCACCGGCCAGCCGCGGGTGCGCAGCCAGTGGGTGTCCTTGGTCGCGAGGTAGTACTGCCAGGCCGCCAGGGCGACGTCGCTCTGCAGGTGGTTCTGGGTGCGGCAGTGCGGCGGATCCACACTGTGGCACTCGGACTTGATGTCGCCCTTGCTCGCGCTGGTCCAGGGGTAGAAGAGACCGGGGTGGCCGAGCTTCTCGGCATTGGCGCGGGCGCCGGCCCGGGTGCGGTAGCGGTAGTCCACGACGGACTTGGCGAGGTCGGGGTGGGCGGCGAGCAGCGCCGGGTACATCCAGGTCTCCGCGTCCCAGAAGACGAGGCCGGCGTAGTTGTCGCTGCTCAGGCCGGTGGGGGAGATGCTGTTGGCCGCGCCCGTGCGGGTGCTGGAAAGCAGCCCGTACTGGGCGGACCGCACCCACGACTGGAGCTCGCCCTGTCCCCGTACCTCGATGTCGCTGCGCCACAGCTTGCGCCAGGCGGCGGTGTGGCCGCTGAACAAGGCGTCCCAGCCACGCCCTGCCGCATTCTGCGAGGCCGCGACGGCGTCGCGCTCGGGGGCGCGGGAGGTCAGTGCGGTGTCGACGCCCACGTACTTGGTGAGCTCGTAGGTCCGGCCGGAGCGGACCGGGACGCCGACGGACTGATGGGCGCTCAACTTGCGTGCACTGGCTGAGTTTTGTTCATTTCCTGTACGCACGCCCTGCCCTGCGCGCAGCGTTGACGCGACCGCCCCTTCGGTCTTCGTGCCGTCCGTGCGGAACCCCACGGCCATGGTCCGGCCTCCGGAGCGGGCGCCGCCGCCGGTGGGCGTCATGCGCCGGGCGCCGCGGCCGTCGATGCGGTCGGTGACCTTCGCGCTGCCGTTCCAGTGCGGGGTCATGCGCAGACGTACGGCGCCGACGTGGGGGTTGTCGCGGTCCGCGAGGACGTCGTAGACGAGGTCGGTGGCCCGGCCGTCGGCGGCCGTCCAGGTGAGCTCGGTCCGCACCAGGCCGCGGCGCAGGTCCAGGCTCTGCCGGTAGTGCGAGATCCGGGCGGCCGGCGTCGCGGAGGTGAACGTCTCGGACGCGGGTCCGCCGGTGGACACCGTGAGCGGGGTCCACGTGGGGATGGCCCCGGCGACCTGGCGGTTCTCGGTGGTGTCCTTGTTGTGGCCGTAGAGCCCGGAGACGAAGGAACCGTCGTAGCGCGGGGTGAACAGCGGCCACCCGGTCTTGGCGTCGGATGCCGCGTAGCCGGTTCCGTTGGGCGGGACGCGCTGGCCGAGATAGCCGTTGCCGACGAAGGCGTGGTACGTGTCCTTCGCGTCGATGCGGGTCGACGTCAGCGTCCAGTCGTCATGGGGTGAAGGCGCGGGCGTCGTCGGCTCTTCGGTTCTCGGGGTCGCGATGTCGGCCGCCGCGGTGGGGGGAACGGCCGCGGCGAGCACACCCACGAGGAAGGGTGCGATGAACCGGGCCGTGCGGGGGAGGGACCTCATTGTGCTCCGTTGCGGGGTCGCCGGGGAAGGTCAGGCGACCATAAAGATGTGAACGGTCCGCGTCAACGAATCGCGCAATGTGTTGAAGAATCAAACGAACCCGCGAGTAGGTCTGCCCGCCTAGTCCTTGGCGCCACGCGCCCACAATGAGCGCACATGCCCGAGATGGCGGGTCATGCACTGCTCCGCGCCCTCGGTGTCGCCCGCCACCATCAGGTCCAGGAGCTCTATGTGCTCCTGGGCCGACGGGATCAGGCGGCCGCGCTCGTCCAGCGCCGTCAGTCCGTACAGGCGGGAGCGCTTGCGCAGGTCGCCGACGGTCTCGACGAGCCGGTCGTTGCCGCCGAGCGCGAGCAGGGAGAGGTGGAACCGCCGGTCGGCCTCGAGATAGCCGATGAGGTCGTGTTCGCGGGCCGCGCGCACGATCTCATCGGCCACGGGGCGCAGCCGCTCAAGGTCCGCACGCGAGGCGGAGCGGGTGATGCGGCCGACCATGGGGACCTCGATGAGCGTGCGGATCTCGGTGTACTGGTCGAGATCGCGTTCATTGACCTCGGTGACCCGGAAGCCCTTGTTGCGGACCGGCTCCACCAGGCCCTCGCGGGCCAGGTCGAGCATCGCCTCGCGCACGGGCGTCGCGGAGATCCCGAAGTCCTCGGCGAGAACGGGCGCCGAGTAGACCTCGCCGGGCCTGAGTTCGCCGGATATCAGCGCGGCCCGCAGATGGTGGGCGACCTGATCGCGCAGCCGCTCCCGGGGAGTGACGAGGGTGAGCTGTGGGAGGTGGCCCATGGTGGTGATCCCTTCGTGGCCCCGCAGGTCGTGGCCCGCGCGCCCGCCCCGAGTGGTTCACCAGCGTACAAGGTCACCTTGTTCTCTCCCCGGCGTCCGGTGCGCCGGCGGAGCGCACGAGCAGGGTGAACGACCGGATGCCGCAGGGGACTTGGGGGCCATCCCGGTGTCTGAGGGGTTGTCAGTACCATTTCACATTACTACGTTACGCATCACATGGCGCAGGACCTCTCTGCTCAAGTGCCGCTGAACGCATGGCAGTTGATGTCGGAAGGTCCGGAAGTGCCTCCGCGCCACAACGCACGCACTGCTTGCCCCACCTCCCACACACCAGGAGCCTGTCGTGCACCAACCCCGAACCCTGCGCAGATCCGTGATCGCCGCGGCGATATCCGTGACGCTGTGCGCCACCGCCGCGCCGATCGCCGGCGCGGACGCCGCCACTCCCGACCGGCGCCCGGCCGCCGCGTCACCCGCCGCGCCGGGGCCCGAGACGCCGAGCCCGTTCGACCGGGTCGACCGCCGAGGCAACGCGCCGAGGTCCGCCACCTGGAAGCTCCCGGCCCCGGGCGCGCTCACCGACGGCCGTGTGCCCGGCCCCCGCACGAAGAAGGCGAAGGCCACGGCCGACGTGCCCCGCGCCACCGTCGGCAAGATGTCGGTGCCGTGCACCCTCGACGGCGTCACCGGCCTGTCACCCGCGCAGTTCGTCGACTTTCTCGCCGACCCGGCCGTGACCGCCGACGGCTGTCTGCGCGGACTCGTCTGGACCTGGGACCAGCGCCTCGCCCCGGTCATGTCGCGCGCACACATACAGGCCGTCTCCCAGCGCGTCACCCAGCTCGCCGCCTCCCACGACGGCACCAACGGCAGCCACCTGCTGGAGATGTTCACGTACCTGCACGCCGTCTCCTACCAGGCCTTCTCGCACGACGAGGTCGACATCGGCGACCCGGCGACCCTGGCCGCCATGCGCGGGGCCGTGGACGCCTTCGGGACGGCCGCCCACGCCTTCGATGTCACGCGCTCCAACGCCGAGACACTCCGTGAGGCGCTCACGGCGGCCAGCGCGACAGGGCTGCGCCAGCATCAACTCCCGCTCGTCAAACGGGTCCTGGCGACGATGGACGCCGCCCACCCCGACACCGCCCAGGACGCTTCCTGGGGCGGCGCCGCCCTCTCCGCGCTCAGCCTGAACTACCTGGGCGTCTACCCCGGCAACCAGGACACCGCCTTCCGCGCCGCGGTGACCGCCGACGCCTCCTACCGCGCCGCCTTCAAGGCGTTCGCCGGGTACGTCCACCTCAAGGGCAAGACCAACGCCTGGGTGGTGCGCGACGCGGTGAGCGAGTACGGCCGGTTCGGCCAGATCGACGCCCTGCGCGCCGAGACCGTCGCCGGGCTCGGCCCGCTCCTCGACACCACCGCCCGCAACTTCGGTGACGGCAGCGCTCCGTGGGCGAAGGTCGTCACCTGGCTCATCGAGTTCGACGCCTGCAAGCCGTACAAGGTGTGCAGGGACGACATCGAGCGCCGCCTCTTCCCGCAGACCTACGCGTACGACGAGGGAGGAATGAAGGTCCGCACCGCCCTCGACCGCGACACCGTCGACCAGCTCTACTACGCGAGCAAGCAGGTCAAGGCCCAGTTCCACCGCGTTGTAGGCACCCAGGAGCCGCTCGGCGGCGACCCCAACACCGCCCTGAACACCGTCCTGTACGCCTCGCGCGCCGACTACGAGAACTTCCACCCGCTCCTGACCGGCATGGGCACCGACAACGGCGGGGTCTACATCGAGAGGGGCGCGACCTTCTACACCTATCAGCGGCGCGTGCCCCAGGACTCCTCGCTGACGCTCGAGGAGCTGTTCCGTCACGAGTACACGCACTACCTCAACGGCCGCTGGGCGGTGCCCGGCTTCTTCGGTGAGGGGCCGTGGTACGAGGGCGACCGGACGACCGCGATGGACGAGGGCACCGCGGAGTTCTTCGACGGCGCCACGCGCGACGACGGCATCAAGGTCCGCAAGTCGCTGATCCAGGGCATCATCGACGACACCGCGAACGGCGGCCCGCGCATGAGCGTGGACCAGCTGCTGCACGCCACCTACGACGGGGACGGCTTCCGCTTCTACGACTACGCGGGCGCCTTCTTCGAGTTCCTGTGGACCGAACGCCCCGCGCTGATCAAGGAGATGTACCGCCACCTTCGCTCCGACGACCCGGGCGCCTTCGACGCCTGGCGCGACCGCCTCGGCCGTGACACCGGGCTGCAGAGCGCCTACGACGCCTTCCTCGACAAGCAGATCGCGCACGTCGACGACCTGTTCGTGCCCGACACCAAATACGTCCCCGTCGGGCAGCTGCGCGACAGCACGGCCGACCAGGTCCGCACCTCGTTCACCGCGACGACCGGCATCACGCCCGACTGCCGCTCCACCAGTGCCCCCGCGCGCCCGCGGTTCGTGTGCACCGGACGGATCACCGCGAACCTCGGCGACGCGGCCGACCCGGACCTCGTCTTCAAGGACATGTCCGAGACCGTCGACGCCTTCATCCTCGACCGGGCGGCGGGCGGCGACAACAACCTCACCGACATGAACTGCGCCTTCGGCGAGGTGGACATCTGGACCAACGGGCGCGCCGGAACATCGGACTACTCCTGCGAGGGGCCCCTGCGCGGCTGACGCGGACCACGTTCCCGCGACACCGGTGATTTCACCGATGTCGACACCCTGTCAGTACCGCCACGGTGGGGACCGCCAACGAATACGGCGGTCTCCACCGGGGCGTATCTCCCTCCTCCCGCGTGGCCCGCCACGATCGAGAGGACCCCTCCGTGCGCCTGCACGTCTTCTCCCGCCCCGTGGTGCGGGCCTGTCTGGCCGCCGCGGTCGCCACCGCGGGACTCCTGGGCACCGGCCTCGCGCCCGGCGCCCAGGCCGCCGCCGACAACCCCTACGAACGCGGCCCCGAACCGACCGTCTCCAGCATCGAGGCCTCGCGCGGCTCCTACGCCGTCTCGCAGACCAACGTCTCGTCGCTGAGCGTGTCCGGCTTCGGCGGCGGCACCGTCTACTACCCGACGTCCACCGCCGACGGCACCTTCGGCGCGGTCGTCATCTCCCCGGGCTTCACCGCCTACCAGTCGAGCATCGCCTGGCTGGGCCCGCGGCTCGCCTCCCAGGGCTTCGTGGTCTTCACCATCGATACCCTCACCACGCTCGACCAGCCCGCCAGCCGGGGGCGCCAACTCCTCTCCGCCCTCGACTACTTGACCAAGACGAGCTCGGTGCGGAGCCGGATCGACGCCTCCCGGCTCGGCGTGATGGGGCACTCCATGGGCGGCGGAGGAACCCTGGAGGCCGCCAAGAGCCGTACCTCGTTGAAGGCGGCGATCCCGCTGACCGGCTGGAACACCGACACGACCTGGCCCGAGCTGCGGACACCGACGCTCGTCGTCGGCGCCGACGGCGACACCGTCGCCCCCGTCGCGAGCCACTCCGAGCCGTTCTACCGGTCGTTGCCCAGCTCCCTGGACAAGGCGTACCTGGAGCTCAACGGCGCCACCCACTTCACGCCGAACTCGTCCAACACGACGATCGCGAAGTACAGCATTTCCTGGCTGAAGCGGTTCATCGACAACGACACCCGCTTCGAGCAGTTTCTCTGCCCGCTGCCGCAGCCGAGCCTGACGATCGAGGAGTACCGGGGCAACTGCCCCCACACCTCCTGATCCTGACGACCCGTCATGGGGGCCCGTCGTCCGTCGCCGGTCAGCCGGCGGCGGACGACGTGTGTCGTCCCAGGGCCCCGGCATTGTGCCCGCGCACACCCGGGAGCGCCGACCGTTGGGGGCGTGCCCAGCCGTGCGGACGCGGGGCTTCCGGGCCGTGTTACGCGAAAGTAACGTGCGGGCGTGACCCCTTCGACGACCGTACCCGGCACGCTCAGGCCCCCCGAGCTCCACGGCCGCCGCGAGGAAATCGCCGCCGTGGAATCCCTGGTGGGGCGATTACGGACCGGGCGGGGCGGCGTACTCGTCCTGACCGCGCCGCCGGGCCTCGGCCGCACCGCGCTCGTGGATCACGCGCGGGACACCTGCGCCCCGGTCGTCCCGTCGGTTCAGCTGACCGTGCCGACGGACCTGCCGCGGCAGGGCCCGCTGCTCGTCTGCGTCGACGACGCGCACACCTGGCCGTCGGCAGCCAGGTCCGCCCTCTTGGCGGACCTGCGCCTCCTGCCCGCCGACAGACCCGTGGCCGTACTGCTCACCCTGGCCGAACACCACGCAGGATCAAGCGAGTTGGGCGGACTGGCCACTCTGCACCTGGGGCCGCTCGACGACAGCGCGGCCGCCGCCCTGCTCGACCGGCTCACCGAGGGCTCGGCGGACCCGGTCGTCGCCGCCTGGCTGATCCGCGAGGCCGCGGGCAACCCGCGCCTGCTCCGCGCGCTGATCGCGGCCCTCACCCCCGGCCAACTGGCCGGACGTACCCCGCTGCCCGACCCCCTGCCCGGCGGAGAAGACCTCCTCGACGCCTACGCCGCCCGCATCGCCGCACTGCCCGCGGATGCCCGCGCCCTGCTGCTGCTCGCCGCCGCGGCCGGTGAGCACGAGCCCGACGGCGCGGGCGCGGACCTCGCCCTGCTGGTGCGGGCGGGCGCCGACCCCTCGGGACTCACACCCGCCGAAGCCGCTGGCGCGGTCGTCGGAGCGGGCGGGCGCGTCCACTTCACCCACCCGCTCCTGCGCCGAGCCGTGCTGCGCCGTGCCCCGCTCGCCCGCCGCAGAGCCGCCCACGCCCGCCTCGCCGCCGTCTGCCGCGACCGCCTTTCCTGCCTGGTCCAACTGGCCTGCGCGGCAGGGGATCACGACGCCCCGCTCGCCGGAGCCCTCGCCATGGAGGGGGCCGAACCACGCCCGCACGCCGAGCGTTCCGCCGCCCTGGCCCGCGCCGCCGCGCTCACCGCCGACACGACGCTGCGCACCGACCGGCTCGCCGCCGCGGCGGAAGCATCCCGGCTCGCAGGCGACCCCGTCCGGGCCCGCGCCCTGCTGGCCCGCACCGCGGGCGCCCCCGCCCACGGCGGCGTCCACCGGGTGCGCGGACTGCTGTCCCTCGCCGACGGTCCCGCCGCCGACGCCCGGGAGGAGCTGCTGACCGCCGCCCTGCTGCTCCCGCCCGAACCGGCCCGGCACGCGCTGATCGGCGCGGCGGAGGCGGCCTGGGCGATGGGCGACGCGGCGGCCTACCGGGAGGCGATGGCGCGCGTCCCCGCCTGCGCGGACGACCCGCCCCTGGAGGCGTACCGCGCCGGGATGTGCGCGGTCCTCGCGGGCCGCACCGCCGAGGGCCACGCCTCGCTGCGCCGTTGCCTGGCGGACCTGCCCGGGGCGAGCGACCCGGCCGGGCTGCTGCGGGCCGGAGCCGCGGCCCTGGTCGTCGGCGAGGTCGAGACCGCCTGCGGGGCGGGCGCCCGAGCGCTCGCGGCCGTACGCGCCTATGGCCCCGAGGTCCTGCTGCCGCGTGCCCTGGAGCACCTGGCCTACGGAGAGCTGCGCGCGGGCCGCCACACCCGGGCGCGGGCGCACGCCCTCGAAGGACTCAGGGCCGCCCACCGCATCGGGCAGCCCAATGTCGCGGTCTCGCTGCACGCGGTCCTCGCGCTCGCGGCGTCCGTGGAGGGCGACGCGGACGCCTGCGCGGCACACGCGGCAGCCGCGGCGGCGGGCGCGGGACCGCACGGTCTCACCCAGGCCGCCACGCTCGCCGTCTGGGCGGTCGCCCGAGCTGACCTCGCCGCGGGGCGCCCCGGGGACGCGGCGGCCCGGCTCGCCCCACTGGTCGCCCCGGGACCGCGGCGCGGGCACTTCGCCGTCCGGATGCTGGCCGTCCCCTGCTTCGTGGAAGCGGCCGTCCAGGCGGGGCGCGTGACAGAGGCCCGCAGCGCCACGGCGGAGTTCGCCCGCTGGGCCGAGGTCACCGCCGACGGTCTGGCCCCGGCCCAACTGGCACGCTGCCGCGCCCTGTTGGCGCCACCGCAGCAGACGGCCGCGGCGTACGAGAGCGCGCTGGCGCTCCACGACCGCTCGCCGGGCGAGTTCGAACGGGCCCGTACGCAGCTCCTGTTCGGCCAGTGGCTGCGCCGCAGGCGCCGTACCCGCGAGGCGCGTGAACCGCTGCGGGACGCCCTCGTCGGCTTCGAGCGGTGCGGCGCGCGCGCCTGGGCGGACCGCAGCCGCGGTGAACTGCGCGCCGCGGGCGAGGCGGTGGCGGGGGAGCCGGGGCCGGGGCCGCTCGCGGAACTGACCCCGCAGCAGCAGCGCATCGCCCGGCACGTGGCGGAGGGAGCCACCAACCGGGAGGTGGCGGTGCGCCTCTCGGTGAGCCACCGCACCGTCGACCACCACCTGCGCAATGTGTTCGCCGCGCTGGGCGTACGCTCCCGCGTCGAGCTCTCGCGGCTGCTGGCGGGTGACGGCGGGTTGCCGGACCGTGATGAGGAGATTGCCGCACACCTCTAGGTACCGACTGGGCGGTATGCCATTCTTCGGGCGTCAGGAAGATCCGGCAGTGCGCACACTCCCCGTGGAGGTCCCATGCCACACGTCCTGCGGTCACGGGTCGGGACCCTGCACGAAGTGCCCGCCATCACGCCGCTCGCACCCGGCGCACGCTCCCTCCTCGACGCCGACGCCGTCGCCGTGCTGCACCGGGCCGCCCGCGCCCTGCTGAGAGACCTGGCCGCGATGACCGACCGGCTCGTCGCCGAACTGGGCGAGCAGGAGCCCGTCTACCGGGCGGACATCGAGACGCGCCCCACCGAGGTGTGGCAGGAGGTGCACCGCTCGCTGCGGCACAGCGTCACCTCGCTCCTCCAGCCCGGGGAGACCAGGGAGGCCGCCCACCGCACGTCCATGCAGATCGCCGGGGCACGCGCCGAACGGGGCCTGCCGCTCGACGCGCTGCTGCACGCCTTCCGGCTCGGCGGGGCGATGGTGTGGCAGGGCCTGGTCGACGAGGTGTCGCGCGACAACCCCGACGACATGCGGCTGCTCATCCATGTCGCCACGGACGTATGGAACTTCGTCGACGAGCACTGCGGTGTCGTCGCCGACGCCTACCGCCGCACCGAGCGCCGCCTGGCCTGGCAGCACGAGAACCGGCTGCGACTGCTCACCGCGGGCCTCCTCGACGGAAGCGCCCGCCTCACCGACCTGCCCACCGCCGCCGACGTCCTGGGGCTGCCCGAGGACGGGTGGTACGCCGTGATCGCCGTGGCGGGCGAGGACACCCGCCTCGCCCTGCCGACGGCCGCACGGACGCTGCGCCACAGTGCTCCCGGAGTCCAGTACGCCCTGGTCCTGCTCGGCGACGCCGAAGGCGACCCGGCGGCCGAGGTGTCCGCGCTCGGCGCCGGTCTCTCCCTGCCGCCCGGAGCCCGCGCGGGGATCGGCTCACCCGTGGAGGGCCTTGCCGCCGTCCCCTACGCCCGCCGCCTCGCCGACACGGCACTGCGCGCCTGCCCGCGCAGCGGCGGCACCGTGCTCCTGGACGAACGCCTGCCCGACGCCCTCGTCGTCTCGTCGCCCGAGCTGGCCGAGGCGCTCGCCGAGCGGGTCCTCGGCCCGCTGCGCTCCCTCGACCCCGCCGACCGGGACCTGCTGCTCGACACGCTCGTCGTCTGGCTGGAGAGCGACGGCTCCGCGCAGCGCGCCGGAGCCCGCCTCTACTGTCACCGCAACACGGTCCTCAACCGGCTGCGGCGCGTCGAGCAGCTGACAGGGCGCAGCCTCACCCGGGTTGGCGACCTCGTGGAGATCTCGCTCGCCCTGGGGGCCCGCAGGCTGCTCGGCGGTTGACCGTGCAACGCCGGTGGGGCGGCAAGGGAATCCCTTGCCGCCCCACCGCAGGGTCGTGCCGCCGTATCAGGCCACCGGCACCGGGTACGTCGGGTACTCCACCCCGGAGACGTGCTGGACGACGCGGATCACCTGGCACGAGTAGCCGAACTCGTTGTCGTACCAGAGGTAGAGGATCGCGTTGTCGCCGTCGACCTTGGTCGCGCCCGCGTCGACGATCGACGCGTGACGCGAGCCGACGAAGTCCATGGAGACGGCGTCGGGGGCGGTCGTGAAGTCGATCTGTCGCTTCAGCGGCGAGTGCAGCGAGATGTCGCGGAGGTGGTCGAGAACCTCCTCGCGGGTCGTCTCGCGGCCCAGGCGCAGGCTCAGGATGGCGATCGAGACGTCCGGGACGGGGACGCGGATCGAGCTGCCGGTGATCGGCGCCTTCAGGTCGGGCAGCGCCTTGGCGACGGCCGAGGCCGCACCGGTCTCGGTGATCACCATGTTGAGCGGCGCGGAGCGGCCGCGGCGGTCGGCCTTGTGGAAGTTGTCCAGGAGGTTCTGGTCGTTGGTGAACGAGTGGACGGTCTCCACGTGGCCGCGCAGCACGCCGTACTCGTCGTCCATGGCCTTCAGGGGCGGGACGATCGCGTTTGTGGTGCAGGAGGCGCAGGACAGGATCTGCTCGTCCGGCTTGATCGTGTCGTGGTTGACGCCGTGCACGATGTTCGGGACGTCGCCCTTGCCCGGAGCGGTCAGGACGACCTTGTCGACACCGGGGCGCAGGTGCTTGGAGAGCCCCTCGCGGTCGCGCCACTTGCCGGTGTTGTCGATGAGGATGGCGTCCTTGATGCCGTACGCCGTGTAGTCGACCTCGGAGGGGTCGTTGGCGTAGATCACCTTGATCGCGTTGCCGTTGGCGATGATCGTGCTGGTCGCCTCGTCCACGGTGATCGTGCCCTGGAACTGGCCGTGGATGGAGTCACGGCGCAGCAGCGAGGCGCGCTTGACGATGTCCTGCTCGCCGCCCTGGCGGACGACGACGGCGCGCAGGCGCAGTCCGTTGCCCGAACCGGCCTTCTCGATGAGCAGGCGGGCGACGAGGCGGCCGATGCGGCCGAAGCCGTAGAGGACGACGTCGCGTCCCTCGCGGCTCTCGATCTTGTTCTCGCCCGTGGCACCGGCGACGGCCTCGGCGGTGAACTCCGCGACCGACAGACCGCGGTCGTCGGTCCTGTACGTCTCGGCGAGCAGGCCCACGTCGATCTGCGAAGGGCCGAGATCGAGCGTGGTGAGGGCCTGCAGGATCGGCAGCGTGTCGGTGACGGAGAGTTCCTCACCGGCTATCTGCCGGGCGAATCGGTGGGTCTTCAGGAGGCTGACCACCGACTTGTTCACCAAGGAGCGGCTGTGGAGCAGGACGGTGACGTCCCGCTCCCGGTGCAGCTTCCCGATGATCGGGATCATCGACTCCGCGATCTCCTCGCGGTTCTTCCAGTTGGTGAACGAGTCGTCATTGACAGTCACAGGTTTATCTTTCGAGCTAGGCGGCGCTCATATGCTAACCCGATGCCACTTTTGATCTTGCAATGGGTGCCGTCTGTGCTCGCTCCATAGAGGATTCATCGCTCCGGAGGGGGTTCAGAGGGAAACGGCGACGGCGTTGAAGGTCGTGCCGGGCTCCTGCGGGCTGGTGAAGCGGGCGTTGGCGAGGTAGAGGCGATCGCCCCAGCGGGCCGCCGTGGTGGGGATGTCGAAGCGGGGGTCGGTGATCGTGCGGCGCAGGGTGGCGGTGCGGGCACCGGCGTCGAGGTCGAACACGCTGATCAGGTTCAGGCGGTTCTGTACGACGTAGAGGGTGCGGCCGATGCGCAGGAGGCCGTCGCCGTTGACCACGCTGTCCGCCCCGGTCAGCGTGATCTCGGTGGCGTGCCCGGTCTTGAGGTGCACGCGGTAGAGCTTGCCCGGTGAGCTGCTGACGACGATCAGTCCCCGGCGGTCGGGGGTGTCGACGATGCCGTTGGCGTTGATGACGTCCGGTGTCTGCACCCAGTCACCGCTGAGCGGCAGCGCGCGCACCGTGCCCTTGCGGCCGCGGGGCACTCCGTGGAGCACGCCGTCGCGCGAGTCGGTGAACCAGGCGCGGTCGCCGAGCAGGGTGACGTCGTTGATGAAGTGGCCCGCCGCCTCCGTCAGCTGGTACGTGGCCACCAGCCTGCCGCTGCGGGTGTCCAGGACCCGCGCGACTCCGGTGTTCCCGGCGACGTAGAGCAGGCCGTCGGCGTCCAGCTTCAGGCCGACGGCCACCATGCCGGTGGCGCCCTCGAAGAAGACCTCGCCCCGGCCGGTGCGCAGGTCGGTGCGGTAGACGGCGCCGTTGGCGCGCGAGCCCATGTACGCGTACGGCTTTGTGCCGATGGCGATTCCCTCGGGGAGGAAGCCGTCGGGGAGAGGGAACTCGGTCGGCCATCCGGAGCCCTGCGCGGCGGTGGCGGCGCCTGCCGTTCCGGCGCCGGTCGCCACCGCGAGGGCCGCGACGGTGGCGCCGCCGAGGACGGTGCGACGGGACGGCTGGGGCTGACTGCGGTGATCATGGTGATCGCGGGTCATGGTTCCGGGCCTCCGTGAAGAGCGGGGATGGGAGTCTGCGAACGGGGCGACGCGACAACTCGACACAACTCGACAACGCGACGGACTCGGTGCACTGAGTGAGTTCTGCTCCAAGCGCTGAGCAAGCTCTGCTCCAACTCGGTTGCGAACTCGGTGAGTTGACAACGCGGCGCCGCCTGCGGGAGTTCCCTCGCGCCCCGCTCGTATCTCCACGCGCCCCGAAGGGCGGTGACCCCTCGCAAGGCCGCGCGCCCCGCCCGGGCACAAGTCAAACCTTGCCTACGCGACCCCATAAGCTGGCCTTATGGGGTCATAGATCCGGCCCGCGTACTAACTTAGGATTGCCTTAGTTTAGGCTTCCCCACGAGCCCCATGTCTTCGCTCGAAGGGAAACCTGATCATGTCTCGCCCTCTGCGGGTAGCTGTTGTCGGAGCCGGTCCGGCCGGCATCTACGCCGCCGACGCGCTGCTGAAATCCGCAGTGGCGGTCGAGCCCGGTGTGTCGATCGACCTCTTCGAGCGGATGCCCGCGCCCTTCGGCCTCATCCGCTACGGCGTCGCCCCCGACCACCCCCGGATCAAGGGCATCGTCACGGCCCTGCATCAGGTCCTCGACAAGCCTCAGATCCGCTTCTTCGGCAATGTCGACTACCCGAACGACATCGACCTGGACGACCTGCGCAGCTTCTACGACGCGGTGATCTTCTCCACCGGCGCCACGGCCGACCGGGCCCTCGACATCCCCGGCATCGAGCTCGACGGCTCGTTCGGCGCCGCGGACTTCGTCTCCTGGTACGACGGGCACCCGGACGTGCCGCGCACCTGGCCGCTCGACGCGGAGAAGGTCGCCGTCCTCGGCGTCGGCAACGTCGCGCTCGACGTGGCGCGCATCCTGGCCAAGACCGCGGAAGAGCTCCTGTCGACGGAGATCCCGCCGAACGTCCACGAGGGCCTCAAGGCCAACAAGGCGCGCGAGGTCCACGTCTTCGGCCGTCGCGGCCCCGCGCAGGCCAAGTTCAGCCCCATGGAGCTGCGGGAGCTCGACCACTCCCCGAACATCGAGGTCATCGTCGACCCCGAGGACATCGACTACGACGACGGCTCGATCGCCACCCGGCGCGGCAACAAGCAGGCCGACATGGTCGCCAAGACCCTCGAGAACTGGGCGATCCGCGACGCCGGCGAGCGCCCGCACAAGCTGTTCCTGCACTTCTTCGAGTCGCCGACCGAGATCCTCGGCGAGGACGGCCGGGTCGTCGGCCTGCGCACCGAGCGCACCGCCCTCGACGGCACGGGCAACGTCAAGGGAACCGGCGAGTTCAAGGACTGGGACCTCGGCGCCGTCTACCGCGCCGTGGGCTACCTCTCCGACGAGCTGCCCAAGCTGCCCTGGGACGTCGCGTCGGGCACGGTGCCGGACAAGGGCGGCCGGGTCATCGAGGAGACCGGGGAGCACTTGCAGTCGACGTACGTCACCGGCTGGATCCGCCGCGGCCCCGTCGGCCTGATCGGTCACACCAAGGGCGACGCGAACGAGACGGTGGCCAGCCTCCTGGACGACCACGCGAACGCCCGCCTGCACACGCCCACAGCCCCCGACCCGTCGGCGGTGGAAGCCTTCCTCGGCGAGCGGAACATCCGTTTCACCACATGGGAGGGCTGGTACCGCCTCGACGCCGCGGAGAAGGCCCTCGGCGAGGCGGAGGACCGCGAGCGCGTGAAGATCGTCGAGCGCGAGGACATGCTCAAGGCGAGCGGCGCCTAGGCGGGCCAACTCTCCGCGCCAGACCCGGGTACGGCACCCGGTCAGGCATGGAAGGCCAGGAGCTTGGCGATGCCGTTGCGCTGGATCTCGGATGTCCCGGTGAGGATGCGGAACATCCGGATCTTGCGGAACAGGAACTCGATCTCGTTGCCTTGGGTGAGGCCTTCCTTGCCGTGGATCTGGACGGCCTCGTCGAGGATCCGGAAGGCGGACTCGGCGACGAAGAGCTTGCACATGAAGGCCTCGGTGTGCGCGTCGTGGCCCTGGTCCAGGGCCGCCAACGCCGCGTACGTCATGGAGCGGGCCGCGTAGAACTCCGTGGCCATGTCGGCGACCTTGTGCTGGATGGCCTGCAGCGAGAGCAGGGGCTTGCCTCCCGCGGCCTTGCGGTGCCGGGTGCGGTCCAGGGTCAGGTCGATGGCGCGGCGGGTGGCGCCGATGACGGTGGGGCAGTGCAGCAGCCGGTTGGTGGTCACGCGGCCGAGCGCGATCCGCATGCCCTCGCCCTCCTGGCCCAGGAGGTTGGCGGCGGGGACGTGACAGCCGTCCAGGACGATGTCGCTCTCGATGTGCTCGCCCGACATCGGGGTCGCGCCGTCCTCGACGCGGCACCCGGGGCTGTCCAGGTCGACGAGGAAGGCGGAGAACCGCGGCTTGTCACCCTCCTGTTCACCGGTGCCTGCCATGCGGGCCACCACGATGGCGAAGTCGGCGAAGGGCCCTGCCGACGAGAAGACCTTGTGGCCGGTCAGGCGGTAGCCGTCACCGTCGCGGACGGCGGTGGTGCGCATGGAGCGCACGTCGGAGCCCGCGTCGGTCTCCGTGAGGGAGAAGCAGCAGGCGCGCTCGCCGCGGACCAGGGGCAGCAGGTACTTGGCGAGCTGGTGGTCGGTGGCGTGCTTGAGGATGTCACCGGCGCGCAGCGGGCCGCCCATGTCGCCCAGGACGCTGTGGGCGAGGACGCGGCCACTGGCCCCGATCTCCTCCTTGAGCGCGGCGAGCTGCGTGTACGTCAGGTTCTGGCCGCCGTACTCCTCGGGCAGGTGGATGCCGTAGAAGCCGAGTTCGCGGCTGCGGCGCCAGATGGGTTCGAGGTCGGCGCGGGTGAGGCGGCTCTCGTGGGTGAGACCGCGCTCGCGTTCGTGGTCGGCGAGTTCACCGTCCAGGTAGTCGCGCAGGCGGTCGACGAGGTCGGCCAGCTGCGGGTCGTCGTAGGTGGGGCGCAGGGAGAAGGTCATGTCGGGTCGTTCCTCGTTCCGGGACGGCGGATGCGGATGCGGATGCTGGGGCGGGGGAGGCCGCGGGCGGATCAGTTCACACGCCGGACGGCATCGGCCCAGAACGGTTCACGCACGGCCTTGCGGTCGAGCTTTCCGTTGCGGTTGTGGGGGAGTTCGGTGACGAAGTCGACGGAGCGGGGCTTCTTGAGCCGGTCGAGGCGCTCGGCGCAGAAGGCGATGAGCTGGTCCGCGGTGACGTCGGCGCCGGGCTCCGCCACGACGACGGCCTTGACCGCCTCGCCCCACGTCTCGTTCGGCACGCCGACCACGCAGGCTTCGCGCACGGCGGGGTGTTCGTAGAGGGCGGACTCGACCTCGGTGCAGTAGATGTTGAACCCGCCAGAAATGATCATGTCCTTCTTGCGGTCGACGAGGAAGAGATAGCCGTCCTCGCGCATCCACGCCAGGTCGCCGGTGTGCACCCAGCCGTCGCGGAACGTCTCGGCGGACAGCTGCGGCTCCTGCCAGTACTCCCTTACGCAGTCGGGTCCGCGCACGATGACCTCGCCGACCTCGCGCGGCGCGCGCTCGCCGCCGCTCTCGTCGACGACGCGGATCTCGGTGTCGTACGAGGCGCGGCCGCAGGACTGCAGGAGTTCCGGGTCCTCCTTGACCGCGTGGGCGATCTCCTCGCTGCTCAGTCCGGCGACCACGCTGGTCGTCTCGCCCAGGCCGTACCCCTGGGCGACGACGGGACCGAAGAACTCCACGGCGTCGCGCAGCCGCTGGGGCGAGATGGGAGCGCCGCCGATCCGCACGCTGGTCAGGGAGGACAGGTCCCGCGCGGCGGCGCCGGGGTGGGCGAGCACCATGTTCAGCATGGCCGGCACGAGGAACGTCGCGGTGATGCGCTCCTTCTCCACGGATTCCACGAAGGCTTCGGGGCTCCAGGTGGGCAGGACGTGCGTCGTCGAGCCGCCGAACACCCCGGCCAGCAGACCCATGCCGGTGGCGTGGGTGATGGGACCGCAGGCGAGATAGCGGGTGCCGGGCCGGGGGCGGGACTCGTCGCTCATCAGCAGCTTGCGCATGTTCGCGAGCCGGTTGCCGACCGTCTGCACCGCGGCCTTCAGGGCGCCGGTGGAGCCGGAGGTGAAGTTCAGGACACAGGGGGCGTGTTCGTCGACCTCGACGGCGATCGGTTCTTCGCCGCCTTCGGCGAGCAGCGTCTCGTAGGCGACGGTCGGCGTGTCCGCATCGAGCGGGCCGTCCAGCGGGACCGGCAGGCAGCCGGTGCCGGCCGCGGCGATCGCGGCGAGCGCGTCCTCGTGGTGGGCCGTGTCGAAGACGAGGGCGCGCACCGGGGCGTAGCGCAGGATGTGTGCGATCTCCCCGCGGCCCAGCCGGGCGTTGACCGGGGCGCGCATCAACCCCGCCTTGTAGAGGGCGAATTCGACCTCCACCAGCTCGCCCCGGTTCCAGGCGAGTGAGGCCACGGCGTCGCCGGGGCGCAGGCCGCGGGCGAGCAGCGCGGAGGCCAGCCGGTTGGTGGTGGCGTCCAGCCGGTCGAAGGTCCACGAGCGGTCACCGCAGACGAGGGCCGTCGCCTGCGGCCAGTAGCGGGCGCTGCGGGTCAGATAGGTGCCGAGGTTCATCACGGTTCTCCGGAACAGAGCAGAGCAGAGCAGAGCAGGGGAGGGGCAGCACGAGGCATGTAAATAAACATCATGCTCAATAACAGACAGCTTGTTCAGTAACCTCTGGACTGTCAAGAGTCTTCTAGACTGGGGCCGCAATCACGACTGCGGGCGAGGAGGGCCACGATGGCCGAGGACAGGCGGACACGAAGGTCACGGCGGGCTCTCGGCTCGGCGTTGGTGGAACTGGTCCTCGAGCGCGGCTTCACCGCGCTGACCGTGGAGGACATCACCGAGCGCGCCGACGTGGCCCGCGCGACCTTCTATGCGCACTTCAAGGACAAGGAGGGTCTGTTCGCCCGCGTGACGTCCGATCTGCTCGACGAGCTCGGTGAGCGATTGCGCCCGACCGTCGCCGACAGCGCCGTCGGCTTCACCGGCAAGCCCGTCCTGGAGATGCTGCGGCACGCCCGTGAGGAGCGCGATCTGTACCGGATCGTGCTGCGCGGCGAAGGCGACGGCAAGCCGCTGCAGATGTTCGTGGACACCTGTGCGCGGGCCACCGCCGAGGAGTTCCGCGCCCGCGCCGATCGCAACGGCGTCGAACCGCGCATCGAGGCCGACCTCCTCGCCCGGGTCTGGGTGGGGGAGCAGATCGCGGTGCTGCGCTGGTGGGCCGAGCAGGAGACGCCGCCGATGCCCCCCGAGGAGGTCGTGCGCCAGCTGCTCGACCTGGCCCTGCGCGGTCGTTACTGGGCCAGCGGCTTCGACGCGCCGGTCTGAGCGGGTTCGTCGGGGGTGAGGCCGAGCCGCCGCGCGTCCCGCTCCGGCCGTATGTACGCCAGTGCCACGAGGCCGGACAGCAGCATGACCCCCGCGGAGAGCAGGAACGAAGTGGTGTAGCCCGCGCCTTGTGAGTCCGCGGTGTCGAGCAGGTGGCCGGTCAGATAGGGGGCGACGAGTCCGGGCAGTGTCCCCGTCGCGGCGACGATGCCGAAGAGCGCTCCGCGCTGGTGGGTGGGTACGACGGCGGCCGTCGTCATGTAGTGCAAGGGGAAGACGATGGCGTTCCCCCCGAACGCCACGGCGATCAGCAGGACTTGGAGCCATCCGTCCCCCACGAAGGAGAAGCTCGCCATGGCGAGCCCGGCGACGACGACCGCGATCCCCTGCGGCGCGCCGTTCGCCCACCGCGCGGCCACACCCCGCCGGTTCAGCGCGTCGGCGAACGGCGAGACCGCGAGGAGCAGGACGAAGCTGAAGGCGGAGATGCCGCTGATGACCGTCGCGGCGGCACTCGGCGTCATGTCGAGCTGGGTCCTGAAGTAGGCCGGCAGCCAGGCGTGACTGAGGGCCAGCGCCCACGAGGCGCCGAACGCTCCGGCGATGCTCCCCACCACCGTGCCGTTCAGCAGGAGTTTCCGGTAGGGGAGCCGGGGTTCGCGCGGCTGGGGCGCGCCCGTGCCGGCGCCGGCGCTGGGGCGCGCCTGCCCGTAAGGACCGTCGTGGCCGACCCGCCACCAGATGAGACTCCACGTCAGGCTGGTCACCGCGAGCGCGGCGAAGGCCGAGCGCCAGCCGAAGGCCGTGATGAGCCAGGTGACGACGGGCGCCGCGATGAGGGTGCCCAGCGCCGCACCGCTGATCTGCAGCGCCGACGGCAGGCCGCGCCGGTCGAAGGGGAACCACTTGTAGAGCGCGTGCATGGACATCGAGGCGGCAGGCCCCTCGGCCGCTCCCAGCAGCACACGCCCCGCGATCAGCGTCGGCACCGCCGCCACGATCAGCACGGGCAGTTGGGCCACCGCCCACAGCAGGGACATGGTGAACAGGAGTGCCCGGCTGGAGATGCGTGACGAGACGAATCCGACGACGAGCCCGGAGAGGCTGAACAGGATCGAGAACGAGCTGGAGATCATTCCGTACGTGCTGTTGCTGATGTCCAGCTCGTCCATGATCGGGACGGCCGCGAGCCCGAGAACGGACTTGTCGGCGTAGTTGATCAGCATGAACAGAACGATCATCGCGGTGATCAGCCAGGCGCGCCGCCGGTCGAACTCGGGTGGCGGCGGGGCGTCTTCCAGGGGCAGGGGCAGGGACGTGGTGTGCGGGGTGGCCATGGGGACTCCTGCGGTCGGGGGAGCAGGGGCGGGTGCGGCGGGAGGGCATGCGAAGGCGATGGCATGCGGAGGCCCGGAATGCGGGATCGCGGCGGCATCAGCGTACTGAACAGTCTGTATGTTAACGATTAGAGTGAAGTGAATCCATGGCTTGATGATGCCTACCTGAAGCTGCTGATGGGAGCGATCCATGATCGAGACGGCGCCGCTGAACGACCTCATGTGGGCCCGCGGATACACGGACCCCGCCTGGGTCCGGCGCTACACGGCCGCGGGCCGCGAGCTCTCACCCAGCCGGCGGGTGTGGCGGGGCCGGGCACCCGCCCGCGATCTGCCCGTCAGGCCGCACGACCTGGACGCCTTGGAGATCGCCGCTCCGGACGGCTCCACGCTCAAGCTTCCGGAGTTGTTCGCGGCCGCCCAGACAGACGCCTTCGTGGTCATGCACCGCGGATCCGTCGTCCACGAGCGCTACCTCCACGGCGCCGAGCCGCACACGCCCCACTTCAACGCCTCGGCCGCCAAGTCCTACCTAGGCCTCATGGCGGCGATGCTCGCGCACCAGGGGCTCCTGGACCGCACGGCCCTGGCGTCGCACTACGTCCCCGAACTGGCGGGCACGGCGTTCGGAGAGGCCCAGGTCGACCACCTGCTCCACATGGGCACGCAGCTGAGCTACGCGGGCCGCCGCTTCGACAAGGCCATCGAGGCACAGCGCTACTTCGCCGTCGTGGGGCCCCAACTGAGGCCCTACGGCTACAGCGGCCCCGGCAGCATCCGCGAACACCTCGCCACCGCACGGGCCACCGGGGCTCCGGGCACCGAGTTCCGCTATGAGAACGGCAACGTCGAAGCCCTCGCCGAGGTCCTTCGCCGGATCACCGGGGTCACCACGTCCGCCCTGCTCGGCGAACTGCTCTGGTCCCACCTGGGCGCGGAGGAGGACGCCTACTACATCCTCGACAGCGAGGGCGTCGAAGCCGCGTGCGGCGGATTCAGCGCCACGGCCCGCGACGTGGCCAGGCTCGGCGAGATGCTCCGGCGCGGTGGGGCGGTCGGTGAGCGGCAGATCGTGCCCGAGGCCGTCGCCACCACCATCACCAGCGGCGTCCCCGACGGCTACCCCCGGCGCGTCCGCTTTCCGGCCGCGCCCGCCGACTCGCCCGCCACACTCTCGTACCACGACCTGTGGTGGATCCCGAACGATCCGTACGGCTCCTTCATGGCCAGCGGAATCCACGGCCAGCGGCTGTTCGTCTCACCCGGGCTGGAGCTCGTCATCGCCCACTTCGCCTCCCAGGTCATGTCACCCGCGGTGCAGGCCGCCCCGCTCGTCCCCGCCTTCCTCCAGATCGGCACCCACCTCGACACCCGGGGCTGACCGGGAACCAGAAGCGACCCGCAGCCGACCACTGGTGCGCAAGTCCCGTACGCACGCGGCACATCCAGCCGCGGCGTGCGGGCCGGAACAGCCCACTGGAGCGAGGTCGCGGCAGCATGCACTGGTACGAGGACGACGGATTCTGGTCCGACTTCTCCGAGACGATGTTCTCCGAGCGGCGGCGTGCGGAGACGGCGGAGATCGTCGCGCACTCGCCGCTGCTCGGGTTTCCGGCGGGCAGCCGCGTACTTGATCTGTGCTGCGGGCCCGGCCTGTACCTGGTGCCGCTGGTGCGCCGCGGCTACACGGTCACGGGCGTGGACCTCAGCGCGGAACTCCTGAAGCGGGCCCGCGTCGTGTGCGAGGACGCCGCGGCCGATGTCCGCCTGCTCCAAGCGGACATGCTCACTCACGTCGAGCCGCAGTCGTACGACGCCGTGCTCAACGTCTTCACCTCCTTCGGCTACTTCGACGACCCGCGGGACAACTTCCAAGTGCTCCGCAACGCCCACGACTCGCTGGTGCCGGGCGGACAGCTGCTGATCGACGTGATGGGCAAAGAGGTGCTCGCGGGCTGGATCGGCCGCCCCCAGATTGTCGAACTCGACGGCGCCTACGTGGTGCAGCGCGACACCGTCCTGGACAGCTGGACCCGGCTGCGGACCGACTGGACGCTCGTACGCGACGGGGTCGCGCGCGAAGCCTCGATCACCTCCTTCCTCTACAGCGCGGCCGAGCTGCGTGCCCTCTTCGAAGACGCCGGCTTCACCGACGTGGAGTGCTTCGGCGGCTTCGACGGCGCGCCCTACGACCACCACTCGCGGCGCCTGATCGTGCGAGGAACCAAGCCCGTGCAGTGACCGGGCAGTTCGTGAATCTCCGGGAACTCGGCGGCGACGCCCGCCGACTACTGGATCGTGCCGCACCCGCGCCGGGGCGGCCGCTCCGCTGCGAACTGCCCGATGGGTGAAGGGACTTCATGACCGAGGCCACAACCGGGACCGCCTCCCCGGAGACAGCCCACTACGAGCCGACGGCGCGCAAGGCGGGCCGCGGACGGCTCGTGACCACCTTGACGGTGCTCTCCGTGACACTGGTGATCTCCGTGCTCGCCGGAATCGCCCTCGGCCCGACCGTCGTGCCGCTCGGGGACGTCGTGCGTTTCCTGACCGCCGCTCTCACCGGCGGCAGTATCGGGGCGGACGAAGTGAGCGGCTACTCCATCGTCTGGCACGTGCGCACCCCACGGGTGCTGCTCGCCGCCGTGGTCGGGGCGGGGCTCGCGGTCGTCGGCGTCGCCATCCAGGCGCTGGTGCGCAACGCCCTCGCCGACCCGTTCGTCCTCGGCATCTCGTCCGGCGCGTCGGTCGGCGCCACCGCGGTCGTGGTGTTCGGGGTCTTCGCGAGCCTGGGTGTCTTCGCCCTGTCCGCCGCCGCGTTCCTCGGGGCGCTCGGCGCCACCGTCCTGGTGTATCTGGCGGCGCGCGGACCGCTCGGTCTGACGCCGCTGCGTCTCGTCCTCACCGGCGTCGCGCTGGCGTACGGGTTCCAGGCGCTGATGAGCGTCCTCGTCTTCCTCTCCCCGAACGGCCAGGCCGCCCGCACGGTCCTTTTCTGGCTCCTCGGCAGTCTCGGCTCGGCGTCCTGGGAGTCGCTGCCGCTCGCGGCCGGCGCCGTCCTGGTGACGGTCGTGGTGCTGCTGCGCCAGAGCCGTTCCCTGGACGTGCTGTCGCTGGGGGACGAGACCGCGGCCAGCCTGGGCGTGGACGCGGAGGCGCTGCGGCGCCGGCTCTTCCTCCTCACGGCGGCGGTCACCGGTCTTATCGTCGCGGTCAGCGGTGCGATCGGCTTCGTCGGGCTCGTCCTGCCGCACGTCGTGCGCATCCTGGTGGGCTCGACACACCGCAGGGTCCTTGCCGTCGCGCCGCTCGCCGGGGCCTGCTTCCTGGTCTGGGTCGACCTCGTGGCCCGTACCGCGTTCGCCCCCGAGGAGCTGCCGCTCGGGGTCATCACCGCGCTCATCGGCGTACCGGTGTTCATCGTGCTGATGCGCCGCCGCGGCTATCTGTTCGGAGGGCGCTAGATGACCCTCGTACTGCGGGAGCTCTCGGTCGAGGCCGCGGGGCGCGCCCTGGTCGACCGGCTGAACATCGAGGTGGAGGCAGGGCGGATCGTCGGGGTCGTCGGCCCGAACGGCAGCGGCAAGTCCACCGCACTGCGCTGCGTCTACCGCGCGCTCAAGCCGACCTCGGGAGCCGTGCTCCTGGACGGCGCCGACCTGGCGTCGCTCAAGCTGCGCGACAGCGCCCGGTCGATCGCCGCTCTCACCCAGGAGAGCCACACCGAACTCGACTTCACGGTCGACGAAGTCGTGGCCCTCGGCCGCGCCCCGCACGCAAGCGGCAACCATCCCCTCACGGCACGCGAACGCGCCCTGTGCCGCCAGGCGATGGACCGCCTCGACGTCACCCATCTCGCGGACCGCAGCGTGCTCACCCTCTCCGGCGGCGAGCGGCAGCGCGTGCTCGTGGCACGCGCCCTCGTCCAGGAACCCCGCGTCCTGGTCCTGGACGAACCCACCAACCACCTCGACATCCGCCACCAGGTGGAAC
Organism: Streptomyces sp. NPDC047525; assembly: GCF_040643025.1. Taxonomy (NCBI): domain Bacteria; kingdom Bacillati; phylum Actinomycetota; class Actinomycetes; order Kitasatosporales; family Streptomycetaceae; genus Streptomyces; species Streptomyces sp. NPDC047525. Next base: position 728,479 of record NZ_JBEYTL010000002.1, read on the forward strand.
TCCTCTCCTTCCTGCGCGGATCGGGCCTCACCGTGCTCACCGCGCTGCACGACCTCAACCTGGCGGCCGCGGCCTGCGACAGCATCGCCGTCCTGAGCTCCGGCTCCCTGGTCACCACGGGCAGCCCGGCACAGGTCCTGAACCCCGAGCTGATCCGCAAGGTGTTCGGCGTCGACGCCACCGTCGTGCACCACCCGCGCACCGGGACGCCCCAACTCGTCTACGACCTCGCCCCCACCGGCACCCCGGCACCCGCCGACGCCCTGGCAGAAGGACCGCACTCATGAACCGACCACCGCTGCCCCGCACCCTGGCAGCCGCCGTGCTGCTCGCGACCGGGCTTCTGACCACCGGCTGCGGCGCCGAGGTCGAGCCGACGGCGAAGAACAAGGCGAAGACGGTCACCGTCGACAACTGCGGCAAGGACGTCACGTACACCCGTCCCGAGCGTCCGGTGGCCTACGACGTCAGCGGCGCCGAGAAGATGTTCTCCCTCGGTCTCGCCGACCGGATGCGCGGCTACGTCATGAACAAGCTCGGCGACCCCTCCATCAAGGGCTCGCCCTGGCGCAAGGACTACGCCGACGTGGAGCGCCTCGGCACCGAGCGCATCACCCGCGAGATCGTGGTCGACGCCAAGGCCGACTTCGTCTTCGCCGGGTGGAACTCCGGCTTCAGCGAGGAGCGCGGCATCACGCCCGCCCTCCTGGAGAAGGTCGGATCCGCCAGCTATCTGCACACCGAGACATGCTGGGACTACGGCGACAAGAGTGTCGACGTGACGCCCCTGGAGGCGCTCTACACGGACCTGGACAACCTGGGCCGGATCTTCGGCGTGGAGAAGCGGGCCGAGAAGGTCGTCACCGACCTCAAGGGGCGCGTCACCGCCCTGAAGAAGACCTGGCCCGAGAAGGGCGACCCGGCCAAGGTCTTCGTCTACGACTCGGGGACCGACCAGCCCTTCACCGCGGGGCGCCATGCCGCACCGAACGACATCATCAAGGCCGCGGGCGCGACGAACGTCTTCGACGGCCTCGACAAGGGCTGGACGACGGTGGGCTGGGAACCGGTCATCAAGGCGAAGCCCGAGGTCATCGTCATCATCGACTACGCGGACCAGCCCGCCAAGGAGAAGATCGCCTACCTGAGGTCGCTCCCCGGCCTGAAGTCGGTCCCGGCCGTGAAGGAGGGCCGCTTCTTCGTCATGTCCTACGGCGACGCCGTCAGCGGCCCGCGCAACGTCAAGGGCGCCGAGGACCTGGGCGGCTACCTCCGGTCGGTCGGGCGGTGACCCCCTTGCGCATGGCAGCGGCCCCCGCGGCCACCGTCCACGGGCACATCACCGACGCGATGAAAGCCCCCGACCTGCTGCGGCTCTCCGACAACGTCGTCCTGGCGCGCTTCGAGACGATGAAGGTGTACGCGGCGCTCGGCGCGGTCCGCACCCTCCTCGAACGCGGCACCGTACGGCCAGGCCAGACCCTCGTCGACAGCTCCAGCGGCATCTACGCCCTTGCCCTCGCCATGGCCTGCCACCGCTACGGCCTCGGCTGCCACATCGTCGCCTCCACCACCGTCGATGCCGCGATGCGCGCCCAGTTGGAGATCCTCGGCGCCACCGTGGACCAGATGCCGCCATCGGACAGCCTGCGGCTCGACCAGGAGCGGCGGGTGCGGCGGGTGCAGCAACTGCTGCTCGAGCGCGCCGACCTGCACTGGATGCGGCAGTACCACGACGGCGTCCACTACGCCGGCTACGAGGAGTTCGCGGACCTGGTCGACGCCGCCCTGCCCGACGCCCCCCTGACCGTGGTCGGAGCCGTCGGCACCGGTGCCTCCACCGGCGGTCTCGTCCAGCCGCTGCGCGAACGCGGCCGTGAGGTGCGGCTGTTGGGGCTTCAGCCCTTCGGCAGCGTCACCTTCGGCAGCGAGGACTTCAGCGACCCCGAGGCGATCATCGCCGGGATCGGCAGCTCGATCCCCTTCGACAACGTCCGCCACGACCTGTACGACACCCTCCACTGGGTCGACTTCCGGCACGCCATGGCGGGAGCCGTCGATCTGCTGCGCGCCCACGCCGTGTTCGCGGGCCTCTCCACCGGGGCGGCCCACCTCGTCACGGCCTGGGAGGCGGCCCGCAATCCGGACCGCATGCACCTGGTGATCGGCGCCGACACGGGACACCGCTACACCGAGCGGGTCTTCTCCCGGCACCAGGAGGCCCTCGACCCGCGCACCCTCAAGCCGCACCAGATCACGGACCTGGCCGACCTCGCCCTGCCGTGGTCGGCGATGGAGTGGAACCGGCGCAGCTACGACGTAGGCACGAAGAAGCACGAGGACGTACGCACCAAGAAGCACGGGAAGCACGAGAAGGAGGGGAAGGCATCGTGACGATCGCCGCCCTGGAAGCACTCACCTTCGGCCTCGGACGCCTGGTGGAGGCGGCCGGTGCCGCCGGGCACCGGCTGTGTCTGCTCACGGGAGACCGAGCCGTCTACCGGCATGAACTGGACCGCCTGGAACCGGGAGCACTCGACATCGTCGACGTCGACACCCGTGACGCGGTCGCGTGCGCAGCGGCCCTGGCCGCGGTGCCCGGCCTGAAGGGGCTCATCAACTCGACCGACACCTGGAGCGTGCCGGGCGCCGATCTGGCCGCCCAGTTCGGCCTGCCGGGGCCCGACCCGGCCGCGGTCCGTCTCCTGCGGGACAAGTCCCGGGTGCGCAACCTCCTCCACGAGCAGGACCTGAGCCGCGGCCCCGGCCTCACGATCCCGGCCGACCCCGCGGCGGCCGACGAGGTGCTCCAGCGGATCGGCCTGCCGGTGGTCCTCAAGGACTCCGCGGGCACCTCGTCGCGCAACGTCTGGCTGGTACGCGACGAACGGCAGCTGCACAACGCTCTCCGCGAAGCCGCCCAACGCCCCTTCGCCGGGCGGCTGTTCGCGGAACCGTTCTTCGCCGGGCCCGTCTACAGCGCGGAGACGCTCAGCTGGGCGGGCGAGACGAAGCTCCTGGGCGTACTCAGCCGGCAGATGTCCCCCGAGCCGTCCGTCCGCGAGGAGGCCGCGGCCTTCCCCGTCGCCCTGCCGGCACCGGAGTTCGCCCTGATCGAGGACTGGGTGGGGCGCGTCCTGAGGACGGCGGGCCACGACGCGGGCTTCGCACACGTCGAGCTGGTCCTCACCGCCGACGGTCCTCAGCTCGTGGAGATCAACCGCCGCATCGGCGGCGCACTCGTCGGCGAGGCACTGTGCCGCGCCCTGCGCACCAACGTGTACGACGCGACGATCGCCGTGGCACTCGGCCTGCGCCCCGCCCTGCTCGACGCACCGGCGGCCACGGGCCCCGCCACGGGATTCGTCCTCGTCTACCCCGACCGGCCGGGCACCCTCACCGGATGGACCGGCATCGACGGCCTCGCAGCCTTCCCCGGCTCGCCCGAGTGGTATCCCACCGCGGCCCCCGGCGACCGCCTGGAGCACGTGAACGACCAGCGCGGCTGCACCGGGATCGTCCTCGCCGAGGGCGTGACCGCGGAACTCGCCCTGCACCGCGCTCTCAGCGCGGCCGGGAGCATACGGCCGCTCGTCGCCGCCCACGCCCCGCAGTGACGCTCCTCGGGAAGCCGCGCGGACGCCTGCGATCCGGCCTCGCGCGGCTGACCGGGCCGCAGCGGTTCCTGCTCGCCGGGTCGTTCCTGATCCCGCTCGGCAGCTTCGCCGTTCTGCCCTTCATGTCGGTGCTCCTCCACGAGCGGCTCGGCATGGGGCTCGGCACGGTCGGCGTCGTGCTCGCCGTCGCCTCGCTGGTGCAGTTCTCGGGCGGTGCGGTGGGCGGCGCGGTCGCCGAGCGCATCGGGCTGCGGCGCACGATGCTGCTCGCCCTGGTGATCCGCACGGCGGGGTTCGGCTGCTTCCTGCCCGGCCTGCGCCACCCGGCCGCCGCCGTCTTCGCCCTCTTCCTGGTGTCCGTCGGCGCCGCGCTCTATCTGCCCGCGAACAAGGCGTACTTGATACACGAGGTCGACGAGGAGCGGCGCCCCCTGCTGCTGTCCGCGAGCGGCTCGGCGCTGAACGCGGGCATCGCCCTGGGTCCGCTGGCGGCGGCACCCTTCGTCCTCAGCGCATCGGCAGGACTCTTCACCGCGGTGACCGTGCTGTTCGCGGTGATCACGGCGGGCCATGCCCTGCTGCCCGCGGAGAGCCCCGAGCACGGCCGGACCGACAGGGCAGGACAGGGACAACCCGCGCACCGGGACAGGGTGTTCGCCGGTCTGGCCGTGCTGCCCTTCGCGACCACCGTCCTGAGCCTGTACGTCTTCATGTTCTTCCAGCACTACCTCGCGCTGTACGCGGTGCCCCGCACCTCGACGACGTACTACGGCCTGGTCCTCGCGCTCTACGCGTTCCTGCTGGTCGTCGCGCAGCCCCTCCTCTCGGACCGGATCGCGCGCCTGCCCTATGCCCGTGCCCTGTGGCTCGGCTTCGGCGCGATGGCCGCGGGCATGGCCATGCTCGCCGCCGGCAGCCACGCCGCGATCCTGGCCGGAGCCCTGCTCGTCTGCGTCGGCGAGATCGTCCTGTTCTTCAAGAACGACCTCGAAGCCCTGGCCCGGTCGCCCCGCGCACCCGCCGTCGTCTTCGGTCACCAGCGCCTCGCGGCCGGGATCGGCGCCTTCGTCAGCGGAGTCGCCGGAGGCGAGGGCTACCAGCTGGCCGAACGCACCAGCGGGGCGGGCCTGTTCTGGATCGCCGTCGCCGCGCAGTGCGTGCTGCTGCCCCTGCTCCTGAGGCGCTGGTCCCGTCGGCCTGTCGTCACAGGCCTAGGTCGCTGAGCCCGGGGTGGTCGTCGGGGCGGCGGCCGAGCGGCCAGTGGTACTTGCGGTCGGACTCCTGGATGGGCAGGTCGTTGATGCAGGCATGCCGGACGCGCATCAGCCCGTCGTCGTCGAACTCCCAGTTCTCATTGCCGTACGAGCGGTACCAGTGGCCGGAGTCGTCGTGCCATTCGTAGGCGAAGCGCACCGCGATGCGGTTGCCGTCGTGCGCCCACAGCTCCTTGATGAGGCGGTAGTCGAGCTCCCGGTCCCACTTGCGGGACAGGAAGGCGACGATCGCGTCGCGTCCCGTGACGAACTCCGCACGGTTCCGCCAGCGGGAGTCCTTGCTGTAGGCGAGGGAGACCTTCTCGGGGTCGCGGGAGTTCCAGCCGTCCTCCGCGAGGCGGACCTTCTCGGCCGCGGTCTCCCGGGTGAAGGGCGGGACGGGGGGTCGTGTGGTCATGGCTCTCTCCTGAACGTCGCACATCGCGAGAACGGTCGTTCTCCTGTGAGGGTGTCTACGGTAGGAGAACGCACGTTCTCGCGCAATGATGCGGGCGCACTCGGGGTCGTAGTAGGGTCGGAGAACGACCGTTCTCGACTCCCTGTCCTCGCCCCTTGGAGCTCCCATGGATCGCGCCGAAGCGGAAGCCAGACTCCTTGACGCCGCCGAGGAGCTCTTCTACGGGCGCGGGATCCAGGCCGTGGGCATGGACCAGGTGCGTGCTGCCTCGGGCGTCTCGCTCAAGCGGCTGTATCAGGTCTACCCCTCGAAGTCGGAGCTCGTCCTCGCCTGCCTCGAGCGCCGCGACCGCCGCTGGCGCACCCGGCTCGCCGAGTACGCGGAGAGCGTGCCGGGCGGGGTGGAGCGCGTCCTCGCGGTCTACGACTGGCTCTACGAGTGGTTCTCCGAGCCGGACTTCCGGGGCTGCGCCTTCATCAACTCCTTCGGTGAACTCGGGGCCGCCGACCCGGCGGTGGCCGACACCGTCCGGGCCCACAAGCGTGCCTTCCACGACTACATGGCGGGACTTGTGGCCGCGGCGGGCGAATCGGGGCAGACTGTCGGCCCGTTGGTCCTGCTCGCGGAGGGGGCCATGACCACGGCCGCGATCACGGGTTCACCCGAACCGGCGCGCCAAGCCCGCCTTGGCGCCGCCCAGTTGCTGGCCGCGCGGCAACCGCCGGTCACTCGACAGGAAGAAGGCTGATGGCCAAGACGTATCGCATCGGTTTCGGCACGCGCCTGATCAACGGCGTGTTCCGGACGATGACCCGGTTCGGGAGGGGCAAGGGCTACCGCTACATCCTGACCGTGCGCGGCAGGAAGTCGGGCCGTCTCTTCTCCACCCCGGTCGACGTGATGTCAGCCGGGGGCGAGCGCTGGCTCGTCGGCGCCTACGGCGTGAGCAACTGGGTGCGCAACGCCCGCGTGGCCGGGCAGGTCGACCTCAGCAGGGGCGGCAGGTCCGAGACGGTGCGCGTGGTCGAGCTCGGCCCCGAGGAGAGCATCCCCGTCCTTCGCCAGTACTGGCGCGAAGTACCCGTCACCCGCCCCTACTTCGACGTGACGGGCGACTCGACGGACGAGGAGTTCGCCGCCGAGTCGGTACGTCATCCGGTGTTCCGCCTGGTCTAGGTCAGCCGGTCTTCGAGCCGGTGTGCAGCGCGAGGGCGCTGCGGGCGGGCAGGGTGGTCTCGATCTTCCCGTCGTCCCCGACGGTGACCGTGTTGCCGTCGCAGCTGTCCGGGGACGCCTTGGCGACATTGCAGTATGTGCCGCCGGGCAGGGACGTCGCGAACGTCTGGTTCAGTTCGCCGTCGCCGTTGTTGAGGGCGACGAATCCCTTGTCCCCGCGTCCGAACGCGAGGGCGCTGCCGCCGTTGTCCCACCAGTCGGTCAGCTCCGCGGCGCCCACCTCGTTGCGGAACCCGACCAGGCCGGTGACCGCCTGCTGGGTGTGCGTGTTCGTCCAGCCGCTCGTGCCGCTGGGCGGACCCGCGTCCTTGTCGGACCACTCGTAGCCGGAGTACACGTTCGGTGAGCCGTAGGGGGACGCGAGCATGAAGACGTTGGCCAGGGCGTAGGTCGCGCCGTCCTTGTAGGTGAGCGTCGAGCCATTGCGCTCGGTGTCCCAGTTGTCGACGAACGTACGGGCCGAGCCGCTGCCCAGCTTGCCGTCGGCGACCGACTTCAACTGTGCGATGTTCCCGCCCTGGAAGGCACTCTTGAGGTGCCCGCCGTAGCGGAACTCGTCGACGTCCCCGACGCCGGTGTACTCGTCGGGCTGGACGGCCTCGCCGCCTCCGTGGATGACCTCCGAGACCCAGAACCCGGGGTCGCTCATCTTGCCCTTGATGGCGGCGACGTCGTCGGCGGCCATGTGCTTGGCGGCATCGATGCGGAAGCCGTCCACGCCCAGGGACCGCAGATCGTCGAGGTACGCGGCGATGGTGGTGCGCACCGCGTCGCTGCCCGTGTCGAGGTCGGCCAGGCCCACCAGTTCGCAGTTCTGGACGTTGTCACGGCTGGTGTAGTCGTTGATGCTCGTGCGGCAGCTGTGGAAGTCCGCGTCCTGGAAGTAGCCGGGGTAGTCGTACTTGCCGTACTGCGTGCCGCCGGTGCCGGTTCCCGCGCCGGCCGCCATGTGGTTGATGACGGCGTCCGCGATGACCTTGACCCCCGCCTGGTGGCAGGCGTCGACCATGCTCTTGAAGGAGGCGCGGTCGCCCAGGCGGCCCGCGAGCTTGTAACTGACGGGCTGGTACGAGGTCCACCACTGGTCGCCCTGTATGTGCTCGGTGGCGGGCGACACCTGGACGTAGCCGTAGCCCGCGGGGCCGAGCTCGGTGGCGCAGGCCTTGCCCACATCCGCGTACTGCCGCTCGAACATGGTGGCGGTGACGGTCTTGTCGCCGGGCGGTGTCGCCTGCGACTGCGAGGGCGCGAACGTCGCAAGGCCGGCCGCGGCAAGGACCCCGGCCGATGTGGCTCCCAGCAGGCGGGAACGGTGCTGCATGGTGCGGCTCCTTCGAGACCGGGCACAGCAGTGCCCAAAGAAGGGCAGCTGCTCGTGGGGAGGCTGCCGTGGGGGGATTCCGAAGGGGAGCCTGCCGTCCGCGCATGTACGCGTCAATGCTTTCTGCAAGATATTTCAACTATCAGTGCTCAGAGCGACTTTGGTGTCCGGTGTGACGGGTGAGTGATGGGGAATCGCTGCCCGAATGGGGTCTCCAGGAGGGCTGACCTGCGCAGGGTTCTTGCCGCAAGAACTTGCGTGAATTCAGTTCTTACTCGGGGGTAGGCTGCCCGACCCGCTTGTTATACGGTCTGTCTAACAAGCGGGCCGCCGCGCGTCGCGGGACGACGCCCCGGTCCGTTGCCTGAGCGAACAAGAGAACGTACGCATCAGAGTCAAGGAGCCGCAGCATGGCAAGCAGCACTGTTCGGCCGACATCGCAGGACCGTCCCGAAGAGGACGACGTGGCCCGGCGACTGCTCGATTCGGCCGCCGTGTTGGCCTACGACCCGGCCACCGAGGTGGACTGGGAGACCCCTCTCGACCGCGACTTCCACGGCGCGAGTCCGGAATGGTGCTCCCTGTACGGCACGCCGTACTGGCAGGAGCTCACCGACGCGCAGCGCAAGGAACTGACGCGCCAGGAAGCCGCATCGGTGGCCAGCACAGGCATCTGGTTCGAGATGATCCTCCAGCAAATGGTGCTGCGCGACGTCTACATGAAGAACCCGGCCAGCGACGAAGTGCAGTGGGCCCTCACCGAGATCGCCGAGGAGTGCCGGCACTCGATCATGTTCGCCCGCGGCGCCCAGAAGCTGGGCGCGCCCGCCTACCGCCCCAAGCGGTTCGCGATGGAACTCGGCCGGGTGTTCAAGACGGTGGCCTTCGGCGAGGCGGCCTACGCCGCGATCCTCGTGGCCGAGGAAGTGCTCGACGTCATGCAGCGCGACTGGATGCGGGACGAGCGCGTCGTGCCGTTCGTCCGCACGATCAACAACATCCACGTCGTCGAGGAATCGCGGCACATGAAGTTCGCCCGCGACCAGACGAGCAAGCGGCTGTCCGGAGCGGGCCGACTGCGCCGCCAGATCAACGCGTTCGTGGTCGCGATCGCCTCGTACTACATCGTCACCAGCATGGTGAACCCCAAGGTGTACGCGAACGCCGGGCTCGACGAGAAGCGCGCCCTCGCCGAGGCGAAGGCCAACGAACACCACAAGTCCATGATGCGGTCCAGCTGTTCGGGGCTGATGGAGTTCCTGGCCTCCTCCCGCCTTCTCACCAAGCCGGCGCTGGCCTTCTACAAGCGCGCCCACCTCATCTGAGCGATCCGAGCCGAGCGAGTCGAGCCGACGACATGACCTACGCCATCACCCAGACCTGCTGCAGCGACGCCACGTGCGTCGCCGTGTGCCCGGTCAACTGCATCCACCCGACGCCCCAGGAGCGGGCGTTCGGCAGCACGGAGATGCTGCACATCGACCCGAAGACCTGCATCGACTGCGGCGCCTGCGCCGACGCCTGCCCGGTCGACGCGATCTTCCCGGTGGACAGCCTGCCCGTCGCCCAGCAGGAGTACGCGACGATCAACGCCGCGTACTACGCGGACCGCGAGCCCGAACCGGCCCCGGACGGACCGAACTTCCACGCCTGGGACGAGCCGTCCTTCCCGCGCGTCCTGCCGTCGGACTTCGCGCCGCTCAAGGTTGCCGTCGTCGGCACAGGACCGGCCGGGATGTACGCGGTCCAGGACCTGCTCCTGCACACCAGCGCCGAAGTCACGCTGATCGACCGGCTGCCGGAGACCGGCGGCCTCGTCCGCTTCGGCGTGGCACCGGACCACCCCGCGACCAGGAAGGTCGGCGACACCTTCGCGCGGTTCCACACCCATCCGCGGGTGCGGATGCACCTCGGGCTCGACGTGGGCGCCGACGTCACCGCGCAGGAACTGGCCGCACACCATGACGCGGTCATCTACGCCGTGGGCGCGTCGGCCGACCGCACCCTGGCCGTCCCGGGCGAGGAACTGTCCGGCAGCATCTCCGCGAGGGCCTTCGTCGCCTGGTACAACGGCCACCCGGACGCGGCGCCCGACGCGATCGACCTGTCCGCCGAGCGCGTGGTCGTCGTCGGCAACGGCAACGTCGCGCTCGACGTCGCCCGGATCCTGCTCGCCGACCCCGACGGCCTCGCCCGCACCGACATCGCCGACCACGCGCTGGCGGCGCTGCGCGCCGGCAAGGTGCGCGAAGTGGTCCTGCTCGGGAGGCGGGGCCCCGAGGACGCCGCGTACACCAGGTCCGAACTGCTCGCCCTCCAGCACGTTCCGGGCCTGGACCTGGTCGTCGACGACCACGATCCCCGGACCGGGGCGGCCATCGACGAGGCCGGTTCGTGGGCCGATGGGCAGGGCAAGGCGGCCCTCCTGCACGGCGTCACGCGCGACCGCGTCGACTGGGCTCAGCCGCCCGCTCCGGGGCGCCGCATCGTGCTCCGCTTCCATTCCGCTCCGGTGGAGATGCTCGGCGAGGAAGCCGTCCAGGCCGTGCGCGTCGTGGAGGCCTCGGGGGAGCGGACGATACGTACGGACATGGTGCTCCGCGCGATCGGCTACCGCGGGGTGCCGGTCGCCGGACTGCCCTTCGACGAGACCACCGGCACCGTGCCGCACGAGGGCGGCCGGGTGGCCGGAGAGCCGGGGACCTACGTCGTCGGCTGGATCAAGCGGGGTCCCAGCGGCGGCATCGGCGCCAACCGCACCTGCGCCGCCGAGACGGTCACCACGCTCCTCGCCGACGCGGTCGCCGGCGCCCTGCCCGCACCGCGGTCCGCGCCGAAGGCCTTCCACCGGCTCGCGCGGCGCCGCAACCGCGGGGGGAGCGCCGCTGTGAGCCGGTAGAGACGGCAGCGGCGGCTCAGGTGGTGCGGGTCTCGGCCAGGGTGTGCGCGACCAGGGCGTTGGCGTGTCCGTGCCCCAGACCGTGCTCGGTCTTGAGCCAGCCGACGAGTTCCATGTGCTTGGTCAGCGGAGAGGAACGGATGAGGTCCTTCCACTCCGCTATCGGGCGGCCGTACTTCTTCTCGATCGAGGGGAAGTAGGCGGCTGGGCCCTTGGTGGCTTCGGTCATGGTGACGCCGTCCCGTCCTTCGCAGTGTTGTTGCCAGTAGGACGGGTGGGACTCGATCAAGTCATCGGCCGGCCGGGGTGTCGTGGGTCACATCACGCGCCCCGGCCGCAGTGGTCCGCGACGGCTTTCACCCCGACCGCGAAGAGCCCGGGCCGTGCCCCGTGAACGAATGGCGGGGCCGGGCGGACGGGCTTAGCCTTGGATCTGTGAACGCCTCCGTTCACCGCTGGCACGACACACCGGCAATCCCATGACGGGCTCTCGGACGACACCCTCAGAGCCTGCCGCCTCCCCGAAGCGGGGCAGCGGCAGCGGTATCGCACTCCTCGTCATCGCCTCGTGCCAGCTGATGGTGGTCCTCGACATCACCATCGTGAACATCGCTCTTCCGCACATCCAGACCTCGCTCGGCTTCTCCACCGAGACCCTGTCCTGGGTGATCAACGCCTACACGCTGACCTTCGGCGGTCTGCTCCTCCTGGGCGGGCGCCTCGGCGACATTCTCGGGCGCCGCAGAGTCTTCATGTTCGGCGTCCTGCTCTTCGTGTTCGCCTCGCTGCTCGGCGGACTCTCCCAGGAGTCCTGGCAGTTGCTCGCCGCACGCTCGCTGCAGGGCGTCGGCGGCGCCATCGCGTCGCCCACCGCCCTCTCGCTGATCACCACTACCTTCCGCGAAGGGCCCGAGCGGAACAGGGCGTTCGGCGTGTTCGCGGCCGTGTCGGCCGGCGGCAGCGCGATCGGACTGCTAGCGGGCGGGCTGCTCGTGGAGTGGCTCGACTGGCGCTGGGTCCTCTTCGTGAACATCCCCATCGGCCTGCTCATCGCCCTGGCGACACCCCGCTACATCCGGGAGTCCGAGCGCCACCCGGGACACTTCGACCTCCTCGGCGCACTCACCTCCACCGTGGGCATGGTGCTGCTCGTCTACGGCTTCATCCGCGCATCCGAGGACGGCTGGAGCGACAGCCTGACCATCGCGTCCTTCGCGGCGGCCGTCGTCCTCCTCGGCCTGTTCCTCGCCGTCGAGCGCCGCTCGAAGCAGCCCATCACCCCTCTGTGGATGTTCCGCGACCGCAACCGCGCCGGTGTCTACGGGATGATGCTGTGCCTGGCCGCGGCCATGTTCGGGATGTTCTTCTTCCTGACGCTCTTCGTCCAGAACATCCTGAACTTCAGCCCGCTGCGGGCCGGTCTCGCCTTCCTGCCGGTGAGCGCGATCATCGCGGTCGGCGCGGGACTTGCCTCCCAGCTCCTGCCCAAGTGGGGGCCCAAGCCCTTCATGGTGGTGGGCGCGACGCTGGCCGCCGCGGGGCTCGGCTGGCTGACGCTGACCGATGTCGACAGCACGTACACGGGAAGCCTGCTCGGCCCCGTGCTCGTCTTCGGCTTCGGCATGGGCATGCAGTTCGTGTCACTGACGCTGATGGCGGTCTCGGGCGTCGAGCCACAGAACGCCGGAGCGGCCTCCGGGATCCTCAACGCGACCCAGCAGGTGGGCGGTTCGCTCGGCCTGTCCGTCCTCGTCACCGTCTTCGGCACGGCCAGCCGCAACGAAGCCACCGACCAGGTCCCGCGGTTCCTGGCGGAGGCGACCCCGGCCCAGCTGGTGGAGTTCCGCAGGACGGGCGAGCTGCCGGGGCGCTGGGGCGACCAGGTCCTTGCCTCGGGCATCTCGAGTTCCTTCATCGCCGCTGCCGTCTTCGCCGTCGTCGCCGCCCTGATCGCCCTGTTCGTCATCCAGGTGCGCCCCGCCGACCTGGAACGCCTCCAAGGCGGCGGCGCCGTGCCGCTCGCGCCGGCCGCGGACGACCCGGTGTCGAGCGCGGACGCACCGTCCCCGGGCGCGGCTGAGGCTCCGCCGCCTCCCCGCGACGACCCTCCTCGCAGCTGAATCCGCCCCCACTGGAGCCACCATCCGGAGCTGCTCGGCGCCCGGATGACGGATGGCCTGATTCCCTTGGTGTGCACGCGAGTTGAGAACGGGCAGACGTACTATGACCAGCCGATCGCGGCTCGGGAGCTCAGAGGCGGTGGGGGCGGCGCGGGGCAAGGACCCATGGAGACGGGCGTGAACACGGACACCGACTACCGCTTGCTGGGCCCGGTCGAAGCATGGCGCGCGGGCCGTCGGCTCGCCCTGGGCGGGCCCAAGCCCCGAGCGCTCCTCGCGGCGCTGCTCCTGGAGCCGGGACGCGTGGTGTCCGTCGACGCGCTGATCGACGCCATCTGGGGCGAGAGGCCGCCGGACACGGCACGTTCGCTGATCCAGTCGTACGTCTCCGCGCTGCGCCGCGCGCTGTCCGCCGACGCCATCGAGACCCGGCCGCCGGGCTATCTGATCCACGCGGACGCCACCCTCGTCGACCGGGTCGAGTTCGAGCGCCTTGCCGTACGGGGCAGGCAGGCCGCGGCGGACGGCGATCACGCCGCGGCCGCCCGGCTGCTGGGGGATGCCCTGGCCCTGTGGCGCGGCCCCGCGCTCGGCGGGATCGGCGAGACGCTGCGGGCCATGGCCGACCAGCTGGAAGAGGCGCGGCAGGCGGCCCTGGAGGAGCGCATCGCCGCGGACCTCGCGCAGACCGGCCGCGAGACGGAACTGGTGGCCGAGCTCACCGCGTTGGTCGCCACGCACCCCACCCGCGAGCGGCTGCGCGGCCAACTGATGCTCGCCCTCTACCGGTTGGGGCGCCAGGCCGACGCGCTCGCCGTGTACCTGGAGGGACGCGACGTACTGGCCGAGGAGCTCGGCATCGATCCGGGCCCCGACCTCAGACGGATGCACGAGGCGATCCTGCGGGCGGACGAGGCGCTGCTCGCGGGAGATGCCGCCGACCCCGCCGTACCCAGGGATGCCGTCGCCGTCCCGGTGGCGGCCCTCCTGCCGCCCACCATCGGTGACTTCACCGGGCGCGACTCGCAACTCGCCGATGTACGCGCCGCGCTGTCGAGGGCCCGTGAGGCCATGCCGGTCGTCGTGCTGTCCGGGCCCGGCGGCGTCGGCAAGTCCACCCTGGGCGTCCGGGCGGCGCACCAGGTGGCCGACGCGTACCCGGACGGGCAGCTGTACGCCGAGCTGCGGGGCGCCACCGATCCCGTGGCACCCGGCGAGGTGCTCGGGCGGCTCCTGTACGCCTTGGGAGCGGACCCGCCCGACGGGGACGCCGAGCGGCGCGACCTCTTCCGCAGCCTGGTCGCGGGGCGCCGCGTCCTGCTCGTGCTCGACGACGCGGCCAGCGAGTCCCAGGTGCGCCCGCTGCTCCCGGGAAGCGCCACCTGCGGGGTCCTGATCACCGCACGGGCCCGCCTGGGCGCCCTGCCCTGCACCCACCGCGCCGATCTCGACGTGCTCGACACGGAGCCCGGGACCGAACTCCTCGGCCGCGTCGCGGGGGAGCGGCGCGTCACGGACGAGCCGGACGCCGCCCGGCGCATCGTCGAGCTGTGCGGCGGGCTCCCGCTCGCCATCCGCATCGCCGGAGCCCGCCTCGCGACCCGCACACACTGGACCGCGCGCATGCTCGCCGACCGGCTCGCGGACGAACACCACCGCCTGGACGAACTCGCCGTCGGCGACCTGGAGGTACGGGCCGGCCTCGGCCTGAGCTACCGGGCCCTGGACGCCCCCGCACGCACCGCCCTGCGCCGCCTTGGCCTGCTCTCCGCGCCCGATGTGGCCGCGTGGGTGGTGACCGCGCTGCTCGACGTGCCGGAGGCCGAGGCCGACCGCGTCGTGGAACAGCTCATCGACGCCCAGCTCCTGCACTGCACCGGCGTCGACCGCGCGGGCCAGCCGCGCTACCGGCCCCACGACCTGGTGCGCGTGTACGCCGCCGAACGCGCCGACGCCGAGGACCCGCCCGCCGAACGGGCCGCCGCCGTCGGCCGCGCACTGGGCGCCTGGCTCTGGTTGACCGGCCGCGCCGCGTCCGCGACGCCGTCCGGCGCCGTCGAACTGCACCGCGGGCTCCTGGACGCGGGCGGCCCGGGCGGAGCCGAAGCCGAAGCCCTGCGCAAGCTCGTCCGCCCCGTGGGGCCAGAGGCCACCCAGCGGGCGCTCGCCGACCCGGCCGCCTGGTTCGAGGCCGAGGCCGACGCGATCGCCGCCGCCGTCGAGCGCGCCGCGGCCCTCGACCTGCACACCCTCTCCTGCGAAGCGGCGGCCGCCCTGTGCTCCTCCGCGTACACCGTCGGCAACCGCTTCGAAGCCTGGTGGCGCACCCACGACGCGGCCCTGGCCGCCGCCCGCCGCGCCGAGGACCGAGCGGGCGAGGCCCTGTTGCTCATCGGCCTCGGCCAACTCCGCTACGAACAGGACCGGTTTCCCGAATCGCAGGGCTACTTCAAGCAGGCGGCCGGGCTCTGCGCCGAACTCGGCGACATACGCGGCCGGGCCGCCGCCTTCGCCGGGCTCGGCAGCGCGCTGCGGGAAGCGGGACGGCTGCGCGCGGCGCAGGAGACCCTCGTCCGCGCCGTCGACGGGTTCCGCCGGCTCAGCGACGACCCGGGCATCGGCCTCTCCTGCCGGTACGCCGGATCCGTCCAGCTCGAACTCGGCGACTTCGAGGCCTCGCGCGCCTTCCTCGACGAGTCGCTGCGCGCCTACCGAAGGCTCGGCAGCCGCCGCGGCGAGTCCCTCACGCTGCGCTCCCTCGGCCTGGTGCACCGCGCGCTCGGCGAGTACGGAGCCGCGGAGGACCTCTCAGGACGTGCGGTGGACCTCCTGCGCACGCTGGGTGACCCGCTCATGCTCGCGTACGCGATGCAGGCCAGGGCCAAGTCCCGTATCAGACTGGGCCGTTCGGCCGAAGCGGCGGCGGAGATCCGCACGGTCCTCGACGTCTGCCGAGGCCAGCGCGACCGCTTCGGCGAGGCACTGGGCCTGCGCACCCTCGGCGAGTGCGAGCTCGCCGCGGGCCGCCTCGACACCGCGGAACAGCACCTGACCGCGGCCGCCGCCCTCTGGAACGACCTGGAGCTGCCGCTGCCCCGCGCCCGCACCCTGCGCGATCTCGCCGCGGCGCGGGAGGCCGCGGGCGACCGGGTGGCGGCAGGTGCGCTGCGCGCCGAGGCGCGGGAGGTCTTCACGGCGTACGAGGCGCGCGAACGGAACGAGCCGGGGCTCTGAGCCGGTCCCGGCGTGCGGTGCCCTGCAGTCCGCTTACCGCGCACTTGCAGAGAATTTGCAGCGGGCTGCGTCACGCTGTGGTTGTCGGCGGGTGAACACGCCGACGGCAACGGGGGATCGCAGGAAACAACGGGGGACTCAGCGGAATTCATCGGGGGAAGCACGGGGGAAGGCCACTGATGCCTCGTACGGCCCACACCACCGACACCGTCGGTCGTGTGGGCCGCTCGTCGCGTAGAGCCCCTGCCAGGGCACGGAGGGGACTCCGGGGGCGGGCGGCAGCCCGTCCCCGGAGCTGTGCCCGCCACCGTCGCCACGAAGGGGCAAGCATGTCGCCGATCATCCTCATGAACGACCCCAGAGTCGTCGGCATCCAGGTCGACGAATGCGGCGAAGCCCTCGTCGACCTGCGCCAACTGCCCTTCCTGGACGTCGACGACCGCCTCGCCGACCCGGCCGGGGCCTACGCCCAGCTACGCGAGGGCGTCGCCTGGCGCCTGGCCCGCGCCGCCCGGCTGCTCCCCGAGGGCCTGCGCTTCCTGGTCACCGAGGGATACCGCCCGCTCGCCCTGCAGATCCAGTACTTCGACGAGTACGCGGCCGAGCTCAGGAAGGCCAACCCCGACTGGTCGGACGCCTACCTCCACCGGCAGACGAGCCGCTCCCTCTCGCCGCCCGAAGTGGGCCCGCACGTCGCGGGCGCCGCGGTCGACCTCACCCTGTGCACCACGTCCGGCACCGAACTCGACCTCGGTACCCCGGTCAACGCGAGCCCAGAGGAGAGCGAGGGCGCCTGCTACATGGACAGCGACCTCATCACCCCGAGCGCCCGCCGCAACCGCCGCACCCTCACCGCCGCCCTCGCCACGGCGGGCCTGGTCAACTACCCCACGGAGTGGTGGCACTGGTCCTACGGCGACCGCTACTGGGCCCTGACGGCCGAGGCACCCACCGCGCGGTACGGCCCGATGACGCTCGAGCCCTCGGCCGAGAATCCGAACGGTCCGACCATGCGGCGATGAGTTCGGGGCGTCCGTCCGGTCTGTCTGTGCAGGCGGCGCGATCGCGCCGGCACGACGAGCGACGGAGCTCCAGATGTTCGACATCGAACCGCAGCAGGCCGCCGGCAAGGTCCTCCTTCACTTCAGCATGTCGCTGGACGGGTTCGTGGCGGGCCCGAACCACGCCATGGACTGGCTGACCGGCGTCACCGGCCGCGACGGCGTGGAAGAGGAGTACATCGAGACCACCGGCGCGGTCCTGGGCGGGCGGAACGGCTGGGACCGCGCCCCGGGCGCCCGCCCCTACAGCGAGGACTGGAAGGGCCGGATCTTCGTCCTCACCCACCACCCCGAAGACGCCACGCCCGCCGACGGTGTCACGTTCCTGAACTGCGACGTGGCCGAGGCGGTACGCATCGGCCTGGAGGCCGCCGACGGCAAGAACCTCGAAGTCCTCTCCCCGACGATCGGCCGCCAACTGCTCGAACGCGGCCTGATCGATGAGATCGACCTGCACATCGCCCCCGTCCTGCTCGGTGAGGGCATCCGGCTCTTCGACAACCCCGGCGGCCGCCCGATCCGACTGAGCCACGCCCACGGCTCACAGCCCTTCGCCGAGGTCGACGTGCGCTACCGCCCCGCCGCAGGATGAGCGAGGAAGCTACGAGGCGAACGGCACCGCCGCCGGTGTCTCGTCGAGTGATGCCGCCGCGGGGTGGCGCCAAAGACCCCGCTTCGTCAACTGCGGCAGTACGCCCTCGCCGAACCAGTACGCCTCCTCCACGTGCGGGTAGCCGGAGAGCACGAACTCGTCGATGCCCAGGGCGTGGTACTCCGCGATGCGGTCGGCGATCTCCGTGTGCGAGCCGACCAGGGCCGTGCCCGCGCCGCCCCGCAGGAGGCCAATGCCTGCCCACAGGTTCGGGTAGATCTCCAGGCGGTCGGTGGTGCCGCCGTGCAGGGCCAGCATGCGCTTCTGGCCCTCGGAGCCGGAGCGGGCCAGGCCCTGCTGCACCTCGCTGATCACGGACGGGTCGGTGCCCGACAGGAGGCGGTTCGCCTGGGCCCAAGCTTCCTCGGCCGTGTCGCGGGCGATCACATGCAGGCGGATGCCGAAGCGGACCTCGCGGCCCTCGGCCCTGGCCAGCGTGCGGATCCAGGCGATCTTTTCGGCCACTTGGGCAGGTGGTTCGCCCCAGGTGAGGTAGACGTCGCTGTGACGGGCCGCCACCGGGCCCGCCGCCTTTGACGAGCCGCCGAAGTAGACCGGAGGCACCGGGGCGGGGAGGCGGGTGAGACGGGCCTGTTCGACGCGTTCGTGTTCGCCTCGGAAGTCGACGCTCTCGCCGCGCCACAGGGAGCGGACGATGTGCAGGAACTCGTCGCAGCGGGCGTAGCGCTCGTCCTTGCCGAGGAAGTCCCCGTACGCGCGCTGCTCGTGGTCCTCGCCGCCCGTGACGATGTTGAGGAGCAGGCGTCCGCCGGAGTGCCGCTGGTAGGTCGCCGCCATCTGCGCGGCGAGGGTCGGCGTGACGAGACCGGGGCGGAAGGCCACCAGGAACTTCAGGCGCTCGGTCGACTCCACCAGCATCGCCGTGGTCAGCCAGGCGTCCTCGCACCAGGCGCCGGTGGGGGTGAGCGCTCCCTCGAAGCCCAACTGCTCTGCGGTACACGCCACTTGGGTGAGGTAGGCGAGCGTGGCGGGGCGGTCGCCCCCGGCGGCACCGGTGGGCACGCCGTGGCCGCCGCCGACGATATGGCGGCTGTCGCCGTTGGTGGGCAGGAACCAGTGGAAGGTCAGGGGCATGGGCGGGGGTGTCCTCTGTGAGCCATGTGAGCCATGTGAACCGTATGAGCGATGTGGTCGGTGTCGTCGGTGTGGTGATGTGGACGTGAAGTCGGGCCCGTCTCACACCAGGCCGTTGCGGGGCGGCGGGGTGTCGTTGAGCTCCCAGCCGCCCAGGTGGCGGAGCTTGAGGCGGCGTGGGTCGTGCAGGGTGTGGGTGCGGGCGTTGCGCCAGTGCCGGTGGAGGTTCAGGTCCCGGTCCGCGGCGCGCGTGCCGATGAGTTCGAAGATGCCGCTGGAGACGGCCAGGGCCACCGCGTCGGAGTGCGCGCGGGCCGCGGCCACCGCGGCCGACGCCTCGGCGGCGCTTTGCTCGGTCAGTTCGGCGCGGGCGGCGTCCAGGGCGTCACCGGCCTCGCGCAGCAGGGCGCGCGCGGAGCGCACCCGCAGGGCGAGTTCGCCGAAACCGTCGATGACCGCGCCCTCGTCCGCGGCGCGCTCCACGCCCGCCTCCAGACGGGGGCGGGCCAGGGAGTGGATGAGCCGCTTGCCCTCGCGCAGGGCGCCGACCGCGATGCCCGTGTCGATGGCCGCGTGCAGATACTGGCCGAAGGCGCCGAACACCTCGTCCTTCTCGAAGATCGAGTACACCGGCACGATGTGCTCGGCGGGTACCCGCACTTGGTCGAAGCGGACGGTGCCGCTGCCGGTGGTGCGCTGGCCCATGCCGTTCCAGTCGTCCTCGACGCGCACGCCGGGATGGTCGGCCGGAACCCAGGCGGCGTGCGTGCGGCCCTCCTCGTCGTTGGCGTACGCCGGGATCCAGTGCGCGAAGAGCGATCCGGTCGCGTAGAACTTGGTGCCGTTCAGGACGCGGCCGCCGTCGGGGTGCCGTTCGAAGCCGATGGCGAACTCACGGGCCGTACGGGTGCCTCGTTCGGACAGCGCGTTGCCGAAGTGCCGCCCCGCGATGACCTCTCGGTAGAAGAAGGCGCGCTGCTCCTCGGTGCCCGCGTGGGCCAGGACGTTGACGAAGAAGTAGTGGTTCTGCGGGATCTGGCCGACGCTCGCGTCACCGGCCGTCAGCTCCGTGAACACCTCGCCCAGGCTGCGCGCACCGAGCTCGGGCCCGCCGTACGAGCGGGGGATCGACAGCGTGAAGAGACCGGCTTCGGTGAGGTCGCGCACCTCCTCGTACGGCAGATCGCGCTCGGCGTCGCGGCGCGCGTCACCGGCGGCCAGACGCTCGGCCACCTGACGGGCGAGCGCGATCGCCTCCGCATCGGAGGCGGGGATCTGGGGCATGGGCGGGGCCTTTCGGGTGCCGGGGAGGGAGGAGGAGGGATGTGGGGGCGCTCTCCGTGCGGAAGGGAAAGCCGATTGCCCCCTCACGCCACCGCGAGCCGCGTCGGCTCCGCGAGCACCTCGCGGAAGCGGTCGACGACGGGGGCGAGACCGGCGTCCGCGTCCGGCGTGAGGCTGACCGTCCCGTCGTCGGCGGCCGTGATGTGGCGGTCCAGGACGAACCAGCCCTGGGCGACCTCGGCGCCCAGCGACGTGAGGACGGGCCGCAGCGCGTAGTCGACGGCGAGGACATGGGCGGGGGAGCCTCCGGTGGCCAGTGGCAGGACGGGCTTGCCGCGCAGCGCGTACTGCGGAAGGAGGTCGAGGAAGGTCTTGAGGACGCCTGAGTACGCCGCCTTGTAGACGGGTGTGCCGACCACGAGCGCGTCGGCGTCCTCGACGAGGGCGACCGCCTCGGCGACGGCGGGGTGCGAGGTGTCCGCGGAAAGGAGCGCTTCGGCGGGCAGCGTGCGTACGTCCAGTGACCGCACCCGGTGCCCCTGCGCGGCAAGGTCGCGGCCCAGGTGCTTGACGAGACGCGCGGTGCGGGAGGAGCCGGGGGCGGATGCGCTGCCGGTGAGCGTGAGAACGGTGGCCATGGCGGAAGTCCTTCGGGTACGCGGCCACGTGGGCCGGTGGTGCGAGGCAGGGGGATGCGAGGGGAGGAGGGCAGGCGGCAGGCCTGCGGGTGCACGCAGTCGCGAAGGGCGCGGCGCTGCTCGGTACGTACGCGGGGACCCGTCAGACCCGACAGGGAAGCGCGTGGGCCGTCAACGGGCCCGGCAGGTCGCGGAGTTCACGCGCACGAGAGGCGGTGGAGTGCCCGGCGGATGCTCAGCGGCCGTGGCGACAGCAGGCGCTGCACACCCGCGCGAGGTCGACGTACCGTCGCCGCGTGAGGTGGGATCGCACTGCATTCATGTGCTCGATTCAAGCAGCTGCCCCCACGGGACGTCGAGTCGGTAATCACTAAGCCCTGATAGGGTTTCCCTCCCACGTCGGGGGTTAGGGGAGAGGCGCGCGGCATGCGGACAGAGCAGCTCGAGTACATCGAGGCGGTCACCCGGCTCGGCTCACTGCGCCGCGCCGCTGGCGAACTCCACCTCTCCCAGCCCGCGTTGAGCGAGACCGTGCGGAACCTCGAGCGGGAGCTCGGGGTCTCGCTCCTGGACCGTCACCGCTCCGGCGCGAAGGTCAGCGACGAGGGCCGTGAGCTCCTGCCGCACATCATCGGCGTACTGGAATCGGTGGACCGGCTGCGCAGGGCCGCGCACGATCAGCACCAGTCCAGCCGTGTGGTGCGCGTCGGCACGGTGAACGCGGCGACGGCCCCGCTCCTGGTCCCCGCCGTGCGCGCCTTCCGGGAGACCCACCCGGCGACACAGGTGGAGATGGTCGGCTCGCAGCAGGACGACATCCACCGCGGCCTGCGCGAGGGGCGCTTCGACCTGGGGCTGGTCAACTACCTGGACGGCGACGACACCCCGCCCGACTTCGACACCACGGAGCTGCTGCGCGGCAGGCCCGTCGTCTGCCTGCACCCGGACAGCCCGCTGGCCCGACTGAAGGCGGTCTCGCCCGCCGACCTGGAGACGGAACCGTTCATCGCGATGCGCGCCGGCTACGTCATGCACCGCTACGCCCACCGTCTCCTCGGCGGCTCACCGCCGTCCTTCGCGTACTCCACGGACGGCGCGGAACTGGGCAAGCTGATGGTGGCCGAGGGCCTAGGGGCCGCGCTCCTGCCCGACTTCAGCGTCATCGGCGACCCGCTTGAGCGGGCCGGAATGATCACGCACCGCCCGCTCACCGACGAGACCACCCGCGTCCTCGTGGTCCTTCAGCGCCGCCGCAGCGAGTCCTTCCCGCGGGCCGTGAGGGAGCTGCACGAGGCCTTCGTGACCAGGGCGGCGGGGCTCAGGGAACGTCCGTGAGCCCGGCCTCGCCGCTCCTGCCTCACTGCCCCTGACCGCCGCGCACGGCTCCGCGCGCCACGGCCGACAGGAGCGAGCCGATGGCGACGCCGATGGCCAGGTAGACGGCCGCCGTGCCGATCTGGGCTTCGAGTGACGCGTAGAAGGTGAAGGGCAGCAGCACCATGACGACGGTGGTCAGGGAGACGATCCAGACGAGGAAGCGGCCTGCCTGGGGCGTGCCGAGCAGCAGCAGATGCAGCAGGAGCGTCGCCGCGAGGGCGGCCAGCGCGGCACCGCCGGCCAGCAGCCCGGTCGAGGCATCGCCCATCGCGCCGTCACCCTCGGGCGCGAAGACCGGGATGCCGAGGATGCCCCGTACGAGCAGCAGCCCGACGACGGCGGTGAGCGCGGCGACCAGCGCGGTGACCAGGCCGCCGATCCACAGCCGCCCGGCGTCGACGCGGGAGCGCGAGGGTGGCGCCTGGTTCCCGTACTCGGAGGGCTGCCCGTAGCCGGAAGGCCCGCTGTAGCCCTGTGGTGATCCGTTGTCGTACCCCGGCTCGTAGCCGTAGGGCTGACGTGGTGGCTCCATGTGGCCTTACCCCTCCTCGCGTGACCCGTTCCCTCCGATCGTCCCGGCGTGCGGCCACACCACCAGTGGACAGCCGCCACACGAGTGCGGGCCTTCCGGGCGACCGGCGGGCAGGGAGCGGTCAGCCGGCTTCCGCATCGGGCTGGCCCAGGGCGTCCGCGAGGCAGGGAACGGGGTCGAAGACCGGAAGGAGGCCGGTCACGCGCAGGATGTGCAGGGTCAGGGGGTGCGCGCAGACCAGCTGCAGCTGGCCGCCGTGTTCCAGGATGCGCCGTCGGGCCCGGCACAGCAGGCGCAGACCCGAGCAGTCGAAGAAGTCGACAGGGGTGAGGTCGATGATCGCTGTGAGGGCGGGCCGTTCTGTATGTGCGTCCAGGGCAGGGGCCATGTCGAGGGCGGCGCTGATGTCGATCGCGCCTCGGAACTCCAGGACCAGATGACCCTGCGTGCGGTAGGTGTGCAGATGCCCGTTGCTGGCGGGCGGGGCGCCGTTGATCATGGTGGCATCCTCGGTGTGGACGAGGCCTGACATGTGCCAAGGGAGGGGAGGGGAATGGACTCACCGGGGGCCAGGGTGATCGTGAGCGGCGAACCGGTGGGCAGGTCGCGGCAAGACTTCTTGCCGGGCCGTGGCAGCGGTCCGCGTATCCCTCGTCTGCCCTGGTGAGACAGGGAGATGAGAGATTTCCATCATGACCCCATCGGGCCGCGTTTGGCACATGTCTGGGGCAACTAACTGCCATTCCCGTGAAGTTGGCGGGCTGCCGCCTCGGCGCGCCGCGATTCCGGGGCGTCTCATGCGGTCACCTGCGTACGTCACCCGGAGCGGGCGACGTGCGGCGAGGCGCTGAACCAGAAGGTGTCCGGCAGGAGTTGGCTCCTGCTACGAGAGGACACCGTCATGCCGATCGCCGGTGCGGCCCGGCCGCTGGCGGGGCGCGTCGTCCAGCAGCTCGTGCGCGTCACCATCCTCGACATGTCGACGCGCCTCGCGGCGCAGGCGTTTCTGGCCGCGCTGCCGATGCTCATCGCGGTGGCCTCGTTCAGCCCGCAGGCCGTGCGGAGCGAACTGCTGCGCTCGCTGCGCACCCTCATCGGTTCGGGCGGGCCCGTGGTGGCGCAGGCCGAGGGCGTGGCCGCGGGCGGTGACACCGCGTTGCACAGCTGGGGTGCGGCGGGCGTGCTGGTCGCGCTGCTGTCCGCCACCGCCTTCACCCGTGCCCTGCAACGCATGTGCGAACGCTCCTGGGACCTGCCCCGCTCCGGTGTGCGGCTCGTGGCCTGGCGCTGGGCCGTGTGGCTTCTCGTGTGGATCGCGATGCTCATCGTGCAGGGCGTGCTGCACCGGGCGTTCGGCGCGGGCCCCGTCCTGGGCGTGCCGCTGCAGCTGGGGGCGTCGGTCCTGATGTGGTGGTGGACCCAGCACCTGCTGCTCGCCGGACGGGTGCCCTGGCTGCCCCTGCTGCCGGGCGCCCTGCTGACGGGCACGGGAGTGGTCTCGTTCTGTTCTCTGTCGGGACTGTGGCTGCCCCGTGCGCTACGGATGAGCGAAGGTCGCTACGGGGCGCTCGGCTCGGTGTTCACCTTGCTGTCCTGGCTGATCCTGTTCTTCACCGTCGTCGTGTTCGGCGTCGCCGTCGGCCGGTTGCTCTCCGAGGAGGAGTTCCTGCGCCGACGGCTGACGCCCGGTGGGCGAAGGGTCTCTCACGCCGACGGATCCGGCGCCGCGGTCACCCGGCCGTCCCGTACCGCGGCGGCCAGCGCCCGATGGTCGCGCTCGTTCTGGTCGGCGTACGACTCGGCGAACCGGGCCAGGGCCCGGTCGAAGGAATCGGAGCCGCCCAGATAGGCGGCGATGGCGATCCGGTCACCGGAGCGGGCATGCGCGCGGGCGATGGTCGCACCGCACATCCGGCCGAAGAGGCGCATGACGTCGGGGGTCATCAGCTCGGCCTGGGGGATGGCTTTCCAGTCCCGCAACTGCCGTATGTAGAAGTCGCGTTCACGGCCGTCGAGCCCTTCGACCCGCTCCCAGCCCAGGAACATGTCGCTGGTCGCCTGCATCAGACGCTGCCCGGCGACGACCCGTTCGCCCTGGTTGAGGTGACTGCTCGCACCGGCGAACTCCGCGAGCACCGACACCGGTGCTTCCTTCGCCTGCAGCAGCAGCGGGTCGCCGTCGTCCCGGCCGAGCAGCAGGATGATCCAGCAGCGCGTCCCCACGCTGCCCACCCCGACCACCTTCCGCGCCATGTCGACCACCCGGTACTGGGCCAGCAGGGCCCGGCGGTCGGCGGGAAGCGTCGTCGCGTACCGGTCGATCAGGTCCCGCAGTTGATGTTCGAGCTCCTTGCGCTCGACCCCCGGCATGAGGTCGTCGAGCGGAGTGATCAGGGGCGGGTCGGGGGCGATCCGCAGCTGGCCGTCGACCACCCGGGCCAGTTTCTCCAGGGCCTGGAGATGGTCACGGGTGCGGGCCTTGCTGATCGTGCGGGACACCCTCCGCCGCGCTCGCGAGTCCAGCTTGGCCGACAGCGTGGCGTGCAGATCCTCCACGTCGATGCGGGAGTACCACACGTCGAGCGTCCGCATCCGGGCGAATCCCCGCATCGACTCCCGGTACGAGCGGACCGTCGATCGCACCACGCGGGCCCGCTGCGACGGGCTGAAGCCGTTCTCGCGTCCGGCGATGACGAGGCTCACCACGAGGCGTTTGACGTCCCACTCCCACGGTCCGGGAAGCGTCTCGTCGAAGTCGTTGACGTCGAACATCAGATGCCGCTCCGGCGAGGCGAGCAGGCGGAAGTTCAACATGTGCGCGTCTCCGCACAGTTGGGCCCGCAGACCGCTGTCCGGGGTGGTGGCCAGGTCGGTGGCCATGATGGCGGCCGCCCCGCGGAAGAAGCGGAACGGCGATTCGAGCATCCGGCCGTAGCGGATCGGCACGAGTTCGGAGAGCCGGCTCGCCGACTGCCGCTCGATCACGTCGATGGGGTCGGGCCGGTCGGGCGCGGGCGCGAACTCGGCGTGGCCGGACCGCTGGGCACGGGACCGGCCCGCCTTTCCCAGGGCTGCCCGCTGCTTCGGGGTGAGGTGACGGTGCGTGGTCTCGGTCATGGTGTGCTCCCTCCAGGCGCTGAGGACTCTGGGCGCGCCGCGGCCGATCGGCGTCACCCCGGTGGTGTGAAGTCGCCTTCCAGGGGTGAGGCCCGGGGTGCTCCGAGGCCGCAGACTGAGAGGCATGGAACCGACGATGCGAGGACAGCGATGGCTGGCCCGTGCGTCCCTGGCATCCGCCGCTGCCGCGGTGCTGGTGCTCGGAGTGTTCGCGGGATTGAAGACCTTCGCGCTGCTCGGCGTGGGGCTCGCGGGCCTGGCGATCACGGCTGCCGCGGTCTGGTGGATCCTCAGCAGGCGTGGCCTGCCGCGGATCCTCGCGGCGCTGCTTGCGCTCATCACGCCGATCTGGGTACTGGTGGAGTTCACCCAGGCCCGGCTCACCTGGGTGGTCCTGGCCTCCGGTGGGCTGTGGCTCCTGGCGGCCGGCACGGGCCGAGCGGCCCTCGCCCGGCACGCTGCCCCGGATCAGATGCCGGAGCAGCCGGCCGCGACGTTCGTACACCCGGTCCTGATCATGAATCCGCGTTCCGGCGGCGGCAAGGTGCACCGGTTCGCCCTGGACGAGCGGGCCGGTGCGCTGGGCGCCGAAGTGGTGCTCCTCGAAGGGCCCGGCGAGACCGATGTGGCGGCACTCGCCCGCAAGTGCGCGGCCGAGGGCGCCGATCTGCTCGGCGTCGCCGGCGGCGACGGCACCCAGGCGCTGGTCGCCGAGGTCGCCGCCGCTCTCGACCTGCCCTTCCTGGTGATCCCGGCGGGTACCCGCAACCACTTCGCCCTCGATCTGGGCCTGGACCGAGAGGACCCGTCGAAGGCCCTTGACGCGTTGCGCGACGGGGTGGAACTGCGGGTGGATCTCGGCCGGGCCGGCGGGCGGCCCTTCGTCAACAACGTGTCGTTCGGCGCGTACGCCGAAGTGGTGCAGAGCCCGGCCTACCGGGACGGCAAGACGCGCACCACCCTGGGGCTCCTGCCGGATCTCCTCGTGGGCCACCGGGGCGCGCGGCTGACGGCACGTGCCGGGGAGCACGACTTCACGGATCCGCAGGCCCTGCTGGTGAGCAACAACCCCTACGGCACGAACGACGTCGCGGGCCTCGGCCGCCGCACACGCCTGGACGGCGGGACCCTTGGCTGCGTCGGCGTCCACGTCACGAGTGCCGCACAGGCCGCGGGGCTGCTGCGCGGAGCGCAGTCCGCCGGGCTGACCCGGGCGGCCGCGGCCTCCGTGGTCGTCGATGCCGACCAGGAGGAGATCCCGGTCGGCATCGACGGCGAGGCGGTGCGTCTGCGTGTCCCCGTGCACTGCGAGGTGCGGCCCGGGGTCCTGCGGGTGGTCGTGCCCCGGCTGCGGCCGGGGACGTACCGGGAGCGGCCGAGGCTCGACTGGCGTCTGATCAGCAGGCTCGGGCTGACCTCCCGGCACTGAGGTGACCTCTCGGTGCCGAGGTGACCTCTCCGTGTCGATGGACCGGAAGCCCGCTACACCGGAGCCCCGTAGACCTTGTGGGCCTGACGGTGCCCGTACATGGTCAGCGACCAGATCACCAGGATGTCGAGGGCGATGATGATGGCCGACCACACCGGGTAGTACGGGGTGAAGAAGAAGTTCTCCAACGCGCTGAACCCCGCGATGGCGATGCCGACGGCACGGGCCCACGTACGGCCGCTGAAGATGTTGAGCGCCGCCGCGAGGACCAGGACGCCGGTGAGCATCTGGACCCAGCCGCGGATGTTGGGGTCGAAGTCGAACGGGTAGTCGTTCTGCGATTGGTAGAAGTTGTCGTCGAGGATCGCGGTGAGTCCCGCGATCGCGTGGAACGACCCGATGATGCCCAGTACGCATACGGCGAAGACGACTCCTCCGACGGCGACCGGACTGACGTGGGGCTGCGGTTCGGGCGCGCCGGAACGCGTCTGGTCCGGCGAGATCTGATCTGCCATGTCGAACCTCCTCCTCGGTGGACCCGGAGCATCCCGCCCGGCGCCGCACGGCCGGTTCACCCGCAGCGGATGAGCCCGGAAGTCCAGGTGGCGCCGCCGTCACCCGCACGAGGTGATGCCGCCGGCCGTACTGCCACGAGAATGGCGGCTGACGCAGGGCCGTCGCACTGGAGGTGGCGCCATGGGCGGGGCACACGAGAGCTCGAGGCCCGAACCGGCCGGGACGCCACCCGGCGGCGCCGACTTCGAGATCCGCGTCCGGGGCAGGATCGGCGAGGCCTTCCGGTCGGCGTTCGGAGAGCTGACGGTTGTGCTGCGCCCCGCCGAAACGGTGCTCCTCGGTGTGGGGCTCGACCAGGCCGCCCTGTACGGGATCCTCGACCGCATCCAGGCGCTGGGGCTCGAACTCCTCGAGGTACGCCGGGTGCCGGGCACCAGCACCTAGACCGGTCTCGGCACCAGCATCCGGACAGCGGCGTGGACTCGGCAGGCGGCAAGGATCGAGCCTCCGTTCGAAAAGGCCGACCGGCCCCTTCCATCAACGTGCCGATCGCCCCAGGGTGTAGGGGTAATGCCCTGCACATGGGGAGGTGAGGGGCATGTCCGCAGCGTTGTGCACGGAGCCTGGAGGTGGCTCGAGGGGGGCGGTGGGCGAAGTCTCCGCCCTGCATGGGCGGTTGCATGTGCTGAGCCGGGAGAACCAGGCGGCCGATCCGAGCGTGACGGCCTGTCTGGTGTGGGTCGCCGGTACCCTCGTACGCATCGCGGGGGACGTAGGTGATCTCCGCAGCGCGGGTGCGCTGGTGGGAGAGGCAGCGGCTGTGCTGGCCCTGGCGCCCGAGCAGTCGCGGCGGCCCGTGTCCGTACCACCGCCTCTGAAGCCGTTGACGAGCTGTCAGCTGGTGGTGCTGTGCCGGTTGCAGCAGGAGGTGCCGCTGCGGGAGATCGCCGAGGACCTGTACGTGTCGGTGAACACGGTCAAGAGTCATGTCCGCGCCGTCTACCGGAAGCTGGGCGTGGCCTCCCGGGCCGAAGCCGTGCAGCGTGCCCGCGTGCTGGGGCTCGTGTAGGTCGTTAGGCCAACGCGGCAGCCGAAGCCAAGGCCAACGCGGCAGCCGAAGCCGAAGTCACCGTCACAGGAGCTGGAGTTCGCGGGCCCGGCGGACAGCGGCCGAGCGCCGGGTCACGGCGAGCTTGCGGTAGACGCTCTTGAGGTGCGTCTTCACCGTGTTCACCGAGAGATACAGCTCTTCGGCGATCTCCTCGGTGGTCATCATCTGCGCGAGCCGGTTCAGGACGTCGCGCTCCCGCGCGCTGAGCCGCTCGGCGGGGGTGGCTGGGGCGGCCACGACGGCGAGGGCCGGCCGGGCGGCCGTGTGCTGCGGAGCCGCGGTGACGGAGCTCCTGTGACGGGCGGAGTCGAGCAGCGAGACGCAGGCAGGCACCAGCGCCCGCAGCACGGTACGGGGCAGCCGGGACGCGGCCACCACCTCGGCGATGGGAGCGGGCGCCGAACCGCCCTGCTCCACCACCGTGGCGAGCCCCGCCACCAGGGAAGCGATCTCGGTGAGGAAATCGTCGGGCAGTCCGCCCAACACGGCTTTGGCCCCGGCGAGTTCGCGCCGGGCGCGGCCGGGTTCGGCACGTGCCAGTTCGACCCAGGCGCGTACGAGATGCAGGCACGCCTGCGAGCGCTCCGCCACGGTCCAGGCGGGCAGGGGCGGCTGGATGGCCTGGGCGGCGAGTTCGTCGGCGGCCCGGAAGCGGCCGCGCAGCGCCTCGAGGAGCGCGAGTTCGATGAGGCAGTCCCGGCGCAGTGTGCCGTTCCCGGCGGCGCCCGCGGCCTTGAGCCCTCCGGTGAGGGAGGCCTCCGCCGGCTTGAGGCCGCCGGTCCGTAACTCGCCGCTGCCACGGATGGCCAGGGTGAGGGCGAGGATCTCGGGGCGCTGCGCGAGCGCCGCGTGCGGCAGGCGTGAGAGGGCGGACTCCGCGTCGGCCGCGGCGGCGCGCGCCTCCTGGGGGTTCCGGGAGCGCAGCTGGTCCATGCGGATGACGGCGCGGGCCAGGCGGCACCGGGCCATGCGGTCCTCGTCCGCCGTCAGTTCCGCGAGGAGCCGGTCGGCGAGGTCGAGGTAGCGCGTGCACGCCTGGTCGTCGTCGCGGACCCGGGCGACCGCCGCGGCGAGCAGCGCCGGTTCGGGGTTCTCCGTCGGCAGCTGCTCGGGCAGCCGCCGGGTCAGCTCGCTCGGCAGCCGCAGCCTGGTGAGGCCGAGCACCTGGCCGATCGCGAGGCGGTCCACGATCAGCCGTCCTGCCGTGCCCCAGTCGCCCGCGGCGAGCAAGTGCCGCACGGCGTCGGCCAGCAGCCCGTGCTCGCCGAGCCAGGCCGCCGCACGGCGGTGCAACGGGGCGACGAGGCCGGGCTTCTCGTGGCGCAGGCACATCCGCAGCACGTCGGCGAACATCTGGTGGCAGCGGTACCAGCCCTGGCCGACGGGTTGCAGGAACGAGTTCTCGCGGACGAGGGAGGCGAAGTGCCGGCCCGCGTCCTCGCCGGAGAGCTCCACGGCCAGTTCGGCGTTCACGCGATCCAGCACGCTCGTCGTGAGCAGCAGTCGGCGCATGCCGTCGGGCTGCTGATCGAGCACCTCCTCGACGAGGTAGCTGGCGACGGCCTCGTCGTCGCCGGCGAACTGCGTGACGAACCGCTCGGGATCGGATCGCTTCTCCATGGACATCGCGGCAAGACGCAGCCCCGCCGCCCAGCCGTCCGTGCGCCGTCGCAGCGTGGTCACCGTCTGCTTCGGCACGTCGATCCCGTGCTGGGCGAGGAGCGCCGCCGTCTCCCGGTCGTCGAAGGCCAGGTCGCCGGTGCGCAGCTCGGTGACCTCGCTGGTGAGCCGGCCGCGGTGCAGATGCAGGGGAGGGTCACGGCGGGCGAGCACCACCAGGCGCAGCACCCCCGGCAGATGCCGCAGGAGGCTGCTGACCCCTTCCGCGATGGGGGAGCCGGGCGTGGGCTGGAAGTCGTCAAGGACCAGCACCACCGGCTCACCGCGTTGGTTGAGATCGGCGGCGAGCGCCGCCACGAGCAGCGGTTCCGCCTCCGAGGTGACGGGTTCGGCCACGTCCACGCCGGCCTCGCGCAGCGCGCCGATCACGCGCGGCCAGAAGACGCTGGACTGCTCGGCCCGGCCGTCGCAGCTGACCCAGGCGAGCGGGCCCGGCAGGCGCCGGGTGTGCGCCCACTCCAGGGCGAGAGCGGTCTTGCCGGCGCCTACGGGCCCCACGATCACGGTCAGCGGTCCGAGGACGCCCCTCACAAGACGGTCCGTCAGACGGGGTCTGGGCACCAGCCAAGGGGGCAGCGAGGGCGCCGTGCCGGCGGAGGCCTGGTTCGGCCCGGTGTCCCGTGCGGGGCGTGAGGACTCGGCCATGGGCGGCACCTCGCTCTCGGAGCCAAGTGGTGCGGCTGCGGCAAGTATGGGGGCGACAGGTCAGCGGGAGCGCGCGGCAGGCGCCATCTCACCCGGGTGAAATTCCCGTGGGGGGCGGCGCCTGCCACAGCGGCCCGGCCCGGAGCGCCGGGCCGCCTGCGGTCACTTCTCCTGAAGGGCCTTGACCAGTTCCTCCTCCCGGTCCTTGGTGAGCGACGTACGGATCACGGTGGGGCCGAAGGGACGTACCGCGTCACGTACGCGGTCGGGTGTCGAGCGCCGGACAAGGGCGAAGACGGCGGCGCGGCCCGGTTCGAGGGCGCTCGCGGTCTCCTTGACGAAGGCGTCGTTGATGCCGATGTCGGTGAGCTTTCCGGCGACGGCTCCGGTGGCGGCTCCCACCGCGGCACCGAACACCGGCATCAGGAAGAGCAGCCCGAACAGCGAGCCCCACAGGGCGCCGCTGGCCGCGCCGGTGGACGTGGTGCTGAACGTCTGACGCACATGGAGCTTGCCGTCCATGGTCCGCCAGGCGAGTGCCGCGTCCTCCAGGTCGAGCAGTTCCTGGCGGTGCAGTTCCTTGGCGAGCCGCAGAACCCCTTCCGCCTTCTCCTTGTCCGAGAATCCGAGCACGACGAGATCGGCCATCAGGCCCTCCTCCGGTGGTTGTCGGTCGTCGGGTCCGGACCCGCTTGAGGTGTGACCGGGTCACCCAACTTCTGCGCCATTGCCGTCAGTTCGGCGAGAACGGGGGCCAGTGCCTCTTCGGTGAGGAAGCCCTCGGCGACCGGCACCGCGCCGGCGTCGCGGAGGGCTTTGCGCAGGTACTTGGCCCAGATGTGTTCCAGCAGGATGAATGCCGCGGCGGCCCCCGGGTCGAGGGACTCGGCCATCTCCCTGATCTCCGTGAGGGTCAGGCCGAAGGCATTGCCCTCGGCCAGGCTCGGGTAGGTCTCCTCCGCGGCACGGACCTGCTCCTCGGAGATCCCGAGAAGCGAGGCGACCGTCTCTCCCATGCCCTCCGCCTGGAAGTCCAGGGCGAACAGATTCCCGCCGGGCTCTTTGCGGACGAAGAGCATGTCCAGGACGCGGATCTGTCCGTTCGCCTCAAGGATCGCCAGTTCCTCGATGATCCGCCCTTCGAACTTGGCGTCAGGTCCGAACTCGACCGTCAGGAGTTGTACCGGTCCGATCCCAGCCATCGTGTCTCCTCTCGCGGATGTGCCGCCGTCACGTCCCCCGTCACGGCCGTCATCACAGCGTCGGCACCCGGTACGGCGCGTCACCCGCCGCAGGTGAGCAAGGCGGGCACGGGCGCGGTGACGGTGGGAGGCGGAGGTACGACGCCCATGACTCATCACGAGACACCGGACCCCGGCGACGACGGGCCCACCCGGGACAGCACCACCGAGTCCGAACTGGAGCGCCTGCGGGCGGAGGTCACCGAGCTGCGGGACCGGGCCGGCACCGAACGGCGGCGCAAGGTCCGCCTGCTGTCCGTCAGGCGAACCGTGGCGGCCGTGCTGATCGCGCTGGTCGCCGTCCTCGCCGTCACCTCGATCGTGGGTGTGTGGGGTGCGCGGACCACGCTCAACACGGACCGCTGGATCGCCACGGTGGGGCCGCTGCCCGAGGACCCCGACGTGAACGCCGCCGTCTCCACCTATCTGACGCGCGAGATATTCGACCAACTGGACGTCGAGCAGCGGCTGTCCGAGACGCTGCCGCCGCGCGCGTCCTTCCTCGCGGCACCGGTCACCGGAGCCGTCCACGACTATCTGCGGGACTCGATCTCCAAACTCATCGCGACGGACCGGTTCCAGGAGCTGTGGCGTGCGACGAACCGGCTCGCCCACGAGCGGATCGTCGAGGTGCTGGAGGAACGCAACGAGAACGTGCGAGTGAGCGGCGACACGGTCACCCTGAACCTGCTGCCGATGGTCAACAACGCGCTGCGCTCCCTGGAGCAGCAACTGCCCACCCTGTTCGGCAAGAAGCTGGACCTGCCCGCCCTCTCCTCCGGTGAGATACCGCCGGGCCTGCACGAGCGCATCGAGAGCGCGCTCGGCGTTTCGCTGCCCGAGGACTTCGCGCAGATCCGCCTCTACAACCGCAACGAGCTGGGCCAACTGCAGGACTCCGTCCTGCTGTTCAAGCGCGCGGTGGTGGGCCTGGTGATCGGAGTGCCGGTCCTGCTCGGACTCGCCCTGTGGATCTCGCCCCAGCGGCGGCGCACCCTCCTCCAGCTCGGTCTGTGGCTGGTGGTGACCGTCACGGTGCTTTCGACCGTGCTGCGCGCGGTCCGTGACCAGCTGCTCGACCAGGTGCCGTCCGGCGTCTACCGCGACGGCGTACAGGCCGCGCTGTGGACGGTGTTCACGACCCTGCGCGACCGGGGCGACCAGCTGCTGTGGCTGGGGATCGCCATCGCCGTGCTGGCGTATCTGGTGGGGCCCGGACGCCTGCCCGTGGCGCTGCGCAGGCACACGGCGCAGGGGGTGCGGGCCACCGGGCACTTCGTGGCCAAGGCCGGCGAGCGGCTCCCCGAGGGCGCGCGGGTGCGGCCGTGGCTGGCCCAGCACGCCGACGTGCTGCGGGTGTCGGGAGCCGTGGTCGCGGCCCTGATCGCGCTGCTCCTGTCGTCGTGGACCGCGCTGCTCGTGGTCGGCGCGCTGCTGGCCGCGTACGAGATCGCGCTCACCCTCGTCGCCCGCGCGGCAGGACCGCCCCAGGACGGCTCACCCCCGAAAGGTGAGGCGGGCCGTGGGACCCCCGCGAAGACTGGCGCACCCGTTTGACCGAGGCAGGGAGACGCGCATGAAGACGCGGACGCACGCCGGACGGATCGGACCGAACGGCGACGGGAGCGGAAGGTCGCGCCTGTGGGGCCCGTATCTGAGCGAACGGCAGTGGGGCACGGTCCGCGAGGACTACAGCCCCGGCGGCGACGCATGGTCCTACTTCCCGCACGATCACGCGCGGTCACGTGCCTACCGGTGGGGCGAGGACGGGCTCGGCGGCATCTGCGACGACAAGCAGCGCCTGTGCCTGGCCCTCGCCCTGTGGAACGGCCGCGACCCGATCCTCAAGGAGCGCGCCTTCGGCCTCACGAACGGTGAGGGCAACCACGGGGAGGACGTCAAGGAGTACTACTTCTACCTCGACAGCACCCCCAGCCACTCCTACCTGCGGTACCTGTACAAGTACCCCCAGGCCGCGTTCCCGTACAACGATCTCGTGACCGTCAACCGGGACCGCACACGGCAGGAGTTCGAGTACGAGCTCATGGACACCGGTGTGTTCGACGACGACCGGTACTTCGACGTGACGGTGGAGTACGCCAAGGCGGACCACGACGACATCCTGATGCGCGTCACCGTCGACAACCGGGGACCCGACGAGGCGACCCTGCACGTGCTGCCGACGCTGTGGTTCCGCAACACCTGGTCCTGGGGCGAGCAGCACGACGGGGAGACCAGGCCGCGGATGCGGGCGGTCGACGGGCCGCGCTCGACCGTCACGGTCCGGGCCGACCACCCTCAGCTCGGCAGTTACGACCTGCGGTGCGGCGAGGGGGTTCCGCTGCTGTTCACGGAGAACGAGACCGACAACGAGCACCTGTTCGGCTCGCCCAACGCCGGCCCCTACGTCAAGAACGCCATCGGCCGGTACGTCGTGGAAGGGGACGAGAGCGCCGTCAACCCGGCGCAGGAGGGCACCAAGGCGGCCGCCCACCACACGCTGAGCATTCCCGCGGGAGGGTCGCAGACGCTGCGGCTGCGGATGGGCCCCGCCGGCGCGCAGCTCTCCCTGACCCGGGGCTTCGACACGGTGTTCAAGGACCGCATCGCCGAAGCCGACGCCTTCTACCGGGAGTTGACCCCCGAGGGGGCGAGCGAGGACGAGGCGCGTGTCATGCGCCAGGCGCTCTCCGGGATGCTCTGGTCCAAGCAGTACTACGGCTTCGACCTGGAGATGTGGCTGGCCGAGCACGACCTGACCCCGTGGAGCCCACCGCGTCCCGGCATACGCAACGGCGAGTGGTTCCACATGGTGAGCGACGACATCGTCTCGATGCCGGACAAGTGGGAGTACCCCTGGTTCGCCGCCTGGGACCTGGCGTTCCACGCCGTGGGCCTGTCGGTCGTCGACATCGGCTTCGCCAAGGAGCAGCTCGAACTGCTGCTGCGGGACGCCTACTTGCACCCCAACGGCCAGATACCGGCCTACGAGTGGAACTTCGGCGACGTCAACCCGCCCGTGCACGCCTGGGCCGCGTACTTCGTGTACACGATGGAGAAGAGCACGACCGGCCACGCCGACCACGCGTTCCTGGAGCGCACCTTCCAGAAACTGCTCACCAACTTCACCTGGTGGGTCAACCGCAAGGACCCGAACGGCCGCAACATCTTCCAGGGCGGCTTCCTCGGCCTCGACAACATCGGCGTCTTCGACCGCAGCGCCCCGCTGCCCACCGGGGGCTCCCTGGAGCAGGCGGACGGCACCGCCTGGATGGCGCTGTACTGCCAGTCGATGCTGCAGATCGCGATGGAACTCGTCGAGCAGAACCCGGCGTACGAGGACCTGGTCCTGAAGTTCGTCGAGCACTACCTGTGGATCGCGGCCTCGATGGACCGCGTCGGGGACCTCCACGACGAGCTGTGGGACGAGGAGGACGGGTTCTTCTACGACGTGCTGCGGCTGCCGGACGGACAGGCGGTCCGGCTGAAGGTCCGCTCCATGGTGGGGCTGCTTCCGCTGTGCGCCTCGACCGTCTTCCAGCCGGACCAGCTGGCCCGGCTCTCCGGTCTGAGCGAGCGGCTGCGGCGGTTCGCCGCGCGCCACCCCTCGCTGTCCGTGACGCTGACCTCGGCGCAGGCCGGCACGGCGGGCGGTCCGCGGCTCCTGTCCGTCCTGGACGAGAAGAAGCTGGTGCGCGTGCTGGCCCGGCTCCTGTCGGAGGACGAGTTCCTGAGCCCCTACGGAATCAGGGCACTCTCCCGCCACCACGCCGAGCACCCGTACACGTTCTGGGTGCACGGCGAGGAGTACAAGGTCGGCTATCTGCCCGCCGAGTCGGACACCGGCATGTTCGGCGGCAACTCCAACTGGCGCGGCCCGGTCTGGCTGCCGATGAACGCCCTCGTCATCCGTGGTCTGCTCAACCTGTACGGCTTCTACGGCGACGACCTCACCGTCGAGTGCCCGACCGGCTCGGGGGTACGGAAGAACCTGTACGAGGTCGCCGAGGACATCAGTGGCCGCCTCGCCCGGATCTTCCTGCGCGGCGACGACGGACGGCGGCCCGTGTACGGCGGCCAGGCGAAGTTCGCGGACGACCCGCACTGGCGCGATCTGATCAGCTTCTACGAGTACTTCCACGGCGACAACGGCGCGGGAGTCGGCGCATCGCACCAGACGGGCTGGACCGGACTGGTCGCGGCCCTGATGAAGATCTTCGGCACGCTCGGACCGGACGACTTCCGCTCCGGATCCGCGAGGAGGCAGAAGTGATGACCGTTTTGCCCGCGCAGCCCGTCGTGCATGAGGTCAACACCCGTGTATGGCTGAGGGAGATCGGGCTCCGCGCCGGCCGTCCCGTCGGCCTCGCGGACGTGCCCAAGGACGTGTGGGACGAGATCACGCCCGCCGGGATCGACGCCGTCTGGCTGATGGGGGTGTGGGAGCGCAGCCCGGGGGGACGGGCCATCGCCCTGGACAACCCGGCGCTGCGCGGCGCGTTCGCCGAGGCCGTCCCGGACATCGGCGATGAGGACATCGCCGGATCGCCGTACTGCATCCGCCGCTACGAGGTCGACGCGGCGCTCGGCGGCGGCGCCGGCCTTGCGGTCGCCCGCGGCGAACTCGACCGCAGGGGAGTGGGGCTGCTGCTCGACTACGTGCCCAACCACGTGGCCCCCGACAGCCCCTGGGTGACCGAGCACCCCGAGTACTTCGTGCAGGGTGACGCCGAGGACGCCCGGCGTGATCCGGCCGGGTTCCTCGACACCGGGCGCGCGGTGCTCGCAAGGGGCCGCGACCCGTTCTTCCCGCCCTGGCCGGACGTGGTGCAGCTGAACGCCTTCGCCCCGGCCCTGCGGCGGGCGACCGCGGAGGTGCTCGGCGACATCGGCCGGGTCTGCGACGGGGTGCGCTGCGACATGGCGATGCTGCTGATGAACGACGTCTTCGCGCGGACGTGGGGTGAGCGGGCGGGGACCCAGCCGCAGGAGGAGTTCTGGCCCGAGGTCGTCACCGCAGTCCGTCGGCAGCATCCCCACATGGTCTTCGCGGCCGAGGCGTACTGGGACCTCGAATGGGCCCTTCAGGAGCAGGGGTTCGACTTCTGCTACGACAAGCGTCTCTACGACCGGGTGCTGAACGAGAGCGCCGATTCGGTCCGGGCGCACCTGCGGGCCGACGAGCAGTACCAGCGCCGGCTCGTCCGCTTCCTGGAGAACCACGACGAGCCGCGGGCCGCGCGCACCCTGCCCCCGGCCAAGGAGCGGGCGGCGGCCGTCCTGATCGCCACGCTGCCCGGCGCCACCCTGTGGCACGAGGGTCAGTTCACCGGGCGCCGCGTCCACTTGCCGGTCTTCCTCGACCGCCGTCCGGAGGAGCCGCCGGATCCTTCCCTGCGGGCCTTCCACGAGCGTCTCCTGTCGGCCGTCCACCGCAGCGCCATGCGTACGGGGCGGTGGCAGCTCCTGGACAGCGACGGCTGGCCCGACAACGACTCCGGCCGTGCCCTGGTCGCCTCGTCCTGGTCCGGTGAGGCGGGACGGTTCCTGACCGTGGTGAACCTCTCGGAGCATCGGGCACAGGCATGCGTGAGGCTGCCCTGGGGCGAACTGAGCCAGGGAAGCTGGGAGTTGACCGGGCTCCTCGACACGGAGCGGTACGAGCGCCCGGGCGCTGAGCTGGCGGCGGACGGGCTCTACGTCGATCTGCCGCCGTGGGGCACGCACGTGCTCTCGGTCACGGCGAGCGGATCCTCCCGGCCCTAGGGCTGCCCACCCCAGTCCACGCCGTTGTCCGAACGGAACGCCTCCACGGCGGCCTCGACGGTGGGGTAGAAGCGGCGCGCGTCGAAGGTACGGGTCAGGCCGTAGCGCTCGATCTTGTGCCGCACCGGGTCCTTGAGCTCGGCGAAGACCAGGCTCACGCCGAGCTCGAGGAGCGCCGCGTCCAGCTCCTCCAGGATGTCCGCCGCGGTCGTGTCGACGTCGGTCACCGGTTCGGCCGCGATCAGCACGCACCTTGTCGCCGGTTCTGCGTGGGTGTACCGCAGGACCTCTTCGCGGAACGCCTTGGCGTTGGCGAAGAAGAGCGGAGCGTCGAAGCGGAAGATCACAAGGCCCGGCAGGAGTTGGGCACTCTCGTGCGACCGCACGTCGTGGTAGCCCTCCACGCCTGGCACACGCCCGAGGACCGTGCTGTAGGGCCACCAGGCGCGCCGGAAGACGTTCAGGATGGACAGGCCCACCGCGACG
This sequence comes from Streptomyces sp. NPDC047525, assembly GCF_040643025.1. Classification (NCBI taxonomy): domain Bacteria; kingdom Bacillati; phylum Actinomycetota; class Actinomycetes; order Kitasatosporales; family Streptomycetaceae; genus Streptomyces; species Streptomyces sp. NPDC047525. The sequence goes on from NZ_JBEYTL010000002.1 coordinate 767,207, forward strand.
GCGATCCCCGGCAGCACACCGAGCAGGGCCACCCCGAGGAAGGCCGCGACGGACAGCCAGAACTCCGCCTTGCGCTGCCGCCACAGCCGCCTCGTGCCCGCGAGGTCGGCCAGCGAGAGGGAGGCCGTGATGACCACCGCGGCGAGCGCCGGCTGCGGCAGATCGCTGAAAAGCCCCGGCAGCAGGACCAGCATGAGGACGATGAGCGCCGCTCCGACGACCCCGGTCAGCTGCGTCTTGGCCCCCGCCCGCTCGGCCACGGCCGTGCGTGAACCGCTGGTGCTCACGGGGAAGCCCTGGAACAGACCGGCGGCCATGTTCGCCGTGCCGATCGCGATCATCTCGTCGTTGCCGCGGACCTGCTGCCCGGTGCGGGCCGCGAAGGCCGATGCGTTGGAGATGGTGTCGGCGAGGGACACCAGGGCGATGCCGAGGGCGCCGACGAACAGCGGGCCCAGATCGCCCCAGCCGATGTGCGGAACCGTGAACGGCGGCAGCCCTTCGGGGAGTCGGCCGACGGTCTTCACCCCGTGCTCGTCCAGATCGAGGACGACGGACACGGTGATGGCCAGGACCACCATGACGAGGACGGCCGGGATCTTCGGCATCAGACGTTGCAGCAGCAGGATCAGGAGGATGCAGCCGCCGCCCACCGCGACGGCGGCCGCCACCGTCCGCCCGTCCGCCACCCCCCGGACGAAGGCGTCCACTTCACCGATCAGCCCGTCGGCATCGGTCGAGAACCCGAACAGCTTCGGCAGCTGCCCGATGAGGATGGTCAGGGCCAGGCCGTTCATGTAGCCGATCATGGTGGGCTTGGAGATGAGATCGGCGACGAAACCGAGCCGCGCCACCCCCGCGAGGAGGGTGATCGCGCCGACCATCAGGGCCAGCATCGAGGCGAGTGCGATGGCGCGTCCGCTGTCCCCGTCGGCGGCGACCAGCGGCAGGACCGTCGCGGCGATCATCGGGCCGAGCGAGGAGTCCGGACCGAGCACCAGGACACGGGACGGCCCGGCCACGGCGTACGCGAGCAGACAGAGCACGGAGGTGTACAGACCCGTGATCGGCGGCAGTCCTGCCAGTTCGGCGTAGGCCATGCCCTGCGGCACCAGGAGTGTGCTCAGTACGACGCCTGCGACGACGTCCTTGAACAACCACTCCCGGCGGTAGTTCCGCAGGGTCCTGACCCCGGGCGGCGTCCCGTGCACCGGCATCTCACCCCTGCCCGGCGCCCGTGGGCGCGCGTCCGTCCCTCATGGGCCACCTCTGCTAGTAGACGGTGTCCTTCTTCACCACGCACAGGGCCCAGATGATGAACCCGTTCATCGCGATCAGGGTGATGGACCAGACGGGGTGGTAGGGGAGGGACAGGAAGTTGGCGATGATCATCAGGCTGGCGATGATCACGCCGAGGATCCGGGCCCACTTCGCGGCGACGAGCAGACCGAAGCTGATGATCACGGCCACCGTGCCGATGAGCATGTGGATCCAGCCCCAGGCCGTCAGGTCGAACTCGAAGGTGTACCCGGGGGTGGCGAGGAAGATGTCGTCCTCGAGGACGGCCATGAGACCACGGCAGAAGTCCATGGATCCGGAGAGGAACAAGAGAACCCCCGCGAAGATGGTCAGCCCGCCGGCCGCTATCTGCGCGGTGCCGGGGCGATGGTGCTGAGTGGTCGTGGCCATGCCGGGACCTCCGTACTCGAGGAGGGTGCCGATTGCACCGCTGTGCCCCGAGTGTTGCCCCCGGCAGGTACCCCCGGTCGTCACCCTCCGGGGGTGACGCCGCAGGGCGGGCCTCCCACGAGGCTGGCCGTCGTCCGGCCAGCGAATGGAGGCGAGGCGATGACCGTGCCGTCCACACCAGACGGAGCAGGCGCCCGGCAGGAGAAGCGCCCCTGGCCCCGTCAGGTGCTTCTGCCGCTCGCCCTCGCCCAGTTCATCTGCAGCTTCGCGGGCTCGAACATGAACGTCATGATCCAGGACATCAGCGAGGACCTGGACACCACGGTGCAGGGAGTGCAGACCGCGATCACGATCTTCCTCCTCGTCATGGCGGCCCTGATGATTCCGGGCGGCATCCTGACCGACCGGTACGGCCGCAAGCGCTGCCTCGTCATCGGCCTCGCCGTGTACGGAGTCGGCGCGCTGCTCAGCGCGGTGGCGCCCGGCCTCGGCGTCCTCATCCTGGGCAACTCGATCCTGGAGGGCGTCGGCACGGCCCTGCTCATCCCGCCGGTCTACATCCTCACCACCCTCCTGTTCACGAACGTGGCCGACCGCGCCCGTGCCTTCGGGGCGATCATGGCGATGGGCGGCATCGGTGCCGCCGCGGGGCCGCTGATCGGAGGCCTCATCACCTCGGCGATCAGCTGGCGGGCCGCCTTCGTCTTCCAGGCCCTGGTGGTCGCGGTGATCATCGTGCTGACCCGCCGCATCGACGATCCGCTCCCCCCGAACCCCGACCGCGTCTTCGACACCGGTGGCGCGGTGCTGTCCGCGACCGGTCTGGTCCTGGTCGTCATGGGAATCCTCGCCGCCGACGACAACGTCTGGCTGATGAGCGGTCTGCTGCTGGTCGGCGCCCTGCTGTTGGTGGGCTTCTTCCGCTGGGTACGGGCGAAGGAGCGCGCCGGGGCCCAACCACTGCTACGGACCGACCTGTTCCGCAACCGCACGTCCAACCTCGGCCTGATCACCCAGCACACCCAGTGGCTGATGCTCATGGGCGTGTCCTTCGTGGTGGCCGCGTACCTCCAGGTCGTCCGGGGGTACAACGCGATCGACACCGGCGTGATCTTCAGCGCGTCCACCCTCGGCCTCCTGGTGTCCTCGCTGGGTGCCGCGCGCTTCGCCAAGAAGCACGAGCAACGCACGCTCGTCATGACCGGGTTCGCCGTGACGGTCTGCGGCATCGGTGTGCTGCTCGCCATGGCCCACGGCGAACCGAAGGCCTGGACCTCCGTCCCCGGTCTGCTGCTCATCGGCCTCGGCATGGGGGTGATGCTGACGCCCTCGGTCAACGTGGTGCAGTCCAGCTTCCCCGAGGACCAGCAGGGCGAGATATCCGGTCTGTCGCGCAGTGTGTCGAACCTCGGATCCTCGGTGGGCACCGCGATCGCGGGCACCATCCTGGTCGCGGACCCGGCCGTGGGTCCGTACGCCGCGGCGCTCGTGGTCCTCGCCGTCGTCGGGCTCGGAGGGTTCGCCGCCGCCGCCAAGCTGCCCCGGGCCCCGGCCTCCGCCCCCACCCGGCAGGGGTGAAGCCGCCCGCTGACCGCACCGCGGGACGGCGTCAACGCCCGTCGTAGCGGACGGCACTGGCGACCACCAGGTCCTGGAGCGACGCGTGACGTCTGCTGAAGGGGATCCAGCACAGCCCCAGCGGGAACGTCACGCACAGCGCGGAACGCACCAGCGCGCGCGGCAGCCCGAGCAGCCGGCCGGCGCGGCCGGTGACGCGCAGTCCCATCAGCATGTCTCCCGCCGTGCGCCCGATCGCGGCCCAGGAACAGCCGAGATACAGGACGGCGAGGGCCCACCCCGCGGCGCCGGTGAGCCAGCCGGGGAGTTCGGGGAACCGGAACGGGGGCCCGGTGACGAGGAGCTGGACACACCCGGCGCCCACCTGGACCGCGAAGCCGAGCGCGGCGACGACCAACGCGTCGAGTACCGCCGCGACGCCACGCGACACGATCCCGGCCGGCTCGGGCCGGGGCCCGGACCCGAGCCCCGGAACGGTCATCGCGCACGCCCGGGCGGCGGACCGTCCCCGTTGCCCTGCGGCGGCACCGCACGCCCGAGGAGCCGGTCACCGAACCGGTTGACGCCCCGGTCGCCGCGCCTCCCGAGCAGCCGGATCGCGTCGGCGGTCTCCGCCGCCATCCCGCCCCCGGTGTCCCGGACGATGCGCCCGAGATCGGTCTCGGCCAGCACGCCGCGGGTGAGTCCCACCAGATCGATCCGGACGATCACCGCGTCGACGTCGACCCGGTCGGCGACCCGATTGACGTCGACGCGGTCGGCGATGCGGTTCACGTCGACACGGTCGGCGATCCCCTCCACGTCCACCCGGTCGGCGACGCGCCGCACGTCGACCCGCTCGGCGATCCGGTTCACGTCCACGCGCGACACGAGGTCGTCCAGGTCGATGCGGTCGAGCACCGCGCCGGCCACCGCACGGATCACCGTGGTCGCCGCCTCATCCATGATTCCCAGCACACTCCGCGCCCGCCGGGCGACGAAGTCCAGCGGGCCACCCGCGTTGTCTTCAGCCATCCGGTGATCGCAGCGCCGACCGCGATTCCTGACATCCTCCGCCGCGGGTGAGTCGCCCCCGAGGGGCGATCCTTCAGTAGTGCGGGACGACGACGACCGGGCACCTGGCGTGGTGGATCGCCGCGTGCGCGGTCCGTCCGAGGTGCGGCCCAGCAGGGATGCGGCGGCCGACTACCAGCAGACCGGCGGTCGAAGCGGCCCTGACCAAGTGGTGGCCCGGCAGACCGTGCAGGAGCCGCTCGGTGACCTGTGTGCGGGGGAATTTGTGCCGCCAGGGGGTGAGTACGGCCGCCAGAAGGCGTGACTTCTCCTCCACGGGGTCGACGGCGTCCGCGGAGGGGATCAGGGGCGCGGTCCAGATGTGCACGGCATGGAGCGGCGCTTGACGGGACGCCGCCGCGTCGAAGGCGTACTCGAGGAGTTCGTCGTCGGGGCGGTCGAGGTCGAGGCCGAGCACGACCGGGCGGCGCGGACCGTCCGTGCTCCGGTGTTCGTCGGCGGGGTGGTCCCCCGCCCGGACCAGAGCGACGGGGCAGGCGGCACGCGCGGCGACGGCCAGCGCGACCGAGCCGACCAGGGCACCGGTGAGCGCGCCGAAGCCGCGTGAGCCGAGGACGAGCAGAGCCGATGATCTGGCCGCCGCCGACAGCGCCTGCACCGGTGGTCCCGTCACCTGCTCGTCCAGGATCCCCAGGCCGGGGTGCGCGCGGGAGAGCTGGAGGACGGCACGGTCGAGCGCGCCGTCCTCGCGGTGGAACGGGACGTCGATCTCCGGCGGCCGACTGCCTTCCGCCGGTGGGTCGCAGGCGTGGACGAGGTGGAGGGGCAGGTCACGGCGCAGGGCTTCGCGGGCTGCCCAGCCGGCGGCGTCCAGACTCTCGGGTGAGCCGTCGATGCCGGCGGTGATGGTCTGCTGGGTGGTCATGGTGCGCACCTCCGCGATGCGTTGGGGGCGTCAGCCGGTCCGGGCCCGGGCGACGGCTTCCGCCGCCTCCGGCGGTGGGCGAGTGCCTCGTCCCCGGAATCGAGGGCTGTTGTTCGGAGGAGTGTCACGTTGCCTCCTGCATGCGGGAGTTCAGGCCGTGTGCCGGGGCGGTCAGACGTGCGGTACGACGGCCACCGGGCAGGCCGAGTGGTGGAGCAGGGCGTGGTTGACCGAACCGAGCTGCATGCCGACGTGCCCCCTGCGGCGCCGGGCGCCGATCACCAGGAGATCGGCGTCCCGGGAAGCGGCGAGAAGCGCGGTGCGCGCGTGGCCCTCGACCGTCTCGCGGCGGACCGTGATCTCGGGGTGGGCGGCCCCCGCGTCCCGTACCGCCTGCTCGACCAGCTCCGTGGCCCGGCGCTGGCGGTCGTCAGGCGCCGTGGAGGGGGAGTCGGGGATCTCCCGGGCGGGGCGGCGCCAGGCATGGACGACGGTCACGGCGGCGTCGCGTGCCGCTGCCTCGCGGAAGGCGAACTCCACCGCACCATCCGCCTCTTGAGGGGCGTCGACGCCGACGACGATGGTGCGGAACCCGCCCCGCAGACTCTTCTCCCCGCCGCGTACGACGAACACGGGCGACGTGGCGTGCGCGGCCACCGACAGGCTGATCGAACCGAGCAGCAGCTCGGCGAGCTCGCCGCGTCCCCGGCTGCCGACCACCAGGGCACAGGCCTCCGGGCTGATCAGGGCGAGCGCGACGGCCGGGTCCTCCGGCAGCACCTCGCCCGTCACCTTCACGATGGTGGTGCGGTGCAGGGCGCGTTCGACCGCTGAAGCCGCGATGTGGTCCGAAAGGGCCTGTACCGACGTCCGGTTGATGTCGAAGGACGGTTCGTGCCCCTCGTACCACTCCCACCTCGACGCATGAACGACATGCAGCGGCACCCCGCGCGCGGCGGCCTCGTCCACGGCCCAGTCCAATGCTCGCAGGCTCGGATCGGAGCCGTCGACTCCGACGATCAGGGGCTTGTCCACGCTGCTACCGCCGTCCGGTACGCCCCTGCAGGGGCCCTGCTTGGGACGGTTCCACCGGGGAGGCCGACCGGGGAGGGGCGAACCGGCCTCGGTAGGGGGACGGTTGACCCCTGCGGGCCGTCTCCTCGGACACAGCGCGTCGGCTTCCCGTCGCTTCGAGTGACCACTGTGGCTGAGAGGCACCTGTCCGACGTCGGCGTCCCCATCTAGGGTGGCGAACGCCCCAGACCTCGGCGTTCCACCTTTCTGTGTCTCAACTGACAGTGGGAGAGCTGCGGCTCCCGGGAAGGCCGTGCCTCGGACCCGCGATCACGTCCCGGAAGAGGAGCTGCGGCATGAACATCCTGGTCGGCTATGCCGGTGTGCACGGCTCCACGCATGGCATCGCGGAGCGCCTCGCGACCCGCCTGGCGGAGTGCGGGCACGTCGCGGTCGTCGTGCCGTTGGCGGCGGAGCAGAAGACGGGAGGCTACGACGCCTTCGTGCTGGGCAGCGCGGTGCACCATGGGGCCTGGCTCGCACCGGCCGCCGACTTCATCCGCAGCCATCCCAGCACCTTGGCCACACGCCCCACGTGGCTGTACAGCGTCAGCGTGCCGCCCCGCGAGGGGCACCGGCCCGCGCGCCGCCGCACCGAGCCCCGCCAACTGGCCGGGATTCGCTCCCTCATCCGCCCCTGCGAGCACCAGATGCTGGCCGGAGCCGTCTACCGCGACCACGTCCCGGGGTGGCGGCATCTCGCCTTTCGGGCACGCGGCGGACGCTATGGCGACCACCGGGACTGGAAGGCCGTCGACCACTGGGCCGAGTGCATCCACGGTCGGCTCGCCGATGTCGAGGGCGCCGACCCGGATCCGGGAACGCACTGATAGCACGGACCGGCGCTGAGCGGCAACAGGTCCGACACCAGCGGCAGTTGACGGCGTTGTGGCGGCCGTCGCCATTCTGCCCCGGTTCCGGTGGCTCCTACGGTTGCCGGCACCCCGGCGTACCGGCCCACGGCAGGAGTGGACGTTCCCGGGGTCGCGTGATCCGCCCCGGAGACCGCGTCGCCCTCCGCCGGGAGCCGCCATGCCGTCGTACGAGAGACGATTGAATCCCCAGCCGAATCCCCAGCCGAATCCCCAGCCGAATCCCCAGCCGAATCCCCAGTTGAATACGCAGCCGTCCGCAGGGCCCCCTGCCCGAGCGACCCGGCGAGGGCGGTGGCGTCGGGCCCTGGGGCGGGTGACCGCCGTCTTTGGCCTGGTCGTGGCCGCAGTGGTGTGCGCGCCGTCGCCCGCCGCGCAGGCGGCTCCGACGGCCGTCGCCCTGGAGAAGGTCGGCAACTTCGGCGCCAATCCGGGCAGTCTGAACATGTACGTGTACCGGCCTGCGAACCTGGCGGCCGAGCCCGCGGTGGTGGTGGCCCTGCACGGCTGCAGCCAGAGCGCCCAGCTGTACGCCGACAACGCAGGCCTGGTGAAATTCGCCGACCAGCACGGCTTCCTGCTCGTCTTCCCCGAGCAGACGTCCGCCAACAACAGCAGCAAGTGCTTCAACTGGTTCCAGCCGGGAGACACGCGGCGCGGCCAGGGCGAGGCGGCATCGATCCGCCAGATGGTGGCGCACGCCGGCTCCGCCTACGGCGCAGACCCGGAACGGGCGTACGTCACCGGTCTGTCGGCCGGCGGCGCCATGACGTCGGTGATGCTCGCCACCTACCCGGACGTGTTCAAGGCGGGCGCCGTGGTCGCGGGCCTCCCGTACGCCTGTGCCGACGACGTGCTCTCCGCGTACAGCTGCATGAGCCCCGGCGTCGACCGCACCCCCTCGGCCTGGGCCCAGGGCGTCCGTGACGCCCACCCCGGCTACGGAGGCCCCTGGCCGCGGGTGGCGATCTGGCAGGGCGACAACGACCCCACCGTCGCCAAGAGGAACGCCGACGAACTGCGTGACCAGTGGACCGCGGTCCACGGCCTGGACCAGAGCCCGGACCGCACCTCCGCCATCGGCCCCAACTCCACCCGCAGGGAGCAGTACCTCGGGACGGACGGAAGCGTCGCCGTGGAGGTCGACCGGGTGCCCTCCATCGCCCACGGCACCCCGGTCGACCCGGGAACAGGGGCACAGGAGTGCGGTGCGACCGGGACGGCGAACTTCATCGACTCCATCTGCTCCAGCTACTGGATCACCGGCTTCTTCGGCCTCGACGGCTCCGACCCGGACCCCGGCGGTCTGCCCGCCCCGGGCGGCCTGGCCGCGACCGGGGCGACCGACACGTCCGTCACCCTGAACTGGAACAGCGTGACCGACGCCGCGTCGTACGCCGTGTACCGGGACGGCACCCGTGTCGCCACGCCGACCCGACCGCCGTTCACGGACACCGGTCTCAGCCCCGGCTCCGGCCACACGTACAGCGTGGCCGCCCGCGACACGGCCGGCACGGAAGGCGCGCGGTCGGCCGGGCTCACCGCCTCCACCACGGGCTCCACCGCCAAGTGCTGGACGGCGAACAACTACCAGCAGGTCCAGTCGGGACGAGCCACCACCACCGGCGGCTACGCCTACGCCAAGGGCTCGAACCAGAACATGGGCCTCTACAACACCGCGGTGACCCACACCCTCAAGGAGTCGCCGACCGGCTATTACGTCATCGCCGACGGCACCTGCTCCTGACGGTCCCCACGCAGCCCGCCGCAGTCGGCCGTACGCATTCACGTCCACCGGAGGTACCCGTGCCCGCCACAGATCCGCCCAGACACCTGCCCAAAAAGGCGCGTCCCGCCCGGTCGCTGCGGAGCGCCCTCGCCCTGACGGCGCTGCTCGTCACCCTCGCCGCGGTCCCGGCCGCCGCCGAACAGTCAGGCGGCACCCACGGCGGCGGCGCGCGGCACTGCGCGTCCTCGGCGAGGCTGAAGGTGCCGGGCGCCGAGCGCCAGGAGAAGTCCTGCCTGGCCGAGTTGACCACGGCGGGGACGGTGTCCTCCGGCCACACCGACCCGGCCGACTGGTCAGGACTGACCCCTGCGGGCCTGACGACGCCGCGCGGGGTGCCCGGCATACAGATCGACGGCTACTTCCCCGACACGTCGGCCACCAACACCAACCACGGCTGGAAGCACGACGCGCAGTTCGTCATCCGCCTGCCCGACCGATGGAACGGCGGCCTGGTGGTCGCGGGCACACCCGGGGTCCGTGAGCAGTACGCCAACGACCGGGCGATCGGCGACTGGGTGCTCTCCCAGGGCTACGCCTTCGCCTCGACCGACAAGGGCAACACCGGCGCGGCCTTCCACCGGGACGGGGCCGAGCCGGGCGACGCGATCGCCGAGTGGAACGACCGCGTCACCCAACTCACCCGCGCCGCAAGGACGGTGGTCGCGCAGCGATACCACAGGCCGCCCGCGCGCACGCTGGCCACCGGCATGTCCAACGGCGGGTATCTGGTGCGCTGGCAGCTGGAGAACCATCCCGAGCTGTACGACGGGGGAGTGGACTGGGAAGGCACGCTGTGGAGGACCAAGGGCCCCAACCTGCTCGACTTCCTGCCGCCCGCGCTGCGCGCCTATCCGCTCTATGCGGCGGGTGGCGAAGGAGCGGGCAGAGCGCATCGGGAGATGGTCGCGGCCGGATTCCCCGCCGGTTCGGAATTCCTGTGGCCCTATCACCACCAGGTCTACTGGGACCTGACCCAGCGGATCTACCGCGAGGAGCTCGACCCGGGCTACGACGGTGCGACGGAGGCCGGAACTCCCTTCTGCGCACCGGGGACACCGGCGTGCGACGCCGACTACGCGTACGCGGACCGGCCGCGGGAGGTCCGCGACGCCGTGCGGAAGATCGCCCTGACCGGACGCATCGGCAAACCGCTGATCACCGTGCACGGCACCCTCGACGTCCAGCTGCCCATCAGCAAGGACTCGGACGTCTACGCGAAGATGGTGCGCGGTGCCGGCCGCGGCGATCTGTTCCGCTACTACCGCGTGGAGGGCGGCACGCACGTCGATTCGCTCGTCGACACGTTCCCGGACAAGCTGCGGCCCCTGGTGCCCTGCCACCGCTCGGCCTTCACGGCGATGGAGGCCTGGATCGACCGGGGTGAACAGCCGCCGCCCAGCCGGACCGTGCCGCGTCCGGATGCCGCGGAACCGGCTGCTCTGCTCGCCCGATGCCCCCTCGCCAGGCAGTGATTTCGGCCAAGCCCCGGTAGGAGAAGGCGGGCCGGAAGGCGGGATTCCTCAAGGACGAGCCAAAAATGCCGAGTTGACCTAAGATCGCCTCGCTCCCCATTCGTAAGGGAGTTCGGTGCTTGCGGGGAGGGTTCGTTCGTTGTGGTGAAGGTGTGCACGATCGCCGGGTCAAGTGCGCCGTGGTGAGCCGTCTCAAGCGCGGGTCCGTGGGCCGCGAGGCCGCGGTGTGGCTGGTGGCCGTGGTCCTCGCGATCGCGGGTGCGGTGCTCGCTGCCCTTGACGCGGCGGCCGAGTGGCGGCAGGTCCTGGCCGGTGGCTGCGCCGCGGTCGCGGTGCTGCTGATCGCCTGGGTACTGGTCCTCGTCCGGCAGTTGTCCGCCGAGCGGGTGGAGCGCGCCCGGCAGGAGCGTGTTGCCGCGGTCCGTGAGGCCGAGGTGACGCACCTCGCGGGCGTGCGGCTTCCGGCGATCGCGGAGAGGGTGCGTGCCGGACAGCGACTCGAGGGCGTGCCGGGGCCGTTGGCCGCGCCGGGGGAGACCGGTGAGGAGTTCGCTCGGGCGCTGGCGGCCGTGGCCGTGGCGCTGGGTTCGGACGAGGCGGTACGCCGCGAACGCGGCCTGCGGGACTCGGTGCAGGCCGCGTTCGAGTCCGTCGCGCGCACCATGCACGCGATGGCCACGGTGCAGCAGCAGGTCCTCGACCGGGTCGAGCGCTCCATCGACGACCCGCACCTCATGGGCGAGGTGATGAAGGCCGACCACGCGGCCGCGCAGATGACCCGCAAGGCCCAGACACTCCTGGTGATGTGCGGGATCTGGCCCGCCCGCCGCGAGACACGGCCGGTCTCGCTGTACGACTGCGTACGCGGCGCACAGTCGCGGATCGTGGAGTACAGCCGGATCGAGGTGCACGGCGGACAGACGCTCTACGCGGTGCCGCCCGCGGTGGAGGGCCTGATGCACGCCATCGCCGAACTCCTGGAGAACGCCACGGTGTTCTCGCCCTCGCGCTCCCACGTCGTCGTCACCATCCGCGAGGTGGGCGCCGGAGCGGTACTGGAGATCGACGACGCCGGGCTCGGCATGCCGCCGGACGTGCTGCACCGGGCGATGGGCCAGCTCCGCGACGACCAGGACCTGGCCCGTCTGGGCGCGGTGCCCCGCCTCGGCCTGGCCTGCGTGGGCCGCTGGAGCCGGGAGCTCGGCTTCAACGTGGAGCTGAGCGGGGCCTCGGCCTACGGCGGCACGCGCGCGGTGACGTTCGTGCCGTTCCGGCTGCTGACCGAACCGCCCTCGCACCTCACGGGGTCCCATCGCGTGAGCGCCCAGATGGCGGCGGCACCGGGTCAGGCCGCCGAGCCCTCGCCGTCCGTGGGCGTTCCCGTGCGGCAGCCGACGGCACCCGGCGAGGCTCCGGAGCGCGCCGGCGCGCACGTGCACGATCAGCATGACCCGGCCGAACACGTGGAGTTGTCCGTCCGGGCCGCGGCACCGGGCACACCTCCCGCGAGCGAGACAGTGGCCGGACTGCCCCGGCGGCGCAATCGGCGCCAGGCGGGTCCGGCCGCGGCCCGTCGGCCGGTTCCGCCGCCGAGCCAGGCGCCCCCGGCCGCGCCCGCTGCCCCCTGGACCCCGGAGGCGGCGCGCGCGTCCATCGCCAGCGTGGTGTCCGGTTCGCTGCGCGGCCGCGCGGCCCTCGACGCGGACCGGGCCCCGGCGCCGGACGCGAACCCGTCGGCGCAGCCCCCGCAGACCGTGACACCGTCACAACCCCCCACCCCCGACGAGCAAGACGGAGGCCGGCAGTGACCGGAATCATCACCCCCCTTCCCGACCTGGGCTGGATGCTCCGCCCGCTGATCGAGATCCCCGGGGTCCGGCACAGCGTGGTGGTCTCCGAGGACGGGCTGCGGCTCGGACACGCGTCAGCGGAGAACCTCTCCGGCCCTGTGGCTGACCTCAGCGTCGCCGAGGCCGAGTCCCTCTCCGCGGCCTGTGCGGCGATGACCATGACGGGCCGCTCCACGACCTCGCTGCTCTTCGGGTCCGGCGCCGGCGTACGGCAGTTGATGCTGGAGTCCGACCACGGCTTCGTGCTGTTCACCCACGCCGGTGTGGGCGCGCATTTGGGAGTCGCCACCGACCTCGAAGCGGACGTCGGCCTTGTGGCCCAGCAGATGCAGCTGCTCGTGGTGAAGATCGGCGCGCATCTGAGCAGCAAGCCGCGGGATCCGGCCGCCGCGGCGTCATGAACGGCCCACGGCCGGAGGAGCCGAAGGCGTCGGCGATCCGCCCGTACGTGATCACTCGCGGACGGGCGGCGTCCGACACGGAGGCCCTGGCCTGGGAGTCCCTGGTGATGGCGACGGACGCGCCGTTCCCCGCGTCGCTCCAGCCCGAGCACCAGACCATCCTGGCGCACTGCCAGGGACTCCTCTCGGTGGCCGAGGTGGCCGCCCACATCGGCCAGCCCCCCTCGGTCGTACAGGTGCTGCTCTGCGATCTCCTCGAATGGGGGCTCATCGTGACCCGCCCGCCCGTGCCCCCGGCCGAACACACCGATGTGACCATGCTCAGAAAGGTCCTCCATGGTCTCGAAAGCCGCCTCTGACGCGCCGTCCCAGGCCTCGCAACCATCCGGCGCCGAGGCCGGTTCAGGGCCCGCGGCCGGGTCCGGGGCCGGGTCCGGGAAGTACCTCACCTCGAGCGTCGCGGGAGCCGCCAAGATCCTGGTCGTCGGACCCCTGGGTGTCGGCAAGACCACCCTGATCGGCACCGTCTCGGAGATCAAACCCCTGTCCACCGAGGCCGTCATGACCCAGGCGGGCGCCCGGGTCGACACCGTCGTCGCCGACGGCAAGACGACCACGACCGTGGCCCTCGACTTCGGCCGGATGACCATCGACGGGGAGCTGGTGCTCTACCTGTTCGGCACCCCGGGCCAGCAGCGGTTCCTGCCCGCGTGGCGGGACCTGGCCAAGGGCTCCCTCGGTGCCCTCGCCCTGGTGGACACGCGTGACCTGGAGGCGTCCTTCGACGCCCTGGGCAACCTGGAGGAGCTCGGGCTGCCCTTCGCGGTCGCCGTCAACGTCTTTCCCGGCAGCCCCCAGTACGGCGCGGACGACCTCAGAGCGGCCCTCGACCTGCTCCCCGACACCCCCGTGGTGGCCTGCGACGCACGCGACCCCGCGTCCTCGGTCCGGGCCCTGATCGCCCTCGTCAGCCACCTCATCGACGTCGCCACGGAGACCTCATGACCTCGCCCCACGCCGCGGCCGGTCCGCCGCCCGCACGCTGCCCGGTCACCGGTACCCCGGCGCCGACGACCGCGCTCTACGGACCCGACCTCGACGGCGACGCGTTGCCCGCCCTGTACGAGCAACTGCGCGGCGACCACGGGCCGGTGGCTCCGGTCACCATCGCTCCGGGCGTCGACGCCTGGCTCGTCATCGGCCACCGTGAAGTGCTTCAACTGACCCGCGACGAACAGGACTTCTCGCACGATCCGCGCCGCTGGAGCCTGCTGCGGGAGGGCCGGGTGCCCGCCGACTCGCCGATCCTGCCCATGGTCGGCTGGCGGCCCGCCCTGCTGTTCGCCGACGGACAGCAGCACCGCAGGATGCGGGCCGCCGTCTCCGCAGCGCTGGCCGGGATCAACGGCCACGAACTGCGCCGCACCGTGCGGGCCACGGCCGAGCAGGTGATCGTGGCGTTCGCGGAGCGCAGCGAGGCCGACCTGGTGGCCGACTACGCGCGCAAGCTTCCGATGCGCGTCATCACCGAGCTGCTCGGCCTGGACGACCGGACCGGCCGGCTCCTCGTGGAGGCCGTCGCCGGAACGGTCGCCGCCACCAGCGCCTCCGCCGACGCCAGCAAGCGCATGGGCGCGATCCTGCTCCAGCTGATCGAGGAGAAGCGGCGCCGGCGAGGCAACGACATCACATCGGCCCTGCTGCACCATCCGGCCCGGCTCACCGACGAAGAGGTCCTGCACAACCTCGTGGTCATGTTCGTCGCGGGCAACCAGACCACCGTCAACTGGATCGCCACCACCCTGCGCATCCTGCTGTGCGACCCGGAGTTCCGCTCCTCGCTCACCGGCGGCCACCTCAGCGTGGACGACGCGCTCGACGTGGTTCTGTGGCGTTTCCCGCCCACACAGAACTTCCCCGCCCGCTACGCCACCCGCGACATGACCTTCGGCGGGCAGCACATCCGCACCGGCGACATGCTCATCCTCGGTCTGGCAGGGGCCAACGCCGACCCGCAGATCCTCCCGGACGACGGCACACCGGTCGTGGGCAACCGTTCCCACCTGGCCTTCGGGGCGGGCCCGCACATCTGCCCCGCCCAGGACCCGGCCCGGCTCATCACCCGCACCGCCGTGGACACGATCCGCCACCGGCTGCCCGACCTCGAACTGGCCATCCCGCAGAGCGAACTGGAGTGGATCAAGTCGCCCTGGAGCAGGGGACTCGCCGCGCTCCCGGTCCGCTTCACCGCACCCGTCCTGCCCCAGCAACCCGCGCCTTTGCCGGACCATCAGTCCGTGCGCTGACCGGACCCGCACCGCCGGCCAGCCCGGCGCGTCCATCGCCGCCGATCCGCCCTCCCCGAGACCAGGAGCCCCGTTGAACACGTCACCGGTGAACACCGCAGCCGACCAGCCGCACCGCTTCGACCCGGCCGGCGGCTGCCCGCACGCGGACAACGCCCGGCTGCTGGCGCGCGGCGCCGTCACCCACGCCGTCCTGCCCGGCGACGTACAGGGCATGGCGGTCCTCGGCCACGACGCGCTCAAGGAGTTCCTCGCGCACCCCGACGTCGCCAAGAACGCCCAGCACTTCGCCGCCCTTCAGGCCGGCGAGATACCCGACGGCTGGCCGCTGAAGACGTTCGCGACGGTGCAGGGCATGACCACCGCCGACGGCGCCGACCACCGCAGGCTGCGCTCCCTGATGGGCAAGGCGTTCACCCCGCGCCGGGTGGCGGAGCTCCAGCCGCGGATCACGGCCCTGACGACCGATCTGCTCGACGGCCTCGACCAGGCGGCCACCGCGGGCGACGGCGTCGCTGACCTGCGCAAGCACTTCGCGCTTCCGCTGCCGATGGGCGTCATCTGCGAACTCCTGGGTGTGGACGCCGAGTACCACGACCGCCTGCACCACCTGTCGAACCAGATCGTCGCCACCGACATCGGTCCCCAAGAGGCGATGGCGGCCAACAAGGAGATGGTGGAAGTCCTCGGCGCCGTCGCCGCCGCCCGTGCCGCGAACCCGGGAGACGACCTCACCACCGCCCTGATCGCGGCCCGGGAGGAGAACGGCGACCGGCTCAGCCCGCACGAGCTGCTGGGCACCCTGATGCTCACGATCATCGCCGGGCACGAGACCACCCTCAACCTGATCACCAACGCCGTACGCGCCCTGTGCACCCACCGCGACCAGCTCGCCCTGGCCGAGGCCGGCAAGGTGGCGTGGGCCGACGTGGTGGAGGAGACGCTGCGCTGGGACAGCCCCGTCAGCTACTTCCCCTTCCGGTACCCGACCCGCGACCTCACGCTGGACGGCACCGTCATCCCCCAGGGCACCCCCGTCCTGGCCGGATACTCCGCGGCCGGCCGCGACAAGCAGGCCCACGGCCCCGACGCCGACCGCTTCGACATCACCCGCGACACCACCACCACCCGGCACCTCTCCCTGGGCCACGGCGCACACTTCTGCATGGGCGCCCCGCTGGCCCGCATGGAGGCGACCATCGCCCTGGAGCAGCTGTTCAGCCGCTTCCCCGACCTCGACCTCGCGATGCCGGAACCCGAACTGCCCCGCCACGCCTCCTTCGTGGGGAACAGCGTGCAGAAGCTTCCCGTGCGCCTGCGCGCTCCGCGGCCGTAGGGCGTCAGCGTGCGGTGGCCGCGATGACCTGGTGAGCGAGAGCCACCAGGTCAGGGATGGCCGGGTGCCCGAGCCCCGCGCGCCAGGCCAGCGTGACGGGAACGGGCGGCGCGTCCGGGAGCGGCCGGAACACCAGCGAGGGGTGCGTGTGCTGGCTCGGGGTGGCGGTCGTGGACACCCCGACGGCGCGGCCCGCGGCGATGGCGATGAGCCACTCGTCGGTGTTGGTCACCTCGATGGTCGCGACCGGACGGGCCGCCGTCGGCCACAGGTCCATCGTCGTGGTGCCGGAGACGGTGTTGAGGGCGATCGGATGGGCGGTGAGATCCGCCAGAGTGACCCGGTGGAGTGACGCGAGCGGGCTGTCGGCCGGCATGACCACCACCCGCTCCTCCGACAGGAGCAGCTCCGTGCAGAGCCCGGCCGCGGCGACCGGGCCGCGCAGCAGAGCCACGTCGACCTTGCCCTGGGTGAGACCCGCCGTACGGTCGTCGATGCGGAACAGTTCGAGCGGCGTACCGGGGTGCGTCTCGTCCCAGCGGCGCAGCAGCGGGACGGTGTGGTCGCCCAGGGCGGCCCAGGTGTGGCCCAGGCGCAGCGGCCACCTCCGCAGCCCCCGCGGATCCAGGGCGGTCTCGACGGCTGCGAGCGCTGCGGCCGCCTTGTCGCGGAACGTCCGCCCCTGGACGGTCAGCTCCAGGTGATGGGTGGAGCGGTCCACGAGGCGGGCGCCCAGATGGTCCTCCAGCTGGCGCAGCGTGCGGGACAGCGCGGGCTGGCTCAGATGGAGCCGGGCGGCGGCGCGAGTGACGTTGCCCTCCTCGGCGATGGCGAGGAAGGCGCGCAGATGCCGCAGCTCGATGGTCATGCTTCCGGAGCATAACCGCGGTGGGCGGCAGCGCCGCCTCAGGCCAGGATCTTCTCCTTGGCCTTCTCGTACTCCTCGGTGGTGAGGTCACCGCTCTTCTTCAGCTCGGCGAGCTTCGCCAGTTCGTCGACGTGGCCGCCGCCCGGACCGGAACCCGCCGCCTTCTGTACGTAGCTGCGGAACGCCTGTTCCTGTTCCTTGACCTGAGCCACGTCACGCTCGCTCATGCTGCGGCCACGGGCGATGAGGTACACGAGGACCCCGAGGAACGGCAGGACGAGCACGAAGATGAGCCAGCCCGCCTTCCACCAGCCGTTGAGCGTGTGGTCACGGAACAGGTCGGTGATCACCTTGAACAGCAGGAAGAACCACATGATCCACAGGAAGAGGTACAGCATCGTCAGGAAGAGATTCATCAGTGGGTAGTCGTCCACGGCGGATGCCCCTTTCACCGGGTCCGCGAGGTCGCGGAATCAGGTCCGGTGAATCAGGCATATCGCTGAAAGGGGCGCACTGCATCTCGGGCGGCAGGACATTTTCCCGGCCGGTGGCCGAGTTCGTACGCGGCGCGGTCCCGCCAGCGCGTGCCGTCCCACACGATGAGATGGACCGTGCGGACGCGACAGCTCAGCGGCAGGAGGGGCTCCAGTTCGGCCTGCAGCGCGTCGTACGCGGCGTCCTGGGTCGCGGGGCCCTCGTCGTTCGCGACCGTCAGATGCGGGGCGAGCGGGGGCTCGAATATCCCCCGGTAGGGCACCGCCTCGGGCCAGCGCCCGGTGAGGTCCTTGGTCAGAGCCGTGACCGGGGCGTGCGGCCATGGATCGAGGTAGAGGACACCGGGATAGCGGGCGAACTCGGCGAACGTCAGGGTGAAGGCATCGTGCCCGGCGAAGAGCGCGGACAGTTCGCGGTGGGCCGCCGCGTCGAGACGGCTCTCGTGCACGAAGGGATAGAGCACCGTCACATGGGCGGGGAACCCGGCCCGGACCAGTGGGTCGGCTTCGGGGACCTTGATCGTGAGGGCGGTCTCACCCGGTACGTCCGGCCACCCGTCCCCCGCGGGCTCGCGCCCGGCACACTCGTCATCGGCGTTCATCACGCGCCATGATCGCACCGCCGTGGGATTGCCTCCGCCTCGCCGGAATGGGTACGCCATCACGGGATGTTCGACCAGACATGACGACCGATCAGCGCACGATGACCAACCCCGCCACCCTCCACGATCCGACCCCCTTCGGCTACAGCCATGCCGCATCGGCACCCGGCGAACTCGTCTTCATCGGTGGCCAGTACGCCTCCGACGCCGACGGCTCCCCGGTGCCGGGCGACTTCACGGCCCAGGTGGATCTCGCCTTCGACCGGCTGCGGTCGGCCCTGGAGGGGGTCGGCCTCGGGTACGAGCACGTGGTCCGGCTCGGCACGTTCGTCGTCGACCACGACCTGGACAAGCTGGAGGTCCTGGGCAAGGCCCTGCACGCACGATTCGGCGAGCGGCTCCCCGCCCAGACGCTGAGCGGCGTGGCCTCTCTCGCGCTGCCGGGGATGCTGTTCGAGGTCGATGCGGTGGCGGTGCGGTCGTGAACGAAGGGACGACGGGCGTGGGGAACGCAGGGACGACGGGCGTGGGGAACAGCGCCCTCCTCGTGATGGACGTCCAGCGCGAGATCGTGGACCTCGCCGACGACGGCTCGGGATATCTGCCGCGCCTGCGCCGGGCGATCGACGGTGCCCGCGCGGCGGACATCCCCGTGATCTACGTGGTCATCGCGTTACGACCGGGCCGGCCTGATGTCAGCCCCCGCAACAAGGCGCTCACCGCCGTCGTGCGGGCGGGCCTGCACATCGAGGGTGAGCCGGGCAGCGAGATCCACCCCGACATCGCGCCCCGGCCGGACGAAACCGTGGTCACCAAGCGCCGCGGCAGCGCGTTCTCGGGCAGCGACCTGGACCTGGTGCTCAGGGCGCGCGACATCAACAACCTCGTTCTCACCGGCATCGCCACCAGCGGAGTGGTGCTGCACACCGCGTGTCATGCCAACGACCGGGACCTCGGGCTCACCGTCCTGGCGGACGCCTGCATCGACCTGGACCCCGAAGTGCACATGCTCCTGACCGAGAAGCTGTTCCCGCAGTGGGCGGAGGTCGTCGCCGTCGAGGAGTGGCTCAAGGCCGTCGCACCGGGGTAGCGCCGTCGGCTCAGACCTCGGTGACGGCGGTCAGGACGACGGCCGAGTCGTCCAGGGCGGTCAGGCCGTGGCGCTTGTGCGGGACGGGCGCGAACTCGCCCTCGGCCAGTTCGAGCGTGTCGTCCCCCGTGGTGAGAGCGACCCGCCCGCGCAGGACGAACAGCGTCGCGGCCGTGGGCGCGTCGTGCTCTCCGAGCTCGGTTCCGGTGGTGAGCACGATGAGGCTCTGCCGCAGCGGACCGTCGTGCAGGAGCAGCTCGGCGCTGCGTCCGTGCGCGGCGGTGCGGGCCTTCTCGAGGTGCTCTCCGACAAGGGCGTAGAGATCCGCCACGGCATGTCCCTTCGACAGAAACGGAAGGTGTTGCGCGTGCCTCCGGGCACGCGCACCCAGTGTTCCAGTGTTCCCGCCGCACGCCCATGCCGCATCCGGCGGCCGGAACCTGACCACCCGATGACGGCGTCCTACCAGGCACGTCGCGCTCACGGGTGGGCGAGCGGGGACATGGGGGAGCCGGGTGGCGCAAGAGGTGCGGCGGGGACGAGTCGAGTGGCTGCGGTGGGGCGCGGAGGCGACAGGGCGGTCGCCCTGGGTACGCGGCCGGATCCTCGCGTCGCTCGCCGTCCTGACCGCCGCTCTGCTGGCGTTCCACTCCGCCGTGCCCAACACTGTCGTCCGCTTCGGCAGCCTCGTAGAGACGTTTCTGCCGTGGCTGGGCCTGGCGGTTCCCGTGCTGCTCGTCCTGGCCCTGCTGCGCCGCTCGGCGGTCGCGCTGGTGGCACTGCTGTTGCCCGCCGCGGTCTGGGGAGCCCTGTTCGGTGGTCGGGTGGCGACGGCCGAGTACCACGGCGCCCACGACATCACGGCGGTCCAGCACAACGTCAGCGACGTGAACGCCGACCCCGCGGGCACGGCCCGAGCCCTGACCGAGCCCGAGCCCGATCTCATCGCCTTGGAGGAGCTGACGCCCTCCGCGCGGCCGGTGTACGAGAGGGAACTGACGCCGCGGTATCCCTACCGGGCGGTGCGGGGCACGGTGGGTCTCTGGTCGAAGCATCCGCTGACGGACGTCAGGGCGGTGGACATCAGGCCGGAGGGGGTCGGGAAGGACTGGAACCGCGGGGTGCGGGCGACGGCTCGTACGCCGTGGGGCGATGTCGCGGTGTACGTCGCCCACTTGCCCTCGGTCCGCGTGCGGTGGCACGGCTTCAGTTCCGGCCTGCGGGACGAGAGCGCCGGCCTGCTGGGCGCGGCGCTGGCCGCCGAGCAGCTCGACCGGCTGATCCTGCTCGGAGATCTCAACAGCACGGTGGACGACCGCGGCCTCGCCCCGGTCACCACACGCCTGGACACATCGGGACGGGACTTCGCCTTCAGCTGGCCCGCGTCCTTCCCCGTGTCCCGGATCGACCACGTCATGACCCGCGAGGCAACCGTCACTCACGTACGTACGCTGCCCGCCACGGGCAGCGACCACCTGCCCATCGCCGCAGACATCGCCTTGGATCCGAGGCGAGCAGCCCCGACGGCCGCCCCCGGACTGGCTCATCGAGCAAGGCACCGCTGAAGGCCCACCCGCGTACCTGCGCGTAGGCGGGTGTCACATATGAGGGGGTGGGAAATCGGCCGCGAGCGCCGTGGAGCGGCCTGGCACCTGCCGAGAACGGCGGCAGCCCGGGCGGGGGTCTGGCTGCGCTGGGCGACGGTCACGGTTCGCCTGGCGGTGGCCTCGCGCCCGACTACTAGCCAGTCAGCGAGTCGAGGGCGTCGAGCAGTCGGGCGAGTGCGCTGGCCTTCAAGTGGTGGCTGCGGCAGCAGTATCGGCGCCTACGCCAACGGCTGGTCTGCTCGACTTGCTCCCCGCACCAGGCGCACGGCCGCACCCTGCTGCCTCTCCTGCCCCACACCATGCCGGGACCTTAGCGGCATGGGGTGGGGCAGGCGCCCTGGGTTGTCCACAGGAAGAGAAGAGCGGATGCTCGCGCTCATCGACTCCGCGGCCGACGAGGGCGAACACGGCATCGACTCCATCGCGGCGGCCGATGCCGTGCTCCGCTGACCCGACCGCAAGACCAGGTCAGCCGCCGCCGCCCGGAGCGCCACCGTTCTGGAGCAGCGCGACGTTCCAATCGTGATCGGCGGGCGTGAACCCACCATTACCCGGAGCGCCGCCGTTCTGCGACGGCGCTATGCCCCAGTCGTTGTCAGCCGGTGCGAACGATCCGCCGCCGCCCGGTGCTCCGTTGTCGGCGGCCGTGGCCGGTAGCGCGCTCCACGCGAAGGCTCCGCCCGTGATGGCTGCGATAGCCACAAGTCGCGCCGCTGTCTGCTTGATCGACATGAGTCCCCCGTCTCGGGCCGTACGGCCCCGATTCTGTGCCGAGTTGGGCATATCGATGGAACACCGGGGCGGAGGGCTCCGCACCCTCGGATGTCTGAGGGTGCCGTGTGCATGCACGCGACGGCATGACGAAACCGATCGGCGCCTCAGGAGTTCTGCCGCTTCCAGTCGGCCTGCGCGGTGTTGAGCTGGTCGGCGAGGTCGTCGAGGAAGTCCTTCGCGCTGGTCTTGCCGAGCATGACCTTCTGGAACGCGGGTTCGTTCTCGGCCTTGGAGATCGTGTTCCAGTCAGGCAGGTAGTACGGCAGCTGGACGATCGTGGTCGCCGGGGAGTTGAGCGCGTCGGCGGCCAGGCGCGTCGGCTCGGACTTCTCGACCCAGGCGTCCTTGACCGCTTTGCTGTTGGCGGGGATCAGACCGGCGGACTCGTTGAACTTGGAGCTGGCCCGGTGCGAGGAGGCGAACTCGATGAACTTCCAGGCAGCCTTCTTCTTGGTGCTGGTCTTGAAGATCGAGAGCCCGTCGATCGGGTTGGACACCTGGACACGCTTGCCGCCCGCTGCCTTCGGGTTCGGCAGGCCGCGGAACTTGCCGGGGCCGAGGGCCTTCACGTGGTCCTGGTAGGAGCCGAGGTTGTGACTGAGCATGCCGATCCGGCCGCCGTCCCACTGGGCGACCATCTGCGTGAAGTTGTTGTTGAGGTCGGCGGCCGGGGTCGTCTTCTTGTAGAGGGCCGTGTACTTCTCCAGGGCGGCGACGTTCCTCGGGGCGTTGACCGTGGTCTTCGTCTCGTCCGCGTTCCAGAAGGACTTGATGCCGCTCTGCCCGTACATCGCGTCCAGGGCCTGGGCGATGGAGCCGACACCGCCGCGGATGGTGTAGCCGAACTGGTTCTTGCCCTTGGCGGTCAGTTGGTCCGCCGCCTCGTAGAACTTGCCCCACGTGGTCGGTGCGTCCAGACCCGCGGCCTTGAAGAGGTCGGTGCGGTAGTACAGCACGCCGTTGTTCGCGGAGGTCGGGACCATCAGCAACTGCGATGTCCCGCCCGCCGAAGTCGTCGACGCGAGCATGCTCTTGCTGAGCTCGCCGTCCAAGGGGCTTGCGGCCAGCCGGTCCTGCAGTGGTTCCAGCGCGCCTTGGGCCGCGATGGCGGCGAGCATGGCGGCGCCGACGCCGCCGACGTCCGGCAGGCCGCCGCCCTGGATGGAGTTGTCGTACTTCGACTGGGCGTTCTCGGCGGGGATGCCGACGTAATCGACCTTGATGTCGGGGTACTTCTTCTCGAAGTCCTTGATGATCTCCATCCAGATGCCGCGGCGCACGGCGGTGTTGTTGTCCCAGAAGGTGATGGTCCCCTTGCCGGAGCCCTCGCTGCCCTCCTCGCCCGCGATGCCGGAGCCGTCGTCCCCGCAGGCGGTGGCGGTGATGCCGAGGAGGAGTGACAGGGCCATGGCTGCTGGGACGGATCGACGTGGGCTCTTACGGATGCGGGAACTCAAGACGGGCTCTCCTCCTCTGGCGCTGAACTGTGCCCGGGTACGCCGACTCAGGGCATGCGTACACCGCGTATGGCATACCGCGTCTCGTATATGACATACGAAGCGCGGCGACTCGAAGCTAGGAGCAGGTAGTTGGTTCGTCAACGGATCTGACAAAACTCGCCGCCACGAGCCCGAGGAAGCCACCGGAGCTCCCGAAGCTCCCGTACGCAGGCTTCGGCACACCGTCACGAGCGACCGATGCTTCCGAACTCCCGGCATCCATCGGTATGTTGACCCCGTCTCTTCCTCGCGTTGGGGGGAGGGGCGCCCAAGGTCGGCCGTCATCCGGCGGCCGGTCGGGCGCCCCCCGTATCCGAGAGGAGGAGGTATGGCCGAGCGCAAGTCGTCCAAACAGACAGAGGTGGGACGGGATCTCGCGACACGCATCACAGCGGCCCTGGTGGGCCGCGCTCTCTGGGCGGTGATCGTGGAGCTCTTCCGCCGCGACCTTTGAGGGCTGAACGGCCCTGGACAGCGTTCAGCGGCGCCTCTTGGCGGTCCCCATTCCAAGAGGCGCCGCACTCATGTCCGCGCCTACCGCGGATGCACGCTGTACCTGAGATGCGTCGTCCTCGGCGAAGGCTCCGCACTAACCAGGTCAAGAGCCACGCGGCTCGCGTCGACGCCCTCGAACAGGCGGATTCCGGAGCCGAACAGCACGGGCGAGAGTGCGATCGTGAACTCGTCGATCAGACCGGCGTTCAGGAACTCCAGGATCGTCGCGCCGCCGCCCGCGATGCGGACGTCTCGGTCGTCGGCGGCCTCGCGGGCCTGATCGAGCGCGGACTCGATGCCGTCGTTGACGAAGTGGAAGGTGGTCCCGCCCTGCCGCACCCAGGGGGCACGCTTCTCGTGCGTGACGACGAACACCGGCGTGTGGAACGGCGGATCCTCGGGCCACGCATGCTCGCCGGCGTCGAACATCCGCTTGCCCATCACGCTTGAGCCGGTGCGCTCGAACGTCTCCCGCACGATGTCGTTGTCGCGCCCTTCCTCGCCGCCCTCCCCGAGCTTCAGGTTCTCCCGGAAGAACCGCTGTGGAAATACCCACCGCTGCAGTTCCATCCACTGCCGCCCCATCAGTTCTTCGGGGGACGCGGGCGCGATGAACCCGTCGAGCGACATCGACACGCTGAAGAACACTTTGCCGGCCATCAGTCCTCAACTCCCTTACGGGCGATCTCCGCGACGTAGGCAGCCAGGTTGCCGAGGGTCTGCCGGCCGGCCTCGATCGCGCCGTGCTTCTTGATCGCCTCGTCGCGCAGCTCCTTGGTGGGGAACACCGTGAGCATCTCGATCCGGGTCGTCTCCCCGTCGGGCGTAAACGTGAGGACCGACTCGAACGCATTCGGGTCGCCGCGGTACTCGCCATGGAGCATCGCGATCCGCTCCGGCGGGACGATCTCGGTCCAGGTGATCCACTCGCTGTAATCGGTGCCGTCCGGCCCGTGCATCACGAAATCCCACACCCCGCCGACGCGGAACTCGAAGGCCCGCGTAGTGGTGGTGAATCCTTCCGGCCCCCACCAGCGCGACAGGTGCCGCACCTCGGTGAACGCCTTGAACACCAGTTCTGGCGGGGCGTCGATGTCCCGGGAGATCACGATCTCACGGTCGGCTGTCGCGGACTGCGCCGGTGCTTCTCGCTCAGTCGAATTCATCAGCTACTCCTGGTGCCCTTCCTGCTTGAGTTCCTGCACGTATGCGTCCAGCCGGTCGAAGCTCTCGTTCCAGAATTGCTCGAACCCGCCGGTCCACTCGTGAACCGTTCGCAGTCCACGTGCGTCCAGGTCGTACAGGCGCTGCTTGCCCGCCTTGCGGTCCCGCACCAAGCCGACTTCGCGGAGCACCCGCAGGTGCTTGGACGCCCCGGGCTGCGTCATTCCCAGCTCCTCGGCGACCTCCGTCACCGGCCGTTCGCCTGCCCGCAGCAGCGTCAGGATGTCCCGGCGCTGCGGCTCGGCGATGGCGTTGAAGACGTCTGACGTCGTCGTTGCTCGTGCCATGGCAGCAAACGTATACCCATATCGGCATGCGTTTCAAGTCGTCCCGGTGGAAGGAGCCTCCCCGGACATCACACCTGGAGGAAGCTGACGTTCTGTGCCAGGGCGAGGCGGCCGGAGTAGTTGATGGTGTTGGTGGCGGGCCGCATGTACGCGCGCCAGGCGTCGGAGCCGGACTCGCGTCCGCCGCCCGTCTCCTTCTCGCCGCCGAACGCGCCTCCGATCTCCGCGCCGGACGTGCCGATGTTGACGTTGGCGATGCCGCAGTCGGAGCCCTCGGAGGACAGGAAGAGCTCGGCCTCCTGCTGGTCGCGGGTGAAGATGCTGGAGGAGAGCCCCTGCGGGACGCCGTTGTGCAGCGCGATGGCCTCCTCCAGCGTGTCGTACGGGAGGACGTACAGGATGGGCGCGAAGGTCTCCTGGCGTACGACGTCGGTCTGTTCGTCGACGCGGACGATGACCGGTTCGGCGTACGCGGCCTGCGGCGCCGTGTCCGCCAGGCGTCGGTTGCCGCCCGCGAGGATCTTGCCGCCCTGTGCCTGTACGCGGGCGAGCGCGTCCTGCATGCGGTCGAGGGCGGCGGGCGAGATGAGCGGCCCGACGAGGGTGTCCTCGTCGAACGGGTCCCCGATGGGGAGCTTGGTGTACGCGGCCGTCAGGCGCGCGACGAGCGTGTCGGCGATGTCGCGGTGCACGATCAGACGGCGCAGCGTGGTGCAGCGCTGGCCCGCCGTGCCCGCGGCGGCGAAGACGATGCCCTGCACCGCGAGGTCGAGGTCGGCAGAGGGCGCCACGACCGCGGCGTTGTTGCCGCCGAGTTCGAGCAGGCTGCGCCCGAACCGTGCCGCCACGCGCGGCCCGACCTCGCGGCCCATGCGGGTGGAGCCGGTGGCGCTGACGAGCGCGACGCGCGGATCGTCGACCAGCCGCTCACCCACCGTGCGGTCGCCGAGCAGAAGACGGTGTACGTCGCGCGGGGCGCCCGCCTCCTCCGCGGCCCTGGCCAGCAGCCGGTCGCAGGCCAGGGAGATGAGCGGAGTCAGCTCGGACGGCTTCCAGACCACGGTGTCGCCGCAGGCCAGAGCCACTGCGGTGTTCCACGACCACACCGCGGCAGGGAAGTTGAACGCGGAGATCACCCCGACCACGCCCAGCGGGTGCCAGGTCTCGGCGAGACGGTGGCCGGGACGCTCGGAGGCGATGGTGCGGCCGTAGAGCTGGCGCGAGAGGCCGACCGCGAAGTCGCAGATGTCGATCATCTCCTGGACCTCGCCCAGCGCCTCCGAGCGGATCTTTCCCGCCTCGATGGTGATCAGGTCGGCCAGGTCGCTCTTGTGGTCGCGCAACAACTCGCCCAGACGGCGCACGAGTTCACCCCGGCGCGGCGCCGGTGTGCTGCGCCAGGCGAGGAACGCCTCGCGGGCGGCGGCGACGGCGTCCTCGGTGTCGGCGGCGGTCGCCGCGGTCAGGCCGAACAGGTCCTCGCCGGTGATGGGCGTACGCGCCGGGAAGTCGCTGCCCTCCGGGACCGTCACGCCGATGCGCCCCAGGCTCGTGCGGGCACGGCTGCGCAGGTCGTCGGTGCCGGGCAGGGTGGTGGTGCCGGTCATGATGCTCCCTGGGTGAGGTGGGACGACGTATGTCGGGGGATCAGTGGCGCGTGCTGTCCAGGTCCAGGCCCAGTTCGCGGCCGACTTCGGTGATCGAGAGGCTCTGCTGCTGCTCGTACAGGGCGTACGGGTCGAGGACCTCGCGGTCGATGGCGCCGGAGAGCCATTCGCTGTCGTACGCGGCGCCTTCCTGCCCGGTGTTCCGGGAGCCCTCGCCGCTGAGGTTGGACTGGAAGATCCCAGCGGCGGAGCGCGGCAGGAAGTCCTCGTAGACGACGGGTTCGGCCCGGACCCAGCCCCGGCGCTCCAACTCGACGATGTTGGTGGGGAGTTGGGTGCCGTCGCGCGGGCGGTCGGGTGCGGCGTGGTAGGTGAAGTAGGCGAGCTCCTGCGCGGCGAGCTCGCGCTCGGTGGCGGGGACGTGCGCGGCCCACAGCGTGCGGGCCAGTTCGGTGCGGTCGGCTGCGGGGCGCCGGGCGGCCTCGTCGTCGGCGAGGGTGAGCAGGCGGTCGTAGAGCGCGCGGCCCGCGGGGGTGAGGGCGATGCCGCGGGCCTCGACCTCGCCGAACCGCACCCGCAGCGCGCCGCGGGTCACACTGCCGTCGGCCAGGCGCAGGGCGCGCGGTTCGGCCAGGGCGCGGAACGACGTCTGGCGCAGCAGCAGGTCGGGGCCCTTCCAGCCGGGCGGGCCCTGGATGGTGTCGATCATCTCGATGCCGCGTTCGGTCATCCGCCGGTACAGCTCGTCGATGTCCAGGACGCGCGGGGTGAGGTGGTTGATGTGGGTGGAGCGGACGCCGCCGATGTCCGCGGCGACCGCGGAGACCCTCTCCAGCTCCTCGTACCAGGCCCGGTCGATCGGCTCCGCCGACAACTCGAAGGCCTGGACGGCGAGATGGAGGAAACGCTCGGCGTGCTCCTCGGGCAGTTCACGCTCGGTCCCGGCCCGGTCGGCCAGGGCGAGCAGCTCCGGCGGGAACAGCTCGCGCCCGGCCAGGAACGTCTCCAGGCGGGAGCGCAGCTCGGCGTCGAAGAAGCGCGGGTCCGCGGGCGTGAGCAGCGAGGTGAAGACCCGGAAGGGGTTGCGCGCCAACTCGTCGGCGTCCACGGGGCGGAACGCCGTCGACACGACCGGCACCGCGCTCGCGGCCGCCTCCCGCAGGTCGTAGAAGCCGACCGGGCGCATGCCGAGCGCGCCGAAGATCCGCGCGACGTCGCGCAGTTCGGCGGGTGTGCCCACCCGGATGGCGCCGTGCCGTTCCGCGGTGACGCGGCTGATGGAGCCGAGCCGTTCGGCGTCGGCGCCCTGCGCGCGCAGGGTGTCCTCGTTGACCTCGCGTGAGACGGCTACGAGCGTGTTGTAGGCGGGGACTTCCCGCCCGTACATCTCCGAGAGCCGTGCGGCGAAGGCGGCCCGCAGCTGCCACTGGCTGATCATCGAAGGTCTGCCTTTCGAATGTTCGGACACGGAGTCGGGACATGGGATCGGACCCGGGATCGGACCCGGGATTGGGCAGGGGAGAGGGTCATACGACGTGGGCCTCGGGGCGGCTCGCGGCCCCGGTCCGGAAACGGTCGGCGCTCAGCGGCGCGATGTCGACGCACGGCTCGCGCTCCAGATACAGGTCGCGCACGACCTCGCCGACAGCTGGGGCCTGGAGGAAACCGTGCCCCGAGAAGCCGGTGGCGTAAAGGAAGTTGGGCCGCTCCCCGCAGCGGCCGATCAGTGCGTTGTGGTCCGGCGTGACTTCGTACAGGCCCGCCCACCCGTCGGCGATCGGCATCGTGGCGAGGGCGGGGGCGCGGTGGCGTACGACGTCCCGGAACAGGTCGAGCCACTCCGGGGTCCATGTGGTGTCGAAGCCTTCGGCCTCGCGGGAGTCGGCGAGGCCGAACAGCAGCCCGTCGTCGCTGTTGTGGAAATACGCGGACGAGGTGAAGTCGATGGTGAAGGGGATCCGCGGTGCCGACGGCGAAAGCCGTTCGGTGAAGGCCAGTTGGCGGCGCACCGGCCGGACGGGGAGGCCGACGCCGGCCATGGCGCCGATCCGGCCGGACCAGGCGCCCGCCGTGCAGATCACGGTGGAGCAGGCGACGGTGCCGCGGTCGGTGTGCACGGCGCTGACACGGTCGCCGGTGGTGTCCATGCCGGTGACGCGGGTGTGCGTGGCGAAGCGGACGCCTGCCCGGTCCGCGGCGTCGGCGTACCCGTGCACGACGAGGCGGGGGCGGGCGTGCCCGTCGGTGGGGGAGTGCACGGCGGCCACGAGGCCTTCGGTGCTCAGATACGGGCAGAGGCGCCGGGCCTCGTCGGCGCCGACCATGCGGCTGGGTACGCCCAGGCTGTTCTGGAGCCGCACGCTCTCGGCGAACTCCGTGGCCTGGCGCTCGCCGGTGAGCAGGAAGAGATAGCCCACGGTGTCCAGGCGGATGTCCGCGCCGGGCCGGTGCGGGAAGTCCCGGTAGGCACGCAGACTCCGTTGGCCCAGCTCGATGTTGAGCGGGTCGGAGAAGTGGGCGCGCACGCCGCCGATCGGTTTCCCGGAACTGCCGCAGGCGAGTTCGCCGCGTTCGACGACGACGATGTCGCTCACTCCCGCCTCGGCGAGGTGGAAGGCGATCGAGGCGCCCATCACGCCCCCGCCGACGATCACGACATCGGCGGTCGGCGGCGGGGCGCGGAAGGCGGGGGCGGTGGAGGGACGGGAAGAGGTGGACGGACGCGGAGAGGAGGACAAGAGGCCGATCCCTTCCAGAGGCCGACGCCCGTACCGACGGGTCTGAAGAGGCGTCAGTTCACGGGTGCGGCATGGGCCGTCAGAAACGTGCTCCGTAACTCGAGGGACGCTGATCAGCTGGCTGCCCGTCATCGTGACGCACCCCGACCTTTGACGTCCATGAACAGTTTCTGCTCCTGATCTTTGACGGTCTCTATACGGTCGCTTCATGGATTGGACGAGTTCCCAGCTGCGGTCCCTGGTCGAGCTGACCCGGCGCGGCACCGTCACCGCCGTCGCGCAGGCCCTGGGATACACCCCGGGCGGCGTGTCCCAGCAGATCGCCGCGCTGGAAAGGGCTGTGGGCACACCGCTGCTGCGCCGTGCGGGCCGCCGGGTGGAGCTCACCGACGCCGGGGTCACGCTGGCCCGGCACGCCGAGCGGATCCTGGCCACGGAGGCCGAGGCCGTCGAGGAGCTGGAGCGCGGCAGCGGCGTGGTCTCCGGCACGCTGCTGGTCGGCCTGTTCACCACGGCCGCCGCCGAGATCCTGCCGCCCGCCCTGCGCCGGATGCACGCGGCCCACCCCGAACTGGCCGTGCACAGCCGTGACATGGACGTGGACGAGGTGTACGACGCCGTCGCCTCGGGAGGCGTGGACCTCGCGCTCGGCCTGGACTACCCGGACGTGCCCATCCCGCGCGACGCCGCTCTGCGGGTGACCCGGCTCTGCCGCGAGCGCTTCGCCCTGGCCGTACCGACCGGCTGGATGGCGGGCCGCTACCGCGCCGCTCTGGCCGAAACCCGGGACCTGGCGTGGATCCTGCCGTCGCCGGGCAGCTACTACGGCCGCGCCGTGCGCACCGCGTGCCGCCGCGCGGGCCTCGAACCGGACGTGCGCCACGAGGTCACCGACACCGCGGCGACCCTGGCCCTGGTGGAGGCGGGCATCGGCGTGAGCACGGTGACCGAGCTGATGCTCGGCCTTCGCGCCTCACGCTTCGACGTGGTGCGGCTGCGCGAGCGGATCGAGAGGCACGTCGTCGTGGTGTGCCGCGCCTCGGCCGAACGCAGGCCGTCGGTGGCGGCTCTGGTCGAGGTGTTGCGGACGGTGGCCGATCAGCGCCGTGACACACACGCGTAGGTCCTGGTGAGGGTGGCCCTTCCGGGGAGGCCGTCGCCGGTCGCACAAGGAGGGCGGTGACCGCGCCCCGATAGGCTTCCGGGCATGAGCAGCAACGGTCGGGCGCGCGACACATCGGTGCAGTCGGTGGACCGGGCGGTCTCGATCCTCCAAGTACTGGCCGCGCAGGGACCTTCCGGCGTCACGGACATCGCCGAAGCCCTGCGGATCCACAAGTCGACCGTGTTCCGCCTGCTCGCCACCCTGGAGGCCAGGGGCCTTGTCGAACAGGACGCGGAACGGGGGCGCTACCGCATCGGATACACCGTGGTCGAGCTCGCCGGCGGGGCGACCAAGGGAAGTGACCTGTCGCTGCTGAGCCGCCCGATCTGTCAGGAGCTCGCCGCGGCCGTCGGCGAGACGGTCAACCTCGCGGTCCATGACGGCCAGGCGGTCGTCAGCGTCGACCAGGTGATCAGCAGTGCGGCCATCACCAGCATCGACTGGGTCGGCAAGCGCACGCCTCTGCATGCCACATCGGCGGGCAAGGTCCTCCTGGCACACATGCGGCAGGAAGAGGCCGCCGAGATCCTGAATCAGCCGCTGGAGAGGTTCACCCCGCACACCATCACGGACCCGGCGCTCCTGAAGGAGGAGCTGCAGACCGTTCGTGAACTCGGCTACGGCGTCACGAGCGAGGAGCACGAGATCGGGCTCGCCGCTCTCTCCGCCCCCATCAGGTCCCTGAACGGGCAGGTCATCGCCGCTGTGACCATCTCCGGTCCGACGTTCCGCATCAACGACCACACGATTTCCGGGCTCGTCGAGCAGCTCATCGCCGCCGGGGACAAGATCTCGTGGCGCAAGGGCTACATCAGGCGCGGTTGAGCGCAGCGCTCCAGGGGTTGACGACGGAGACGCCCAGGCTCCACATTTGTCTCGCATGGCGTAACTGTTTCGCATTGCGAAACGCAATGCGTGGATGACCTTCTGAGCGCGGCCCAGCCCGTGGCCGCTGTCTCTCCGCCCACAGAGCTTCTCGAGGAGCGGACGTGCGCGCACAGACCTCGAACGTGGATCCCCTGCTCCGGCCCTTCCGGCTGAAGCACCTCACCCTGCGCAATCGGGTGGTCAGTACGTCCCATGAACCGGCCTTCGGCGAGGACGGCCTGCCCAAGGACCGCTATCGCGCCTACCACCTGGAGAAGGCGCGCGGCGGCGTCGGCCTGACGATGATCGGCGGCTCCGCGGTCGTGTCCCCCGACAGCCCCCCGTCGTTCGGCAACCTGCTCCTGTACCGCGACGAGATCGTTCCGTGGTTGCGCAGGCTCGCCGACGACGTGCACGACGCCGGCGCGGCCGTCATGTGTCAGGTCACCCATCTGGGCCGCCGCACCAGCAACTACTCGGGTGACTGGCTGCCGGTGGTGTCCGCGTCGCCGCTGCGCGAGCCCGCGCACCGCGCGTTCCCCAAGGCCGCCGAGCCATGGGACATCGACCGCATCGTCGCCGACTACGTCGCCGCGGCGTTGCGCTGCCGGGCGGGCGGCCTTGACGGCATCGAGCTCCAGTCGTACGGCCACTTCCTCGACAGCTTTCTGTCCCCGTCGACGAACCACCGGGACGACGAGTTGGGCGGCAGCCTCACGAACCGTCTGGCCGTTCCGCGCCGTGTGCTCCGTGCGGTGCGCGAGGCCGTCGGCCCCGACTTCGTCGTGGGCATGCGGATGGCACTCGCCGAGGACCGTCCCGGCGGCCTGACGTTCGACGAGGGGATGGCGGCGGCCGAGCAATTCAGCGCCGACGGCATCGACTTCATCAGCACCATTCGGGGCTCCATCGAGAGTGACGCCTCCCTGGCCCGGACGATTCCCTCGATCGGCACCCCGCTGGCGCCCTTTCTGGAGTTCAACGGAGAGATACGCCGCCGCCTCGACATCCCCGTGATGCACGCGGCCCGCATCGCCGACCCCGCCACCGCGCGGCACGCCCTGCGAGCAGGGCTGCTGGATCTGGTCGGGATGACCCGGGCCCAGATAGCCGACCCCCATCTGGTGACCAAGGTGGCCACCGGACAGGAGGACCGCATCCGGCCCTGCGTCGGCGCGAGTTACTGCCTGGACGCGATCTACGACTCCGGGGACACCAAGTGCGTCCACAACCCGGCCACCGGACGCGAACTCCACGTACCCCACATCGTCCCCCCGACCATCGGCCGCCGACGGAAGGCCGTCGTCGTCGGAGCGGGGCCCGCCGGGCTCGAAGCCGCACGGGTCCTCGGCGAACGGGGCCATGACGTCGTGCTGTTCGAGGCAAGCGACCAGCCCGGCGGCCAGATCCAGCTCGCCGCGCAGAACCCCCGGCGCCGCGATCTGCTCGGCATCGTCGACTGGCGGGTCGGTGAGTGCAAGCACCTCGGCGTCGACCTCCGTCTGGGGACGTACGCCGAGGCCCAGGACGTGCTCGCCGAGCACGCCGACCTCGTCGTCGCCACCGGGGGCGTCCCCAACCGGTCCTTCCTAGGCGAAGGCGAGCACCTGGTGGCCGACACCTGGGACGTCATGTCCGGCTCCCTGCGCCCCCGGAGCACCGACGCCGTACTGGTCTACGACGACCACGGAGGCTATCCGGCGATGGACGCCGTGGAACTCCTCGCCGCGACCGGCGCCCGTTTGCACTACGTGACGCCGGAGCGCATGCTCGCGCCCGACGTCGGCAGCATGAACTCACCCGCGTATCTGAGGGTCTTCGCAGCGCACGGCGTCACCACCGTCCTCGCCCAGCGGCTGCGTTCCGTCCGCCGCACCGGGGACGGGCGTCTGGCCGCGACCCTCTACAGCGAGTACACGGAGCCGGAGTCCGAGACCGAACTGGTCGTGGACCACGTCGTGGTTGAGCACGGCACCCTGCCCAACGACGAGTTGTACAACGACCTGCTGGCCGGCTCCCGCAATCTCGGTGAGGTGGACCACCGCGCCCTGCTGGCGCACGACGTACAGAACGTCGTCCGCAACGAGGCGGGCCGGTACCAGCTGTTCCGCATCGGCGACGCGGTCACCAGCCGCAACATCCACGCTGCCGTCTACGACGCCCTGCGGCTGTGCCTGCCGGTCTGACGAGCCATCGGAGAGACGCGATGAACGCACCGACCCCCGTCACGAGTACCGCCGAGCTCGTCGCCCGGCGTTCCGTCGGCCAGAGTCTCGAAGCCCCGTTCTACGTGAGCGACGCGTTCTTCGACCTCGACATCGAGGCCGTCTTCGCCCGCAGCTGGATCTTCGTCGCGACGGAGGCCGAACTCCCCGAACCCGGTGACTACGTCACGGTCACCGTCGGACCGTACTCCGTCATCCTCGTCCGCGACGACGACGAGGAGGTGCGGGCCTTCCACAACGTCTGCCGCCACCGGGGCGCCCGCATCCTCAATGACGAGCGCGGTTCTGTGGGCAACATCGTGTGCGGCTACCACCATTGGACCTACGGCGTGGACGGCCGGCTGCGGTACGCCGAGTCGCAGGCGCCGGACTTCGACCGCTCGTGCTTCGGCCTCAGATCCGTCCACGTGCGCACGGTCACCGGCCTCGTCTTCATCTGCCTCGCCGAGCGACCACCCGCCGACTTCGACGAGGTCGCACGCCGTGTCGAGCCCTACATCGCGCCGCACAACCTGCCCCACGCCAAGGTGGCGAAGCAGATCGACCTCGTCGAGAGCGGCAACTGGAAGCTCACCATGGAGAACAACCGGGAGTGCTACCACTGCGCAGGCCACCCCGAGCTCCAGCGCTGCTATTTCCCCCTCTACAACTTCACCGCGGAGAACGTCCCGCCTGCCCTGCTCCCCACCTACGAGCGATTCCTCAGGGCCGACGCGGACGCGCACGCCTCGTACGAGGCTCTCGGGCTTCCCTACGCCCCGATCGAGGAGCTTGACGTCCGCCCCACCGGCTTCCGCATTCAACGCGAACCACTCGACCTCGCAGGCGAGTCCTTCACGGAGGACGGATCGGCAGCGGTCAAGCGTCTGCTGGCGGACTTCCCCACGGCGCGCCTCGGGCACCTCGGTTTTCACCTGCAGCCCAACGCCTGGTTCCACTTCGCGGCCGATCACGCGGTCACGTTCTCCGTCATCCCGCTCGCGTCGGACCGGACCCTCGTGCGCACCACCTGGCTGGTGCACGCGGATGCGGAGGAGGGGGTCGACTACGACCTGGACGCCCTGACGCGTGTATGGGCGGTCACGAACGAACAGGACGCGACGTTCGTCGCCCGCGCCCACCAGGGCATCAGCAGTCCCGCCTACGTGCCCGGTCCCTACAGCCCGAGCGAGTCGCAGGTCGAGGACTTCGTCAACTGGTACATCACGCGGCTGAAGGCACACCTGGAGCGATGATGACGACAGCGATGCTGAGGACAGCGACCACGACAGCCGGGGGCCTGCCGCCGGCCTGGGGCGACGGGCTGCTCGTGTGCAAGCAGGTCATCGACGTCACCTCCGACGTCCGGACCTTCGTCCTCGAACCCGCCGAACCTCGGATGTTCCGGCACGACCCCGGCCAGTTCCTCACTCTCGTCCTCGACATCGACGGCCGCCCTGTAGAACGCTGCTACACCATCTCGTCTCCGCCGACCCGCCCCGACCTCCTGACGATCACGGTGAAACGGATGCCGGGCGGCCTGGTCTCCCCATGGCTCCACGATCGCCTGCTGCCGGGCGCCGCTGTACGAGCGCGGGGGCCGCTCGGCGAGTTCTCCATCACCCGGCATCCGGCGCCGAAATACCTGTTCCTCTCGGCCGGCAGCGGCGTGACGCCCGTGATGTCGATGACCCGGACGCTCTACGACCTGGCGCACCCCGTGGACGTGGTGTTCGTCCACAGTGCCCGCACCTTCGACGACATCTGGCCGCCGAGCCGTTCTACCGAGCCGTTCTACCGTTGTCGTCGGGGACGCTGCCGACGGCCGCCGACGCTGTTCGCCATCAACGCCCCTTGACCTAGAGCGCGGTCCAGTATCTAGCGTCTCCGCCATGACGACACCTCAGCACAAGATCGGATCGGGCTTCGGTGCCCGGAGCACCGCGAACGACGTCCTGAGCGGGATCGACCTGTCCGGCAGCACCGCGATCGTCACTGGTGGTTACTCGGGCCTTGGTCTGGAGGCAACCCGCGCTCTGGCCGGTGCCGGAGCCCGTGTCGTGGTCCCCGCCCGGCGACGGGCGGCCGCTCAGGAGGCGGTCGAGGGCATCGACGGCGTCGAGACCGACGACCTCGACCTCTCCGACCTCGAAAGCGTCCGCGGTTTCGCCGACCGGTTCCTGGCCTCGGGCCGCTCGGTCGACATCGTGATCAACAACGCCGGGGTCATGGCCTGCCCCGAGACGAGGGTCGGCCCGGGGTGGGAGGCGCAGTTCGCCACCAACCACCTCGGTCACTACGCGCTGATCAACCACCTCTGGCCGGCCATCGCCCGCGGTGGCGCGCGAGTGATCGCGGTGTCCTCCGGCGCCCATGGCATCACCGGCATGCGCTGGGACGACGTGCAGTTCGAGCATGGCTACGACAGATGGCAGGCGTACGGGCAGGCCAAGACGGCCAACGTGCTGTTCGCCGTGCAGCTCGATGCGCTCGGCCGCGACGCCGGAGTCAGAGCGTTCGCACTGCATCCGGGCAGCATCCTCACCCCCCTGCAGCGCCACCTCGCGAAGGCGGAGATGGTCGACGCGGGCTGGATCGACGAGAACGGCACCCCGACCGATCCCACCTTCAAGACGACCGGGCAGGGCGCGGCGACGCAGGTATGGGCGGCGACCTCTCCCCAGCTGGCGGGCATGGGCGGCGTGTACTGCGAGGACTGCGACATCGCCGAACCGGCGGGCGAAGGCTCGGAAGGCGGCGTGCACGCACACGCGACCGACCCCGAGCAGGCCGCGCGCCTGTGGGCGCTGTCGGCCGAGCTCACGGGCGTCGACGCTTTCGCGGCGGCAACCTAGCCCCGGACGTCGGGGGGCACCGTGCCAGGTCTGTGGCCGGCTCACCCCGAGGCCGCGTCGGACCCTGCTCCCGGCGGCCGAAAATTCGCAGGCATCGCCCCCGGCACCCGCCTATCGTGAACCGCTGCCGTCCGCACCGGGACGGCCCGACGGGAGAGGCGGCGGAGTGCCGGACGCGTACGAGGCCATGGCGGACGCCGAGTTGAGCAAGGCGTTCGACGTGTGGTCCGGCTATCTGGACGCCCGCACGGGTGAGGACCCCCAGGTCCGCGCCCGACTGCGGTCCCTGTTGGAGTCGGCCCGCGAGTCCGCGGCTGAAGGCGATTCCGCCACCGCGCGCGCTGTGGTGGCGGACATGTACGACGGCCCCCGGGAGGCAGCCCTTCGCTGGGCCCCCTCGCCGCCTCGCCCCTGCGAGGCGGACCGGCAGGCGCGCGACTACGCCAAGGACGTACTGCGGCAGGTGCTTCCCTTGGGCCTGCGCGACCGTCTCGACCACGTCGCTCTCTCCCTGTCCGTCACGGGCCGCCGCCTCCAGGCCGCCCCAGACATCGACGCGACCACACGCCAGGACATCATCTACGTCACTGCCCGCGCCGAGATGGCCCTCGACCTCGCCCACCCGACCGCGGCGCGGCGCGAACTCGAACGCCTTGAGGCGATCGCGCGACGCTGCGGCGTGGAGCCCTGAGAGGTCACAATCCACCAGGCGGTTCCTGAGCCGCGACGCGGACGGCGGGCCGGGCCTACATGCCGACCCCTTATGGCCTGCGTCCCCACGCAGAGATCATGGGGGAGGTGGTGAGGTCGAGGCGGCCGGACGTGACGCTGGTGAGGTGCCGGTCGATCTCCTCGTCGGTCGCGAGCCCTGCAGCGACCAGCCTCTCGCGCACCTGCCGGACCGTCGCCGCCTCCAGGACATCGCAGGCCGGTGACGTGATCGGGAAGTAGGCGTCCGCGGTGACATCGGTCAGTCCCGCCTCGCGCAGCAGCCGGGGGACCTTGCGTCCGTAGGCCAGGTCGGCGCCGCGAGCCGCGAGCAGCGAACGGAATCCGGCCCGCAATCTGTTGGCCAGCGCCTGCTCGGGACCGTACTCGTCCAGGCAGATCAGCGGCTGCGACGCCGGGTCGGCGTCCTCCACCAGCAGCCACCCGCCCGGCCGCAGCGCACCGACCATCGCGCGCAGCGCCCGCTCCCTGTCGGCCACGTGCACCAACACGAGCCGGGCGTGGACGAAGTCGAAGCCGCCCACCGGCGGTTCGTCCCGGCCCACGTCGTGGCGCAGCACCTCGATGACGCCGCCCGCTGCTCGCGAGGCCCAGGAAGTGTCGATGTCGGTCGCCAGTACCCGGCCGGTGGGTCCGACCCGGTCGGCCAGCCACGTCACCACCGAGAGGCCGCCGGCCCCGACCTCCCAGCACCGCCACCCCGAGGTGATCCCCAGGGCCTCGATGTGCCGGAACGTGGTCGGGTCGAAGAGCTCGCCGAGCGCGTCGAAACGGGTGCCCGCCTCGGACTGTGCGTTGTCGAGGAGATAGCCGCCGTCGTCGTGGGTGTCCGGTGCAGAGCGCGTCATGAAGCGATTGTCCCGCTCCCGGGCCTGACGCCGCGTGCCCACAGGTGTGAGTTCGTGCAGGCATATTCCTTGACACGAATATTCTCCTTAACGAATACTCGCATTCATGGACGCACTCCTCTCCGCACTGGCGGACCCGGCCCGCTGGCGGCTCGTGAGCCTGCTGGCCGAGCGGCCCCGCTCGGTCGGGGTCCTCGCCCAGCTCGCCGAAGCGCGCCAGCCGCAGACGACCAAGCACTTGCAGATCCTCGAACGCGCCGGCGTCGTCACCTCACAGCGCACCGGCCAGCGCCGCATCTACGCACTCCGGTCCGCTGCCTTGCGGGACCTGGCGGCCACACTCAGCGGGCTCGCCGACACCGCGGACCAGGAGGGGGGCCCGCGCGCGACCTTCGACCGGTACGGGGCGAGCCTGGACGCGGAGCGGCTCGCCGCGGGGGAGTCGGGGTGGGCCGACGGCCGCTCGTTCAGGTTCCTCAGGTCGCTGGCGGGGCGCCCCGATGCGGTCTGGCGCCACCTGACCGAGGCCACCTTGCTGGCCCGGTGGTGGACGCCCGACGATCTCCGCGTCTCCGAGCTGGTCTTCGAGGCGCGAGAGGGCGGACGGATCGTCCACGAGTACCGCGATGCCGAGGACACCGACGGATCCGCCCTGGTCGCCGGACGCGCGGAGGGAGTCGTCGACGACGTACGCACCGGGGAGCGCCTCGCCTACCGGCTCTCGCCACTGCTTCCCGACGGCGGCCTCGCGTTCACCGCCCACGTCGACCTCGGCCTGACGCCCACCGAAACCGGCACGGACCTCGACGTCCACTGGCGGATCACCGACAGCACGGTCGACTCCGCGGACTTCATCGCGGGCATCGAGATCGGCTTCGGCCAGAGCCTCGACAAGCTCGCCGCGATCCTGACCAGGGACGCGCACACCACCGGCACCACCGAAGGCACCGACAACGCAAGCCACAGCGACGCCGACACGAGGAGCTCGAAGTGACAGAGCAGGAGCAGAAGCAGACCGCGGGCCGCCGGGTCGTCACCAACATGAGCCTCTCCCTCGACGGTCACTACGCCGCGCCGGACAACCCGCTGGACATGCGCTGGGTGATGCCCTACGCCCACACCGACGTGGCCCGCGACCTCATGACCAGCCTCTGGGAGTCTGCGACGACGGCTCTGCTCGGGCGGGTCAACGCCGAGGGATTCCTCGGCTTCTGGCCCACCGTCATCGGCATGGAGGGCGCCGACCCGCGGGACGAGGCCTTCGCGAAGTGGCTCGTCGACACCGACAAGGTGGTCCTCTCCTCCACCATCGGCGAGGCACCGTGGGAGCGGGCGACGATCGTCGACAAGCCGACCGCCGAGGTCGCCACGGACCTCAAGGCGACCGAGGGCGGCGACATCCTCGTGCTCTCCAGCGCGAGCGTCATCAAGGCACTGCTGGCGGCCGACAAGGTCGACCGGCTGGCGCTCACGATCTTCCCCGTCTTCCTCGGCGGCGGTCCGCGCCTCTTCGACGACGGCCTGCCCACGGGGAAGTGGTCGCTCGTCAGCCAGAGCGCGGGCGAGCACGGGACGTTGGCCCTCGTCTACGACCGGGTCCGCTGAGCCGACCACTCGCGCGCGCCGCCAAGCATGCGCCGGGGCAGCGCCGAGGGTGCCGCACGGATGACCGCGCGGCACCCCCGGCTGTGTGAAGGTCAGTCCTGGTGAACGATGTTGGTGCCGGGACCGCCCGAGAGGGTGTCCTGGCCGGCGCCGCCGTACAGCTCGTCGTTCCCGCTGTTTCCGTAGATCGTGTCGTTGCCGCTGTTGCCGTACAGGATGTCGTTGCCCTTGCCGCCGTAGAGGAAGTCGTCGCCGGCCCCGCCGCGGATCGTGTCGTTGCCGTCGCCGCCGGACAGGTTCTGCCTCTCGGCGCCGCCCTGGATCACGTCGTCGCCCGCGCCGCCGTCGACTGCGCTCTCCTCGCCGTCCGAGTAGATCGTGTCGTTGTCGTTGCCGCCCTGCGCGATGCTGCCTCCCGCGGCGTGGAGCGTGTCGGTGCCGTCACCGCCGCTCACCACGCCGGCCTCGCCCACCGAGAGGTCGTCGTTGCCCGCCTCTCCGATGACGGAGTTGCCGTCGACGCCGCCGGTGTGGTTCCAGGTGTCCCTGCCATCGCCGAGCTCGGCCCGCGCGAAGTAGTACGTCTGGTCGGTGGTGTTGTTGTAGGAGACGGTGTCGTCGCCGTCGCCGAGCGCCAACTTCAAAGTGGCGTACGGGTCCTGGCTCTCCAGAGTGGCGACGGTGCAGGAGACCTTCGTGCGGTCCGTGCCGTCGGGGTAGGAGCAGCCGTCTCCCGCCCTGACCGGAACGGCATCGTCGATCACATAGGTGATCTCTTCGGTTCCTGCGGATTTCGACGCGGTGACGGTCACCCTGTTGGTCTGGCCGGAGGCCGCCGTGTAAAGGATCCCGTGATCGCTCTCGCTGAACGCGGCAGTCGCTTCCGGCGCCGCGGCAGCGGCGGTGCCCGCCAGGAGGAACGGAGCGGCCAGCCCCGTACCGAGAGCGAGCGTCACCGCCGAGGCAGTACGGATAATCCGGTGGTTGATGAGGTGAGAGGGCCGAGAGGGCATTACATAACCTCCGTGAGGCATACGTGGTCCTTGCAATTACGTGTGACTGACGGGGTTTGGGGTTGGTTGTAATGCGATGTGCGGGCGATGCGTCCGTGGGTTCCCGACGAAGTCGGCACAAGTACCTGCTGGCCAGGGGTGTTTGACGGCACATCCGCGGCGCGATCATTCGTCGTAAGACGCGGTTGGGCTGAAATTCATGAGAGAGACGGCGAATCCCGACCGGCGTCGACAGAAGACCCAGTGGTGTCCCGGGAATTGACGGACTTCCTTCGCGGGAATCGGTGATCCGGGAGCTAGCCCTCCCGCGTCCACGGACGCAGCTTCTCGGGGTTGCGGACCGCCCAGATCCGCGTGACGCGCTCGTCGGAGACGTCGAACGCGGCTACGGTCATGACGATGCCGCCACGCTGGGCCACCAGGCCCGGCACTCCGTTGACCGAGCACTCCAGGAGTTCGAGTCCCGGAGCCCTGTCGGCGATGGCGACCATGTACTGGGCGATGCGCGCGCCGCCCTCGACCGGGTGGAGGACGGTGCCGACCATGCCGCCGCCGTCGGCGGTCATCACGGCGGCCGGATCGAGGAGACCGACGAGGGCCGCGATGTCCTTGGTCTCCCAAGCCTCTTTGACGTGCCGCACCACGTCTGCCCGGCCGGTCGCCGGTATCGGAGCGCGCGCGACGCTCACCCGTCGGCGGGCCGAGGCCGCCAGCTGCTTGCAGGCAGCTGGCGTCCGGCCGAGGACGGCGGCGATCTCGGCGAAGGGGTAGCGGAAGACGTCGTGCAGGACGAACGCCACCCGCTCGGCCGGCGTCATCGACTCCAGGATGACGAGGAAGGCCATGGCCACCGACTCGTCCTGGACGATCTGGTCGGCGGGGTCCGCGCGGCCGGCGAGGTCGGCGCCACCCGCGTGGTCCCACTCGGTGCGATCGGGCAGCGGCTCGGGCAGCCACGCGCCGACATAGCGTTCACGGCGGGCCCGCGCCGAGCCGAGCAGATCCAGGCAGATGCGGCCGGTCACCGTCGTCAGCCAGGCGCCGGGGGACAGGATCTCCTCCCGCCGGCTTCGTGACAGCCCGTACCAGCGTGCGTAGGCGTCCTGTACGGCGTCCTCGGCCTCGGTCACCGATCCGAGCAACCGGTAGGCGACATTGATCAGTTGGTGTCGCTCGCCGGCTGTCTCATCGGTGCTGGTCCCAACAGTCCCCATGCTTCCGGCCGCCCCTCGCCTTACCTTTCGCAGGCCCGCGTCGTCGGGCAGGTGAGACCTTATCGATCCACTGCCCGCGGGCGGAAAAGGGGACTGCGACATGGCCACCCAGGTGACGGCGAAGGTGAGCGCGGACGCGACCGCACGGCGCGGCGTTTCGTTCCTGCAGATCGCGATCGCCCTGCAGACCCTGACGATTTTCCTCCAGGCGGTCTCCTCGGGACTCCTGCTGACCTCGTCCTATGGAGAGACGCTGCACAGCGCCGGAGCCCGCGTGATGTACGGGGCGTCGATGCTGTACGTGCTCGCAGCCGTGCTGGCGTGGAAGCCGGGCGGCGGCTCGCCGCGGCCTGTCCGGCACGCGTCCGGCTTCCTCGCACTCGCTTCGGTTCAGGTGGTGCTGGGCATCGCGCACGTCCCGTCGGTCCACCTCCCCCTGGGGGTCTTGATGTTCGGATTGAGCGTGCTGGCGCTGGCCCGGCGACAGGGGCGTACCTACTGATCCGCGTCCGGCCTGCGGTGGCGCAGGTGCAGGACGGTACCGCCGGCGAGGATCACGGCACCGGCACCTGCGAGAGCGCCCACCAGGCCGGCGCCAGGGGAGTCCATGGGGGAGTCGGATGCGGCGTTCGCGATGTCGGGGGTGGTGTCGGGCGCGGGGCGGGCCCCGGTCGACGAGCCGCCGTCATGGCTCTCATGGCTCGCGTGACCCTCGTGCACCGCTTCCGCCTCGGTGTTCTGCTTGCCCGCGCCGAGCGCGGTCACGGCGGTGCTCGACCGTTCGCCGCCGGTCAATCCGGTGACCTCGCCATTGCCTCCGTCGAAGAGCACGTCG
The DNA here is from genome assembly GCF_040643025.1 of Streptomyces sp. NPDC047525. NCBI lineage: Bacteria > Bacillati > Actinomycetota > Actinomycetes > Kitasatosporales > Streptomycetaceae > Streptomyces > Streptomyces sp. NPDC047525. Next base: position 810,133 of record NZ_JBEYTL010000002.1, read on the forward strand.
GAGCAGGAGAAGAAGTTCTCCTGGCTGTCGGAGCGGATCCACTGGACGAACAGAATGTGCTGGCCGGTACGTTCAGGCAGTTGCAGGTCCCAGTAGTAGTGCCCCGCCTCGCTGCCGGGGCCGCCCTCCTGCGGCGGGTTCTGAACGGTCTGTACGTTCTCCAGGTCCGACCACCCCAGCGGCTGCTGTGGGTCGAAGCCCTCCTTGGTGACGTACACCTTGAACTGGCCCGGATGGTGGGCCCAGTTGCTGTAGTTCACCTCGATGGTGTCGCCGGAGGTGAGGTGAGTGACGGGCCAGTCGGTGCGGGCGGCGTTGTACGGGGAGAAGTCGTAGGGGCTGCGGTCGCCCGCGCTGCACAGGGTGCCGTCCTCGACGTAACCCTCGCCGCGGCCGCCCGCGTTGGAGTCGAGCACGGCGAACCAGTTGTACAGCGGGGTGGTACCGGCCTCCTGAACCGCCGCCTTGCAGGCGGGGTTGGTGGGCATCTGGGTGGAGGAGTTGGCGAGCAGGTCCTTGTAGCAGAGGTAGGTGCGCGACCCGGGCATCATGGCCACGCCGTGTGCGGCGGCCGTGCCCGGGACGGCAAGGACGGCCGCGGCGGCGATGCCGGTGGCGCCGGCGAGGGATGCCAGGCGCCTGGCACGCACCGATTTCCGTACGCGGGATCTGACTCCGACGAGCGCGGGGGAGCGAGGAATGGTCATGGGAACGTCTCCTTCGGGGAGTTTCCGATGAGCGGCTCGCCTCGTAGTCGCCGCCGGGCGCGCGATGGTTGCCGGGATCCGCCCTACTGCGGTTCGGTCGCGATCTGGATCAGGTTGCCGCAGGTGTCGTCGAAGACGGCGGTGGTGATCGGGCCCATGTCCAGGGGCCCCTGGGTGAAGTGGACACCGAGGTCGCGCAGGCGCTCGTACTCCGCCTGCACGTCGTCGACGGCGAACTGGGCGAGAGGGATGCCGTCCTTGACGATCATGTCGCGGTAGGGCTTGACGGCCGGGTGACCGGCGGGCTCCAGGAGGAGCTCGGTGCCGCCGGGCTCGTCACGTGAGACGACGGTCAGCCACCGGTCCTTCTCGCCCACCGGGACGTCGTGCTTCTTCACGAAGCCGAGGATCTCGGTGTAGAAGGCCTCGGCCTTGGCCTGGTCGTCGACGAAGACGCTGGTCAGATGGATCTTCATGGGGTGCTCTCCTCCGGTCGGGGCGTGTCGGGCACGGGCCATCGCTCGACGATGTGTCGCAGTGGGGCCGTGTTCAGGTCGTGGAACTTGTAGCGGCCCTCCCGCCTGGTCTCGACGAGCCCGGCGGCCTCCAGTACGGCAAGGTGCTGAGAGACCCCCTGACGGGAGATGCCGAGCTGGTGCCTCATGCTCAGTCGCGAACAGATCTCGAACAGGGTCTGCCCGGATTTCTCCGTGAGTTCGTCGAGGATGATGCGGCGGGTGGGGTCGGCCAAGGCTTTGAAGAGTTCGTCGGCCACGACCACATGATAGGCAAATGCTCACTTGCCTATCAAGTCGAGCCGCCCCCCCGCCGAGGACGTCTCCTCGTCGAGGTCAGGGGGCAGGCAGAGGTTAGGAGTCAGGAGCCGTGCCTCAGCCCAGGTCGGACAAGTCGAGGACGAAGCGGTAGCGGACGTCGTTGCGCCCGAGGCGGTCGAGGGCCTCGTTCACACGTGCCGACGGGAGCAGTTCGATGTCGGCGGTGATGCCGTGTTCGGCACAGAAGGCCAGCATGGCGGCGGTCGCGGGCCTTCCGCCGCTCCCCGCGGAGCTCAGCCGCTTGCGCCCGATGAGCAGGTCGGTGGTCTCCAGGGTGATGGGCCCGAGGTGACCCAGGTGGCTGAGCGTCCCGTCCATCGCGACCAGACGCAGGTAGGGGCCGAGGTCGTGCGGGACGGCGATGGTGTCGATGACGACGTCGAACCGGTCGCGGGCGGCGGCCATGCGCTCCGGGTCGGTGGAGACGATCACGTCGTGCGCGCCGAGGCGGCGCGCGTCGTCGGCCTTGTCCGGCGAGCGGCTGATGACCGAGGTCTCGGCACCGAGCGCGACGGCGATCTTGACGGCGAGATGGCCCAGACCGCCGAGGCCCGCCACGGCGACGCGGGCTCCCGGCCCCACGGCGAGGGCGTGCAGCGGTTCCCAGACGGTGACCCCGGCGCAGAGCAGGGGAGCGGCGGCGGCCGGGTCGAGGCCGGGGGGAAGGGGGTATGCGAAGCGCGACCGGACGACGTACTCACGGGAGTAGCCGCCCTGGGTGGTCGACCCGTCGTGGCGGTCGACTCCGCCGTAGGTGAGGGTCGGGAACGCATGGCAGAAGTTCTCCTGGCCGGCCCGGCACATGGGACACGTGCCGCACGAATCGACGATGTTGCCCACCGCCACCGCGTCACCGACAGCGAAGCCCGTGACGCCGGAGACCTCGGACCCCGTCTCGGTCACCACGCCCGTGAACTCGTGCCCCGGCACCAGGGGTTGGCCGTCCTCGCGGGACCGGACGGCGTGCAGGTCCGTGTGGCAGACCCCGCAGTAGTCCACCCGGATCGCGAGGTCGTCGGGGCGCAGGTCGCGCCGCTTCAGCGGTGTCCGCCGCAGTGTCGTCGCCGGTCCTTCGGCCTGCCAGCTCACAGTGGTCCTCATGGGCACTCCTCGGATCTTCAGACAGACTGTTCGGTCTATTTGGAGAGTAGGCGCCTGCGGCCCGCCAGGCAAACCAACTGTTCTGTTTGGTAACCTGCGGGCATGGCCGACCAGCCCTTGACCACACGCGGAGCCGCGACCTACCAGCGCATCCTCGATGTGGCGACCCAGGAATTCGCCGAGCACGGGATCGCCGGGGCGCGCATCGAGCGGATCGTGGCCGCCGCGCGCACCAACAAGGCTCAGCTCTATGCCTACTTCGGGAACAAGGAAGGGCTGTTCGACGCCATCTTCTTCGGTTCGCTCGAGCGGATCGTGAACGTCGTGCCGATCGACGCCACGGACCTCGCGGACTGGGCGGTGCGTCTCTACGACGAGTACCTCCTGCGCCCCGACCTCATCCGGCTCGCCACCTGGGCCCGCCTGGAGCGACGCCCGACAGGTCACCTGGTCGACGACCCCGACCGCCTCGACGACCGCAAGCTGCGCGCCATCGCCGAGGCACAGGCCGCCGGGCTGGTGCGCGAAGGGGACCCGTTCGACGTGATGGCCATGGTCATCGCCATGTCGATGACGTGGTCACCGGTCAGCAATGTCTACGCCGCGACCGCCCAGGAGCCGCCGGAACTGCACGAGCAGCGCCGCGCCCTGCTCCACGAGAGCGTCCGCCGCGCCATGGCGAGCGGCTAGTCGGGGACTGTCGGACAGCTGTCGGTGGCTTGTCGGAGTGTCCTGACACCTTCCCAGGAACGGCCGCCGGACATCACGGGCAGCCCCGACCTGGAGGAGCCGCCATGCGCACCCCCGTCACGATCATCGGCGCCGGACTCGGCGGCCTCACGCTGGCCCGCGTCCTGCACGTCCACGGAATCCCGGCCACGGTGTACTAGGCGGAACCCTCCCCGACGGCACGCACGCAGGGCGGGATGCTCGACATCCACGACTACAACGGACAAATCGCCCTCGAAGCGGCCGACTTGGTGGACGAGTTCCACGGCATCATCCTGGAGGGCCGCCAGGCCATGCGGGTCCTGGACCCGGACGGGACCCTCCTGCACGAGATGACCGACGACGGCACGGGGGGCCGCCCCGAGGTGCAGCGCGGCGAGCTGCGACAGATCCTGCTCGACGCGCTCCCCGCCGGTACCGTCCGGTGGGATCACAAGGTCAGCGGCACCCGTGCTCTCGGCGATGGCCGTCACGAGGTGACGTTCGCCGACGGCGGCACCGTCGTCGCGGGCCTGCTGGTCGGCGCGGACGGCGCGTGGTCACGGGTCCGGCCGCTGCTCTCCACCGCCACACCCGAGTACGTCGGCAAATCGGTCGTCGACACCTACCTGTTCGACGCCTACGCCCGGCACCCCGCCGCCGCGAAGGCGGTCGGCGGCGGGTCGATGATCGTGCCCTCGACGGACCGGGAGATCTTCGCTCACCGGGAGAAGGGCGACACCCTGCACGCGTACGTGGGACTGTCCAGGCCGCAGGACTGGTTCGACGGCATCGACTTCGGCGATGCCGCCGTGGCCACCGCGCGCATCGCCCAGGAATTCGCCCTGCCGACCGGCCACCGGTGGGACCGGGTCCCGGGGGTGACCCTGCTCGGGGACGCCGCCCACCTCACTGCCCCGAACGGCGAAGGCGCCAACCTGGCCATGCTCGACGGCGCCGAGCTCGGCAAGTGCCTCGCCGCGCACCCCGACGACGTCGAGGCCGCACTCACCGAGTACGAACAGGCCATGTTCCCCCGCAGCGCCGAGCCCGCCCTGTTCGAAGGCGCCGAGATCCAGGGGGCCGACTCCGAGGAGCCCTCCGCCCAGGCCATGCTCAAGATGCTCGCCGAGCTGGGGCAACAGACGACTTGAGTCACCGTCAAGGAACCCGGATCAAGTGCACCGCCACGCTGGCCCAGTCACCACGCGGCAGCGCGGGCCGGAGTCCGTAGTCGCTCAGCACGGTCGCGGAATGGACCGCACCCGTGCGGGCGTCACGGTAGCGAGCGGAGGGATCGAGGCCGGCGAGGCGCAGGGGCGGGTGTGCGGCGCCGTGGCGCGGGGCCCTCTGCCAGGCAAGGAGCAGGGCCTCGCTGCCGTCCGCCGCGGTGTACTGCACCGCGGCCGGGCCGTCGTCGACCGGGCCGCGCGGACGGTGCAGGGTCCCGTGCTGGACGAGGTGGCGCACGCGCTTGTACTCGGCCACCAATGCCGCGCCTTCCGCCAGTTCCTCGTCGGTCCAGCGGGTCAGGTCGCCGCCGAGGCCGAGCACCCCGGCCATCGCGACATGGAAGCGGAAGCGCAGCGGCACAGACCGGGCGGTGAGCGGGTTGGGCACGTCGGTCACCCACGCGGCCATGGTCCGGGCCGGGTAGATCTGGCCGTAGCCGTGCTGGATGAGGACGCGGTCCGCCGCGTCGGTGTTGTCCGAGGTCCACGCCTGGTCCGTGCGGGACAGCATGCCCAGGTCGACCCGCCCGCCGCCGCCGCTGCACGCCTCGATCCGCAGGCCGGGATGGTCGGCGCGGAGGCGGTCGATGACGTCGTACAGGCGGTGCACGTACGCCGTCCGCACGCGCTCCGTGCCGTCCGCCCGGTCCGGCCAGCCCGCCTCGCTGAGCGCGCGGTTCATGTCCCACTTGAGGAAGTCGATGCCGTGGTCGCCCACCAGGCGGGTCAGCCAGCCGTACGCCCAGTCCGCGACGTCACGCCGTGCGAAGTTCAGCACCAGCTGGCTGCGCAGCTCCGTGCGGGTGCGGTGCGGGAAGTGCAGGACCCAGTCCGGGTGTTGACGGTAGAGATCGCTGTCCGGGTTGACCATCTCGGGCTCCACCCACAGACCGAAGCCCATCCCGAGCCGGTGCACCTCGCGCACCAGGGGAGTGAGCCCTTCGGGGAAGCGGTCCGGTGACGGTGTCCAGTCGCCGAGCCCGGCGCCCTCGCCACGCCGCGCGCCGTACCATCCGTCGTCCATGACGTAGAGCTCCGCGCCGAGCGCCGCCGCCCGCGCCGCCAGGCGCAGTTGGTTCGCCTCGTCGACGTCGAATCCGGTGGCCTCCCACGAGTTGTAGAGGACCGGTCGTGTCTCCTCGGAGTGGGGGAGCACGTGGCCGAGGACGTACGCGTGCCAGGCGCGGCTCGCCGCGCCGAAACCGCCGTCCGTGTAGAGGCCGACGTACTGGGGAGTGGTGAACTCCTCGCCGGGTGCCAGGGGTTGGGCCATGCCGTCGTGGCCCGCGCCGCCGGTGAGGCCCGCCCGGCCGTCAGGGGTGCGCTGCACGGTGACGCGCCAGCCGCCGCTCCAGGCCAGGGCCGCGCTCCACACCTGGCCGTGCTCCTCGGTCGCGTCGCCCGCGTCGAGCATCACCCAGGGGTTGGCGTGATGGCTGGTGATGCCCCTGCGGCTGGTCAGCACCGTCTCGCCGAACGGCACGCGGTCCCGGTGCAGCTGGGTCTCGGCGGACCACTGGCCCGTGACATGGCTGAGCCGGTAGTCGTCCCTCGCCGGAAGTGTCCATGCGGCGGAGTCGGCGCGCAGCAGCGTCACGGCTTCCTCGCCGGTGTTGCGCAGCACGGACCAGCGCTCGACGGCGTCGCTGTCGTCGTGGACGCGGTAGTGGAGAGTGATCTCCAGGGCGTAGTGACGGTCACGGAAATCCAGGGCCAGCTCCGTCGATCCCGGCGCGGGCTCGTGGACGCGGTGGCCTGTCGCCTGCCATTCGAAGGCGCGGGTGCCGTCGGCGAAGCGCACCTGCAGCGAGGGGGTTCCGTAGCGCGCCCCGCCGTCCACGGGGAGCTCCTCGCCGACGGGCGGCCGCCCCTCGAAACTGCTGGGGTGCGGGGCCGGGGGAGTGGCGAACTCCTCTGCCTCCTCCAGGGTCAGCCGTGGTCCCCACGCGAGATGACAGGGCGCTCCGGTCTCATCGACCCGGAGCGCGTACGACGTGCGCGGAGTGCAGAGCAGCCAGACCCCGGTCTCAGGGGCGAAGGAGATCACAGGCATGGATCCTCACGTTCAGATAGCGCCTCGAGAACATGCGGCAGCCAACACTCCCTTCGATCAACTGTCAACACCCGGCCGCTGTCGCATATTTGAATGGCTCGGGTCCTCTACAGAGGCTTCTTGAAAGGCACTTGCTTCTTTCATTGACAGAGGAAAAGAACACCCCCTACGTTTCGGCCATGCGCTCGACGACCCCTCGTATCGACGTGGTTCCGGCACCCACACCGGCCGCTTCCCTGGTCTTCACCACTGTCCTGACCCACGGCCCGCTCACGCGGATCGAGATCTCCCGGCGTACCGCGCTGTCCTCGGCGGCGGTCACCAAAGCGGTACGGCCGTTGATGGCGGCCGGCTACCTCGTCGAGGACGCGGACGAGGAAGCACGGCCTTCCCTCGGGCGGCCCGCCACCCTCGTGCGGGTCGACGGAGGGCGGGCCCTGTTCATCGGGGTCAAGGTGACCGGCGACGAGATCATCGCGGTCCTGACCGACCTGTGCTGCCGCATCCGCGTCGCCCGCCACCTCCCGGTCACCGACCGCGACCCCGGCGCCGTGCTCGCCTCGATCTCCGGACTCGTCCAGGAACTCCTCACGGAGGCTGAGGGGTTCGGCGTCGAGGTGCGGGGGCTCGGTCTCGCCGTCTCCGGTGACGTGGACCGCGCCGCAGGCGTCGTGCGCTACTCGCCCTTCCTGGACTGGCGTGATGTGCCGCTTGCCGAACTGGCCTCCACCGTGACCGGGTTGCCCGTCACCGTCGACAACGACGTCCGCGCGCTGACGGTCGCCGAGCAGTGGTTCGGCGCAGGGGCTGGCGTCTCCGACTTCGCCCTGGTGACCGTCGGTGCGGGCATCGGCTGCGGTCTCGTCGTGCACGGCAAGGTGGTCTCCGGCGCGCACGGCGTGGCCGGTGAGATCGGCCATCTGCCGATCGACCCGCTGGGCCCGCCGTGCCACTGCGGCAACACCGGCTGCGTGGAGGCGATCGCCGGGGACGCCGCCATCATCCGCCGCGTCCGCGAGGCGACCGGCACCCCGGTCACCGACTCCGCCGGAGCCCTGGAACTTGCGCACCAGGGCGACCCCGGCGCGCGCGAGGCCTACACACGAGCCGGGGAGGCGATCGGCCGTGCCATCGGGGCCGTCGTCAACGTCCTCGGACCGCAGCGAGTGATCATCTCCGGCGAAGGTCTCGCGGCGTACGACCTGTTCGCCGAGCAGATCCGCGACGCGTTCACCGCGTCCGCCTTCGGCACCGCCGCGCAGTGCGACGTGATGACACGTCCCCTGCCCTTCGAGGAGTGGGCGCGCGGGGCCGCGGCCACCGCGATCCAGTCCTTCATCGGCATAGACACGTACTAGGAGTTGCGATGACGCAGCAGAGCCGCAGACCCTTCCCCACCCGCGGGATACGCGAGCCGGGCCGCCGCACCGTGGTCCGCGGATCCCTCGGGATCGGCGCCGCCGCGCTGGGCGCCCCGCTCCTTTCCGCCTGCGGCGGTGGACCGGCCGCCGATCCGAAGACGGTGACCTTCGGGTCGAACGGGGCCGATGCCACCCCCGAGAAGGCCTACGCCGCCGTCACCGGCGCGTTCACCGAGGACAGCGGCCTCAAGGTCAAGACGAACACCGTCGACCACGACACGTTCCAGAAGAGCATCTCCACCTACCTCCAGGGCACCCCGGACGACGTCTTCACCTGGTTCGCGGGCTACCGCATGCAGTACTTCGCCAAGAAGAAGCTGGCCCATCCCATCGACGACGTATGGGAGAAAATAGGCTCCGGATTCAGCGAAGCCGCCAAGCAGCTGTCCAAGGGCGAGGACGGGAAGTACTACTTCGTCCCGCTGTACAACTACCCGTGGGCCGTCTTCTACCGCAAGAGCGTGTTCAAGCAGCGGGGCTATGAAGTCCCCCGTACCTGGAGCGAGTTCACCGCGCTCGCCAAGAGGATGAAGAAGGACGGTCTCTCGCCGATCGCGTCCGGCTACGGCGGCGGCGACAGCTGGTCCGTCCTCGGGGCCTTCGACTATCTGAATCTCCGCGCCAACGGCTACGACTTCCACATGGACCTGATGCGGGGCGAGGTCGCCTGGACCGACCGCCGCACCACCAAGACACTCGACCTGTGGCGTGAGTTGAGCGGCTTCTACCAGCAGGGCGCGGGCGGCCGTTCCTGGCAGGACGCCGCGCAGTCGCTGCTCGACAAGAAGTCCGGCATGGCGGTCATCGGGCTCTTCCTCGGCCAGCAGATCACCGACGAGAAGCTCCGCGCGGACATCGACTTCTTCCCCTTCCCGGAGGTCGACCCGACCCACGGCCAGGAGACCGTCGAGGCCCCCACCGACGGCTTCATGCTCAGCCGCAGGCCGAAGAACCTCAAGGGCGCCACCAAGCTGCTCGAATACCTCGGGGGCGCCGAGGCCGAGAATCTCTACATGGGCGTCGACCCGAGCAACGTCGCCGTCAACTCCCGTGCGGACACCGGCAAGTACAACGCCCTGCAGAAGAAGTCCGCCGACCTCATCGCGTCGGCCAAGCACATCACCCAGTTCGGCGACCGCGACAGCGACCCGGGCTTCATCTCCACCGTCGTACTGCCCGGATTCACCCAGTGGCTCGGCCACCCGGACGACGGCGCGGCCCTCCTGAAGAAGATCGAGTCCCAGCGTTCGCGCTTCTTCACGGCCTGACACCTCCTGACACGGCCTGATCAGGACCGGGAAGGTTCACCATGTCCTCCGTGCGCACAGCGCCCCCGTCCAAGCGTGCCCGGCCCCGGCGGCTCGGCCCCGGTGACCGCGTCTTCCTCACCGTCATCGTCGGCATTCCGCTGCTCGCCCTGCTGGTCTTCGTCTGGCTTCCCGCGCTCGCCTCCGTCGGCCTGTCCTTCACGAACTGGGACGGCATCGCGCTGTCAGACATCCGCTGGACCGGGCTCGACAACTACCGGGAGATCTTCACCAACTACCCGCCGTTCTGGCCGGCCGTCCAGCACAACGTCGTCTGGCTGCTCTTCACGGCGCTGCTGCCCACCCCGTTCGGCATCTTCCTCGCCTACCAGCTCGACCGGAAGATCCGCTTCACACGGGTCTACCAGACCGCGATCTTCCTGCCGATGGTGCTCTCGCTCGCCGTCGTCGGCTTCATCTGGGAGATCATCTACAACCCCGACAACGGTCTGCTCAACGGCGTCCTGAGCGGGGCGGGCTCCGGGCAGCCCATCGACTGGCTCGGCGACCCCGACCTCAACCTCTGGGCCGTGCTCGTCGCGTCGGCCTGGCGGCACACCGGCTACATCATGATCCTCTACCTGGCGGGCCTGAAGGGCTTCGACCCCGCGCTGAAGGAGGCCGCCGCCCTCGACGGCGCCAACGGCCGCCAGACGTTCCTGCGCGTGGTCTTCCCGGCGCTCAAGCCGGTCAACATCATCATCCTCGTCGTGACCGTCATGGAGTCGCTGCGAGCGTTCGACATCGTGTACGTCCTGGGCGGCGGCACCGGCAGCAAACCCGGCATGGAGCTCCTCTCGCTCCTGATCACCGACAACATCATCGGCGAGTCCAGCCACATCGGTTACGGCTCCGCGCTCGCGGTCGTCCTGCTCGTCGTCTCCCTGCTGGCCATCTGCGCCTTCCTCGTACAGACCTTCCGCAAGGAGGACCAGTGACCGCGACCGTCACCCCGCCGGCCGCCGGCTCACGCACCCGCCGCGCAACCCCGACGGGCGACGGCCCGCCGCGCCCTAGGCGGCAGACCGGCAGGCATCTCCTCCTCGGCGGGATCGCCCTCCTGTGGCTCGTCCCGCTGCTGTGGGCGGTGTACACCTCGCTGCGGCCGTACGAGGACACCGCGAAGCACGGCTATCTGTCCTGGCCGCACGGCATCAGCCTGGAGAACTTCTCCAACGCCTGGAGCCAGTCCGGGATGCCGCACTTCTTCTGGAACTCCGTCCTCATCACGGTCCCCGCGGTGCTCGGCACCCTGCTGTTCTCGGCCGCCGTGGCCTTCTTCGTCTCGCGCTTCGACTTCCGGTGGAACATCGCCCTGCTCATGTTCTTCACCGCGGGCAACCTGTTGCCCGCGCAGGTGCTCATCACCCCGCTGTACCGGCTCTATCTCCAGGTCCCGCTGCCCGGCTGGATGAGCGACTCGTTCCTGCTCTACGACTCCGTCTGGGGCATCATCGCGATCCACATCGCCTACCAGTGCGGTTTTTGCACCTTCGTCCTCAGCAACTACATGAGGACGATCCCCAAGGAGATCACCGAAGCCTCCCTGGTGGACGGCGCTCCCGTGTGGCGGCAGTTCTTCCAGATCGTGCTGCCCCTGTGCCGCCCGGCCTTCGCGGCGCTCGCCACCCTCGAATCGATCTGGATCTACAACGACTTCTTCTGGTCGCTCGCCCTGATCGACACCGGTGACAAGCGGCCGATCACCTCCGCCCTCGCCAATCTCCAGGGCCAGTACTTCACCAACCCCAACCTCATCGCGGCCGGTGCGCTGCTGACCGCGATCCCCACGCTCCTCGTGTATTTCGCGCTCCAGCGCCAGTTCATCAGCGGGTTGACCATCGGTTCCGGCAAGGGCTGACCTGCCGCACAGCCGCGCGTACGTCCCGCACCCCCGACACGCTGCCCCCGACTTCAGGAGGTCCGGCCCATGCGGTCGTCCCTGTACTCCTCCGTGCTCGCCCTCGCCCTCGCCGCCGGTCTGACGACGGCCGTGCCCGCAGCCGCTGCTCCCGTGGCCGAGGCGAAGCCCGCCGCGGACCTGGCCCAGAAGCCCTACATGGGCTGGACCAGCTGGAGCATGCAGTCCTCGAAGTACCCCGGGCTCAACCCCGACGGCGACTACAGCTACCTGACCGAGAAGAACGTCCTCAAGCAGACCGACGCCATGGCGTCCAAGCTCAAGAAGTACGGCTACGAGTACGTCAACATCGACGCCGGCTGGTGGCGCGACATGGCGTGGAAGCCGGAGTTCGACGCCTACGCCCGCCAGGCACCGAACGCGGGCCGCTTCCCGCGCGGCATGAAGCCGGTCGCCGACGACATCCACGCCAAGGGTCTCAAGGCAGGCATCTACCTGCCGGTGGGCCTGGAGAAGGAGGCATACGGCGAGGGCAAGGTGCCCATCTTCAACGCGGAGGGCTGCACCACCGCCGACATCGTCCACGACGACCTGCGCACCACCAACGGCTGGGACAGCGCCTACAAACTCGACTTCTCCCGGCCCTGCGCGCAGAAGTACATCGACTCGCAGGCCCAGCTCTTCGCCGACTGGGGATACGACTTCCTCAAGCTGGACGGCGTGGGCCCCGGCTCCTCCAAGAGCGGCGACAACTACAACAACATCGCCGACGTCGCCGCCTGGAAGAAGGCGATCGCCAAGGCCGGGCGCCCGATCCACCTGGAGATCTCCTGGGCCCTCGACATCAACCACGTCGCCGACTGGAAGCGGTACTCCAACGGCTGGCGCATCGACACGGACGTCGAGTGCTACTGCAACACCCTGGTGTCGTGGGAGAACTCCGTCGACGACCGCTGGGACGACGCACCCGGCTGGACCCGGCACGCCGGTCCCGGCGGCTGGAACGACCTCGACTCCCTGAACGTGGGCAACGGCGAGATGGACGGCCTGACCAAGGCCGAACGGCAGAGCTACGCGACCCTGTGGGCCATCGCCAAGTCACCTCTCTACACCGGCGACGACCTCACACGCCTCGACGACTACGGCGTATCGCTCCTGACCAACCGCGAGGTCATCGCCCTCAACCAGGGCAGCACGCCACCCGCGAGGCCCGTCACCGCATCCGGCGACCGGCAGGTCTGGAGCGCGAAGAACGCCGACGGCAGCCACACCGTCGCCCTGTTCAACCTCGGCGACTCGCCCGCCGCCGTCACCGCCGACTTCTCCACCCTCGGCTTCTCGGGCCGGGGCAAGGTCCGCGACCTGTGGAACCACGAGGACCTCGGCACCTACAAGGACAAGGTGACCCAGACACTGCCCGCGCACGGCTCGCGCCTGTTCACCGTCGCACCCCGAGGCCCCGAGCAGCAGATGACGAAGTACGAGGCCGAGTCCGCCGCCAACACCCTCAGCGGCAACGCGGCGGTCGGTGACTGCGCCGCGTGCTCGGGCGGCAGCAAGGTCGGCAATCTCTACCAGGGCGGAAAGCTCCGGTTCAACGACATCGTGGTGCGCAAGGCAGGCCGTTACGTGATCGACGTCGCGTACGTCAGCGGTGATCCGCGCACGGTCCAGGTCTCCGCCAACGGCCAAGGCTCCACCGCCCTGAAGTTCCCCTCCACCGGGGACTGGGGAACCGCCGAGACGATCGGCGTACCGGTGACCCTCAAGGCCGGCAGCAACACGGTCACCTTCGACAGCGGTGACGGCTACGCCCCTGACATCGACCGGATCGGCGTACCGAAGCGTTCCTGACGGGCAAGGCCCCCCGGCTCCTCCCGCACGCACCTCCTGCACGCACCTCCCGCACGCACCATCCCTCCGGAATGGAGTGCCTCGTGGACGACGACCAGCACACCGACTCGACCCGGCCCAGACTGAACCGCCGCGACATCCTCTCCGCGGCCGCCGCCGCGGGCGCCTTCACCGCACTCGGCGGCCTGCCCGCCTTCGCGGCCTCCGCCTCCGCGACCCGGGAGACGGACTCACCCCTGCTCGCCGCAGCGGAGACGACCCGCTTCTGGTACCAGGCGCCCGCATCAGACCGGGCGATGATCGAACAGGGCCTGCCCGTGGGCAACGGGCGGCTGGGCGCGCTCACCGGCAACGACCCCGCCCGCGAACTGCTCCTCATCACCGACGCGACCCTGTGGACCGGCGGTCTCAACGCCACCCTCGACGCGGACGGCCAATTCCCTTACGGCCGGGACGACTTCGGCTCCTTCACTCTCCTGGGCCGACTGACCGTCGACCTGCCCGACCACGACCTCTCCGCGGTCTCCGACTACCGCCGCGACCTCGACATCAGCCAGGGGCTCGTCACCACCTCGTACGTCCGCTCAGGGGTGAGGTACCTGCGCCGGATCTTCGCGAGCCATCCCGACGACGCCATCGTCCTGCACTTCTCACAGGAGGGCGGCGGCCGCCACACGGGAACGGTCACCCTCGCGGGCACCCACGACGAGACCACCACCGCGCACGGCCCCCGTTCCGCCTCGTTCGGCGCCGCCTTCCCGGACGGCGGGCTGCGCTACGGCGCCGCGGTGACGGCGTACAGCACCACCGGCGCGGTGGCCGTCGACGGCTCGCGGATCTCCTTCGCCGGATGCAAGGAGCTCACCGTCGTGGTCAGCGGCGGCACCAACTACGCGCCCGACGCGGCCGCCGGCTACCGCGACCCCGACCTCGACCCGCAGCGGCTCGCCAGGACCAAGGTCCTCGCGGCGGCCCGCCATTCGGCGACCACGCTCCTGCACTCCCATGTCGCCGACCACCGGCGCCTGTTCGAGCGGATGACCGTCTCGCTCGGCACGTCGTCCCGGACGCAACGCGGCCTCGACACCTGGGAACGTGTGCAGGCACGCGCCCAGGGCGGTGATCCGGACCCCGAACTGGAGGCTTCCTACCTCCAGTTCGGCCGCTACCTCATGATCGCCGGATCCCGCGACAGCCTGCCGCTCAACCTCCAGGGCCTGTGGCTGGACGGCAACGACCCGGACTGGATGGGGGATTACCACACCGACATCAACATCCAGATGAACTACTGGCTGGCCGACCGTGCGGCACTCTCCCCCTGCTTCGACGCGTACGCCGACTACTGCCTGGCGCAGCTTCCCTCCTGGACCGAGCACACCCGGACCCTGTTCAACGACCCGCGCAACCGCTACCGCAACTCCAGCGGGAAGATCGCGGGCTGGACCGTGGCCATCTCCACCAACATCCACGGCGGGAACGGCTGGTGGTGGCACCCCGCCGGAAACGCCTGGCTGTCCAACTCCCTCTTCGAGCACTATGAATTCACCCAGGACAGGGCCTACCTCGCCAGGATCCACCCGCTGCTCAAGGGAGCCTGCGAGTTCTGGGAGGCGCGGCTGCTCACGACGACCGTCACCGACGAGGCGACCGGCAAGAGCCGCGAGGTCCTGATCGCCGACAGCGACTGGTCTCCCGAGCACGGTCCGCTCGACGCCAAGGGCATCACGTACGCACAGGAACTGGTCTCGGCGCTCTTCGAGAACTACCTCACCGCCTGCTCCGTCCTCGGCAGGGACACCGCCCACGGCAAGGCGATCGGCAAACTCCAGGACCGCCTGTACCTCCCCCAAGTCAGCCCGAAGACCAGCTGGTTGGAGGAGTGGATGTCACCCGAGAACCTCGGCGAGACCACCCACCGGCACCTCTCCCCGCTGGTCCAGCTCTTCCCCGGCGACAGGATCCGCCCCGACGAATCGACCCCGAAGGCCCTAATCGAAGGGGCGACGGCGCTGCTCACCGCGCGCGGCATGGAGAGCTTCGGGTGGGCGAACGCCTGGCGGAGCCTGTGCTGGGCCCGGCTGAAGGACGCGGACAAGGCGTACCAGCTGGTCGTGAACAATCTGCGGCCGTCGATCGGCGGGAGCAACGGCACCGCGATGAACCTCTTCGACATCTACGAGGTCGAGCAGGGCCGCGGCATCTTCCAGATCGAGTCCAACTTCGGTACCGCGGCCGCGATGTTGGAGATGCTGGTCTACTCACGGCCGGGACACGTCGAGCTGCTGCCCGCCCTGCCCGATGCCTGGGCGCGCTCCGGCTCGGTCACCGGCGTCGGCGTACGGGGCGGCTTCGTGGTCGACCTGCGCTGGCGGGCGGGCAAGGTCACCGAGGCGCGCCTGCGCAGTGTCGGCGGACGCGGCACCACGGTGTCGTACGGAGGAGTGACGAGGAAGGTCACCCTCAAGCCGGGCGGCTCCCTCACGCTACGGGGAGCGGGTAGTTGAGGCCCGGCATGTGGCGCGTGCGCCGTGGGCGGGCCGTCGGGATCGTCTGCGGGCTCGTGCTCGCGCTGTGCTTACCGGCGACGGCTTCGGCCGAGACGGCCGCAGGGAAGTCGTCGAGGCATCAGGTCGTCACGTGGGGAGCGAGCGCCGACCGGCTCGGCCAGGCGGTGGCCGACCGCAGCTACCGCCTCGTCGTCCGGACGAGCGTCGGCGGCGCCCATCCGCGCATCAGGCTGTCCAACGCCTTCGGCGACCGCCCGGTGACCTTCGGCAGCGCCTACGCCGGAGCGCGCGCGGAGGGCGCGCGGCTCGTCCCCGGCAGCAACCGCAGGATCACCTTCGGGGGCGGGCGTTCCGTCACGGTGGCGCCGGGCGAGAGCGTGACCAGCGACCCGCTGTCCGGACGGCTCGTGGCACAGAGCGATCTGGTCGTCAGCCTGTACGTGGCCGAGGCCGCGGGCCAGGCGACGGGGCACGGCATGGCGATGCAGACGTCGTACGCGGCGAGTGGTGACCATGCGGGGGAGGAGGGCGCGGGCAGTTGGGGCCAGCGGATCGGCTCGTGGTTCTATCTCGACGCGGTGAGTGTGGAGAGCGGGGCGGACACGGGCGCCGTGGTCGCCCTTGGCGACTCCATCACCGACGGCTGGCAGTCCACCGGCGACACGAACCGCCGCTGGCCCGACTATCTGTCGCGGCGGCTGCAGAGCGCGTCAGGGACCGGCATCAAGGGTGTCGCCAACGAGGGCATCTCCGGCAACAAGGTGCTTGCCGACGGCGCCGGGCAGAGCGCCCTGGCCCGGCTGGAACGCGACGTCCTCTCCCAGCCGGGCGTGCGCACGGTGTTCTTGTTCGAGGGCATCAACGACATCAAGGCGCACACCGGTGTGACGGCGGGCCAACTCATCGCCGGATACCGGCAGATCATCGAGCGGTCGCACGCGGCGGGCAAGTGCGTCGTGGGCGGAACGGTACTGCCCTTCAAGGGCTGGTCGGAGTTCGACGCCGCGGGTGAGGCGGTGCGCCAGGAGGTCAACGACTTCATCAGGAACAGTGCCGATCTTGACGCCGTGACCGACTTCGACAAGGCGCTCCGCAGCCCGTATGACCAAGAACGCCTGCTCCCGGTCTTCGACGGCGGGGACCACCTCCATCCCAACGACAAGGGCATGCGGGCGATGGCTGACGCCGTAGACCTGGCGGAGCTGGGGTGCGAGCGGTGAACCGGCGCAAGGGGTACTTGCTGAAGCAGCAAAGAAGCTTGCCGATCTGCTGAGGCCGGGCGCACGGTGTCGGCATGACTGAGACTGAGATCGAGACGAATGAGCAGGACGTCGATGTGCTGGTGGTCGGGGGCGGCGCGGCGGGTCTTTCGGCCGCGTTGACCCTGGCCCGTGCGAGGCGCTCGGTCCTGGTGGTCGACTCCGGGGAGCCCCGCAACGCTCCCGCCGACGGGGTGCACGGGTTCCTCTCCCGTGAGGGCCTCGCGCCGGGCGAACTGCTGAGGATCGGCAGGGATGAGGTCACCGGATACGGCGGGCGGATCGTGTCGGACCTGGTGACGGCCGTCCGCAGGGTCGGCGAGCGCTTCGTGGTGGAGACCGCGGGCGGCCGGAGCCATGGCGCGCGACGCCTGCTGGTGACGACGGGGCTCGTCGATGAGCTGCCCGATGTGCCCGGCCTGCGCGAGCGGTGGGGCCGTGACGTCCTGCACTGCCCGTACTGCCACGGCTGGGAGGTGCGTGACGAGCCGATCGGCGTCCTGGCGACCGGCCCGATGGCGGTGCACCAGGCGCTCCTGTTCCGACAGTGGTCGCCGGACGTGACCTTGTTCCTGCACACCGCGGGCGAGCTGACCGGGGAGCAGTGGGAGCAACTGGCCGCCCGTGGCATCGCCGTGGTCGACGGCGAGGTGGCCGGTCTCGACGTCGAGGCGGACCAGCTCTCCGGCGTACGGCTGGCCTCGGGCAGGAGCATCCCGGTGCGGGCTCTCGCCGTGGCGCCGCGGTTCGAAGCGCGCGGCGCGGTGCTCGCGGGGCTTGGCCTGACGGGCGTGAACCACCCGATGGGCGTGGGCAGTTACGTGGAGTCGGACGCGAGCGGCCTCACGGACGCCCCGGGGGTGTGGGTCGCGGGAAACGTCACCGATCTCGTGGCCGGAGTCATGGTGTCCGCAGCCTCCGGCATGACGGCCGCGGCAGCGATCAACGCCGATCTCGTGGCCGACGACACGAGGTCGGCCGTGGCAGCGCGTCGCGCCGCAGGGCCCTTCAGCCCGGCCGCGGAAGCCGCCAACTGCCAGCAGGTACTGGGGGAGCGGCGGCACGGGATCGAGTCCGTCCTGGCCGGTGGCGAGGCGGGCCGTCGCGAGGCCAAGGGGCAGTGAGGGGCTGGGCGGAGGGTCCGCACCGCTGGTGTCGCTATCCCGTTGAAGGCTGTCATTAATGCCACTGGGAGGTGGCCGCAGGCCCGGATAACTTCGGCGGTGATCCCGGCACGGACCGGGCGCGCGCCACCGCTGAAGGAACTCCATGCAGGTCATGACCTATGTCGCACCGGTACTGATCGGCGTCCTGTACGCCCTCGTCATGTCCCTGATCCGCGAACCGAACCGGCGCCGCTTCAACGCGATCATGGTGGCCGGTGCGGGAGCGGCCTACCTGAGCGGCGGCGGATTCGGAGGCTGGGAGTTCCTCTTCACCGCGGCCGTCACGTACTGCGCCTACCGGGGCCTGGAATCCTGGACGTTCATCGGCATCGGCTGGCTGCTCCACACCGGCTGGGACCTGCTCCACCACCTCAAGGGCAACCCGATCATCCCCTTCGCCCACGACTCGTCCCTCGGCTGCGCCATCTGCGATCCCGTCATCGCGCTCTGGTGCCTGCGTGGCGGCCCCTCGCTGATCGGTCTCGTCCGCGGACGCCGGGTCGGAGACCACGCGGCCGAGCTGTGAGGGCAGTTGCGACGCTGTGACCGGTTTTACCGGATTCCGTTACGCGCTCTCCGGGTGATCGCAATGTCGGGTGCATACGTTTATGTTCCTCATTGTGCGGCTCGTCGCACGACGAGGGCCGCGTACTGACCGACGACCAAGGGGATCACTGCCGTTATGCGAAACATCCGCCGCCACAGCCTTCTGCGCACCGCCGCCGTCTCCGCCATCGCCGGATCGGTCCTGCTGATCCCCGCCACCGCCGCGCTCGCCGCCGGGTCGGGCCCGGAGCCCGTCCCGGCGCAGGCCGCCGCCAAGCCCGCCCCGGCCACGCTCACGGCCAAGGCGTCCGTCTCCCACGTCCGTGCCTGGCAGGAGCTGCGCATCACGGGCAAGGCGACCGGGCTCAAGGCCGGCAGCAAGGTGACCCTGCAGCAGAAGCAGCACGGGGCGTGGAAGGCCCTGCCCGCCAGCACGGTCACCAACAAGTCCGGGAGCTACGGCCTGCGCGCCAAGCTCGGCCTCAAGGGCAAGAACGAACTGCGCGTCGCCAGCGGCGCCACCGTCTCACCGGTCGTCAAGGTGACCGTGAGCTGACCCGCGGCGGGCCCGCCGCTCGCACCCGGGGCCGTGCCGCGTCAGGCCTCGGGTGCGCGCGCGACGAGCAGGTAGTAGTCCATGTGGTCGCGGCAGAAGGAGCGGTAGGGAGCCATGAGCGGATCGGTGTGGGCCAGGGCCTCCTTGCCGAACCGCTCCTCGATCTCGCCGCGCCGGTCCTCGTAGAGCACGCACATGAGCTCGCCGCACAGGGCCGCGTTCGCGGTCATGTCGCGCACGGACTCCACATGGAAGCCCGCCTGTTGGAGTTCGTCGACGAGCGTGGCGAAGGGGGTGAGCGGGGGACAGGTCCACATCCGCGTATAGGCCGCCACTTCCTCGGCGGTGGGGCTGCCGCGCAGGGCGAACTCCGTGAACAGGAACCGCCCGCCGGGACGCAGCACCCGCAGGGCTTCACGGAGCCCTGCGGGCCGGTCCGAGAGGTGGGGGACGCAGTCGATGGACCATACGGCGTCGAAGGCCGCGTCCGCGTAGTCCAGTCGCATGGCGTTGCCGTAGGCGAAGTCCACCCGCTCGGCGAGGCCCTGGGCCGACCGGCTCCGGGCCTTGAGGTGCTCCTGGCACCGGGCGAGCTGGCTCTTGCTGACGTTGATCCCGGTGACGCGGGCGCCGGTGCGCTCGGCCAGGCGGACGGCCGGGCCGCCGGTGCCGCAGCCGATGTCGAGAAGGTGCTCGTGAGGCGCCAAGTCGATGGTGTCGATGAGGAATTCGGTCTGCCGGTCCTGGGCGAGGTCGGCCAGCGCGGTCAGCGTGGTGACGGGTGAGCGCTCGCCGTGCGGCGCGTACATGCCGATGTGCACGGCGGTGGAGCCGAGCGTCAGGGCGAGCATGTCGCCGAACTGGTCGTACATCGCCCCGACTTCTTCGGGGGTGGGGGCCGTCGTGCCGCTTGCGCCGGTGTCTTCCACGGTCATGGGTGCATCCCTTTCAGCGACGGGTGGTCGGTCGTCAAGGAATCGCGCTCGATGAGTTCGAGAAGGCGTGCTGGAGAAGGCGTGCTCAACGTGCTCAAGAGGACGGTGAAGAAGCGTGCGCGGTACGCGCCGGACGCTGGGACGCTAGCACCGGGCGCCGTCACGGTGGAGCCCCGAAAGCGCCAAGCAGCTCTGCGGCTCAGCTGCCGGGCGCCCGGTGACGGTCAGTCGCGCTCGGCGCGCTCCTGAGGTGCGGCGGAGCCCTCGGCCTCGGCGTGCGCGTCGACCTGGCGCCCCACCTCACGCGCCTCGTCGGTCAGCATCCGCAGTCTGGCCTCGGCCTGATCCGCGCGGGCCTGGAGACGTGCGGTGTCGTCGGCGATGACCCGGCAGGCCAGATCCATCGCGGCGTCCACGTCCTCGGCGGAACCGCGCTCCGCCAGCTCCTCCAGCGCGCTCTTGACCGCGGGGATGCCGCCGCGGTGGTGGATGTCGTTCCAGAACTCATAGTCCATCCGGGCAGTTTGCCGGATCGGGGACCGCGGTGCGAAACGCGGCAACGATCCGCGCTTCGCCCTTCCCGTGATCCGGGCCCGCCCCTCCCGGAGGTCACCCGTGATAGAAAGTGGGACGTTCGTTCAAGTTTCTCGTGATGTGCTGCGGAGGACCGAATGCGCCACTTCCTGCTGCCCGGAAACGACCGAGGGGCCCTCGATGGCTAACCCCTACCGCGCACTGTTCTCCGCACCGGGGGCGAAGGGCTTCTCCGCGGCCGGGCTGCTCGCACGGCTGCCGCTGCCGATGACCCACATGGGCATCCTCACGATGTTGTCCGAGCTGCGCGGCGAGTACGCGCTTGCGGGCGCCGTCGCCGGGACGTTCACGCTGTCCATGGCCCTGATAGGCCCTCAGATATCCCGTGTGGTCGACCGGTTGGGGCAAGGGCGCGTCCTGCTCCCGGCCACCGGTGTCAGCGTCGCCGCGCTGGGCGGGCTGCTCCTGTGCGCGTACTACGGCGCGCCCGTGTGGACCCTCTTCGTCTTCGCGTTCCTGGCCGGGTTCATGCCGAGCATGGGTGCGATGGTCAGAGCCCGCTGGACCCACCTGTACCGCGGCTCGCCGCGGCTCAACGCCGCGTACTCCCTCGAATCCGTGGTCGACGAGCTCACCTACATCATCGGGCCCGCCATCGCCGTCGTCCTGGGCACGGCCCTCTTCCCCGAAGCGGGGCCGATGGTCGCCGCGGTGCTGCTCGTCGTGGGCGTACTGCTCTTCGTCCCCCAGAAGCGCACCGAACCTCCCGTGCAGCCGCAGGCCGACGGCGCGGGGCGGTCGGCGATCCGGTCGGGCTCGCTCCTCGCGATGGCGCTCACGCTGCTGTTCGGCGGCGCCATCGCGGGGACCGTCGACACGATGGGGCTCGCCTTCGCCCAGGAGCAGGGGCAGAAGGAGGCGGCGGGGATCGTCTTCGCCGTGTACGCCGTCGGGTCCGCCGTCTCGGGGCTGACCTTCGGGGCGCTGAAGTTGAGCGTGCCGCTCCCAAGGCTTCTCGTGATCGGGGTGACGGGCACGGCCCTGACGACGCTGCCGTTCCTCGTCGTGAACAGCATCGCGCCCCTGTCCGCCGCGGTCTTCCTCGCCGGCGTGTTCTTCGCGCCGACCATGGTCACCATCATGGGCATCGTCGAGAGGCTCACTCCCGCGGCCCGGCTCACCGAGGGAATGACCTGGATGATCGCGGGCCTGCAGATCGGCGTGGCGCTCGGCGCCGCCGCCTCGGGGCAGGTCGTGGACTCCTTCGGTACCCGCGCCGGCTTCACCGTGTCCTTGGCCATGGGCGCCCTCGCGCTCCTGACGACCCTGCTCAGCTACCGGCACGTGAGTGCGGAGACGGCGCGGGCGGTCGGCAGGGATGAGGTCACGAGAGGGCCCGACCGGCCGGGTATCGTCGCGGAGACCGCCACCGGACAGGAGTCGCACACTGAACGAGCCGATCACCGACGGCCGTAGGGCCAAGGGCGAACGCCGTCGGCGCGAACTGATCGAGGCCACCTTGCGCGTGATCGCGCGGGACGGCGCCTCCGGGGTGACGCACCGCAAGGTGGCCCGCGAGGCGGACCTGCCGACGACCGCGAGCACGTACTACTTCGAGAGCATCGACGCCTTGCTGACCGCGGCGCTCACGTCCTGCATGTACGAGGACTCCGAGCGCCTGCGCCGGCTGATCGAGGCACCCGACGAGGGCACCGACAAGCGCGGCGCCCTCGCCCGCCTGATGGCCGGCCTGCTCACGGCCCCCGGACGGCTGCTCGCCGAGTTCGAGTTGTGCCTGCTCGCCTCGCGCAGGCCCGAACTGCGCGGGCCGACGCGGCACTGGGCGGACACCCTGAGCGCCTTCGCCCGGCTCTTCACCGACGACCCGTTGCGCGTCAGGCTCTTCACCAACGCCTACGACGGCATGCTTCTGCAGGCGCTCCTCGCGGACGCGCCCGTCACGGCCGACGAGTTCGAGGCCATGCTGCGCGAACTGCTCCCCGGGGACGCCGGGGCGGACGCCTGAGCCGGGACCCGGCGCGCTAGCCCCGCAGGCTCCGCAGGACCTCGCGGCAGGCGGTCGCCGCGCGGTCGGTGGCCTCGGAGCACAGGCGGCAGTGCTCGTGCCGCGGCGCGTGCTGGGCGCACAGCTCATGACTGTGCTCGCACGCCATCACGCACGCCTCCAACTGCGCGGCAAGCAGCGCGTGATCGGCGTCCGTGCCGCGCGTCAGGACCCGCCGCGTGGCGCAGGCCACGTCGGCACAGTTGAGGTCGCGGTTGATGGCGGCCCGCAGTTCATCGGCCTCCTTCTCGGCGAGCATGCCGACCGCGCAGGCGGTCACGGCAAGTTCGCACGCGGAGAGGGCGTCGGCGGCGGTGGCCAGGGTCTGGTTGTCGAGGTGGTCGGCACGGGAGGCAAGGCTGTCGAACAACTCGCGCGTCTGGAGCATCGCGTCTCCAACGGAGTCTTGAGGGGCCCCGGTTCCGGGGGTTCCCGGACCTGAGGACTCCCGGTCTCTCGACGCTAGTCCCGCCCTCGCCGCCGGTGAAGGGCGCGGGGTGCGCCGATCGCAGCGCGCTACCGTCCGCCGGATCCTCCCCGTCGACCCGGGCCGCCCACACGGTTTGATGTGGCGCGCATCACATGATTCATCGCCATCGCCGGGAACTCTTGCGCCTCCCCGGCCGACTCCTGCACCGGCCCGCCCACTACGGCCGCTAGGCACCACCCCTTCATCCAGGAGAGCAGCTCATGTCCGCCGAACCCACACTCCTCGCCCCGGACGACGGGCAGGAGACCCAGGAGGCGCAGCCCTCCGCAGGACGGTCCGGATGGGCGTCGCTGCGTCCGCTCGTGCTGCGGCTGCACTTCTACGCCGGGGTGCTCATCGCGCCCTTCCTGCTCGTCGCCGCCACCACGGGACTCCTGTACGCCTGCTCGTACCAGGCCGAGAAGATCGTGTACTCCCACGAACTGCGCGTCCCCGTGGGCGAGAACAAGACCGAGCTGCCGCTCTCGAAACAGGTGGCCGCAGCCCGCAAGGCGCACCCCGAGGGCACGGTCAGCGCGGTACGGCCCTCGCCGGAGGAGGGCGCGACCACCCGCGTGCTCCTGTCCGGAGCGCCGGGCGTGGACGCAGACCACACGCTCGCCGTGTTCGTGAACCCGTACAACGGCGAAGTGCGCGGCGCCCTGGAGCAGTACGGCTCCACCGGCGCGCTGCCGCTGCGCACCTGGATCGACGAGCTCCACCGCGATCTGCACCTGGGCGAGAGCGGTCGGCTCTACAGCGAACTCGCCGCCAGCTGGCTGTGGGTGATCGCGGGTGGCGGTCTCGTGCTGTGGTTCGCTCGGCGGCGGTCCCAGCGCAAGCTGCGCGGGACGACCGGCCGTCGGCGCACGCTCTCGCTGCACGGCTCGGTGGGTGTGTGGGCCGCCGTCGGACTGATCTTCCTGTCGGCGACGGGTCTTACCTGGTCGACGTATGCCGGACAGAGCGTCGGTGATCTGCGCGAGGCCATCGGGCAGACCACGCCGGAGCTGACGGCGAGCGCCGCCGGCGGCGGGGAGCACGCGGGGCACGGTGGACCGGGCTCGTCCGGCGCGACAGGTGGCGACGGTGCCGGGCTCGACGCCGTCCTGAAGGCGGCCCGTGCCGAGGGGCTCTCCAACCCGGTCGAGGTCGTGCCGCCCGCCGACGCGTCGTCCGCGTACGTCGTGAGGCAGATCCAGCGCAGCTGGCCCGAGAAGCAGGACTCCGTCGCCGTCGACCCGGCGACCGGCGAGGTCACCGAAGTGCTGCGGTTCGCCGACTATCCCGTGCTCGCCAAGCTGACCCGCTGGGGCATCGACGCGCACACCGGCACGCTGTTCGGGCTGGTCAACCAGATCGCCCTCGCCGTTCTCGCCCTCGGCCTGATCCTGATGATCGTGTGGGGGTACCGCATGTGGTGGCAGCGCGGGCGCGGCAGCTCCTTCGGGCGCCCGCTGCCGCGCGGTGCGTGGCAGAACGTACCGGCCCCTGTCCTGGTCCCGCTGATGGCGGCGATCGCCGCGCTCGGCTACTTCGTGCCGCTGCTCGGCATCCCGTTGGCGGCCTTCCTCGCCGTGGACATCGTGCTGGGGGAGATCGCCTACCGGCGCGGCAGGCGCACGTACGCCTGAGGCCCGCTCGGGCGGCTCCGCTCAGTCGTGGGTGGCGGCCCCGCTGAGGTGGTGGTCGGCGAGGTTCAGGACCTCGTCGACCACGCGGCGCAGGTGCCCGTCGGGCGGCCCGTAGATCATCCGTCGTCCCTCCTTGCGTACGGAGACGAGCCCGGCGAGGCGCAGTTTGGCCAGGTGCTGGCTGACCGCCGGGCGAGCCGCGCCGCACGCGGCGGTCAGGGTCGTGACATCCGCTTCGCCCGTGCCGAGGGTGTGCAGCAGGGCGAGCCGGGTGCGGTCGGCGAGGAGGCCGAGGACCTCGGCGGCATGGGCGAAGTGCTCGGTGCCCGGATCTTGCGGGTGCGCATCGTGCGCAGGTGATAGGTGCATGCGTGCGTTCATACGCACATAATGGGTGCGGGCGCCCAGGGGTGTCCACTCTCCCGTCCCGCGTCGGAAGGCCGTACTCGTGAGTGAGCAGCACGGACACCCGCACCCGCACCCGCACCCTTCGCGCGAGCACCACCACCATGACCACAGCCACGGCCATGAGTCCGGTGGCGCGAGGCACTTGGCCCGGTGGCGGCACAAGGCCGGGCACCTGCTGAAACCCCACTCGCACGAGGCCGCGGACAAGGTCGACACGGCGCTGGAGTCGTCCGCCCGCGGCATGCGCGCACTGTGGATCTCACTGGCCGTCCTGGGCGTGACCGCCGGGGCCCAAGCGGTGGTCGTGGTGCTCACCGGTTCGGTCGCGCTCCTCGGCGACACCGTGCACAACGCGGCGGACGCGCTGACCGCGATCCCTCTCGGCATCGCCTTCGTCCTGGGCCGACGGGCCGCCACCCGCCGCTTCACCTACGGCTACGGCCGAGCCGAGGATCTCGCGGGCATCGTCATCCTCCTGACGATCGCCGCATCCGCGGCCTTCGCGGCCTGGGCGGCCGTCGACCGGCTGCTCAACCCCCGTACCCTGGAACACCTTTGGGTGGTGGCCGCCGCTGCCGTCATCGGTTTCATCGGCAACGAATGGGTCGCGCGCTACCGCATCCGCGTCGGCCGTGAGATCGGCTCGGCCGCCCTGGTGGCCGACGGTCTGCATGCCCGCACGGACGGATTCACCTCTCTGGCCGTCCTGTTGAGCGCGGGCGGCGCCGCCCTGGGCTGGCGGCTCGCCGACCCGATCGTGGGCCTGCTGATCACCGCGGCCATCCTGCTGGTGCTGCGGGACGCCGCGCGTGAGGTGTTCCGCCGGGTGATGGACGCCGTCGACCCGGCCCTGGTCGACGCGGCGGAGGAGGCGCTCCTGACGGTTCCCGGCGTACGCGGCGTCGGCGAGCTGCGCCTTCGCTGGATCGGCCACCGGCTGCGCGCCGAAGTGGCGGTCGTCGTGGACGGAGAGCTGTCCGTACGGGAGGCGCACGAGGTCGCGGTCGACGCGGAGCACTCCCTGCTGCACGCGGTGCCGAAGCTGACCGCCGCACTGGTGCACGCCGACCCGGCGGTCGTGCCCGGGGCCCCCGACCCGCACAAGGCCCTCGCGCACCACGGGACATGAGCGGGAACGCAGCGGCTACTATCTGCGGCCATGGCGTCAGGTATGCGGGACACGGGGTGCGAGGAGCGGCGTACGGCCGCTCGCTGCGCCGCGTTCGGCATCAGCCTGGCCACCCTGCTGGCCGTCCTGTGCGTGTGCTTCGGCTCCGCCGCCCATCACGACGACACACGCGTCCGTGACGTGATGGCTTCCGTCTCCGCCGCACCCACGGGCGGAGGCGGTGGCGCGTCACCCGCCGAGGAAGCCGCACTCGGCCACAGCTGTCCGCCCGGCGACCGGTGCGCCTCCGCCACGCACGCCGCGGCGACCGCGCTGCCTGCTCCCGAACCCTCGGTGCCGACGACGCTGGTGGAGGCGGGACTGCCCGCGGCCCCGGCCACCTCGCATCCCGTGCCGCGGGGGCCTGTTCACCGTCACGCCCCGGATCTCCACGTCCTTCAGGTGCAGAGGACCTAGGCCGGACCTTCGCGCGGCCGACCCCGTCCGTTCACGGACGTGGTCACGGACGCGCGCTCGCGCCGCCCACCTCACGCACCATCACCACCGCCGCGCCCCGGGCACGGCGGGGACAAGGACATCCCCGGACATGGGTACCTCCAAGACAGGCAAGAAGGCCGCGACCACCGCCGCACGCAAGGCCCGCATCCAGGAGCTGCGCCGCGCCGAGCAGGCGCGCGACCGGCGCAACCGCGTCATCGCCGTCACAGCGGGCGTGGCGGTGCTGGCCGGGCTCGCCGGATTCGGCTCGTACGTCCTGCTCGACGCGTCCGAGAAGAAGGACAAGGAAGAGGCCGTCGCGCAGGCCCCCGTCAGGGGCGAGAAGACGTGGGACGCGAAGAAGCTCGGGCGCAACCACGTCACGAAGGAGGTCGACTACCCGATGACCCCGGCAGCAGGCGGCGACCACAGCCAGGCGTGGGCCAACTGCCAAGGAGACGTGTACGACAAGCCGCTGGGCGAGGAGAACGCCGTCCACTCGCTGGAGCACGGCGCCGTCTGGATCACGTACAACGACAAGGCGTCGGACGGGGACATAAAGGCGCTGAGCCAGAAGGTCAAGGCGACGCCCTACACGCTGATGAGCCCGGTCGAGGAGCAGAAGGGCGCACTCACGCTCACCGCGTGGGGCCGCCAGCTCACCGTGGACAAGGCGTCCGACCCCCGGGTCGGACAGTTCCTGGGCAAGTACGTCCAGGGCGAGCAGACCCCGGAGCCCGGCGCGGCCTGCACGGGCGGGGTCGGACCGGCGTGAGCTGAGGGCGAGCACTTGAGGGAGGGGCAGGCGGCGGGCAGGGCGGGCACGGATCTATGCCTCTGTGCCCGCCGGCTTGCTCCCGCCGCGTGCCATGGAGGCGCGGTACGCCTAGTGTTCGTGGTGTGCTGAGCATCGTGGATGATCTGGCCGGGTTCGGACCGCTGCGGATGTGCGCCCACGCGCCGTCGGCCGACGACCCCGATGACCTGACCGGTCTGCGCGTGCTGCTGGTCACGGATGTCCTGGCCCGCGTCGCCGAGCTGCGCGGCCGGACCGTCCTCATCGGATGGACCTGCCCACCGGCGGCGTCGGCCGACGCCGCCGGAATCCGCCCGGCCGACGCCCACGGCACCCCCGACGAGATCGCCGAAGCGCTCGGCGGCCCGCCGGCCGTGCACCTCACCAGCCGCACGTACGAAGGCGCGGGCGGTCTGTCCCTGCACATCGGTGAAGCCGCTGCCGGGGGAGGCACGGGCCAGGACGCGGGCCGGGACGCGCTCGCCCTGCGCCTGTTCCTGCTCGGCCACCCGCACCACGAACCCGTCGACGTCACCGCGGAAGCCGTCGACGCCGCAGGCGTGAGGCTGGCCAACTGGCGCAAGGCCGTGGCCGCTTGGGCCGATGAACCGTCCAAGGCGATGCCCGCCGGCTTCGTGGACAGGGCGCGGGCCGCCCTGGAGAACGGCCTCGACACCCCGGCCGTGCTGCGGCTTCTGGGCGACCTGGAAGCGGTGGTCGATGTTCCGGGCGGCGCCAAGTTCGAGACGTTCGCCCACCTCGACCGTGTGCTCGGTCTGGAGGTGGTCCGCGATGTCGGCCGCTCGCATTCCGCCGACGTGTACCGGTGATGGAGCGCATCGCGGGTGTACCCCAGGCGTCGGGCTGCGGCAGCCGACGGTCGGCCATCCCCTGAAGACGCACCCTTCCACAGCAAGCGACTGCGCGAGAAGATCGGTTCGGAGCCCGGCAGTTGCTGCACCATCGAAATGTCGACGGGTGGCGGATCATGGCAAGGTGATCCCCCTGGCCGTCCACACCATCGAGCGCCTCGTGGCCCTCGACGCCGCGTCCGGCGCGACGTCCGCGATGCCCGCCGTGCGCGAGGCCATGAGGAGCATCCCGGAACTGTCGGCTGATCCCGGGACCCTTGGTGCCCAGGGGAGCGACCGGCTCGCGGCGCTCGCCGAGCTGTGCGAAGTCATCGGGTGGATCCTCTTCGACGCGGGCCTCTACTGCGAGGCCCACCGGATGAACGCACGGGCGCTGGCCCTTGCGGAGCTGTGCGGCGACCGCTGGACGGCCCGCTTCGTCCTGCTGAACGACAGCATGCTCAAGGCCCATACGGGGGCGCCGCGCGCCGCCCTGGAGACCGCGGCCCGCGTGAGCGGGACGCGAGCGCTCCCCGCCAGGGTCAGCAGTCTCGTCCTGATCCGCCGGGCGCACGCGATCGCCATGCTGGGCGGCGACCGGGAGCCCAAGGACCTGATGGCCTGCGCCCAGAGCCGGTTCCTGGACGGCATCTCGCGCCACGACCCGCCCTGGGCCTGGTGGATCGACCGCACCGAGCTGCTCGGCCACCAGGGCTGGGTCCTCGCCCGGCTGCGTCAATGGGACCAGGCCATCCCGCTCCTGCACGAGGCGGCCACCGCACCGGGCCCGTCCTACCGGAACCTGTTCACCGCGCAGCTCCTCTCGGCCCTGGCCCGAGCCGGAGCCTGGACAGAGGCGGAGGACCTCATCGCCGAGCTGGCCCCCCGCGCCGCCCGCATCGGATCCGTACGCACGACCCGGACACTCCGGCGGACGGCGGCCGTCCTGCGCGCCAGGCCAGGTGCCCCGGCACCGCTGAGGGAGGCGGCAGCGTTCCTGCTGGAGTCCCTGCCCGTGGCGGAAGCCGTCAGCTCAAGTCCACGGTCTGTGACGCCCTGACGTCGACCACGAGCTTTCCACGGACTCCGCCCGCCTCGAGCGCGCGGTGCGCCCCGGCGACGTCGGCCAGCGGGTACACCGTGTCCACGACGGGCCGGACCGCCCCGCTCTCGGTCAACCGGGTCAGTTCCGCGAAGAGTTGATGGCCGGGATTGCCGCTGAAGTACCGCACGCGCCGCGGCCCGAACACCGCGGACCCGAGGATGTAGGAGATCGACGCGGCCATGCGCCGGGCGTCGAACGTGACGGACACCATGCGGCCTCCCGGTGCCAGCAGCCGGCGGTACGCGCCCAACTCCGTGCCGACCGTGTCGAGTACGACGTCGAAGGGGCCGAGGCCGGCCGCACCGGTCGTCGCGTAGTCGAAGGCCTCATCGGCTCCGAGGTCCCGCACGAAGTCCAGATTCCTGGCCCCCGCGAGCGCTGTGACATGCGCGCCGTACGCATGGCCGAGCTGCACCGCCACGCTCCCGACGCCGCCGCTCGCGCCGCGTACGAGCAGCCGCTCACCCGCCGTGAGCCCGGCCTTGTCCCGCAGCGCCGTGATCACCGTCGTGCCGACACCGGGCAGGGCCGCGGCCTCGACCAGATCAAGACCGGCCGGTGCCAGGGCCAGCTGCCTAGGGCGTACGACCACGAACTCCGCGGCGCTGCCGAATCCCTGGGAGCGCGCCATGGCGCCCCACACCCGGTCACCCGTCGAGAGACCGGGCATGGGCGAGCCAAGGGCCGCCACCTCACCGGCGAAGTCGACCCCCGTGCGCTTGGGCCAGCCCCGCCCGGCCAGTCCCGTCACAAGACGCACCTTCCCCGCCCGGCCCATCAGCTCGCCGCCGTTCACACTGGCGGCGTGGACGCGCACCAGCACCTCGCCGGGGCCGGCGGCCGGCCTCGGCAACGTGCCTTCGTACAGGACCTCCGGAGAGCCGTACCCGTCGTACAGAGCCGCGCGCATGTCACTCATCGTTTCCATATCCCCATCTGTGGCCGTCGAATGTCACTGTCAGCGACGCTAACGCGCTAAACGGAGAGGGGCGTCCACTTGAGCTAATGTGAGAAACATGCCTGCTGATTCCTCTCGGATGCGGCCTGCGACAGCCCCCGCGCCCGCCGCGCGCACGGGGCTGCGCGCGGACGCGCTCCACAACCGCCGGCGCGTCCTCGAAGCCGCCCGCGACCTGTTCGCCGCGCGTGGCCTCGACGTGCCGATGGCCGCCATCGCGCGCCGGGCCGGAGTAGGTGTGGCCACGCTCTACCGCCGTTTCCCCACGCGGGACTCCCTGGTCACGGAAGTCTTCGAGGACCAGCTCGGGGAGTGCGTGGCGGTCGTCGACGCCGCCCTCGCGGACCCCGATCCATGGCACGGGTTCTGTACGGCCATCGAGAAGGTGTGCGCCATGCACGTGGTCGACCGCGGATTCACCGCGGCGTTCCTGACCGCCTTCCCGGACGCGATCGACTTCGAGCGCGAACGCGTGCGCGCCGAGCGGGGTTTCGCGCAGCTGGTGCGCCGCGCGAAGGACGCAGGCCGGCTGCGTCCCGACTTCGACGCGTCGGACCTCCCGCTCCTCCTCATGGCCAACAGCGGCATCACCGCGTGTTCCACCGATGCGGCGCCGGCCGCGTCCCGCCGGTTCGTCGCCTACCTCCTCGACTCCTTCCGCGCCGATCGCGCCGCCCCCGCAGAGCCCCTGCCCGCGCCGGTTCCCCTGGGGTTCCACCACATGGGGCTCCAAGGGGCGACATTCAGCCCTCCGCCGGAGCCGCCCCCCGGCGTATTGCGTCCGCGCCCCGGCAGTACGACAGTCAAAGGGTCCTCCACGGAAGCGAGTTGAGGCCTCGCCCGGGGAGGAACCGCCGCCCAGGACCCCGGCGATGGATCTCGCCCGTGATGTATCCCTGCCCGCCGAGCGGGCAGGCATCCCGCTGGGGAGCCGGGACATGGACCGAAGCGAACGAAGTGCGCTGACCGAGCAGGAGTGCCGCGAGTTGCTGGCCCGTACGCCGGCCGCCCGTCTGTCCTTCGTCCACCGCGGTTGTCCGCACATCGAACTGGTCGGCCTGATCGACCTCGACGGCGAGCCGGTGGCCCTGCTGCCCGACGACAGCGACGTCGCCCGCGCCCTCTCGGCGGTCATCTCCCCGCGCAGACTGGTCGCCGTGCAGACCGACGACCTGACCGAGGCCGACCGCTGGGTGCGCTCCGTCACCGTGGTGGCCCGGCCCCGCTGGATCGTCGGCGTCGACGGGCTGCGCGCGTGCCGTCACGCCGCCGCGGCCCGCGGCTTGCACGCGGCCCTGGACGCCTGGTTCCTGGCCCTGGCCAACCCCGCGCTCTCCGGCCAACGCACCGCACTGCGCGCGGCGCACCCCCGGCTCGCGGCGGCACAGGCACCGAAGAGCGCCGTCGCGAGGTGATCAGACCCGCGGAGCCCTGCTCGCCGCCCGGCCGCGGCCCGCGACCGGCACGTCGAGCGGCCGGGCGAGGCCCACCACTCCTTCGTCGAGGCGCTGCAGATGGCGCAGGACGCGGTAGGTCACCGTGCCCGAGCGAGGTGCGCCGGACCCCTCGGCCTCCAGCATCGAGGCGATGCTGGCACCCGACTCGACCTCACCCGTGGCCTTGTCGTCGTCCACGTACGCGGCGATGACCTCGATGTTGTGGGCGATGCGCAGGCCGGCCCGCTCCAGACGCGGATCGGCGGCGACGTTCTTGCTGTAGGGCACGAGCTCGGCCGTCGCCGCCAGGGAACGGGCGTGGTACGCGCAGGTCTCCAGGAGCGCCACCAGATAGCGGGCGGTCCTGCGGCGGCCGCGCAGCGGGGTGATCGGGTGGGTCAACGGCTGGATGGAGGCGCGCAGATCGTCGAGCGCGGTGTCCAAGTCGCGCGCCTTGTCCAGGAGATCGGCCGCCGGACCACCGCTGAGCTGCTCGACCGACGCGGAGATGACGTCGGCGAGCCGGGTCAGGACCGTGTTCAGGAGTTCGTCGGTGCGATGGTCGGTGCGCACCGGCAGGACGAGGACCGCCGCGATGATGCCGCAGGCGGCCCCGAGCGCCGTCTCCTCGATGCGCAGCCAGAGCACGGCGAGGCTGTAGGTGTTCAGGAGCGTGTAGAGCAGGCCCAGCATCGCCGTGACGAAGAAGGACATGAGCGCGTACGACAGGGGAGCGGTGAAGAACATCGCGAAGATGAAGACCAGGACGAGCGCGAACGCGACCCAGGTGTGGTTGCCGACCAGACCCGCGAGCGCCACACCCGCGACCACTCCGAGCACCGTGCCGAGCAGCCGCCGGTAGCCCTTGACCAGGATCTCGCCCGTGGACGCGGTGTTGAGGAACACCACCCAGCAGGTGAGCACCGCCCAGTACCAGCGCTGGGTGGAGAGGAACTCGCCGCCGATGATGGCCAGGGTCGAGCCCACGGAGACCTGGAAGGCGGCCCTCGTGGTGGGGCGCCGCAGCCCGGTGCGGTCGTCCTCGTCGGGTTCGGCGGCCTCCTCGGCACCGGCGATCGCGATGTCCTCGGCGTCGAACTCCTCGCGGGAGCGGGTCGTCGCCGGTGAGTCGTCGGACTCGTCCTGGGGACCGTCGAGCGCGAGGCGCAGGCCGAGGACGGCGCGAGCGGCCTCACCGATGCCGCGGAAGACGTCCTGGACGGCCATCGAGGCGCGCGGCAGATTGTCCTCGTCGCGGTAGCCGAGCAGCCTGTTGCGTACGTGGGCCAGGCCCGTGCCCCGGTCGTCGGCGACGGGGCGGCCGACCAGCAGGTGCAGCGCCTTCAGATCGCGGCGCAGGGTGACCGTCGCGTCGTCCTCGGCCCGGATGCGTGTGCCCGTCGCCGGGACGGGCGCGTGCGGCAGGTGCAGGGTGAGGGTGTCCGCGCGTTCGGCGCTGCGCGCGTTCAGGAGGAGTACGCCCAGACGTTCGGCGGCGATCTCCGCGTCCGCCACGCGGCGTTGGACCAGGGTCGCGGTGGCCGCGTCGGGGGTGCCCTCCGCGAGGCGGCCCTGGATCATCAGGGCGGTCTCGTGCAGCCGCGCGGTGCCACGGCGCAGTTCGTCGAGGACCTTCTCCAACTGCTCGGGCGCGGCGTCGAGAAGCTCGATCTGCGTGGCCACCAGCTGCGCGAGCCGTGCCCTGAAGGCGACGCGCAGCCGCCCCAGATCACGGCCTGGGGTCTCCGGGACGACGGCGAACCGTACGACGGCACTGCACACGAAGGCGACGGCGAGCGCCAGATACAGGCTGGGCAGGGCGGACGTGGTGGCACCCACGAACAGTGAGACGAAGTAGACCTGAAAGCCGATCAGACCGAGCGCCGTGCCCCGGTCGCCGAACCGGCGGCTGTAGACGGCACCGAAGATCAGCGCCACGAAGAAGATGTCACCCGCGATGACCTGGTCGTGCAGCAGCGCCCCCAGCGAGATCGCCGTGATGGCGACCGGCAGGCCGAGCGCGAGGGTGAGGGCCTGGCCGCGCACCTCCTTCTCCTTGATGGCGAAGGTGGAGACCATCGCGGTCATCGCGCCCGCGACCATGTGCGTGACGTCCGTGCCGATGAGTGCGAGGACGACGAGAGTGAGCGCGATCGCGCCGACCGTCCGCAGCCCCGCCATCAGCCGCAGGAGTCCGGGATCCGACGCCACAAAGCGGTCCCATGTGCCGGTCCTGGTCCGCCGTGTCACTGCGCTCACACCCTCATCGCCGCTGTTCAGGGCGGATTCTGTCACGGCGGGGTGCAACCGGGGCTTGAGGGTTCACAGCGTGATACGCCCAGGGCGCCGACCGGAAGGGAGCAGAAGTCTCCGGGGCGACTTCAACGAAACACTTGAAGTCATGAATCCAGCGGACAACGAACGGTCCGGGGCACAGCTGCGCGCCGACGCCCCGGCACCCCACGACGCGACGCGAGCCGACGACACGGCGCCGCGCCTCGCAGCCGACTCCACCCGGCGGCGCTGGTGGACGCTCCTCGCGGTGAGCGCCGCCCAGCTCCTCGTGGTCCTTGACGGGACCATCGTGAACATCGCGCTGCCCTCCGCGCAGAGCGCGCTCGGCATGTCCGACGCGAGCCGCCAGTGGGCCATCACCGCGTACGCGCTGGCCTTCGGCGGGCTGCTCTTGATCGGCGGCCGGATCAGCGGCGCGCTCGGCCACCGGCGCACGTTCCTGATCGGCCTGATCGGCTTCGCCGCCGCGTCCGCGCTCGGCGGCGCCGCCGTGAACCCCGAGATGCTCTTCGGGGCGCGTGCGCTGCAGGGGGCGTTCGCCGCGGTCCTCGCACCCGCGGGTCTTTCGCTGCTGACGATCACCTTCACGGAGCCGGGTGAACGCGGCCGGGCCTTCGGCGTGTTCGCCGCGGTCGGCGCCGCGGGTTCGGCGGTCGGCCTGGTCGCGGGGGGCCTGCTGACCGAGTACGCGAGCTGGCGCTGGTGCCTCTACGTCAACGTCCCCGTGGCCCTGCTCGCCGTGCTCGGCGCGGCGTTCGTGCCCCGGGACCGGCCGGTGCGGGGCGAGGGGAGGCTCGATGTCGCGGGCGCCCTGCTCAGCGCCACGGGCTTCGCCGCGATCGTGTACGCCTTCAACGAGGCCGAACCGCTCGGGTGGGACTCACCGAAGGTCATCGCCCTGCTCGCGGGCGGTGTCCTGCTGCTCGCCGCGTTCGCCGCCGTCGAGGTCCGGGCCCCGAGGCCGCTGCTTCCGCTGCGGGTGCTCACGCATCGCGCCCGTGCCGGTGCGTTCGCCTCGATCACGCTGCTGTTCGTCGCGATGTTCGGCTTCTACCTGTTCATGAGCTACTACACGCAGACGGTCCTCGGCTACTCGCCCGTCGAGGCGGGCCTGACGCTGATCATCAACGCCGTGGCCGCCCTGGCCGGCGCGACACTGGTCGCCGGGAAGCTCCACGGGCGTGTCGCGCCCGTGGCACTGATCGTGCCGGGGCTGCTCGCCGCGGCCGCGGGGATGTTCCTCCTGACCCGCCTGACGGCGCAGAGCACGGACGTCCTCCCGCTGTACCTCGTGCCGGCGCTGATCCTGACCGGCCTCGGCCTCGGCTGCGTCCTGCCGCCCACCGCGAGCCTGGCCACCGCGGACGTGCCGCCGCACGACATCGGAGCCGCGGCGGCGGCGTACAACGCGTCCCAGCAGTTGGGAGCGGCGCTCGGCACGGCCCTGCTCAACACGGTCGCGGCCAGCGCCACCGCGTCGTACCTGGCGTCCACCGCGGATGCCACCCCCACGGCGGCCTCCGTGCACGGCTACACCACGGCTCTGACGGTCGCCTTCGTCATCCTGCTGGCCGCGGCCTGCGTCACCGCGGCGCTCCTGCGCGCAGACCGTCCATGACCAGGTCAAGGAGCCGTCCGGCGCGCGACTGCCAGTCGCCGTGCGGATCGAGCTGCCAGAGGCCCGCGATGGCGAGCAGGAAGTCGTCAGGGGTGAGGCCGGGGCGGATGGTGCCGGCCTCCTCGTTCGCCTTCAGGAGGAGCGCGACGGCCGAACTCACAGGGCCGTGACCCACCCCGGCCAGCGTGCCCTGCTTACTGGTGGCCTTGCGCATCGCGTCGGCCAGGCCCGCCTTGGCCATGGCGTACTGCGCGAGGCGGTCCATCCACTCCCGCAGGGCCTGGTCGGGCGGGCGGGTCTGCAGGAGCTGACAGGCGGTGTCGGCGACCTGCTGGACTTCGTAGCGGTAGACCTCGAGGACGAGCGCCTCGCGGTTGGGGAAGTTGCGGTAGAACGTCCCTTGCCCGACGCACGCCTTCTTCGCGATCGCGCTGAGCGGGGCGTCCGCCGAGCGCGTCAGCTCGTCCAGGGCGACTTCCAGGATGCGCTCGCGATTCCGTTGCGCGTCCGAGCGCAGCTGCGGGTCCTTCTTCTGGTGCACTCGTCCTCCTCCCGAGAATCACGGCCGCGACCACTCTTGCTAAGCGGACAGCTGTCCGTTAAGTTTTGAAGCTAACGGACAGCTGTCCGCTTAGGGTCACCATACCGGCAGAGTCAGCCGGTGGGGATGATCGGCCGCGATCATCGTGGACCGTCCGCCCCGCCTCATGGGCCATGGGTGCCCTGAGCCGTCCTCCCTTACGCATGGCGCCATCCCCCTACCGCGGGGCCTCCGGCGGGACCGTCCCGCACGACGCTCCCGCTCTTACGTGAAAAAAGCTGACAGAAGCGAAAGAAGGCTGATCGTGGCCCTATCGACGTCCAGCGCCATCACGCTGAACATCAACGGCGAAAAGCACTCGCTGCCCGTCGACCACCGCACCACCCTGCTCGACGCCCTGCGCGAGCGCCTCGATCTGACCGGCACCAAGAAGGGCTGCGACCAAGGGCAGTGCGGCGCCTGCACGGTACTGATCGACGGACGTCGTGCGGTCTCCTGCCTGCAACTCGCCGTCGCCTCCGAGGGGCGTGAGATCACCACCATCGAAGGCGTGGCGGCGGAGGGAGAGGGGCTGCACCCGGTGCAGCAGGCATTCCTCGACCTCGACGGCTACCAGTGCGGTTACTGCACGCCCGGACAGATCTGTTCGGCCATCGCGGTCATCGAGGAGCACGCGGCGGGCTGGCCCAGCGCCGCGACCACCGACGTACGGCCCGAGGCGGGTGTTCCCGAGCTGAGCGCCGACGAGATCCGGGAGCGCATGAGCGGCAACCTGTGCCGCTGCGGCGCGTATGTGTCGATCGTCCAGGCGGTCGCGCAGGCGGCAGCAGCCGAGACCGAGGGTACGGAGACCGTGGCATGAGGGAACTCGGATATCAGCGGGCGCTCGACGTCCCCGGCGCGGTCGCGCTGCTCGGCACCGACCCCGACGCGCGCGTCCTGGGCGGCGGCACGAACCTCGTCGACCTGATGAAGACCGGCGTGGAGCGGCCCGGACTGCTCATCGACGTACGCGAGTTGCCCCTCGACCGGATCGAGGCCACGGACGACGGCGGGCTGCGGATCGGAGCCACCGTCACCAACAGCGACCTCGCGGCCGATCCAGAAGTGCGCCGCCGCTACCCCGCGTTGGCGGAGGCGGTCCTGGCCGGCGCTTCGGGCCAGCTGCGCAACATGGCCACCGTCGGCGGTAACCTGCTCCAGCGCACCCGCTGCGGCTACTTCGCCGACCTGTCCAAACCGTGCAACAAACGCGACCCCGGCAGCGGCTGCCCCGCTGTGGGGGGTGAACACCACAACCACGCCATCCTCGGCGCCACCGAGCACTGCGTGGCCGTCCACCCCTCCGACATGGGGGTGGCGCTCGCCGCCTTCGACGCCGTGATCTCGTACGAAACGGCCGACGGCACCGGCGAGTTGCCGCTCGCGGACTTCTATCTGTCCGTGGGCAGCACCCCGCACCTGGAGACCGCGCTGCCGTCCGGCGCGCTCATCACCGGCATCACCCTGCCGCCCGCCCCGGTCGCCGCCCACTCCCGCTACCGCAAGGTGCGCGAGCGCGCGTCGTACGCCTTCGCGATCGGCTCGATCGCCGCCGCGCTCGACGTCCGGGACGGCGTCGTACACGAAGTGCGCCTGGCCTTCGGCGCGGTGGCGTCCCGGCCGTGGCGCGCACGGGAGGCCGAGCGTGTCCTGACGGGAGGCCCGGCGACCGCCGAGGCCTTCGCCGCCGCCGCGGACGCCGAACTTGCCGCCGCGCAGACGCTGCCCGACAACGGCTACAAGGTGACGCTGATGCGCAACCTCGTGGTCGCCCTGCTGACCGAGCTCACCGAGGAGGCGACCCGATGACGGCGCGGACCACGACGACCACGTCCACCGGTTCCGCGAGCGCCGTCGGCGCTTCGTTCACCCGCGTGGAGGGCCGGGAGAAGGTCACCGGCGCGGCGCGGTACGCGGGGGAGATCCCCTTCGCCGAACTCGCCCACGGCTGGCTGGTGCTCTCCACGATCGCCCGCGGCCGGATCCTGTCGGTCGAGTCGGACGCCGTGCGCACGATGCCCGGTGTCCTGGCCGTCCTGCACCACGGGAACGCGCCGCGCGTCGACAGCGACTACATCAGCATGCTCGGCCCGCCCGACCCGATCGTCGAGGTCTTCCAGCACGACCGGGTGCCGTTCGTCGGCTGGCCGGTGGCCCTCGTCGTCGCCGAGACCTCCGAGCAGGCGAGAGAGGCCGCCGAGGCGCTGGTGGTGCGGTACGAGGAGGAGTCGCACGACGTCGCCTTCTCCGCGGGCCACCCCGGCACGTACACGCCGGAGGGCGACGGCATGCTGGTGGAGAAGGGGGACCTGGAGGCCGAACTCGCCGCGTCCGCCCACGTCGTGGACGCGGAGTACACCACCCCCGAAGAGCACCACAGCTCCATGGAACCGCATGCGGCGATGGCGCGCTGGGACAGCGGACGCCTCGAAGTCGTCGACTCCAACCAGGGCAGCACCTGGGTCGCCGACGAGCTGGCGAAGCTGTTCTCGCTCGACCCGGCCTCGGTACGGGTGCGGTCCGAGCACGTCGGCGGCGCCTTCGGGTCCAAGGGCGTACGCGTGCACCAGATCCTCGCCGTGATGGCGGCGACGCTCCTCGACCGCCCCGTCAGGGTCGTCCTCAGCCGCCGCCAGCTGTTCTCGCTCACCGGCTACCGCAGTCCCACCGCCCAGCGCGTGCGGCTCGGCGCCGACGCCGACGGACGGCTGCGCGCCGTCGACCACCAGTCGCACAGCCTCACGTCGAAGGTGCACGAATTCGTCGAGACGAGCGCCGGGTTCGGACGTCCCATGTACGCCTCCGACGCCCATCGCAGCGTCAACCGCGTGGTGCGCCTCGACGTGCCGACGCCGACCTACATGCGTGCGCCCGGCGAGGCCCCCGGTTCGTTCGCCCTGGAATCCGCGCTCGACGAACTCGCCGAGCGGTGCGGCGTCGACCCGATCGCGCTGCGCGCCCGCAACGAACCTGACGTCGGCCCCGTCTCCGGTCTTCCGTTCGCCAGCCGCAATCTCCTGTCCGCCTTCCAGGAGGGTGCCCGCAGGTTCGGCTGGGCCGAGCGGGACCCGCGTCCCGGGCTGCGCCGCGAGGGGCGCTGGCTGCTCGGCACCGGCACGGCGGCTGCCACCTTCCCGGTGATCGTCGCGCCGTCCACGGCGGCCGTGACGGCGGAGGCCGACGGCACCTTCACGGTGCGGATCACCGCCGCGGACGTCGGGACCGGCGCGCGGACCGCGCTGACCCTGATCGCCGCGGAAGCCCTGGAGGTGCCCCAGGAGCGCGTCCATGTGCGCATCGGGGACAGCGACTTCGGCCAGGCGGCGATCTCCGGCGGCTCGATGGGCACCCGCTCCTGGGGCTGGGCGGTCACGGCCGCGGTGGCCGAGCTGCGGGAGCAACTGGCCCTGGGCGGCGACATTCCGCCGCAGGGAATCACCGTGCGCTCCGACACCAGCGCGGCCATCGGAGGCCTCTCCAAGAAGGAACGGCACTCCTACGGCGCGCAGTTCGCCGAGGTCGCCGTCGACGTCACCACCGGTGAGGTGCGGGTGCGGCGCATGCTCGGCATGTTCGCCGCAGGCCGGATCATCAACCCGCTGACCGCACGCAGCCAGTTCGTCGGCGGGATGACGTGGGGCCTTTCCATGGCTCTGCACGAAGAGGCCCACCGGGACCAGGCGACGGGCGGCCACGTGGGCGCCGACTTCGCGGGCTACCACTTCGCCGCCAACGCCGATGTGCCGCTCATCGAGGCGGACTGGGTTCAGGACACGGACGCGGACGACCCCATCGACATCAAGGGCATCGGCGAGATCGGCATCGTGGGGGCCGCCGCGGCGATCGCCAACGCGGTCTGGCACGCCACCGGCGTACGCCACCGGAACCTGCCGATCCGGCCCGACCGCATCCTGAACGGAGGAGGAGCCCCGGGTGCTTGACATCGCCGAAGAGCTGAACCGCTGGGCCGAGGAGGGCCGGGACTTCGCCGTCGCCACCGTCGTGACGGTGGGCGGCAGTGCGCCGCGCGACCCCGGCGCGGCCCTCGCCGTAGACAGTGAGGGCACGGCCATCGGTTCGGTCTCCGGCGGCTGCGTGGAAGGAGCGGTGTACGAC
Source organism: Streptomyces sp. NPDC047525 (assembly GCF_040643025.1). Classification (NCBI taxonomy): domain Bacteria; kingdom Bacillati; phylum Actinomycetota; class Actinomycetes; order Kitasatosporales; family Streptomycetaceae; genus Streptomyces; species Streptomyces sp. NPDC047525. The sequence goes on from NZ_JBEYTL010000002.1 coordinate 850,656, forward strand.
CTGTGCGTCCAGGCGCTCCAGGACGGCACGGCCGTACGCGAGCGGTTCGGCTACAGCGACGAGGACGCCTTCGCGGTCGGTCTGACCTGCGGCGGCGTCATCGAGGTGCTTGTCACGCCGCTCGGCGCGGACGCGCCCGCCCGGCAGGTCTTCGCGGCGGCGCTCTCGGCCGCCGCCCGGGGCGACGCGGCGGCCATCGCCCGGGTGGCCGAGGGCCCGGCCGAACTCCTCGGCAGGGTCGTGCTCGTCCACCCCGACGGATCGTACGAAGGAAGCCTGGACGGTCATCCGGACCTCGACCGGACGGTGGTGGGGGAGACCCGGGCGATGCTGGACGCGGGCCGCACCGGCGAGTTCGTCGTGTCGGAGAGCGGATCGCGCTGCGGGGTGCCCCTGACCCTGTTCGTCGAGTCGAGCGTGCCGCCGCCCCGCATGATCGTGTTCGGTGCGATCGACTTCGCCGCCGCCCTGGTGCGCACGGGCAAGTTCCTCGGCTACCACGTGACCGTGTGCGACGCCCGTCCGGTCTTCGCCACGCGGACCCGCTTCCCCGAGGCGGACGACATCGTGGTCGACTGGCCGCACCGCTATCTCCGGGACACCGCGACCGACGGCCGCACGGTCCTGTGCGTCCTCACGCATGACGCCAAGTTCGACGTCCCGTTGCTGGAGGTGGCCCTGCGGCTTCCCGTCGCGTTCGTCGGTGCGATGGGCTCGCGCCGCACCCACGAGGACCGCAACGCACGTCTGCGTGAAGTGGGGGTCACCGATGAGGAGTTGAGCCGTCTGCACTCCCCGATAGGGCTCGACCTCGGGGCCCGTACGCCGGAGGAGACCGCCCTGTCCATCGCGGCCGAGATCGTCGCGGCGCGACGGGGCGGGTCGGGCGTTCCGCTGACCGGTGCCGGGACGCCGATCCACCACGAGGCGGGCACCGCGGGGGTGAGCGGCTCCCACGCGGCCGCGTGACACGACCGGGCGCGGGGCGGTCGCGGTGCCCGGTCACCGCGGCCGCCCCCGCGCTCACGCCTGCTCCACCGCCTCCCACAGCAACTGCACCGGATGCCAGGCATCGCGCTCGGTCCCGTGGAAGATCTGCTGACGGCAGGACACACCCGTGGCGACCACGACCGTGTCGTCGTCCTCCGCCTCGATCGCGGGGAACAGCCGGTCATCGCCGACCGTCATCGACACCTCGTAGTGCTCGGACTCGAAGCCGAAGGACCCCGCCATCCCGCAGCAGCCGGCGTCCAGTTCGTCCACCGTCGCTCCCGGGATCCGCTTCAGGAGCGCGACGGTCGCGGCCGTGCCGACCTCCGCCTTCTGGTGGCAGTGACCGTGGTAGAGCAGCTTGCGTCCGGCGAGCCAGGAGTCCTCGCGCAGCCGAAGGCGTCCGTCGTCGATGGCCTCCACCAGCAGCTCCTCGACCTGGCGCACCCTCCCCGCGATGTCCTTGACGGCGGCGTCGTCCGGCAGCAGGGCCCGGTGTTCGTCGCGCAGCGTCATCAGACACGAGGGCTCGCACCCCACGATCGGTGAGCCGGGCTCGCTCGATTCCCGCAAGGTGTGGGCGAGTTGGCGCGCCTTGTTCTTGGCGTCGTCGACGAGGCCCTTGGAGAGGCTCGACCTGCCGCAGCAGCCCCCGCTCTCCAGCCGCACCTGCCACCCCGCCCGTTCGAGGAGCTCGATGGCCGCGCGGCCGATGCCCGGCTCGGTGAACGTGGTGAAGGAGTCGGCGAGATAGGTGACGGTGCCCTGGGTGACCGGATGAGCGGTGGGCGTACGGCGCCGGAACCAGCGCAGCAGATTGCGGCGCACGAACACCGGCAGCGGCCGCTGCGGGGCGATGCCGACCAGGCGGTCCATGAGCCGCCGCACCGGTGTGATGCGGCCCGGCAGATTGGACAGCGGGGCGGTCGCGGACCCCAGGCGGTTCAGTACGCGGATCGCACCGAACAGGCGGGAGCGCAGCGGCACTCCGTGGGTGTCGTGGTAGTGCGAGAGGGTCTCGCTCTTGAGGGTCGCCATGTCGACGCCGAGGGGGCATTCGCTCTTGCACGCCTTGCACATCAGGCACAGGTCGAGGATCTCGTGCAGCCGCTCGTCCCCGAGCGCGGCCTTCGGGTCGGGCTCGGAAAGCGCCTTGACCAGGGCTCCCGCCCGGCCGCGGGTGGAGTCCTCCTCTTTGCGGGTCGCCATGTACGACGGGCACATGGCGCCGGTGCCGGACTTGCGGCACAGGCCGATGTTCATGCACCGGTCCGCCGCCGCCCGCATCCCGCCGCCGCCCACGACCTCGAAGGACAGCCGGGTGCGCAGCGGCTCGGCGGGCGTGAGCGCCGCGTCGCGCAGGTTCTCCGTCATGGGAGCCGCGTCCACGATCTTGCCGGGGTTGAGGACGCCGTCGGGGTCGAAGAGCCGCTTGACCTGGCGCATCGCCTCGTACAGCTTCTCGCCGAAGATCTCCCGGTTGAACTCGCTGCGCGCGAGACCGTCGCCGTGCTCGCTGGAGTTCACGCCGCCGTACTCGGCGACCAGATCCTTCACCTCCTCCGCGACGGCACGCATCCGGCTCACGTCCGCCGGGTCGGCGAGGTCGAGATAGGGCCGGATGTGCAGACAGCCGACCGAGCAGTGGCCGTAGAACCCGGCCGTCATGCCGTGGCGGTCGAGGACGTCCTTGAACCTGCGGGTGTAGTCCGCGAGGTGCACGGGGTCGACCGCGGTGTCCTCGACGAAGGCGAGCGGGCGCCGGGTGCCCTCGCTGGCGGCCATCAGCAGGCCGAGCCCCGCCTTGCGGACCTTCAGGAGGGACGACTGCTGGGCCGGGGTGACGGCCTGGAGGGTGTGGTAGCCGTGCCCGTGCCGGGACCACAGCTTCGTGAGCTGCCGCATCCGGTCCAGGAGTTCGGGTTCGTCGTCGCCCGTGAAGGAGACGAAGAGGAGTGCTTCGGGTTCGCCTTCGAGGAGGTCGCCGAGCGCCGCGTACTCGATCTTGCGACGGGACAGATCCAGGATCGTACGGTCCATCAGCTCCACGGCGGCCGGGTCGCAGGCCAGCGCGTCCTGAGTGCCCGCGATGGCTCCGGCCACGGAGGTGAAGTGGCCGACGGCGATCACCGTGCGGCTCGGCTTGGGCACGAGATCGACGAGGGCGCTCGTCGCGACGGCGAGGGTCCCCTCCGATCCGACGACGAACTTGGCGAGGTCGAAGGCCGCGTCCTCGCCGGCGAGCCGGTCCAGGCGGTAGCCGCAGGCGCGGCGCCAGTGCTCGGGGAACCCCTCGGCGATGGCTGCCGCATTGGCCCGGACGATCTCGGGCAGCTCCCGGTACAGGGAGCCCTCGAGCGTCGACTGCCCGGCGCGGTAGGCGCGTTCGGCCTCGTCGACCCGGCCCAGGGGCACCCGGCTCCCGTCCGAGAGCACCACGTCGAGTTCGCGGACGTGGTCGATGGTCATGCCGTAGCGCACCGAGCCGCTGCCCGCCGAGTTGTTGCCGATCATCCCGCCGATGGTGGCGCGGTTGCTGGTCGAGGTGTCCGGGCCGAACATCAGCCCCCACGGGCTCGCGGCACGATTGAGCTGGTCCTGTACGACACCGGCCTCGACCAGGGCCGTGCCACTGCTCGGGTCGAGCTCCACGATGCGGTTCATGTGCCGGGACAGATCCAGGACGAGGCCGGGCCCGACGGTCTGGCCCGCCAGGCTGGTCCCGGCCCCGCGTGGCACGACGGGCACCCGGTGGGCCGCGGCGGCCGCGACCGCCGCGGCGACGTCGTCGGCGTGCCGGGGGAAGACCACGCCCAGCGGCGTGATGGCGTACATGCTCGCGTCCCTGGCGAACAAGTGCCGGGTGTAGTCGTCGAATTGGACCTCTCCGTCGAGATCCCTGACCAGGTCCTTGTGGAGCCCGCGGGCCTGTTCCTGGCTCTCGGCGCCTTCGGAGCTGTGGTGCGTGGGGCTCTCGCCCTCGGTGACGGTCATGCTCGGCAACCTCCTCGGCCGGTTGGTGAGTCGGGCGGGCGCACGGCCGCCGTCACTCGGCGCGCAGGACGTCCAGGGCGTCGGTGAGCCCGCCGGGATCGATGCGCACACCGGCCAGCTGAAGGCCCATCTGCACCCCGGCGAGCGTGCCCGCGAGCGTCAGATCGTTGAAGTGGCCCAGGTGGCCGATGCGGAAGATCCGTCCGGCGAGCTTGCCGAGGCCCGCGCCCAGGGACATGTCGAACCGCTCAAGGATGATCTTCCGCACCTTGTCGGCGTCCTGGTCCTCGGGCATGAGCACCGCGGTCAGCGAGGACGAGTACTCGCGGTCGTCGGCGCACAGCACCTCAAGTCCCCAGCCGCGCACGGCGTTTCGGGTCGCCTCCGCGTGCCGGTCGTGCCGTGCGAAGACCTCGGGAAGCCCCTCCGCCTGGAGCATCCGCAGGGCCTCGGCGAGGCCGTAGAGGAGGTTGGTGGCGGGGGTGTACGGGAAGAAGCCGCGCCGGTTCGCCTCGATGATCGGCTGCCAGTCCCAGTAGGACCTGCGCAGCCGCGCGGTGCGGGAAGCGGCCAGGGCCTTCTCGCTCACCGCGTTGAAGCCGAGTCCCGGCGGGAGCATCAGCCCCTTCTGGGACCCGGCGACGGTGACGTCGACGCCCCATTCGTCGTGCCGGTAGTCGATCGAACCCAGCGAGGAGATGGTGTCGACGAGCAGCAGCGCCGGGTGTTCCGTCGCGTCCATCGCCTGCCTGATGTCGGCCACCCGGCTGGTCACGCCGGTCGAGGTCTCGTTGTGCACCACGCAGACGGCCTTGATCGTACGAGCGCTGTCCGCGGCGAGCCGTTCGGCTACCGCCTCGGGCGATGCGCCGTGGCGCCAGTCGCCGGGCACGAAGTCGACGTAGAGGCCGAGGCCCGCGGCCATCTGCTGCCAGAGCGTGGCGAAGTGGCCGGTCTCCACGTGCAGCACCCTGTCCCCGGTGCTGAGCGTGTTGACCAGGGCTGCTTCCCAGGCCCCGGTGCCGGAGCCGGGGAAGACCACGACGGGGCCCGTGGTGCCGAAGACCGGCTTCAGCGAGGCGAGCAACTCCGTGGTCAGCGCCGCGAATTCGGGACCCCGGTGGTCGATCGTCGGCGCCGACATGGCGCGGAGCACCTGGTCGGGGACGTTCGTGGGGCCTGGTATCTGCAGGAAGTGCCGCCCGGGTCGAGAGGTCACAGTGGCCAACTCCCTTGCTATGCGTGCCGTATTGTGGCACGGTGTGTCGTAAGGTGGCACGGAGGAGCGTAGGGCCGACCCGGTGGGGAGTCAACGGATGCAGAGCGTTCTCAACGCACTTCGCGTACTGGAAGAGGTCGCCGCGCGGCAGCCGATCGGCGTCGCGGACCTGGCCCGCGGCCTGGAGCTGCCCAAGAGCTCCGCGCAGCGCGCCCTGCGCACACTGCACGAGGCGGGCTGGATCCGCCCGGCCGGCGGTGAGGTCACCCGCTGGGTCGTGACCACCAAGGCCTTGCAGGTCGGACGGCGTGCCACGGGGGAGTTGAGCCTGCGTGACGTGGCTCTGCCGCTGATGGAAGAGCTGCGGCGGCGCATCGACGAGACGGTTCATCTGACCGTCCCGGACGGCGACAAGGTGGTGCTCATCGAGCGCCTGGAGACCTCCAAGCCGGTGCGGATCATCCTGGCGCTCGGCACCCAGCTGCCCATCCACGCCTCCGCGAACGGCAAGGCGGTCCTCGCGGTGAGCCCCCGGGAAGTGATCGACCGCCAGCTGGACCTCGGCCTTGAGGAGTTCACGGGCTCGACCATCACGGACAGGGAGCGGCTGCTCGCCGAGCTCGCGCGGATCAGGGAGCGGGGGTACTCCACCAACGGCGGGGAGTGGCGCGACGACGTGTCCGCGGTCGCGGCCGCCGTGTGGGACGAGTCGGGGACGCCGGTCGCGAGCATCAGCGTGAACATGCCGACGAGCCGGATGACGCAGGAGGCGAGTGCCGCGTACGGGGCACTGGTGAGCGAGACCGCGCGGCAGGTCAGCGCCGCGTTGGGGCATTCGCGGCAGGGTGCCGGGGGCGGTTCCGAGGCCGGGCACTAGCGAGCTCCACCCCGTCGCCGCCCCGTCTCCGCTCCGCGCAACGCATTCGGGCGTTCCCCTTGACGCCCCGGGAAGCGCGCTCCAATACTCCCCATTGCGAAAGCTCAATTCCGCCAGGCGGAATTAATCATCCCCCCTGGGCTCATGCGGCCCAGGGGCGGACGTCCGTGCGCGCCGTCATCCACCGCGCACTTCCCGGTGCCGCGCGCACCCCTCGTCACGCGCCCCGGCGCGCCGCGACATGACCATCGGCCGACGGCAAGGGAGCCCTCGTGTCAGATCAAGTCATCTCCATCATCGCCCTGGTCCTTGTCTTCGCCATCGCGACCTTCTCCGCAGTCCACCTGGGTGCGCTCGCCCTAGTGGCCGCGTTCATCATCGGCTCCACCGTGGCGGACGAGTCGACGGACGATCTCTTCTCCGGGTTTCCCGGCGACCTGTTCGTCGTCCTCGTCGGCGTCACGCTTCTGTTCGCCATAGCGAAGAACAACGGCACAGTGGACTGGCTCGTGAACGCTGCCGTGAAAGCGGTGCGGGGCCGGATCGCCCTCATCCCCTGGGTCATGTTCCTCGTCACTGCCATGCTCACCGCCGTCGGCGCGGTCACCCCCGCGGCCGTCGGCATCGTCGCCCCCATCGGCCTCGGCTTCGCCGTCGCCTACGGCATCAATCCCGTGCTCATGGGGCTGCTCATCGCCAACGGAGCAAGCGCGGGAGGCTTCTCCCCGATCGGCGTGTTCGGCAGCATCACCAACAACGTGGTCGAGCGCAATGATCTGCCGGGCAACCCCGCCCTCCTGTTCGCCGCCTCGTTCCTGTTCAACGTGGTGCTGTGCGTCATCGTCTTCTTCGTCTTCGGCGGACGACGATTGCTCGGGCAACGCGCAGGAATGTACAAAGGCGGCGGCACGAACGCCGACAGCCAGCGCCACGACGACGCACCGTCGCCCGGCGGAACCGGCGGAACCGGCGGAACCGGCGGAACCGGCGGAACCGGCGGAACCGGCGGCCAACTGGTCGGGGCGGGCGCGGCACCCCGGCGCGCCCTCGCTGTCGCCACGACCAGCACCCCCACGGCACAGGACGAACCCCTCAAGCTCGACGGCCCGCGCGCGCTCACCCTGCTCGGACTGCTCAGCCTCGTCGCCGGAGCACTCTTCTTCGACCTCGACGTCGGCCTGATGGCGCTCACCATCACCGTCGTCCTCTCCCTGGCCTCCCCGAAGTCGGTCACCGGCGCCGTGGACCGCTGCGCGTGGTCGACCGTGCTGCTGGTCTGCGGCATCGTCACCTACGTGAGCCAGATGGAGCGCATGGGCACCATCGACTACCTCGGCAAGCAGGTCGCCTCCATCGAGGCACCTCTTCTCGGCGCCCTGCTGATCTGCCTCATCGGCGCCCTGGTCTCCGCCTTCGCCTCGACGACCGGAATGCTCGGCGCGCTGATCCCGCTGGCCGTGCCCTTCCTGCTCGCCGGTGAGGTCGGAGCGGTCGGGCTCATCACGGCTCTGGCCATCTCCGCGTCGGTGGTGGACGCCTCGCCGTTCTCCACCAGCGGAGCGCTGGTGACCGCCAACACCCCCGAGGATCAACGGGACTTCGTCTTCCGTCGTCTCATGGCCTGGGGGCTCGGCATCGCCGTGATCGGCCCCCTCGTCACCTGGGCCCTGTTCGTCGTGCCCACCTCGCTGTGAGGCCGTACGGGGACGGCGCGGTGTCGTACGCCGTCGTGCCACCCGTCAGGGAGTCGGGATGCCGCCCGGCCGCGCGGGCCGCCCGAACCGGACCGGAACGCCCGGCGAATACAGCACGCTCACCGGATCCCCGACCGGCCGCGGCAGCCCCGCGGCCGCGACCAGGTCCTCGTCGCACTCGATCAGGTCGGCCCGGTGCAGAGGCCAGCGCGGATGGACGTTCGGCAGGAACATCTGCCGCCCGAAGAACGTGTTGTGCATGCCCCAGCGGGCCGTCAGGAAGTGCTCGAAATCGGTGGCCTCCTCGACCCGCTCGCCCACCCGGACGGCGATCCGGCTGTGCGCACCGCGCGGGCCCGGCCAGCGCCTGGCACTCGTGTACGTGACGGTGTCGCCGCTGCGTCGGATGCTCATCCGCGACCACTGGTACGGCAGCCGGAAGGCACCGCGCGCGACCGCCACCGGGATCAGGCGCGAGGCGTCGAGGGAGCGGAAGACGACGCCGCGGCGGCCATGGGCGTCCACCGAGTAGAGGCGCACGTTGGTCTCGGGAAACGTACCCAGATAGGGGATGCCGGGCAGCCGGAACCAGCCGACCCGGTGCATGCGGAACGCGACGAGGCCCACATAGGTCACCCCGTCGTGCAGATCGGGAACCGTCCCGGCCGGAAGGAGCGGCGCGACGTCCGCGGGATCCACGGCCCAGTGCACGAAGGCAAGGTCGAGCCACGACTGCGTGAGCAGCGGATTCTCGGCGGAGGCGGGCGGATCGGCGGTTATCGGTTCCGGCACGGCGGGGGTGAGGACCACGGCATCAGCATCGCAGGGGCCCCGGCCCTGCCAGGAACGGGGGCGGACATCCGGCCGAGCAGGGCCGCTGACCAGGGGCGGCCGCGTATGACGGAGCCCCCGGCCGACGGTGTCAGTGTCCGGGGGCTCGGTCCGAGCTGGGTCAGGAACGCGGCCGGCGGTCCTGCTCGGCCCGCTCCGCGTTCTTCTCCTTGATGCGTACCGTCTCCTTGCGGACCTCGGCCTGGGTGGCGCGCTCCTTCTGCAGCCACTCGGGGTTGTCCGTCTTGAGCGCGTCGATCTGCTCCGTGGTGAGGGCCTCCGTGACCCCGCCGCGTGCGAGACCGGCGATGGACACGCCGAGCTTCGCCGCGACGACCGGCCGGGGATGCGGGCCGTTGCGCCGCAGCTCCTGCAGCCACTCGGGCGGCTCGGTCTGCAGGGCGTTGAGCTCGGTGCGCGAGACGACACCCTCCTGGAACTCGGCGGGGGTGGCCTCGAGGTACACACCCAGCTTCTTCGCCGCGGTCGCGGGCTTCATGGTCTGGGTGGTCTGGTGCGACGTCATGGTCCCCAGGGTATCGAGCATGTGAGCTACCGCCGACCACGACCGGTAACCTGGCGGGGTGACAGACTCGCAAGTAACCCCTTCGTTCAGGCTCGCGTATGTCCCGGGGGTGACGCCCACCAAGTGGGTGCGGATCTGGAACGAGCGGCGGACCGACGTGCCGCTGACCCTCGTGGCGGTGGATCCGGGCGAGGCGTTCGAGCTCCTGCGGGGCGGCGGCGCCGACGCGGGATTCGTCCGGCTGCCGGTCGACCGCACCGACCTCAGCGCGATCCCCCTCTACACCGAGACGACGGTCGTGGTGATCCCCAAGGACCACGTCATCGCTGCGGTCGACGAAGTGACGACCGAGGACCTGGCCGACGAGATCGTGCTGCACCCCCTCGACGACACCCTCCCGTGGGAGAGCCTGCCGGGACAGGCCGCGAACGAGCGCCCCGCCACCACGGCGGACGCCATCGAACTGGTGGCGGCGGGCGTGGGCGTCCTCGCCGTCCCCCAGTCGCTCGCCCGCCTGCACCACCGCAAGGACCTCACCTACCGGCCGCTGGCGGAAGCCCCCGAATCAAGGGTCGCCCTCTCGTGGCCCGAGGAGGCGACCACGGACCTGGTGGAGGACTTCATCGGCATCGTCCGGGGCCGCACGGTCAACAGCTCACGCGGCCGCACCCAGAATCCCGCTGCCGATTCGGCCGCGGACCGGTCGAAGCGCAAGAGCCCCGACAAGGGCGGCGCCCGGCGAAAGCCGACGGCGGGCAAGCCCACCGGAAAGACCGGAAACACCGGAAAGGCTGGGAAGAGCAGCAAGGGCGGGACGCCCGGCAAGAGCACACGGAGCGGTTCCGGCGGCGCCGCCAAGGGCGGCAAGAAGGGCAAGCCCCGCCGCCGGCCGTAGCCCCGGCTTCGTCGTCTGCCTCAGGGGAACACGGCGGCAGCCTCACCCGGCGCCGTTCTGCCGCGCCCACCAGGCGAGCACCCCGCCGAGCACGATCAGCAGGCAGATGGCCGCATTGGTCCGCTTGTACGCGACGAGGACCGCGGTGAACTCGCGGATCGTCGCGGTGGGCCAGAAGTACGCGGCGGTGGGCGAGCCCACCACCTGGCCCCTGATCCCGGTCCGCCGAGCCGTGAGGGCGGCCCGGAAGGCGTGGTAGTTGTTCGTGACGATGACGCACCGGTAGTCCGGCTTCGCCTTCTCCATGATCGCCTTGCTGAACCGCAGATTCTCGTCGGTCGTCGTCGAGCGGTCCTCCCGCTCGATCTGGTCGGCGGGAAACCCACGGGCGATCAGATGGTCGGCCATCGCGTGGCTCTCCGGCACGTCCTCGTCAGGGCCCTGGCCTCCCGAGGTGATGAGCACCGGCGAGCCGCCCCGCTTGGCCAGGCCCGCGTGCACCGCATGCGCTCGCGTGAGGCGGCTGGCCAGCAGGGGAGGCACGGTGGAGCCCCCGACGAGGCCCGAACCGAGTACGACCACGTAGTCGGCCTTGCGGCGCACCCGCAGCCGCCCGTACAGGAACGCGTAGAAGACGAAGCTCAGGAACAGGAACGAGAGGTAGGCGGCGAGCCCGCCGGCCGCCACGCCCACCCCGACCCACAGCGGTGTCCGCACGACCACGGCCGTGATGAGCAGCGCCACGACCGCCAGGATGCACAACGCGGCCAGCAACGAGAGCAGGTTGGTGGGGCTCCTGCCTTCCTTGCGCACCATCTGCAGGCCGTTGAGGAACAGAAGACAGGTCAGTACGAGAATGCCGAGCGCCCCCAGGCCCAGCAGCGCCCACGCGACGGCCTGACCCGATGCCGAACCGGACCTGACCAGTTGGATCACCCAGGCCGCAAGGGCACAGAGCACGGCGAGACCCAGGATCACCGCATTGCTGAACTTCCTGCGCTCGCGCGCCACGCGCACGCAGAAGACGAGGAATAGGAGCGCCGCCGGGGCGTAGACCAACATCCGCACAGCGTAGGCGCCGTGAGCCCACGCCTCGGACCGGAACCAGAACCGGCAACAGAACTGGAATCAGGACCAGGATCAGAATCAGAACCGGAGCCGTCCGCTGCAGTGATCTCCGGGATCAGGCCGTGCCCTTTGAGGGCGACGGGGAGTTGACCCCGGTATGAAGAAGCGAAGCGTACTGGCCGTTGCCTCTCTCGCCGCGGGGGCTGTCATCGCCGCGATCAGCCCGCCCCCGGGAGCGGACACGGCCGACACGAAGGAGCCCGCCCACGCCGCGGGGGTGTTGGAGGAGAGCGGCGACGCCGCACCGTGGACCGACAGCGCCCCGCCGACCCCCGGCGCCGGTGTGGGCGTGGTCGCCCCTGACATCTCCAGCACTCAGAACCTCTGAGGCGACGGACGCGGGGCCGGGACGTACGCGTCCCGGCCCCGCGTCGCGCACACGCCCCCGAAGAACACGTGGCGCACTCGCCCACACCTGGAGGACCCACTTGTCCCGTACCCGACCGGCGCGCAAGAGCGCGACCCGACTCGCGGCCGCGCTGACCTTGAGCCTGCTGACGCTCCCGGTGCTCGGCGGCACCGCCGCAGCCGGTGGCACGTGCTTTGCCACCCACGCCGATGCCCCGATCTACGCCGGCGACAACCCGTGGACCGAGATCGTCGGTTACCTCGATCCCGGCACCCCGGTGAACGGCACCCGCCAGGGGGTGGACGCCCTGTGGCAGGTCTCGCGCACGGACAACGGCCAGCAGCTCGGCTACATGCGGCCCGCCGACCTCGCCTGCGACGGCGGCTGACCGCTCAACCGCATACCCCTGATGCCCCTGATGGGCCTGATGGGCCTGCGAAATCCAGGAGAGCGCTCGAGGAGAGCGCTCTCCTGCGCTGCATTCCTCCTGCATCCTTCACGCGCCGCACTGAGACGTCAACGCTCGTGAGCCACCTCTTAATGTTGCCGCCGGGCGGCGTCGACCGGCGCGGCGGCGTCCGGATTCACGTGCGTCGCGCTCCCAACACCCTCTGACCACCGGGAAGTTGCGCAGCGGAGTTCGCGCGACCGGGGGAGCCGTAAGTCGCGTACGCCATGAGCGGGGCCGCGGGCCGCAGTCATCGGCATCCATTCGTTCACCGTCTCTTGACACGTTCGTGTCACGGTGGGAACACTCCGGGAGAGCGCTCTCCCGGTTCTATTGCCGTACGGGTGCTCTGCAACAGGTGTCCTGGGGCGGCCGATTGGCATGCCCTCGGCCACCCATGTCCCCACCCGGTGTCCGGGAGCGCACGGCCACGGCTCCCGGCAGGCCGGTCCCCACATCCCTCTCCACGTGGCAGGAGGTCTCCATGGCACGGAGATCGAGAACGATCTCAGGAGCGCTCATCGCGGGCGCCCTGATACTGAGTTCACTCGGCATCGGCGGTATCGCGGTGAGCGCCGACAACGCGTCGCAGTCCCGGTCGCCGAAGGCCATGGCATCCCACTCGGGACACACCATGGCCGCATCCACCCGCGCGTCGGCGGAGGACGCCGACGCGGACGGGTACATCCCCGCGAAGTCGCCCGTCACCGGCGTCAAGCCGTCGGTCAAGGCGCCACCGCACCGCTACTTCCATGAGTTCCAGGCGCACTGTTCGGTGTCGCACACCGCCCCCGACGACCCCGTCGTCTACCCCGGGCAGCCCGGCAAGTCGCACGACCACACGTTCATGGGCAACACCACGACGAACGCCCACAGCACCACGGGGTCGCTGGACTCCGGCTCCACCAAGTGCCTTGCTCCCGGCGACAGGTCGGCGTACTGGATGCCGACGCTGTACAACGGCGACAAGGAGATCCGTCCCGTAGGGGATCAGACGATCTACTACAAGGCCGGGGTCACCGACTACACGAGCGTGCGGCCGTTCCCCAAGGGGCTCAGGTTCGTCGTCGGCAGCCCGATGCAGACCGCACAGGAGTTCCGCAATCACCCGGGCTTCGTCGAAGGGTGGGAGTGCGGGACCAGCTACTTCAACGTCGAGTTCCCCAAGGACTGCCCCACCACAGCGGACACCCAGCTCAACATCCGTTTCCAGGCGCCCAGTTGCTGGGACGGTGAGTCGCTGGACTCCCCGAACCACCAGAGCCACATGTCCTACCCGGTGGTCAAGGACGGAACCAACGACAACATCTGCCCGACCAGTCACCCCGTCGCCCTGCCGATGGTCGAGTTCAAGATGGCGTTCCCCGTCAACGGAGATCTGTCGAAGGCCCGATTGGCGAGCGGCGCGAGCCACTCCTTCCACTACGACTTCTTCAACGCGTGGGACGACGCGACGCTGAAGGCGATGGTGGACCACTGCATCGTCGGCGGACTGCAGTGCGACCCGCGCGGCTATGACCAGACGCACCCCGAAGCGGGCGCGGCGCTCGACGAGAACTACGAGCTGCCGTGACCGAGGCCTGTGAAGGGCGGAGCTCCCTTCCGCCCTTCACAGGCGCCCGCCCCCACTCCGCACCTTCCCCCTCGCTCCAACACCTCATCCCCCTCGCCCAGGAGACCCCCATGCGCAGACCTGGTACCGCACTCTCCCCACGCAGCATCGTGGCCCCCGCGATAGCCGGCCTGCTGGTGGCCGGCGCGCTCGCGCTGCCCGCACAGCAGGCGCACGCGGCCGGCAGCGTCGTGAAGGTGACCGGTTCGCAAGGCAACTGGCAGCTCACCGTCGACGGCTCGCCCTACCAGGTCAAGGGCCTGACCTGGGGTCCCTCGGTCGCCGACGCCGACAAGTACATGCCCGATCTGCAGTCCATGGGCGTCAACACCATCCGGACCTGGGGCACCGACGCCTCCAGCAAGCCGCTGTTCGACTCCGCCGCCGCCCACGGCATCAAGGTCGTCGCGGGCTTCTGGCTCCAGCCCGGCGGCGGCCCGGGAAGCGGCGGCTGTGTCAACTACCTGACGGACACCGAGTACAAGAACAAGATGCTCGACGAGTTCCCCAAGTGGGTGGACACCTACAAGGACAACCCCGGTGTCCTGATGTGGAACGTGGGCAACGAGTCGGTGCTCGGCCTGCAGAACTGCTACGCCGGTGACGAGCTGGAGAAGCAGCGCGACGCGTACACCACCTTCGTGAACGACGTCGCCAAGAAGATCCACGCGGTGGACCCCAACCACCCGGTCACCTCCACCGACGCCTGGACCGGGGCCTGGCCGTACTACAAGAAGAACGCCCCGGACCTCGACCTCTATGCCGTCAACGCCTACAACGCCACTTGCGAGATCAAGGCCGACTGGGACAAGGGCGGCTACACCAAGCCCTACATCGTCACCGAGACCGGTCCCGCGGGGGAGTGGGAGGTTCCGGACGACGCCAACGGGGTCCCCGAGGAGCCCACCGACCAGGCCAAGGCGGCCGGTTACATCAAGGCCTGGGACTGCGTCACCGGTCACCGCGGCGTCGCGCTCGGCGCCACCATGTTCCACTACGGCACGGAGTACGACTTCGGCGGCGTCTGGTTCAACCTGCTTCCCGCAGGCCAGAAGAGACTCGCGTACTACGCCGCGAAGAAGGCCTACAAGGGCAGCACCGCCGGTGACAACACCCCGCCGGTGATCTCCGAACTGGCCGTGGACGGCGACGCGGGCAAGGTCCCCGCGGGTGGCCCGCTCACGCTCACCACCAAGGTCAGTGACCCCGACGGCGACGCGCTCTCGTACGAAGTGCTGGCCAACAGCATGTACATCGACAAGAACAAGGACCTCACCCCGCTGACCGCCACGGACCAGGGATCGGGCCGTCTGAAGGTCACGGCCCCGGACAAGCCCGGCGTCTGGAAGATCTACGTCAAGGTCACCGACGGCAAGGGGAACGTCGGCATCGAGACACGGTCCGTGCGTGTGGTGGTGCCGCCGGTCGACGGCACGAACGTCGCCCTGGGCAAGCCCGCGACCGCCTCCTCCTTCCAGCCCGGCAGCGGGGACTGCCCGTGCCCCGCCGCCAACGCCGTCGACGGCAAGAACGACACCCGCTGGGCCAGCGACTGGAGCGACCCGCAGTGGGTCCAGGTCGACCTCGGCTCCACGACGTCCTTCAAACACGTCCAGCTCAACTGGGAGACCTCGTACGCGAAGACGTACACGATCCAGACCTCCGACGACGGACAGAACTGGAAGACCGTGCACGAGGTGCGCGGCGGCAACGGCGGGGTCGACGACTTCGATGTGAGCGGCTCCGGCCGCTACGTCCGGGTCAACGGCACGGAGCGAGGCACCGGATACGGCTACTCGCTCTACGAGTTCGGCGTCTACAAGTGATCTTTGACTGACCGTCAACTGATCTGAGACTGATCTGCGACTGATCCGGCTTCGGCGCCGCATCCTCGTCGGGGGCAGGAGGAGCAACGAATGACGCGGGACGAACTGCTCACGCTGGTGGGCACGCTGGACCTGACGCAGAAGGTGGGTCTGCTGACCGGAGCCACGGTGTGGCGCACCCGGGCCGAACCAGCCGTGGGGCTACGGGAGATGGTCTTCTCGGACGGTCCCGCGGGCGTGCGGGGCGAGGCGTGGGACGAACGCAGTCCCTCACTCCTCCTGCCCTCCGCCTCCGCCCTTGGCTCGCTGTGGGACGAGCGACTCGCCGGTCAGCTCGGCGAGCTGCTCGCCCACGAGGCCCTGCGCAAGGGCGTGCACGCGGTCCTGGCGCCCACCTTGAACCTCCATCGCACCCCGCTGGGAGGGCGCCACTTCGAGTGCCTGGCCGAAGACCCGGAACTGGCGGCCCGCACCGGAGTCGCCCTGATCCGCGGCATCCAGGCCCACGGCGTCGCCGCGACCGCCAAGCACTACGTGGCGAACGACTCGGAGACCGAGCGGCTCACCGTGGACGTACGGGTGGACGAGCGGACCTTGCGCGAGGTGTATCTGGCCCCGTTCGAGGCCGCCGTCAGAGCGGGCGTGTGGCTCGTCATGAGCGCGTACAACGGTGTCAACGGCACGACGATGACCGCCAACGAGCTGTTGGCCCAACCGCTGAAAGGAGAGTGGGGATTCGACGGGGCCGTCGTCTCCGACTGGGGCGCCGTGCGGCTGACGGCCGAGAGCGCGGCGGCCGCCCAGGACCTCGCGATGCCCGGCCCGGAGGGTCCGTGGGGCGAGGCGCTGGTGGCCGCGGTCCGGAGCGGCAACGTTCCCGAGGAGGCGATCGACGACAAGGTGGTACGGCTGCTCACCCTGGCCGACCGGGTCGGCGCGCTCGGGAGCGGACGCAGGCTCCCGCGGCGCGCGTGGCCCGGTGGCACGGCCCGCCGTCTTCTGCGGCGGGCCGTGGCGTCCGGCACCGTGCTGCTGCGCAACGAGGACGTCCTGCCCCTGGACGTCTCCGCGCTGCACAGCGTGGCGGTCATCGGACGGCACGCCTGCGCGCCCCGGCTCCAGGGAGAAGGCAGCGCCGGGGTCTACCCGGCGGACGTCGTCACGCCACTGGACGGCATCCGGGCCCGGCTGCACGGGCGGGCCCGGGTGCGCTACGCCCCGGGCCCGGACCTGGGCGGGCAACCACTGCCGCTGGATCCCGCACGGTGCGCGAACCCCCTGACCGGGGAGCCCGGCGTACTGATGCGGGTCCTGGACGCGTCCGGGCGTGAGCTGTCCGCCGAACACCGTCTGACCGGGCGGCAGTTGGAGCCTCCCCTCGCACCGCGGTCGCACACCGTCGAGATCAGCGCCCTGGTGCGCCCGCCCAGCGACGGAAAGTGGACCTTCGGCGTGGGCGGCTACGGCCGGATGAGTCTCGCGGTGGACGGACAACTGCTGGTGGAAGGGGAGTTCGCGCGCGACACCGAGGATCCGGCCGTCATTCACCTCGACCCTCCGCGCCGCCACGCCTCTGTCTGGCTGGCCGGCGGCCACGCCGCGCACGTCGTGGCACGCCGGGAGCTGGCCCCCGACACCGGCCGCGCCGTCGTCGTGACGGCCGCGGCGCCCGAGCCGGAGCCCGAACAGGCCCTGGCCGAAGCGGTCGAGGCCGCGCGGGACGCGGACGTGGCCGTCGTCGTGGTCGGCACCACGGATGGCAGCGAGTCCGAGGGGCACGACCGCACCTCGCTCACACTCCCCGGCCGCCAGGACGAACTGGTCGCGGCAGTGGCCGCCGCGAACCCGCGCACCGTGGTCGTCGTCAACTCGGGCGGGCCCGTGGAGCTGCCCTGGCGGGAGCGGGCAGCGGCGGTGCTGCTGTCGTGGTTCCCCGGGCAGGAGGCGGGATCCGGGCTCGCCGACGTCCTGTTCGGGCAGGCCGAACCGGGCGGCAGGCTGCCCACCACCTGGGCAGCCGCCCTGGCGGACGTGCCGGTCAGGGACACAACACCGCGCGACGGTGTGCTCGAGTACGCGGAGGGCCTGCACATCGGCTACCGGGCGTGGCTGCGGGCGGGCCTCGAACCCGCCTATTGGTTCGGTCACGGCCTGGGTTACACGACGTGGAGCTACGACCGCCTTCGAGTGGCGAGCGAGGTCGGCGGGGGCGATGGGGTCGACGGGGTCGACGGGGGAGAGGCGCTGGTCGTCGAGGTCCAGGTGCGCAACACGGGCGTGCGTCCGGGACGTGAGGTGGTGCAGGTCTATCTCGCGCGGCCCGAATCCGCCGTGGAGCGCCCGGTCCGCTGGCTCGCGGGCTTCACGGCGGTCCGGGCGGAGCCGGGGGAGACGGTGACGGCATCGGTGCGGGTGCCGGCCAGGATGCTGCGCCACTGGGACACGCGGGCGGGCCGCTGGCGAACCGAAGCGGGCGTCTGGCAGGTCCTCGCGGGGCGCAGCGCGGGGGATCTGCCGCTGACGGCGACGGTACGCAGGTCAAACGACCGCCGGTAGCCGACGATTCAGGGCGGGAGAGCGCTCTATGGCCCCGCGGGGGCGGGGCGTTAGGGTTCCCGAATGGACAGACAGATGCCGACGCTGGAGGACGTGGCGCGCGAAGCGGGGGTTTCGCGCGCCACCGTCTCCCGGGTGGTCAACGGCGTGCGCAATGTCGCCCCCGCCATCCAGGACGTGGTCCGAGCGGCCATCGAGCGTACGGGCTACGCGCCCAACCGGGCGGCGCGCTCCCTGGTGACCCAGCGCGCGGGCACCATCGCCCTGGTCGTGTCGGGCGCCGGAGACAACTCCGACACCGCGCAGAACGCGTTCGCCGCCCGGGTGTTCGCCGACCCGTTCTTCGGCAGGGCGGTCAGCGGGGTGGTGGGATTCCTGCGCCCGCGTGCCATGCATCCGGTGCTGATGTTCGCGGAGACCGAGGAGGCCCGGCAACAGGTCCTGACCTACCTGCGCCAGGGCAACGCGGACGGCGCCCTGGTCGTCTCGACGCACGCCAAGGACCCGCTCCCGGCCCTGCTCGCCGAAGCGCGGTTGCCCGCGGTGTTCTTCGCGCGCCCGGCACTGCGGGCCCGCGCCACGTTCGTCGACTTCGCACACCGGGACGGGGCGAGGCTGGCCGCCAACCATCTGCTGGCCCGCGGCTGCAGACGGGTGGCGACCATCTCGGGCCCCTTGGACATCCCCGCGGGCCGGGAACGCCTCGCCGGTTTCCAGGACGGCATGGAGCGGGGAGGACAGCCCTACATCCCCGTCGCGGAGGGCGGGTTCACCCTGGAGAGCGGAGCGAGGGCGATGCGTCGCCTGCTGGCCGAGCATCCCGACGTCGACGGGGTGTTCGCGGCCAACGACCTGATGGCACAAGGTGTCTGCCAGGTCCTGAGGGAACAGGGCAAGCGGGCGCCTCAGGACGTGGCGGTGGTCGGATTCGACGACTCGAGCGTGGCGGTCACCTGCGTGCCCCCGCTGACGACGGTGCGGCAGCCGGTCGAAGAGATGGGCGCGGAGATGGCCCGGCTGCTGCAGGAACAGATAGAGGGCGTACGGACCGACCCCACCTCAGTGATCTTCGAGCCGGAACTTGTGGTGCGTGAGTCCGCCTAGCGCGACGACGGCGGCCGTCAGCGGCGGTGCATGGTCTGCAACGCCTCGACCAGCACCTTCGGGTCGTGCCCGCCCTTGTAGACGGGCGGGGGCTGCTTCTCGAGGCCGAGCAGCTGCGCGACGGCCGTCCAGGCGGTGCGCACCGAGTACTCGACCGTGAACACCACGTCGTCGGGGACTTCGGCGTACTGCCCGATGAAGGCGAGGTTGGTGGAGGCCTCCGGCACGACCGGAGCCCGGTCACCCGCGCTGCGCACCAGGAACTGGCTGGTGATGTACGGCATCAGGGCCGGGAGCACGATCGAGTGGTCGAGGATGTCAGGGCCCTCCTCGAAGCGCAGGTGGTGCAGGACCTCGTCGAGGATCTCCCGACCGGTGCACTCACGCATCGGCTTGCGGACGAAGTCGCCCTCCTCGTCCGGGAACAGGGCGTACCCCCACCAGACGAAGGTGTCCTCGGGCTGGTCGTGGAAGTGCGGCTGATGGTTGAGGACGATGGTCAGGAGCCACTTGGAGTCCTTGAAGGTGATCAGCCCGCCCTTGCCGGCCTCGCTGCCGCTGAACTTCTCCATCAGCTTGAAGAAGGTGGGGTCCTTGGTCGTGACCGTGAAGGACTCCCAAGTCGACTCGGGGATCGAGGAGTTGAAGACCTCCGGCTTGCCGAGCCCCGGGCGCTTGGCCGCGAGGGTCTCCCACAGGCGCCAGGCACCGTCGCGTCCCGAGGTGTCCAGGGCGGGCACCGTGTCGGTGGACCCGAGGGTCGAACCGGCCGTCATCGAGCCGTTGGTGACCATGACGAGGTCGTCGGGGCCGAGCGTGATCTCCTCGGTCCGGTCGCCCCGCGCGCAGCTCAGAGCCTTGACGGTGAGGGCGTCACCGTCGGTCAGGGTCAAGTCGGCGACCTTGGTGCCGAGTTGCACGGTCACGCCCTGGTCGGTGAGCCACTTCAGGAGCGGGCGCACGATCGAGTCGAACTGGTTGAAGCGGGTCCGGTAGATCCCCGACATGGAGTCGAAGGTCTTGAAGAGGTGGATGAAGCGGTTGAGGTAGCGGCGGAACTCGATCGCGCTGTGCCACGGCTCGAAGGCGAAGGTGGTGCACCACATCCACCAGAAGTTCGTGCGGAAGAACTCCGGGCTGAAGCAGTCGGTGATGCGCTTGCCGTCGAGCAGCTTCTCGGGGGTGCCCACGCACTTGACCAGTTCGAGCCGGTCACGCTCCGAGAAGCCCATCGAGTGCGAGTCGATCACCTTGCCGTCGGCGTCGACGAGCCGGGCGTGGTCGTCCCAGGCGAAGTCCTCGTGGAAGGCGAAGGTGTCGTCGGTCACCGACTTCGACGGATCGTCGAGAGAGGGGATCGAACCGAGCAGGTCGTAGGTGCATTCGAAGTGGATCTCGAACATCCGGCCGCCACGCATCGTGTAGCCGGTCTCGGGCGACCCCGAGGCGTCCAGACTCCCGCCCTCACGGTCCTGCTCCTCCAGTACGACGATGTCGGATCCCGAGAACCCGCCCTCGCGGATCAGGAACGCCGCCGCCGACAGGGACGCGATTCCGCTGCCCACCAGATACGCCTTCGCCATGAACGCCTTCTTCCGAGTTGGATTCGTACGCCGTGCCATCCGCCCCTCAGCTTCAAGGGATGCCCGGCCCGGTGCAGCAGGAGGCGCGCGAACGGGTTACCGCAGGCAGAGGCGCCGGGGCGGGCCACCGGATGCGCATCGCGCCCCGCAATGTGAGCCTGGTGGTGGGGGCGACACAGAGAGGCGGTTGCCCATGTCAGTCATGGACAAGCTGAAGCAGATGCTCAAGGGCCACGAGGACCAGGCCGGCAAGGGAATCGACAAGGCGGGCGACTTCGTCGACGACAAGACCCAGAGCAAGTACTCCGGCCAGGTCGACACGGCCCAGGACAAGCTGAGGGACCAGCTCGGCAGGGACCAGGACCAGCCCCCGCAGTCGTAGGTCCGCCTCGCAGCCGTAGGGCGGCCGACGATTGTCAGTGCCCGCCGATAGCCTGGGTTCTTCCATCCGCGCTGTGGCTGCAGCGCTGCCGCCCCGCCCCCGTGATGCAGGGGGCGGGGCACTCGGCTGTCAGGACTGCTGGGCGCGGATGTGCGCGAGAAGGGCGTCGAGCGCCTGCTCCGTGGCGGCCGCCATGTCCACCGCGGCCGGGTCGAGGAGCCACTGCACCTGTAGACCGTCCATGACGGCGATGATCACGTTGGCGGTGTTCTCGATGTCCAGGTCGGGGCGCGCCTCGTCGAGTTCGCAGGCTTCGGCGAGGGCCTCGGTGATGAAGGTGCGCAAGCCTGCGTAGCGCTGCCGGAAATAGGGCTGGGCCGGGTGGTCGTCGGTGACGCTCTCGGCGCAGAGGACCGTGTAGAGCCGGACGATGCCCTCGCGTTCGGTGTTGTGGCGGACGGTGTCCACGAGGTGGCGCAGGAAGGCGAGTCCGCGGGGCCGTTGCGGGCCGAGCGGTGCGATCTCGGCGTTGTCGCGCAGTTCGAGGACCTCGGTGAGGAGATTCTCCTTCGTGCGGAAGTAGTGCAGGACGCCTGCTTGGGTCAGGCCCGCGCGATCGGCGATCTCGGCCAGCGAGGCCTTGCCGTAGCCACGGGCCGCGAAGGTTTCCATGGCGATCTGAAGGATCTCGTCGTGACGCTCCTGGGCGGCCTGGCTCCGGCCGCGGCGGGTGGTCTCCCCCTGGCGTCGGCGGTCCGTCGAAGTCTTCGCGCCTGCGGCCTTCGCCGCCTTTTGCGTGCTCACCGTGCGGAGTCTAGGCGCGAGTTGATCGCCCGGAAAGAACCGCTCCCCAACCACTTACTGAGTACTTAGTAAGTGTGCTTCCATGTTGCCCGTTCACGCCATCGCAGGCCCTGCCGCCGCCGTACGGCAGGGCCTGCGATGGATCCCTGTTCGCGTCCCATCGCAGACCAGGAGCCGCACATGAGAACACGAGCCGGAACGCGCACCAGATCAAGCACCGGACCACACCCCCGCACAGGTATGAAGACCGCCGGGGCGGCAGCGGCCCTGGCGCTCGCCGGCGCGGCCATCGCCTATGGCCCCCTCGGCGAGGCGCAAGCCCGCCCGGCCCCCGCGACGACTCCCGCGGCGGCCCACGGCAACTCCGAGCGCGCGGCAGCCGATCCCGCGGCGCAGGTATGGATCACCACGCCGGACGGGAGCAAGAGGCTCACGCACGCGGGCGAGGCGCCCTTCACCGGTCAGCCCCAGAGCACGGACATCCGCATCGACCCCGAAGCCACGGGGCAGCGCTTCACCGGCGCGGGCGCCTCGGTGACGGAGGCGTCCGCCCGCCTCATCCGGCAACTGCCCGCCGACCGGCGCAAGGCGCTGCTCACGTCCCTGTTCTCACGGGACGGCGAGGGCATCGGCCTGAACTACCTGCGCCAGCCCCTGGGCAGCAGCGACTTCAACGCGGACGCGAACTTCACCACGTACGAAGACATCAAGGGCACCTTCACCATCGACCGCGACAAGAAGGACACCCTCCCCGTCCTCCAGGAGGCGCTCGCCGTCAACCCGCGGATCCGCTTCATGGGATCCCCTTGGTCGGCGCCTGCCTGGATGAAGACAGGCGGCTCCCTCAAGGGCGGCAGCCTCAGCGCCGCGCACTACCAGGACTACGCCGACTACCTGGTCAAGGCCGTCAAGGCGTACCAGGCAGAGGGCGTGAAGCTCACCGACCTCACCGTCCAGAACGAGCCGGAGTTCGCCAACTCCACGTACCCGTCGATGTCGATGACCTCAAGTGAGCAGGCATCCTTCCTCAAGGTCCTCGACAAGACCCTTACCGATGCCGGTCTGAGCACCAACATCCTTGCCTACGACCACAATTGGGACCACCCGAACTACCCGCTCGACGTGTTCGGCAGGACCTCGGGGATGAACCGGCTCATCGGCGCCGCGTTCCACTGCTACGGGGGCACCCCGGAGGCCGAGCAGCAGGTGCGGGACGCGGGCAAGCGCGTGTTCTTCACGGAGTGCTCGGGCACCGACTCCTCGGACGCCTCGAAGACGTTCGGCGACACGTTGAAGTGGCACGCCGAGAATCTGGTCGTACGGAACATGCGCAGCGGCGGCGAGACCGTCGTCAGCTGGAACCTCGCCCTCGACGAGAACGGCGGCCCGCACCAGGGACTGTGCGGCACCCGCTGCAACGGCGTCGTCGAGACCAGGACCGACGGCACGGTCACCAGGAACGCCGAGTTCTACATGCTCGGCCATCTGACCAAGTTCGTGGACGAGGGAGCGACCCGGATCGGCTCGACCGCCGACGCGACCATCCAGAACGTGGCGTTCCAGAACCCGGACGGATCGCGGGCCGTGTACGCGGTGAACACGGGCTCCGCGGCGAAGACGTTCTCGGTCACGGACGCGGGCCGCACCTTCACCTGCACGTTGCCCGCAGGGGCGGTGGCCACCTTCACCTGGCGCCCTTGAGCGAGTCGTTGGGGGAGGGGCGCGAGGTGGCCTTTCCCCTCCCGGCCTCAGGGGAGGACGCGGTAATGGGTGGTCAGGCGGTGGTCGTCGTCGAGTATGTGAAAGGCGAGGCCGGGCGGCTGCTCGCGGTCGGCGGGCCGGTCGCCTTCCCAGGGCAGGCGAAGCGTCCAGGTGATGGCGGGGCCGACGATCAGCGGGCGCGCGGCGAAGGTCGTGGCGGCCGCGGTGTGGGCGTGGCCGGTGAGGACGGCTGCGATGCGCGGGTGTGCTGCGAGGAGCGCGGCGAGCTGTTCGGGGTGTTGGAGGCTGTGGGCGTCGGGCAGCGGGTGGTGGAGCGCGACGGGCGGCTGGTGGAAGGCGATGAGCGCGGGGATGCCGTGGGGCAGCGCGGCAAGGGTGGAGTCGATCCAGGCGAGTGTCGCCGCGTCCAGGCGCCCCTCGTCGCGGCCGGGAATGGTGGAGTCGCACATCAGGACGGCGGTGCCGGCGATGCGGTGCACCTGGTTGATGGGGCTGTCGGCGGGGCTCTGGCCGAGCAGGGCCTTGCGATAGGCGGGGCGCGCGTCGTGGTTGCCGGGGCAGGTGAGGACGGGGAAGGGGGCGATCAGGATCCGGGCCGCCTCCTCGTACTCGGCCTCGTCGCCGTGGTCGGCGATGTCCCCGGTGACCAGGAGGGCGTCGACCGGGCGGGGCAGGGCGCGCAGGTAGTCCATGACGTGCGTGGCGCGCCGGGTCGCCCTTTCGCTGCCGTCCAGGTGCAGGTCGCTGATGTGGGCAAGCAACGCTGTCATCGCTCTGTCTCCTCCAGGTGGCGGGGTCGGTCGGGTGGAGGGATCCCCGCCTCAGGGGCCTAACGGAAGTCTACGGATTTACCGTTAGGGACAGTAGAGTGTGCGGGGGATGTGATCAAGTGGTGGAGAGCAGGGCCCGGAACGGGCAGAGGGAGAAGGGGACGGATCGTGGAGCGTTGGCCGGCACTGGAGTTGGCGAGCACGATCCGGCATGACGGGGACGGCGGTGTCGCCGACGACCTGGCCACGGTCGAGGACGTCACCCGCTGGATCCGCGCGCAGGACGACCTGCTGCCCGTCCACATCCGGGCAGGGGAACTCACGGCGGATGACAACCTCAGACAGGGGATCATCGAACTGCGGGGAGCGGTGCGGGCGTTGTTCGCGCGGGCGGTGAGCCCGGCGCCGCCCAGCCCGGCGGACGCCCGTCACCTGATGCCCGCGGACAAGGCGCTGGCCCATCTCAACGCGACCGCCGCCCGGGAGCTGGTCGCCCCGCAGTTGGACTGGCCCCGGGACGGGACCCCCACCGCACGGTTTCTGACGGCGCAGAGCGACCCGCACATCGGCGTCCTGGCGGCCCTTGCCCGAGCGGCGGTGGACTTTCTGAGCGGCCCGCAGCGAGAGCAGTTGCGCGCCTGTACGGCGCCTCGGTGCGTGCGCTATTTCGTCAAGAGCCACGGCAGGCAGGAGTGGTGCAAGGCCTCCTGCGGCAACCGGGCCCGCGCGGCTCGCCACTACAAGCGCCACCGCGTGACACCCGGGCCTCCAGGCGACTAGGCCCCGAAGTCCCAGGCGCCGACGTCGCGGTAGTGGATGGGCCCAGGTCCGCGGCCGATGTTGCTCGCGACCAGGTGCAGACGCGCGGCCTGCCATGTCCGGCCGCTGAACTCGGTGAGCCCGGCAGCGGCTTCCACCGCGCACGACGGAGTGTCCCGGCGGGCGCGGGCCAGCGTCAGATGCGGGCGGAACGGCCGGTTCGCGCGAGCGATGCCACAGTCGTCGACCACGGCACGCACCTCGGTGGCGAGCAGATGCAACGCGTCGAGGTCGCCGTCGATCCCGCTCCACAGCACACGCTCGTCGAAGTGCCCGCCACCGCGCAGCGACAGGGCGAGGGGGCTGCGGGCGGCCGCGATGCGCGCGAGCGGCGTACGCAGGAGGGGAACCGCCGAGGCGGGAACCTCACCGAGGAACGCCAGGGTGATGTGCCAGTCCTCGATGCGGTTCCACCGCATCCGTGGATGCGCGCGGTAGGCGGGTTCGAGTACCCGGGCCAGTTCCTGCTTCGCGTCGTCGGGCGGGGCGAGAGCGATGAACACACGAACGGTCGCGGGCTGAATCTGTTCGTTCACAGAACACTTCGTACCGCATGCGGGCGGTGGAACAGCCGCCACCCCTGTCCCCGCCCGGGACGGCGTGCGTCGTCATGCCCGGTTGGGGCTGGGGTGTCGGGCCAGTGCGGTGTCGGCGGCGTCGAGGATGCTGTGGAAGCTGCGGGTGATCATCGGGCGTACGAGGTGCCGGGTGAGGAAAGCGCCGACGAGCGGGGCGCGCATTTCGGCGCGGGTGATCCATTCGACCAGGGTGCCGCCGTCGGTCTCGGTGAACGTCATGCGGCCGAGTTCGTGCCGGGACGGCGGCACGCTGCGGTCGACGACGTATTCGGTGGCGTGGGGCGGGTCGTAGTGGGTGATGCGTTCGCTGAGCCAGCCGATCATCCAGAGGTGGCTGCGGACCGCACCCACGCCGTAGGGGGCGCCGTCGCCGTGGCGGGTCAGGCGGCAGCGCAGCACCAGGGGCGAGCGCGTGTAGTTGGTGGTCGTGGTGAGCCAGGCGAACACGTCGTCGATCGGGGCGTCGATGGTGCGCCGGGCGGTCATGGTTTCCATGGCTGGAGATCTCCTCGGTCGAGTGGGCGCACCGTCCGGGCGCGGTGCAGCTTGTCCGGGTTGCGCATGGCGTAGAGGCCGGTGATCCGGCCGTGGTGGATCTCGAAGGCGAGCAGCCAGTCGAGTCGGCCGTCGGTGAGGCAGAGGGCCGCGGGCATGCCGTTGTGGACGGCGTGCTCGATGCGGGTCGTGGCGGTGATGCTGGTGCGGGCCACGCCGAGGGTGAAGCGGGCGACGTCGTCGCGGCCGGTGATCGGCCGGCGGGCTGCGGTCACCTTCCCGCCGCCGTCGGAGATCTCCACGACGTCGGGCGCGAGGAGGTCCATCAGCGCCTGGATCTCACCGGTCGTGGCCGCGAGCAGGAATCGCCGGACGATGGCCCGGGTGGCATCGGAGTCGGGCTCGAAGCGGCGGCGCCGTGCGTGGACGTGCCCGCGTGCGCGGTGGGCGATCTGACGGACGGTCACTTCGGTCTTGCCGACCGAGGCGGCGATCTCGCCGTGGGTGTAGCCGAACACGTCGTGCAGCACGAACACCGCGCGCTCGGTCGGGTTGAGCGTTTCGAGGACGAGCATCATGGCCATCGACACCGACTCGGCCAGGATCGCGTCCTCGTTCACCTCGGGCGCGGTGCGGATCGGCTCGGGCAGCCACGGGCCGACGTAGTCCTCGCGCCGCGCCTTGACCGCGCGCAGGTGGTTGAGGGCCTGGCCGGTCACCACGCGGACCAGATAGGCACGCGGATGCGCGATGGCCGCCCGGTCGACGGTGCTCCATCGCAGGTAACTCTCCTGCAGTACGTCCTCGGCGTCGGCGGCGCTGCCCAGCATCTCGTAGGCGATGGTGAACAGCAGCGGACGGTGCTCGGTGAAGGCGTCGTCCTCAGTCATCAGCGGCCCCGTCCCGCCCGGTCATTGTGGACCGGTACTCCGTCAGCACACCCTGCTCCTCTCGTCGCACGCCCATCGAGACACCCCGCGACGGCGAAGCGTGACAGTTCGCCACTGTGATCCACCCCACACCGCGTCCCGATGGTGCGAGAAGCCCGGCGGCACCGAATTCTGCGTATCTCTCGTCCGCGACGTGCCGCCCGCGGGCAGGCTCTGCTACGCAGGAACAGGCCCCGCGCGAGGGCGCAGCCGGTGCCCCGCGGTGTGCCAGGGGGAATCATGGCCGGTGCCGTACGTCGTGAAGGTCCACGGGCGCCCGAGGCCGATCCCAAGGTGGGGGTCGACGTCAGTACGAACCGGGCGGGCAATCCGCGGCACCGGCTGGTCGCGGTGGGGGATTCGCTGACGCAGGGTTTCCAGAGCGCGGCGATCTTCAACACCCCTCTGTCGTACCCGGCGATCGTCGCCCATGAGCTGGGATGCCTGCCGGACTTCCGCTACCCCCTCTACGGAGGCTTCGGCGGGTTGCCCTTCAACCTCGAGCTGTTCCTGCGTGACCTGGAGTCCCGCTACGGGCGGACCGTGGACTGGTGGGAGGCGCCGCTGGCCTTGTTCCGGGCCCGCAGTGTGATGGACCGCGTGGAGGACTACTGGGAGCGCGGGCCGGGCCGAACGGTGCCCTCGACCACGGCGATCATGCACAACCTCGCCGTGTTCGGCTGGGACCTGCGCGATGCGCTGTCGAAGTCGGCGGACGAGTGCCGCAAGCGGATCGACGTGCCCAAGGACAACCTGGTGAATCAGGTGGTGCAGAACGCCGGCGAGCGCGCGGCGCTACGCGTGCTGCCCACCCGGCCCCAGGCGGCGGGTGCCCTGACCCAGTTGAGCGCGGCGGCCGAGCTGGGCAAGGACACCGAGGGCACAGGAGCGAAGCACGGCATCGAGACGCTCATCGTGTTCCTGGGTGCGAACAACGCGCTGCGGGCGGTGACCGAACTGAACGTGGTGTGGAGCGAGGACTCAGGCTTCGACAGCCTGGACGACAAGCGGCGCTTCACGGTCTGGCAGCCCAAGCACTTCACGTCCGAACTGCGCAAAGTGGCTGCGGAAGTCGCCGCCATCAAGGCGCGCCACGTCATCTGGTGCACGGTTCCGCACGTGACGATCGCGCCGATAGCGCGCGGGGTGGCGGGCAAGGTCCAGCCCGGCTCGCGGTACTACCCCTACTACACCCGTCCGTGGATCAAGGACAGGGACTTCGACGCCGGCCGGGACCCGAAGATCACCGCGGACGAGGCGCGGCAGGTGGACGAGGCGATCGACGAGTACAACGACGCGATCACCGCGACGGTCCGCGCTGCCCGGAAGAACGGGAAGGACTGGTACCTGCTGGAGACCTGCGGCCTGATGGACCGCCTGGCGTCGCGCCGCTACGCCGAGGACCCGCAGGCGCGTCCGGACTGGTGGCAGCCGTATCCGCTGCCGTCGGCGCTGCAGGCGCTCTCTCCGCCCCCGAACTCCCACTTCCTCGCGGGCGACGGCGAACGGCGCACCGACGGCGGCCTGTTCTCCCTCGACGGTGTCCACCCGACGACCGTCGGGTACGGGATTCTCGCCCAGGAGGTGATCAATGTGATGCGGCTGGCGGGAGTCCGGTTCTTCCGCCCGGACGGCGACACCCTCCGCCAGGACCCGGTGCTCGTCGACTTCGACCGGCTCATCCGCCACGACACACTGGTCAACCGCCCGCCGGGGAATCTGGGTTCCTCCCTGAAGGCCCTTGGCTGGGCCGATGAGGCCTTGGACCTGTTCCGGCGGGTCTTCTCCCTTCTCTGACGATGGGTCAGATCTGTCCGCCGTGTGAGCAATGAGGCCGGGCGATTCCGCTCCGGACGACGAAGCGACGCGCTTGGTGTTCCCTTAGGCTCGCGTAGCCCGTCGCCCTTCTCGAACGGAGCCGACATGGAGTATCCGGATCTCTCCCAGCTGCCCGTGGAACTACAGGAGGCCGTGACGTCTCACGGCTCGCTCAACATCTTCCGGATGATCATGCACTCGCCGGTCCTCGCACCGGGCGTACTCAGGCTCGGAGACGCGATCCTGCAGCGGAACTCGTTGCCGGACACCTTGCGCGAACTCGCCATCGTGCGGGTCGGCCGTGTCTACGGAGCGGCCTACGAGGTCCACCACCATGAGAAGGCCGCTCGCCTCGTGGGGCTGGGGGACGAGGCGCTCGCCGCCGCCGATACCGGTTCGGCCGTGAAGCTCTCCGGCCCCGAAGCCGCCGTCCTGGCCGCCACGGACCAACTGCTCGACCGGCACACCCTCGATGACGCCGCACGTGAGGAGCTACTGGCATTCCTGACGATGAACCAGCTCGCTGACCTCGTGATCACCGTGGGCTTCTACCAACTCATCTGCGACTTCCTCAACACCTTCGAGGTGGCGGTGGAGGACGAGCCCGGGGGAGTCGGGCGGCAGGCCGGACCGTGAGCACGTGGGCTGTCCCACCGCGCGCGACACGTCAGTCCCCGCGCTCACGGCCTCGCGTGGAATCGTTCCGGCTCCCACGGGGATGCCACAACCGCAGCCACACGTCGCGTGCGTGGCGCCCCGCCTCCGTGCGGCTGCGCGCCACCATCTCGCGGGCCTCGTCGTGCGTCTCGACCATGGGCCCTGAGCCACGCAGCGGTCGGCCCGCGGTCTCGTGCAGGAAGAACGTCGAGACCAGGCCGATCACTCCCGCCACCATCAAGTAGAAGGCGGGCACCAGAGTGTTGCCGGTCTTGTCGACCAGGAAGGAGGCCAGCAGCGGGGTGGTGCCGCCGAAGAGGGAGACGGAGATGTTGTACGCGATCGAGAGCGCGCCGTAGCGCAGACGGGTGGGGAACAAGGCGGGAAGCGTTGCCGCGGCCGTGCCGGCGAAGCAGACGAGCAGCAGACCGAGGATGGCGCAGCCGAACGCGGGCAGGAGGATGCCACCCTCCCGGATCAGCAGGAACGCCGGGATGGCGAGTGCGATCAGCGCGATGCTGCCGCCCATGAACATCGGGCGTCTGCCCCACCGGTCGGAGCTGCGGCCCACGGTGGTGATGGCGAGGGCGACGAGCAGCATGGTGCCGAGCACCAGCAACTGGGCGGTCGTGTCGCTCTCGCCCAGGGTCACGGTCATGAAGGTGGGCAGGTACGACGTCACCATGTAGTTCGTGACGTTGTAGAGCAGCACAAGCCCCATGCAGATCAGCACCGCCTGCCAGTGGCGGGTGAAGATCTCCTTGAGGCGCCCCTTGCCGGACTGGCGAGCCTGCTCGACGGGGTCGTCCTCGCCGCCCTCGGGACCCGCCTCCCGCTCCGCGGCGGCGGTGGCGGCTTCCTGCTGGAAGGCGGGCGTCTCCTCCAGCTTCAGCCGCATGTACAGGCCGATGAGCCCGAGCGGCCCTGCGATGAAGAAGGGGATGCGCCAGCCCCAGCTCTCCAGGCCGTCCGATCCGAGGGTGAGCGTAAGGACCGTCACCAGGCCCGAGCCCAGGGAGTAGCCCACGAAGGTTCCGAAGTCGAGCCAGCTGCCCAGGAAGCCGCGCCGCTGGTCGGGGGCGTACTCGGCGATGTAGGTGGTGGCACCGGCGTACTCGCCGCCCGTGGAGAAGCCCTGGACCAGTCGGCACACGAGCAGCAGCAGCGGGGCCGCGAAGCCGATCGAGGCGTAGGAGGGCAGCAGGCCGACGGCGAACGTGCTCGCGGCCATCATGATCATCGTGGCTGCGAGCACCTTCTGCCGGCCGATGCGGTCACCCAGCGGCCCGAATACGAGACCGCCCAGTGGGCGTACGAGAAAGGCCGCGGCGAACGTGGCGAAGGTGGCGACGACCTGGGCCCCGGGCGAACTCGACGGAAAGAAGACTTTGCCGATCGTGCCCGCCAAATAGGCGTAGACGCCGAAGTCGAACCACTCCATGGTGTTGCCCAGTGCGGCAGCCGTCACCGCGCGCCGCACTTTCGGGCGGTCCGAGACCATGACGTCCTCGGCACTGAGCGCCTTCTTCCGACGACGCAGCAGCGTACGCGCCATGCGGTCGGTCGCCGACCGTGATGCGCGCGTCGATTCCGTCTCAGGGCCCCGGGATCGCGGGGGCTTTCGGTGCGGAAGGCCTTTCACCATGAAGCTTTTCTCCTCTTGACCGAGAAAAAGCCGTGTCGCCGCAAAATTAGGCTGATCAAGAGTGACCGGCAAATTGTCCGCCCGCCGGTTCGGCGGGAATCAGGCCGAGGCGGCGGCCTTGGCCTGGAGAGCATCGCCCATGTTCTCCTCGCGCCAGCGGCGCAGGAGTTCGTGGAAGGCGACGGCGCCGTGCGGATAGGCCGTCGGACCGTTCGGGCGGCCGCGGCCCTCGCCGTTGTAGTAGCCGGGGGTGCATTCGGCGTGGAACCACGCGTGGTCGGGGGCGCCCTGCCCGCAGACATCGACCCAGGCGTCCTCGGCCTCGGGGGTGGGCTCCACGACGGCGCCCTTCTCCTCCGCGGCGGCTACCAGGGCGGCGGCGTGCACGGCCTGCTCGTCCAGGATGTGTGTGAAGTTCACGCTGCTGGCGTTCTGCAGTGAGCCCATCCGGATCAGATTTGGGAATCCGTTGCTGGTGAAGCCGTGCAGGGTGCGCGGACCCCGTTGCCTCAGCGTGTCCAGCAGCTGGATGCCGTCGCGGCCGGTCACGGGCAGCTTCCCGGAGGTGATGCCGGACAGGCCCACGGAGAACCCGGTGGCGAACACCAGGCAGTCGACCTCGTACTCCACCCCGCCCACGACGACGCCGCGCTCGGTCATGCGCTCGATCCCATGGGTGTCGGCCGTGTCCACCAGGGTGACGTTGCCGCGGTTGAACGCGGGCAGGTACTTGTCGGAGAAGGTGGGGCGCTTGCACGCGTACCGGTACCAGGGCCTGAGGGCGGCGGCGGTGGCCCGGTCGGTGACTTCGGCGGCCACGCGGGCGCGGATCGTGTTCATCGTCGCGTGGTCGGCGACCTCGTAGGCGGCCTCGAAGTCCGGCTCACCCCGGCGGCGGAAGCTGGGCAGGAGCTTCTCGAGCAGACCGGCCGACTCCGTCCAGCGATCCGAGACCAGATCCTGCTCGGCGTGCTCGCCGGAGCAGATCCGCAGGAAGTTCTCGCGGCGCTCGGCGGCCCACCCCGGCCGGTCCGCCCCCACCTGTTGCGGCGTCATGCGCTGCTGGCCCCGCACGTCCACGGCCGAGGGTGTGCGCTGGAAGACGTACAGCTGACCGGCGTCCTCGGCCAGCATCGGGATGACCTGCACACCGGTGGCTCCGGTGCCGACGACGCCGACCCGCTTGCCCGCCAGGCCCTTCATGCCGCCCTCGGGGCTGCCGCCGGTGTAGCCGTAGTCCCAGCGCGAGGTGTGGAAGGTGTGGCCCCGGTAGTCCTCGATGCCGGGGATGCCGGGCAGTTTGGGCTCGGAGAGCGTGCCGGTGGCGGTGATGACGTAGGTGGCCCGGAACTCGTCGCCCCGGTCGGTCCTGACCAGCCACTGCTCGGCCCTCTGGTCCCAGGTCAGGGAGGTGACGGCGGTGGAGAACAGGGCGTGCTCGTACAGGCCGAACTGCTCGGCGATGCGCACCGCGTGCCGGCGGATCTCCTCGCCCGGGGCGTACTTCCACTCGGGCACGTATCCGGTCTCG
The DNA here is from genome assembly GCF_040643025.1 of Streptomyces sp. NPDC047525. Classification (NCBI taxonomy): domain Bacteria; kingdom Bacillati; phylum Actinomycetota; class Actinomycetes; order Kitasatosporales; family Streptomycetaceae; genus Streptomyces; species Streptomyces sp. NPDC047525. The sequence goes on from NZ_JBEYTL010000002.1 coordinate 883,438, forward strand.
TCGAGCAGCGGCAGATAGACGTGCGACTCGATGTCGCAGTGGATGCCGGGGTAGCGGTTCCAGTACCACGTGCCGCCGAAGTCACCGCCCTTCTCGATGACACGCACCTGCGCCACTCCCTGACTGCGCAGACGTGCGCCCGCCAGGATCCCGCCGAACCCGCCGCCGACGATCGCGACGTCCACCACGTCGTGCAGCGGCTCGCGCTCCGCCGTCCCACCGGAGTACGGGTCGTCGGCGAAGTAGCCGAACTCCGCCTCGGTGGACCGGTACTGGCCCGCGCCTTCGGGGCGCACACGGCGTTCCCGCTCGAGGCGGTAGCGCTCGCGCAGGGCGACGATCTCCTGCGGGGTCGGCTGGGTGGCGTACTGCGGCAGGTGCATGGTGCGAGGCCTCTCGTGGGGGAGGTGGGTCGGGCTCGTGGGGGAGCTGCGCCGGGTCCCGAACAGGCGTGGTCAGTGCCCTCGTTGGAGCGTCCCGCGCGGCCACAGGTACCGTAACCCAGGAACCGGACAGTGTTGTCCGGTTGGGGTCGGTCACCCCGCGTCCCGCCCGAGCGCCACGACATGAAAGGCCTGCGATGCCGAACGTCACCCCCGCCTCCCCGCTGCGCGACTGGCTGGCGGAGCCCACCGCCGGACAGGTGCTGCGCGGCCTGCTGGCCTCCCAGGGACAGAGCGAGGAGGCCCTTGCCCCCGCCCTCGGCCTGCCGCTTGAGCAGCTCGTGAAGATGTCCGGGGGGAAGTTCCCGCCGGAGCTCGTGGACGTGCTGGTCACCGCGGCCGAGACGGGGCAGATCCCCGACGGCCTGCCGACCGCGGCACCGGCCCCGTCGCCGACCGGTGCCGCTGTCCCTGCCCCGGAGCCCGACCTGGGCGTCGAGATCGGCGCCCCCGAGCCGTGGACCGAGCAGGTCACGCCCGGCCGCTTCGGCGGCCGGAGCGTCGTCGTCACCGGCGCCGCCTCCGGCATCGGCAAGGCCGTCGCCTCCCGCATCGTGCGCGAGGGCGGCCGCGTCATCGCCGTCGACATCTCCGCCGACGGCCTCGCGGCCCTGGCCGCCGACCTGGGCGATGAACTCGTGCCCGTCACCGCGGACATCACCGCTCCCGCCTCCGCCGACGCGGTCCTGGCCGCCGCGGGCGGGCGCGTGGACGCCCTGGCCAACGTCGCGGGCGTGATGGACGACGACGCCGCCGTGCACGAAGTCGACGACACGACCTGGGAACGCGTCATGCGCATCAACGTCGACGGCCCGATGCGGCTGATGCGCGCCGTCGTGCCCGGCATGCTCGCCGCGGGCGGCGGCCGGATCGTCAACGTCGTCTCCGAGGCGGCCCTGCGCGGCTCGGCGGCCGGCGCCGCCTACACGACGTCCAAGCACGCCCTGGTCGGCCTGACGATGTCGTCGGCCTATCAGTACGCGGGAACAGGCGTGCAGATCAACGCCGTTGCCCCCGGCGCGGTCGCCACCGGCATCCCGATGCCCGCCGCCGCCCCCTACGGCTCGTCCCGCACGGCGAAGATGCGCGTGGCGATCCCGCGCCTGGCCATGGCCGATGAACTGGCCGCCTCGATCACGTTCCTGCTCAGCAGGGACGCGGTGAACATCAACGGCGCGATCCTGCCCTCCGACGGCGGCTGGTCGGCCGCCTGACACCCGTCCGGCCGGGGCTCGCCCGCCGCCCACGCACCGGCCCCGCAGTCCGCCGTACGTCTCCCGCACACCACCACGTCCGGCCCCGCCCGGACGCGCGGAAGGAGCACCTCCACCCCATGACACCCCACCGCACACTCGACCCCCGCCCCGCCCTGGCGATCCTGGCTGCCGGGGGCCTGCTTGCCCTGACCGGATGCGGCACCCAGACCACCACCAGCGCATCGGCCTCGCGCCCCGAGCCGTCCGGTGAAGGCCGCACGATCCGCGCCACCCAGATCGCGCACGTGACCGACCCTCACGAGGTCACCGGCAGAACCCTGCTGGAGGGCCCGGTCCTGGACGAGGACGGCGACCTGTACGTCGTGGACGTCACCGCACCCGCCGGTGAGCCCAAGGTCCTCTCCGTCGACCTGACCACCGGGAAGAGCGAGGGCGTCTACACCGACAAGACGGGCGCCTACACCTCCGCGCAGATCAGCCCGTACGACGGCCGCCTCTACCTCACCGACTACACCGGATCGATCGTCAGCATCGAGCCGGACGGCTCGGACCCGCGTACGTTCTTCTCCGGCGAGGTCGAAGGCTCCGCCACGAACCTCGACGACATCGCCTTCGACGACGAGGGCAACCTGTACGTCAGCGACTTGCACGGCATGAAGCCCGGCGAGGCCAAGGGCCGCATCGTGCGCATCGACCGCGACGGCGAGAAGTCCACCGTCCTTGCCGACGGGCTCGCCCACCCCAACGGCGTGATGTTCGACCCGGAGCTGCACGGCTTGTGGATCAGCGAACTCGCCGAGAACACCGTCTCGTACCTCCTGCTCGACGCCGACAAGACCGCCGTGACCTCTCAGCACGAGGCCATCCACGTCGACGCCGGGGTGGCCCAGGCCGACTCCATCGCCGTGGACGCCGACGGCAACCTCTACCAGGCGCTGCACGGCCGACCGGCCATGGCGGTCTACAGCCCGAACGGAGAGCGGCTCGCCACCGTCGAGATTCCGGCCAAGGCCGCCAAGGGGCTGGAGTCGGCCACGAATGTCGCCATCACCCCGGGCGGCAAGAAGGCGTACATGACCGTCAGCGGACCCGACGGCGGGTACGTCTTCCGGTTCACCGCGCTCGCCGAGGGCATCCGTCAGTCCAACGGCGGCTGACGGTCACACGTCGACATCGGTCTCGACGGGCCGCAACGGCCCCACCTCGACGCCGAGCAGGCCCCAGGCCGCCAGAGCGCGGCGTTCCCGTTCCTCCGGGGTGGGGCCGGTGACGGCCCCGGAGACCATCGCGACGGCGAGCATGACGTCGTCGGCGGACAGCCGATGGCCTGCGGCCAGGCACCGGGACAGGACGCAGTGGACGCGCCCGGCCAGCGCCCTGGCCTGCTCGCCGTCGCCCCGCGCGCCCCGTATGCGCAGCAGGTCGACGAACGCCGTCGAGCGGGTCAGGTGCCAGGTGACCACGCCCAGGACGCTCGCGAGGTCGGCTCCGGCTTCGTCTGCGGCCAGCTCGATCTGCTGGACGTTCTCGTCCAGGACGGCGGAGGCCAGCGCGATCCGGTCGGCGAAGTGCCGGTAGAGGCTGCCCTGTCCCACCCCCGCGCGGCGGGCGACGGCCGAAAGGGGTGCGTCAAGACCCTGCTCGGCGAACACCTCGCGGGCGGCCGCGATGAGGGCGGCACGGTTGCGGGCCGCGACCCGCGGCCCTTGGTTGGCCGGCCGCGGGCCCTGGCGCTCGGGGGGTTTTGTCACGCTGGAAGGGTAGTACGCCCGCTCTGTGCGGTGATCGCCCAGCGCTCGTGGTCCCTCCACTCGCCGTTGATGAACTGGAAGGCGGTGGAGAATCCCTCGCGCCGGAACCCCAGGCGTTCGACGAGGTGGAGCGAGGCGGTGTTGTCCGGCTGGATGTTCGCTTCCAGCCGGTGGAGTTCCAGCCGTTCAGCCGGTGGTGGAGGCGTAGGAGGTGTAGCCGAGGGCTCCGCTCTGGAGACTCCCCCCGACGATGTTGTTGATGTTGACGCCTCTCACGGCGGCTGCCATCCGAAGAGGGTAGAACCGGGTGTCCGGATCAGCCGACACACGGCCGTAGTCCCCCTGTCGTAATCCGCCTGCATGGTTGATCGTTGGGCCGTCGGAATCAGCCGTACGCCGAACAGGGGGACGATCAATGACCATCAGCCGCAGAGGACTGCTCGGGGCGAGCGCGGCGTTGGGGCTGCTGAGTGCATGTGGTTCCAACACCGGTCGGGACGACGGTGGTTCAGGGGACGGGCCGAAGCTGTCGCAGTGGTACCACCAGTACGGCGAGCAGGGCACCGAGCAGGCCGTGAAGAAGTACGCCGCCGCCTACAAGAAGGCGAACGTCACCGTCCAGTGGCGGCCCGGCAACTACGACGAACAGACCGCGGCCGCGCTCCTCACCGACTCCGGCCCCGACGTCTTCGAGGCCAACGGACCCTCCCTCGACCAGATCCAGGGCAAGCAGGTGGCCGACCTCACCGAACTGTTCGACGGCGTCAAGGACGACTTCAACCCTGCCGTCCTCGCCCCGAAGACGTACGACGGCAAGATCTGGGGCATCCCGCAGGTCATCGACATGCAGATGCTCTACTACCGCAAGAGCCTGCTCGCCGACGCCGGTGTCCGGCCGCCCAGGACGCTGGACGAGCTCGTGGACGCCGCGAGGAAACTCACCACGAAGAAGACGAAGGGCCTGTTCCTGGGCAATGACGGAGGTGCCGGCGTCCTGGGCGGCACGCCCCTGCACGCGGCCGGCCTCGAACTCGTCACCGCCGACGGAAAGGTCGGCTTCGACGACCCGGCAGCCGCCCGCGCCCTCGGCAAGATCCACCAGTTGTACGCCGACAAGTCGCTGCTCCTGGGGGCGCCCGCCGACTGGTCGGACCCGTCGGCGTTCGTCCAGGGGCTGACCGCCATGCAGTGGTCGGGCCTGTGGGCACTGCCCACCGTGCAGAAGGAACTCGGCGACGACTTCGGCGTCCTGCCGTTCCCGAAGGACGGAGCCGCGGGCAAGCCCTCGGTGCCGGTCGGGGCGTACGCCGCCGCGGTCAGCACCCGCAGCAGACACCAACAGGCCGGCAAGGACTTCCTCAAGTGGCTGTGGATCGACAGCACCGAACGCCAGGAGGACTTCGCCCTCGCGTACGGATTCCACATCCCGGCCCGCATCTCCCTGGCGAAGAAGGCCGAGAAGCTCAGGAAGGGCGCGGCTGCCGACGCCGTCCGCTACACCACGGAGTACGGCCATGCCGAACCCCTCCTGTGGACCCCGGCCAGCAGGAGCGCCTACCAGGACGCCCTGAGCCGCATCATCAAGGACGGCGCGAGCCCGGACGACGAGCTCAAGAAGGTCGTGCGCAAGGTGTCCGCCGAGCTCGGCCGGGTGAAGAAGACGTCGTGACGACAGCAGCCCGTGGCGAACAGCAGGCGACCGGGCGACGGAAGGTGTGGGGCCACCAGAACCGCACCCTCTGGTTCTGGGTGTTCGTCGGGCCCTTCGTGCTCGGCCTGGGCATCTTCACGTACATCCCACTCGGCTGGAGCGTCTACCTCAGCTTCTTCGACGCCCACAACACCGTCACCCCGAGCGACTTCGTCGGCTTCGGCAACTACACGGCGATGCTGCAGAACGAGGCGTTCACGGACAGCCTGTGGACCTTCCTCGTCTTCTCGCTCTTCATCGTGCCCGCGACCTACGCGCTCTCCCTCGCGCTCGCCCTCATGGTCCACCGCCAGCGCCGCGCCCAGGCGTTCTTCCGCTCGGTCTTCTTCCTGCCCGCGGCCTGCTCCTACGTGGTGGCCGCGCTGATCTGGAAGATGTCCATCTTCAACGGGGTGCGGTTCGGGCTCGCCAACACCGTCCTCGGCTGGTTCGGCGGCGACCAGATCGCCTGGCTGTCGACGACCGACCCGCCCTGGTACTGGGCGGTCATCGTCACCGTCCGGCTCTGGCTCCAGGCGGGCTTCTACATGGTGCTCTTCCTCGCCGGACTCCAGCGCATCAGCCCCACCCTCTACGAGGCGGCGGCCGTGGACGGGGCACGGCCCGGCTGGCAGGTCTTCCGGCACATCACCTTCCCGCAGCTGAAGGCCACATCCGTGGCGGTGGTGCTGCTCCTGGTCATCAACGCGTTCCAGGCGTTCGACGAGTTCTACAACCTGCTCTCGGACTCCCGCGGCTATCCGCCCTACGCCAGACCCCCACTCGTCTACCTCTACTACACGGCGCTCGGCCAGGGGCAGAACCTCGGCCTCGGCAGCGCGGGCGCCGTCCTGCTCGCACTGATCATCGCGGTGGTGACGGTGGGACAGGCTAAGTGGTTCGGGCTCGGCAAGAAGGAGGCGGAGTGAGAGACGACTCAAGGGTCAGGGCGGGCCGCGCACTGCGGCTTTCCCTGCTCATCGCGCTCGCCCTCCTGTTCCTGATCCCCTTCTACCTCCTCGTGCGCAACGGACTCTCGGCCGAGAGCGACATCACCTCGCCCGAGTGGACCTTCTTCCCGTCCTCGCTGCGCTGGGGGAACGTCAAGGAACTCTTCGACGACACCTCCGTGCCGTTCGCGCGCTCCCTGCTCAACTCCTCCCTGATCGCGGTCGCGACGACGCTCGGCACACTGCTGCTCGCCTCCCTCGCCGGCTACGGCCTGGCCCGCATCCCCTACCGCCACGCGAACAAGGTCTTCTACGCGATCCTCGGCACGCTGATGGTCCCGGCCTCCGTCACCTTCGTGCCGTCCTTCGTCCTGGTCTCGTCGCTCGGCTGGGTGTCGACGCTGCGCGGTCTGATCGTCCCGACCCTGTTCTCCGCCTTCGCGTGCTTCGTCTTCCGGCAGTACTTCCTGGGATTTCCAAGGGAGTTGGAGGACGCGGCGCGCGTCGACGGGCTCGGATACTGGCGCACGTACTGGCGGGTGGTCGTGCCCAACTCCCGGCCGGTCTTCGCGGCGGTGGGCACGATCGTCTTCATCGGTGCGTGGAACTCGTTCCTGTGGCCACTGGTCATCGGCCAGGACAGAAACGCGTGGACGGTACAGGTGGCCCTGTCGTCGTTCACCACGTCACAGGTGATCAGACTGCACGAGCTCTTCATCGCGGCCGCCGTGTCGATCGTTCCGCTGCTCGTGGTGTTCCTGTTCTTCCAGCGGTGGATCGTGGCGGGAGTGGAGCGCTCGGGCATCGACGACTGACGGCGCCGCGTGTACGCCGGGTGCCGTCCTCCCGCCGGGGCTAGGGGGCGGTGTGCTTGCGGGCTCGGTAGGCGGCGGCCTTGACGCGGTTGCCGCAGGCCTGCATGCCGCACCAGGTGCGGCGCGTGCCGCGGGAGCGGTCGAGGTAGAGGCGGGTGCAGGTGGGGCGGCCGCACTCCTTCAGGCAGGTGTGGGGGTCGGCGAGCAGGGTGATCGCGCGGCGGGCGATGTGGGTGAGCGCGGAGCGGAGATCTCCCGACAGATGGGTGCCTGCGTCGCTGAGCCGCAGGGTGGGGAGTGGCCCGGCAGCGGCGTTGTTGAGGATGTCCAGGCTGTCCGGTGTGTAGGGGCGGCTCTGCATGAGGTCGAGGGCGAGTCGGTGGATGGCCTCACGGAGCTGAAGGGCGAAGGTGAGAGCTGCGGGGTCGGCGGGCACCTGGTCGGGGAGTTCGTCGCAGGCCATCACCCACTGTTCGAGGTCGGCGGGGGTGGCAAGGAGGTCGCGGGGCTGGTCGCGGCGGGATTCCACGGTGGCGACCAGGTCCAGGGCGGGGTTTCCGCTGACGAAGGCGAAGTGCACGTCACCATCTTGACCGGTGACGTGCGGTCGGGCAACACTTGTCACCTGTTGAACCGGTGACGTACGGACAGGACCTGGGAGAACGGATGCCCGAGGCGCACGAAATCGAGGTCGTCGTCTTCGACGTCCTGGGAACGATGGTGGACGAGTCCGGTGGGCTCGGTGCGGCCATCGGCGAGGCGGTCGCCACGTCTGACCATGCCTCGTCAGAGGCATCGGTCGAGCACCTGCTCGCGGTGTGGCACGAGCATGTCGAGCGTGAGCAGCGGCGCATCGGAGAGGGGGACCGGGCGTATGCCAACAGCGAGGTCATCGACCGCGAGGCGGCCGAGCGGGTGGCCGAGCGTGCCGGGATCACCGACCCGGTGGCCATCGGGGCGGCTTGCTGCCGCATCGCAGCGGCTCGGCCCCTGGGAGGACTCCGTCGCCGGGCTCGCCCGCCTTTCGCGGCACTTTCCCGTACTGGGACTCTCGAATGCCACTCCTGGCGCTCTGCTCCGTCTGAACGCGCATGCGGGGCTGCGCTGGCATCAGGTGTTGTCGGCCGATGACGCCCGCGCCTACAAGCCCGCTCCGGAGGTCTACAAGCTCGCGGTTGAGGCGGCGGGCTGTCCGCCCGAGCGTGTGTTGATGGTTGCCGCGCATGCCTGGGATCTGCGCGGAGCTCAGGCGCTGGGCATGCGAACCGCCTACGTGAGGCGGCCGGCCGGGGATCCACCCAGGGCGACCGACTCCTTCGACTGGCGGGCGCAGAGCCTGGATGAGCTGGTTGCCGCGCTGACGGCGGCGTAGCGGCACAGCAGAAAGCCCCGGACGCCGAAAAGCGTCCGGGGCTTTGCCATGAGCGCTGGGCAGGCCTTGCACCTGCATTTCCCCGCAGGAAGCGGGGCGTCTTTCCTTGGACGACCAACGCCGGGCCCGTTGCCGGGGTTTCACCGGCTGCGGGCTCAAGATCAACTATAGCGTACGGAGTCGGCTCCTCGCACCACGCCCACGCTGACCGGGTGAGTGGCCTCGCCGTGGCCGCGGGGAGGCCACGGCGAGGTTCAGGGGCGGTGGCTCGGACGCGGCCACCACCCTTCGTCTGGAGGAGTGATGGGTCAGCGGGCGGTTCCGTCGCCCACCACACGGGAGAAGCCGAGCTTGTCGACTGCCTGGTAGTAGGTCCAGGCCGTCCCGTCGCACGTGGTCTTCGTCGCGCCGCTGTATCTCGCGCACACTCTCTTCAGGTCCTCGTAGAAGGCGCTGTCGACGCGGGCCTTGTTGGCGTTGAAGGTGCCCGCTTCCTTGTAGTTGCGGTACCCGAAGTCGTGCCGGGCGCAGGCCGTCTTGAAGGGGAAGCCGAGGGGGTTGTCGGGCGAGCTGGAGCAGTAGTCGGTGGACCAGTTGAACTGGTACGCGCTCCAGGCGCCTTGGTTCCCGTTGGCCGACACCCAGGCGTTGTAACTGCCGGCGTCGGTCTGGGTCCACTGGCCGAGCACCTGAGCCTTGTCGGCGGGCACGGCGTACGCGGGGGCGGCGGCTACTCCTAATCCCAGGGTGAGGGATGCACAGCTCACGGCGAGAGCGGTCAGTCGAGGGCGCATGGGGTCTCCTGCGGGGGGATGACGCTTCCGTCTCAACAAGCGCTTTCATGCCCACAGTTGGCCCTTCAATAAACGAGACATTCGCGTGAACTCCGTTTGACGGGCGGGGAGTTGCGCCATCACCGTCATTGTGAGCTTGGCTCTGCCGGTGGGTGGGGGGCGTGGTTACGGCGGTCAAGGGGCATCACGCTGCGGCCGACACGGACGTCGCGGTGGGCCCCGGCGCCGGGCGGCTGCCCCGGCGGCAAATCATCCCCTGTTACACACCTGTGTCGATTTGCCCTACAACGAACTCCGGGGCCGCGTCGTCTAGCAGGTGGGATCCGACCCGTGGACGAATGACGAACGAGGAGTGGTCAGCAGTGGGGGACATACGCAGACGAGGAGCCGTGGCTCTGGGGATCACCGTGCTGGTGGCCCCGCTCACGGTGGCGCTCGGTACGGGGAGTGCTCAGGCCGCGTCGTGCTCGACACAGACCGGGCCCTACCAGAAGCAGGTCGAGAAGTTCCTCGGCCGCCCGGTGGACGGCAAGCAGTCGGCAGCCGACTGCAAGGTCATCAGGGCCTTCCAGACCAAGCACAAGATCGCCCCGAACGCCGGGTACGCGGGCAGCGTCACCTGGGGCGTCATGAACCTGATGAACAAGCAGAAGGCGGTGGGCAACAACCCCAACAAGGCGGGCAAGTGCCCGACCAACAAGGGGCGCATCGCCTGTGTCGACCTGACGCTCCAGCTCAGCTGGATCCAGGACGGCCAGAACCTCAAGTACGGTCCGGTCCCGGTGCGCACCGGCCGCAACGGCCACGAGACCCGCACGGGCCTGAAGAAGGTCTACTGGCGCAACATCGACCACGTGTCGAGCATCTACCACGTGCCGATGCCGTACAGCCAGTTCTTCGACGGCGGCCAGGCGTTCCACTCGGTCGGCATCAGCGTCTGGTCCCCACCGGGCTCCCACGGCTGCGTCAACATGACGAAGAAGGACGCCGTGCAGTACTGGAACATGCTGCGCAAGGGCGACGACGTCTTCGTCTACGGCCGCAAGCCGGGCACCTGATCCACAGTGTTCACGGATCCGACGGCCCGGCCCCGTCCTCCTGCACCGTGACCGTCGTGCTGACCGCCCGCGAGCACGAGGTCGCCTTCCTGTACCCGCGTCGGCATACGGACAGAAGACGGTCACGGTGCACATGGCTCGAGGCTGATCTTGGGCATCCTCCTCGGGCCGCCCAGCGGTCCGCACGAAAGACCCCGGCCGTGCGAAGTAGGGGTGTGCGACGGCACCATGGCTGCGCGCCAGTACGCGGGCGCGGCGTCGCCGATGGTGACCTGGTCGGCGAGGTCCTCGTGGGAGACCGAAGCCTGGCGTGCGAGCGGGTGGTGGGAGGAGACGGCGAGCACCACCGGCTCGATGTGGATCACCGGGCCCACCGTCAGGTCGGGCTCCCGGACGGGCAGCCACAGCATGGCGATGTCGAGTTCTCCGGCGCGCAGCCCGGCGAAGGGGTCGGCGAAGCCGATGGTGCGGATCTGCACTGCGACGCCGGGACGCGCGGTGGCGAACGCCTGGAAGTACGGCTCTAGATCGTCCACATTGGCGGCGATCATGCCCAGGCGGAGAATCCCGGTAGCCCCTCGGGCTGCCTGCTCGGCGCGCCGCAGGCTGTCCCGCAATTGGCGCTGGACCGCTCCCAGTTCGTCGACTGCTGGGCGCGGGCAAGCGTCCGTTCAGCACCACCGACAAGGACGCGCAGCAGCTGAAGCTGGTCGAGCACGAGGCGTACGCCAACGGCATGCAGATGAACGTCTTCGACGTCGTGCGCTGATGCATGATCACCTCGGTTCCCCCCGAGGAGGGGCGCGACGCCGGTCACGTCCGTCGTGCGGAATTAACCACACCACGCTGACGGTACGGAACCGATCGGTGCGCCGCCGGCCACCCCGTCGTGGGGAAGCGGCATGGAGCGGACCGGACAGCGATGCGATCATGACGAGATCTCCGGGCCTCAGGGCGCGAGGTCGGAGCAGTTGAGGCGGGTGGCTGCACCACTTCAGGCGTCAGGGTGGCGAGAGGGGACTAGCCCTCTCGCCACCCTGACGCCTGAAGTGGTGGGTCTATGTGGTTCATGCGGCAGAAGTCAGATACGGCCATGTGTCAGCCGAGTCAGCGGTCCGCCCTGGATCTTCGCTGACCGGCGCCCGGCGGTGAAAGAAGCTCCGACCACGGTGACCAGACCAGCGGCAGCCCCTGCGGCAATGGCCTTGCGGTTCTTCACCAGGGTCCAGCCGGCGACTGCCGTGGAAGCGACCTTGCCGGTGGCCGATACCACTGTCTTGCCGCCGCTCTCGATACCGGCGGATGCCGCCTGCTTTGCGCGCTGCGTCGCGAGACCGAACGTATGGGCACCAGAAGCGGCGGCGTCGGCCGCCTCGCCAGCGGAATCCTTCGCCTTCTCGGCAGCCTGAGCCGATTCCTGCTTGGCCTTCTGTGCAGTGGTGTTCACCTTGTGCGCTCCTGTGCTTGGAGTCGACCGCCCCTTGGCGGCTGTTGCCTTCGTGCTGTGCCGGCCGTTTCCGGCGCTGTTGTCAGAGGTTCTTCTCTCTTCAGCCATGCAGTCCGTGTTGCCAGTCAGCGCCCTGTGAAACTCGGTGCATCTGACTGCTCTTTGCCGAGAGGTGGCAAGGAACTCAGAGGCCCCGGGCCCAGGCGCAGGTCACGAGCGCGGGTAGCCGTAGAGATTGTCGACCGGGACGGGCCGAAGTCTTATGCCGTCCTCGTGCATGGCTGGGGGTGCGAGGAGAGCTGTACGTACGGCGTGCCGCCTCGCCTCGCGCGTCGTGCCGCCGAACTCGCCCCCCCGCCACACGCCTCGTGCGTGACCGATGAGTTTGGGCGGTGGATCGGGTCTGCCCTGGCATGACTCGAATCATCGCTGCATCTCGGACTCTCGCGACGGCTTCGTCACCGGGGCCCGACCCCAGCTCGGACAACGGTCCGGGCAGCGACGGCACGGCACGTCGCGCCTATTGTGCCGGGCGCCGGGATTCGGTGATCCGATGACCACTGTCAACGCCAATGAGATCGCCTTGGGCATCGAGTCGTTCGGTGACGACGACGCGCCACTCGTTCTGCTCGCGGGCGGGACCACGATGCTCTCCTGGCCCGACGCGCTGTGCGAGCGCCTCGCCGCCGGCGGGCGCCGTGTGGTGCGCTACGACCTGCGCGACAGCGGGGAGTCGACAACGGCGGATCCGGAGTCGCCCGCCTACACCCTGCGCGGCCTCGCCGCCGACGCGGCGGCGCTTGCTGAGGCGCTCGGCGGGGGACCCGCGCACCTCGCGGGGATCGGCGTGGGCGGGATGGTCGCCCAGGTGGCCGTGCTCGACCACCCGGGCACCTTCTCGGCGCTCACCCTGGTCGGCACCCGCGCGGTTGCACCTGGCCCGCCCGATGACGACCTCCCCGATCATGACCAGGCGACGATGAGCCGATTGTTCGCGCGTCCGATGCCCGATTGGACCGACCGCGAGGCGGTTGCGGAGTTCGCCGCCGCCGGCGCGGAGATCCGTGGTGACGACCCCGTCGCCGCGCGCACGATCGCCGCGCGCATCTGGGACCGCACGCCCGGCACCGGGGCCCCGGTCCACATGGCCAACCAGATGGGCATGGTGTTCTCCAGGCTCGATTGCACACCCCGCTGGCGCGATCGCTTGCCCGAGATCGAGATCCCCACACTCGTCGTCCACGGCCGCCGCGACCGGTTCTTCCCCGTCGGCAACGGCGAGGCGATCGCGCGCGAGATCCCCGGGGCACGACTGCTCGTCCTCAAGGAGACCGCCAACGCGATCCCCGACGCGGCGGTCGGCGAGGTCACCGAGGCGATGCTCACGCTCGGATAGAGGGCAGAGGGCAGAGGGCGGAGGCTGCCGCACGGGTCTGGCCCGCACGCAGCAAATGAGGTGCCGCCAGGCGTGCTTCCCTCAGCGCCCGTCGCACAGGGCGGCGTCCACCGCGCCCTGGAGGTGGGCGAGCTTGGAGCCCTCGGCCGCCCCGGTGGTCGTGTACACGCGTCGTGTCGTGCGTCATCTGCCGCACCGCCCAGCGCGGCAGCAGCCCGCCGCCGAACAGGCCGTCCAGAACGCGTTGAGGTCCCCGGGCGTCGTCACGAGGCCGCCGGACGCGCCGAACTCATGGCCAGGCAGCTCCGTCACATCCGCCTCGCCCTGCTCCGGGTGGGCGGGGTGGATGCCGTAGTTGTGGGCGTGCGGGCCGCGCAGGGTGAGCTCGTCGAGGTCGGGCCAGTACGTGGACCTGAGGTCCAGCGGCTCCAGGATCGTGTCCTCGACGTACGAACGGTAGTCGGTGCCGGAGGCGCTCTCGATCACCATGCCGAGCACCAGGTAGTTGGTGTTGGAGTAGCCCCACTCCGTGCCGGGCTCGAACTCGGGGCCGGCCTTCAGCACCAGCCCGACGTAGCCCTCGTCACTGTTGGGCTCGTCCCAGTCGATCAGCCGCGCGTAGTCGGTCAGGCCGCTGCACTGCTTGAGGGGCTGCCGGACGGTGATCGGGCTGTCGGCGAGCTGCGGCACGTACCTTCCGGCGCGGTCGTCCACCTGCAGTTCGCCGTCGGCCACCAGACGCATCACGGCGGTCCCGGCCTTGATGGCGCGGCGGCCGTCGGAGTGGATATGCCGACGAGAGCGGCGGCGGACAGAAGGGCGGCTACGTGGGTGCGACGGCTGCTCATGGTGCACGCCCCCGGCCTCCGGGGGTACCAGCCCCCCACTCGCGCGGGACAGCGCAGCTACCAGCGCATCGCGGTGAAGTCGACGGGGCGGGGCCGGAGTTCTTGGGTACGCGTTGTCAGCTGCCGCAGCCGTTGTGCCATGTCGTCGCCGGGGAGGCGTTGGCGGTCGCCGTGGCCCGGTAGCAGCCACTCGAAGCGCAACTGGTGGGCGGTGCGGGCCAGGGAGGCGGCCAGCTCCTCGATGGAATACCAGGTGACGCTGTCGGCCACCTCGACGTCCGCTGTCGTGCGCGACCAGTAAAAGCTGTCGCCGCTGAAGCAGTACCGCTGGTCGGCGAGGTAGAGCACGCTGCCCCGCGTGTGTCCAGGAAGGGGGAAGGCGACGACCCCGCCGGCGATCTCCGCCGGTTCGGTGCCACGGAGCACACAATCGGCCTCCGGGGCGGCATCCAGGTCACCCTCGTGGATCCACAGCTTGGCCCCGAAACGATCGGCGTAGCGACGGCCGTGCGCGGCGTGGTCGCGGTGGGTGAGCAGGACGTCGGTGACGGGCCCCAGCGCCTCGTAGCGCGCGGCCAGCGAAGTGCTCCAGCGCGGCGTGTCCACCATCATCAGGGCGCCGTCGGCGCGGCGTAACAGGTAGGAGTTGGCTCCTGCGGTGTGCGGGGAGTTGTGCCCGCACAGGTACACGGAGTCGTCCAGTGCCAGCGGGAAGGGATCCAGCGCCGCGTCCAGCCGCCCGGTCGGGGGACGAACCGAGCGGGTGGGACAGGCGTGCGCGGCGGCGTGGAACTGCCGGATCTCGTCCTGGCCGTGCGGCTGGTGCAGGACGACCGCGCGACCGTCAGCCTCACCGATCAGGCCGGGGGCGAGCTGCCGGGCGACGTCGCAGTTCATGCAGCGCTCGTCCACGTGCCAGCCGCCCTCAAACCGTTCATCGCCCATGGTCCACTCCCTTACGCATGGCGCCCGCTGACCGGCCGCTCGTTCTCAGGGGTATCGCGCGCCGTGCGGGGAGAGGAAGAGGGTACGGATCTTGTACTTGCACCGCCGCCCTGTTCTGAGGGTAGTTTTAGGCGCGTTTATCCAGATTTTCCAGCCTCCCTATGCAGGCGACGCACCCCAAGTAGCCCTGCTCGGTGACTCCTTGGCATCCGGCGACGGAGATACCGCAAAAACCGTTGGGCGGACGAGGGCGACCACTGCTACGTTTCCGGAGGCCGTGCGAGAGATCGAGGAGGTGGTACCCGTGAACGCAGTATCGACATGGGTGCTCCCCTCCGGGGCCACGGTCGGGCGATAGACAGGTCGTCCGGGAGCGCCGTTCCAGTGCACTCCCGAAAGGCACGACCATGCATTTCACTTCCGAGCAACGCCTCGACGGCGGCGTCCTCGAGCGCGAATTCACTCTCGGTGAGATCCCCGGCATCCTGTGGACACCCGCATCCGCACCCGCATCTGCATCCGCATCCGCACCAGAGCCATCCGCACCTGCGCCTCTGATCCTGCTCGGCCATCCTCCCCTGGGGCTGCGCAAGATGTACCCCCGGCTGGTGGGCCGAGCCCAGCAAGCAGCGGCGGATGGCTTCGCCACGGCCACCATCGAGCTCCCCGGAAGCGGCGACCGGCCCCGCCTGCCCGCCGCCGAGCAGGCCCGTGCCGACCTGCGGCGGGCGATGGAGGCCGGGGAACCGGTCAGCGACGGGATCGTCGACGCCCTCATCCTCCCGCTGGTCGAACAGGCCGTCCCGGAATGGCAGGCCGCCCTGGACGCCCTCCTCACGCTGCCCGAGATCGGTGGCCCGGTCGGGTACTCGGGGGGAGTGATCTCCATCGGCATCCGGCTGGCGGTGGTCGAGCCGCGTATCTCGGCCGGTGTTCTGTTCGCCGGAAGTTTCGTGCCTCGCGCCATGTACGAGGAGGCCCGGCAGGTCACCATTCCACTGCATGTCCTGCTGCAGTGGGACGACGAAGGCAACGACCGGCAGGCGGCCCTGGACCTGTTCGATGCCTTCAGCTCCAAGGAGAAGTCCCTGCACGCCCACCTCGGCGGGCACACCGGCGTCCCGCAGTTCGCGGGGGACGCCGCGGCCCAGTTCTTCACCCGACACCTGAAGTGAGGCCGGGCCGTCCGGCAGCAGCCGTTGGCTGACGTCGGCCGGAATGCCGCTCATCGAGGACAGGTACAGGTACAGGTACAGGTCCCGGCTCCCGGCCCTCGGTAGCTCTTCACACCGTGGGCCCCTGCTGAACTCTCGGCAGGGGCCCACGGGCAGGCGTCTGGCGCCTGGGTTCTCAGATGACGCCCTGGGCCAGCATCGCGTCCGCCACCCGCTCGAAGCCTGCGATGTTCGCCCCCGTCACGTAGTTTCCGGGGGCACCGTAGCGTTCGGCCCTCTCGTGGCAGGTGGTGTGGATGTCGTTCATGATGTGCGTCAGTTCTTCCTCGACCCGTGCTGCCGACCACGACGTACGGGCGTGGTTCTGGGCCATCTCCAGGGCGCTGACCGCTACACCGCCTGCGTTGGCCGCCTTGCCGGGCCCGAACGCGACACCCGCCTCCTGGAACAGTTGCACCGCCTCGGGGGTCGTCGGCATATTGGCGCCCTCTGAAACGGCCTTCACACCGTTGCGGATCAGAGCGGCGGCATCGTCGCCGTCGAGCTCGTTCTGTGTGGCCGACGGCAACGCGATGTCGGCCGGGACCTCCCAGACGCTCCCGCCCGGCACGAAGCGGGCCGATGCGCCCCGTCGTTGGGCGTAGGTGTCGACCCGGCCGCGCTCCACTTCCTTGACCTGCTTGAGGAGGTCAAGGTCGATGCCCTTCTCGTCGACCACGTAACCGGACGAATCCGAGCAGGTCACGGCGTTGGCGCCGAGGGCGGCCAGCTTCTCGATGGTGTGGATGGCGACGTTGCCGGAGCCGGAGACGACCGCCGTGCGGCCCTCGAGGTCCTCGCCGCGCTCGCGCAGCATCGCCGCCGCGAAGAGGACGTTGCCGTATCCGGTGGCCTCCGGACGGATCAGTGAGCCACCCCAGCCCGGCCCCTTGCCGGTGAGGACACCGGCCTCCCAGCGGTTGGTGATGCGCCGGTACTGGCCGAACAAGTAGCCGATCTCGCGACCGCCGACGCCGATGTCACCCGCGGGCACGTCCGTGTGCTCACCGATGTGCCGGAAAAGCTCCGTCATGAACGACTGGCAGAAACGCATGACCTCCGCGTCGCTTCGGCCGCGCGGGTCGAAGTCGCTGCCACCCTTGCCGCCGCCGATGCCAAGACCGGTCAGCGCGTTCTTGAAGATCTGCTCGAAGCCCAGGAACTTGATGACACCGAGGTTCACCGACGGGTGGAAGCGCAGGCCGCCCTTGTACGGGCCGAGCGCGCTGTTGAACTCCACCCGGAACCCGCGATTGACGTGGACGCGACCCCGGTCGTCCTGCCACGGCACTCGGAAGATGACCTGCCGCTCCGGCTCGCAGAGCCGCTCGATCAGTCCGGGTTCGGCGTACTCGGGGCGAGCCTCGATGACGGGCGTCAGAGTCTCCAGGACCTCCTGGGCAGCCTGGTGGAACTCCGGCTGGGCCGGGTTGCGGTGCTCGATCGCGGTGAGCAACTGCGCGAGCGTGGTCTTCGTCTCGGAACGCGTGGTCAAAGGAGCCCTTTCTGGAACGGCTGACACCGGGGGTCCGGCGCGGCGCGCTCCGGTACAGCCGGTCGGGGCGTACGGCGCCATAGCCGTGCGCGGGACGATCACGTCTTATGCGCATGGAAACATGCTGCCCAGTGCCCAGGTCCAGAGCGCGACCACTATGCGAGACCGAACTTGCGCCGCATCCGCAGGACGGAGGGCCCGTGTGAGCCACGGCACATGCGAACGATGGTGGTGGCCCCGCACCGGAATGCCCGCGCCGTCAACGCCCGCACCGCCAACGCACCTGCTGTATAAGCCAGTTGGCATGGCACACTGCTGAGCGCCAGCCACCCGCCCGCCTCCCTGTGACGATGGAGTCCGCTCATGACGGCACCCTCCCCCCGACCCCGCATCGACACCGGCCAGGCGCACCCCGCACGGGTCTACGACTGGCTGCTCGGGGGCAAGGACAATTACCCCGTGGACGAGGCAGTGGGCGAGAAGCTGCCGCCCGAGGTGCGCATCGGAGCCCTGCAGAACCGCGCGTTCATGAAGCGGGCCGCCGCCCATCTCGCGGGACTGGGCGTCGACCAGTTCCTCGACATCGGCGCAGGTATCCCCACCGCGCCCAATCTGCACCAGATCGTGCAGCGCATCGCGCCGTCCGCGAAGGTCGTCTACACGGACAACGACCCCATCGTGCTGCGCCACGCGGAGGCCCTGCTGGTCAGCAGCCCGGAAGGTGCTACCGACTACCTCCAGGCCGATGTGCGTGAGCCGGAGGTGATCCTCGAACACGCCCGTACCGTACTGGACTTCGGCCGTCCGATCGGTCTTTCGCTGATCGCGCTGATGCACTTCGTCGCGGACGAGCAGGACCCGTACGGCATCGTCGCCACGCTGGTCTCGGCCCTGCCGTCCGGCAGCCACCTGGTGCTGTCCCACGCCTCCAACGACATCTTCCCCGAGGTGGCGGAGCGGGTGACCGAGCAGTACGCGAGGAGCGGCATGACGCTCGCGCTCCGCTCCCGCGAGGAGACGGTCCGCTTCATCGAGGGTCTGGAGCCCGTCGACCCCGGGTTGGTGACGGCCCCCGAGTGGTTCCGCGAGCAGCCCGCGCCGCAGCCCGAACCGAGCGGGATGTACGCGGTGGTGGCGCGGGTGCCTTGACCTGTCAGTCGCGTCGGTACTGCGCGGCGGACTGTTTCGTTCACGTCGTATCCGTAGCGGTTGCCTTCGAAGTACTGCAGGTGGGGGTTGGCGCTACCGAAGACCGGGCCGGCCTCCGCATTCCAGTCGGCGTCGTAGCCGTCCGACGTGATCGAGTGCGCGGTGAATTCGGTGCCGATGACGGGCGTGTCGAGGTCGTCGAAATCGGTGCGGATGTCGGCGACGAACGCCGAGTGCCGGTCGCCGGTGATGACGACCAGGTCTTCTAGGCCGGATGCGCGCACGTGGTCCAGGACGTCGTTGAGTTCGGGGACGAAGCCGTCCCACTGGTCGGTGAAGAGGTAGTTGCCGTCCTTCCAGCGCTGCTGGCTGAGCATGATCGAGTTGGCCCGGCAGTGCCAGGTGTCGGGAACTCCACGGACGTCCGGGCTCCGTCCTTCCTTGCTCGGCGTCGCCGTTGATGAGCAGGTTCATGTGCGCCTCCTGGGCTGTGTGCGTGTGGGGGAGAAGCCGTTTCCGGCCGGGGAGCTGCTTCAGGACGTGCGCAGCTCCAGCGAAGTGACCTGGCTGCCTGCTTCCTTGGCTTTCACCGTGAGCCGGTAGGTGTCTGTGCGCAGCTTCGGGAGGGCGAGGTTCAGCGGGCCACTCGCGGGCGGCGCGGCGGTGGCGAGCTCGCGCCAACTTCCTTGCCTCGTACGGCCTTCCAGAGCGATGGAATCCGGCCGGTGGGCGCCGAAGGCGATGCGCGCCGTGGTCGCCGTGGACTTGCGCGGCAGGGACAGGGTGAGCGCGCTCCGCCCCATACGCCTGCCCGGCATCTTCATCCCGTTGGCCTGGGTCCTCGTCGTCGCCCTGGGCGCGATCCTCGTCGTCGGCGCGACGGGCTTCTCCATCACGGGGTACGGCGGCTACAAGGAACTCGGCACCGCCCTGGCCGTCCTCGGGCTCTCTGTCGTCCTGTGGCTGTATCGCATCAAGGTCCAGGACCGCAGGGCGGGCGAGAGCGGCGCTTCCGGCCCTCGGTGATCCATGGCGGGTCTCATGGCACGCAGACCTCCCCCGTGCCGACCCGGCCGGGCCCCGTCAGGGTTCGGCCGGAGGGCGGGTGGCCTGCGGGGTCCGCAGTTCCGCCAAGTGGTCGACGACGACGGCGTACATGGACTGGGGAGTTTCGATGTCCGGCCGCATCGCCGCGTGCACGGCGAGCCCGTCCACCAGGGCGTGCAGCCGGGCGGTCTCCTGTTCCGGGTCGCGGCAGGGGCTGATGAGGCCCGCCACGAGGCCGCGGCAGCCTGCGCGGAGAGTGTCGTACCCCTCGTCGCGCAGCGTTCGCAGTTCGGGGTCGGTCATGGCGCGAGCCGTGAAAGCCAGCCACACCTCGTTCTCCGCCCGCCGCTGGTCGTCCAGCGGCAGCAGTTCGGCGAGGGTGCGTGCGGCGTGCCGCAGGGGATCGTCATCCGGAGGCAGCGCCGCGATCCGCTGCTCGATCCGGTCGATGACCATCCGCAGGGCGAAGGCCATCAGTTCGGACTGGCTCACGAAGTAGTGCCGCAACGACCCCATCGAAAGGCCCGCTTCCCGGGCCACGTTGCGCACCGAGGCGTGGTCCAGGCCGTCGCGCCGGACAACGCGCCATACGGCCTCGGCCAGCTCTCTTCGGCGGAGCTGAGGGTCGACCACTTTGGGCATGAGTCTTTTATAGCACGCCTGTGTTACTTTCTATGTGGCACGGTCGTGCTACATAGATCGCGGAGGCTCCCATGCAGCTCACCCGCTCCACCGACCCGAAGTCGCGCCGCGCCCGCCGCATCCCCTTGCCACGCTCACGAGCCGTATGGGCCGCAGTCCTCGGCTGGCTGGCCCTCAACGCACTGGTCCTCGCCGCCGCCGGGGACCGGCTGCCCTTCAACTGGCCGTCGAGCACCGGGCGAACCACCACCGACCATTTACTGGAAGCCAACATCGGACTCGTCGAGGTCCTGCTCCTCATGGCCCTCGTCCGGCTGCTCACCCGCCACCGCCGGCGCCCGGACATCGCCGCCCGAGCCCCCGAGCGCACCCAGGCCCTGCGCGAGACTCTCCTGCTGCTGGCCTATGGAGCCGCCGGGCTCGCCCTCGGACACGTCCTCGCCCGCTCACTCGGCTGGCACCCCTTCGGTTTCCACCTCGCGGGCACGCTCTACGGAACCCACGAGCAGGTCACCGCGGCGGAGGCCGTCACCTGGGCGCTCTACAACCTGGTCGTGTACGCCCTCCTGCCCCTGCTGTACTTCCGCCGCTACACGGCCGAACGGCTCTGCCTGCGCTCCAGTGACCGCCCGGCCGACGCCGTCCTGATCACCACCGTCCTCCTGGTCGAGTCGGCGGTGCAGTTCCTGGTGCTCAAACCCGAGATCCTCGACCTCGGCGGCCGCCAACTCCTCCTGGGCCTGCCACTGACCTTCACGCTCTACCTCGCGGGGGCGGTGCTCCCGGCCATGATCTTCATCTACGCGATCCTGCTGCCCCGCATGCTCCGTCTCACCGGCTCGACCCCGGCGACCGTGATCCTGTGCGGCCTCGCCTACGCCGTCTTCCACCTCTGGGATGCCTGGACACGGTTCGGCTCACCCGGCGACGCATTGCTGTCGGCGGCCTTCCTGCTCCTGACCTACTTCGCCCCCGGCATGATGAAGGCGGTGCTCACCCTGCGCACCGGCAATGCCTGGGTCCACGTGTGGGCGTACCACGCCCTGGCCCCGCACACCCTGGCCGACGCCCGGCACGTCGTGCACATCTTCCGCGTCTGAGCTCGGAGGGCGAGTCGAACCAGCCGTCCGGGGGATGTGCTGTGCGCATGTCGCGCGGCCCGCGGGCGTCCTGTTGAACAGCTCTTTCAACTCTCCGGTAGCGTCACCCCATGAGCCATCCGCACCCCGAGCTGAAGCCTGCCCCGCCGCTGCCCAAGGGAGGCCTGCGGGTTGTCGCCCTGGGCGGCCTGGGCGAGATCGGCCGCAACATGACCGTCTTCGAGCACGCCGGCAAGCTGCTCATCGTCGACTGCGGCGTGCTGTTCCCCGAGGAGAACCAGCCCGGCGTCGACGTCATTCTTCCCGACTTCACCTCGATCCGGGACCGCCTTGACGACGTCGTGGCCGTGGTCCTCACACACGGCCACGAAGACCACATCGGCGGCGTGCCCTACCTGCTGCGTGAACGGTCCGACATCCCCGTCGTCGGGTCGAAGCTGACACTTGCCTTCCTTGAGGCCAAGCTCAAGGAACACAACATCCGGCCGCGCACGGTGCGGGTGCGGGAGGGGGACCGGCGCGGATTCGGGCCCTTCGACTGCGAATTCGTGGCGGTCAACCACTCCATCCCCGACGGGCTCGCCGTCGCCATCCGCACGGGTGCCGGGATGGTGCTCCACACCGGTGACTTCAAGATGGACCAGTTCCCGCTCGACGACCGCATCACCGACCTGCGCGCCTTCGCGCGGCTCGGCGAGGAGGGCGTCGACCTGTTCCTCACCGACTCCACCAACGCCGAGGTGCCGGGCTTCACCACATCCGAGCGCGAGCTCAACCCCGCGATCGAGCAGGTCCTGCGCACCGCGCCGCGGCGGGTCATCGTCTCCAGCTTCGCCAGCCATGTGCACCGTATCCAGCAGGTGCTCGACGCCGCCCACCAGCACGGCCGCAAGGTCGCCTTCGTGGGCCGCTCGATGGTCCGCAACATGGGCATCGCCCGCGACCTGGGCTATCTGAACGTTCCCTCGGGCCTGGTCGTCAGCATGAAGGAGCTGGAGAAGCTCCCCGACCACCGGATCACCCTGGTGTGCACCGGATCCCAGGGCGAGCCGATGGCCGCGCTGTCGCGGATGGCCAATCGCGACCACGTGATCCGCATCGGAAAGGGAGACACCGTTCTCCTCGCCAGCTCCCTGATTCCCGGCAACGAGACGGCGATCTACCGAGTGATCAACGGGCTGACCCGTTGGGGCGCGAACGTCGTCCACAAGGGCAACGCCAAGGTGCACGTCTCGGGGCACGCCAGCGCGGGCGAGCTCGTCTACTGCTACAACATCGTCAAGCCCCGCAACGTCATGCCCGTCCATGGCGAGTGGAAGCACCTGAAGGCCAACGCCGACCTGGCCATCCGCACCGGTGTCGACCCCGATCGTGTCGTCATCGCCGAGGACGGCGTCGTCGTCGACCTCGTCGACGGCCGCGCCTCCATCACCGGCAAGGTGCCCGCGGGCTACGTCTACGTGGACGGGATGACCGTCGGCGGCGTCAACGAAGCCTCGCTGAAGGACCGGCTCACGCTGGCCGAGGAGGGCGTCGTCACCGTGGTCGCCATCGTCGACGCCGACACGGGCGCGCTCGCCGAGGCCCCCGACTTCCTGGCCCGCGGCTTCGTCCACGACGAGACCACCTTCGAGTCCGTCATCCCGGTGATCGAGAAGACGCTGGCCACCGCAGCCGAGGAAGGGGTCGGCGACGCCCACCAGCTCGAGCAGCTCATCGCTCGTGCCGTGGCGAACTGGGCGTACCGCACCCACCGCCGCAGGCCCCTGATCATCCCGGTCATCATCGACGCCTGAGCGAGCCTTACCCTTGGCCGTCGTCATCGGCTGTACGAGCGTCATGAGCGGGGAGTTCAATGAGCGGGGAGAAGGGCGAGGGCTTCAGGGACCGGGCCGCCGTGGAAGAGCGGTTCCGCCAGGACTGGGGGCTCGAACTGCCTGAATCGATCTTCCAGTTCTGGGAGTTCCTGGGATCCCTTGGCCCGGACGGAGAGCGGGCGCTCCAGGACTTGGGCGTGAGCCCGGTCGGCATCCTGGATCTGTTCGCGGATCCGGGTCTGCGGCCGCGGGACGGCATCGACGTCCGGGTGCACGGTCGCTACTACCGCGATCCGCCGGAGTTCCTGACCTTCCTGCACGGCGGCTCCGACGGTCTGCACCACGGCCTGTGGTTCGACGACGGCCGAACCTGCAGTGGTGTCGCCTCCTACTACAACAACGACGGCGGCGGCATCGACACGCGCTCCACGACCCCGCTCGAAGCGGTGCGGGCGATCCTCGAACGCTGCTGGCGCGACCTCGACGACGACGTGCAGGACGACGACGAGGTGTCGGCCCGTCGCTCGCGCCTGGGCCTGCTGCGTGATGCGCTGACCGCCGTCGAGACAGGTGAGCGCACCGAGACGGGCCTCGCCTACTCCAGGGCGTACGACACGGCGGTCCCGCCCGTGGACCCCGACCGGATCACCACGCTCGACGGCGCCGGCGCACTCGCGTCGGGCGATTCCGCGCTGGGCCGCCCGGCCCACAACGGGGCCGACGAGTACAAGTTCGCGACGTACATGTACGGCCTGTTCGACGACGCCGAGTCCCTGGGGGAGTCCCTGGAGGAGGCCCGCCGCCGCTGCTCGGCGGGCGACCCGACGGAGGCCCTTCTGCTGGGCCGCGACCTGCACTGGGCGTCCGCAGGCGACCCGGCGCGCGAGGCACTGGCGAACGAACTCCTCGTCACGGCCTATCGCGCGCTGGGCCGCCCCAGGCTCGCGGAGACGGCGGACGCCCACCATCGGCACCGTTCTCTGCCGCAGGTGGACGTCCTTCAGACGAACAGGGATCAGGTCTAGTACGGGCCGTTCACGTTGTCGATCGAGCCGTACCGGTCGGCCGCGTAGTTGCAGGCGGCGGTGATGTTGGCGACCGGGTCGTAGCTGTCCAGTGACGTCCCGGGCACGTGGTACGCGGAGAACGTGGGGGCGATGACCTGCAGGAGCCCCTTGGAGGGAGTTCCGGCGGTGGCGTTGGAGTCCCAGTTGTTGATGGCCAGCGGGTTGCCGGAGGACTCGCGCATGACGTTGCGGTGGATGCCCTCGTAGGAGCCGGGGATGCCGCGCTCGGCCATGATGTCGAGCGACTCCTTGATCCAGCCGTCGAGGTTGTTGGCGTAGGACTTCTTCGCCGGGGCGGCTGCGGGCTCGACCGCGTCCTTGCGCTCGGAGCGGTCCGCCCGCTCGCCGGATGCCTTGGAGGGCTTGCCCGAGTCCTCCTTGTCGAGGGTGAGCCGGACACCGGGGCGAATCAGCTTCGGGTCGTCGCCGAGGGCGCTGCGGTTGTCCTCGTACAGCTTCTTCCAGCTGCCGCTCACGGAGTGCTCTCGGGCGATCTTGGAGAGGGTGTCGCCCGCGACGACGACGTAGGTCTTCGGGGCCGCGGCGGGCTTGGCGGCCGCGGCCGCCTCCGCCGCGCCGGCGGTGGTCGCGCCGAGCACCGGGAGAACGAGCACGGCCCCGCCCGTGCCTGCGGCGGCGATACCCCGGGTGAGCGAGTTGGACTTGGGACGGCGGTGCTTTCCCTTTGCAGGCATGACGAATTTCCTCTCCGTCGCCTACGAGGTGAGCTGTCGGGTTCGGACGGGAGATGTCCGGTCGCACTGCAAAGGCGACTTCACCCCGAGCCGTTCCGGAATCCGGATCGGCGGCTTACCTGGGTCCCCCGCTCCTGCCGGGCGTATGTGAGTGGGTGGAGGGTTTCCGGACAGCGGCAGGATTCGGCGTTCCGTCCGGATTGACGGTGACGTTAGGCGAGAAAGACCGGACCGAACAAGGCCAGAATTCAAATAGAAATGTGCGAGGCCCGGCCGCCGTCGACCGGAGCCCGTTGCCCTCTTTGATCGAAAAGCCCAACTTTCTTTGCGTGGAACGGAAATGCGCTCAGTGGCTCCTGCGGGATCGGCTGCCGGTGTGACCCGTTTCACTGAATTGGGGACGACTGCATATACTCCGCCAATGACATAAAGGAGTGGCTTTCTAACTCAAAGACGGACATATTGCGGAGGTCGTTCTTCGTGTCAAAACGGGCGTATCGTCATCAACAGCAGTTTGATCGCCCCAGGTGAGGGCCGACGGCGGTTCATGGGCGGGTGATGACCGGCCGCCGCTTCCGTTGTCTTCTTCCGTTTGACCAAACGCCGTTGGGGCGGCCCCAAGGAGGGGCCGCCCCAACGACGTGCAGTGGAAAGGGTGTTAATGCTTGCCGATGTCCTTGGTCTTTTCCTTGGCCTCGCGTGCGTCGCCCTTCATCTGCAGGGCGTGCCCCTTGGCAGTAAGGCTTTCGTTGCCCACCGCGCGTCCGATGGCTTGCGCGGCTGCGCCGCCGGCCTGTTCGGTCTTCGCCTTGGCCTTCTCGTTGGCGGTCATGGTCCGCTCACGCTCCCTTGGCATCGACGTCATGTTCTGTCGGTACGTCTGGCCGCTCAGCTGCCCGCCAAACATCATGACCGCGATCGGGATCGGATCCCTTCAACCTGTGTGGGAAACAGGCTTCTTGTGTGTTTGCGCGGCAGGGATGGGAGCACACGGTCGTCTGGAGGTTGATAACAATGGTTCCCCTTATCGTGGTACTTCTTCTGGCCCTGCTCCTCTTCGGTGCGGGATTCGCGCTGAAGGCGTTGTGGTGGGTCGCGGTCATCCTGCTGGTGGTGTGGCTGCTCGGCTTCGTGATCAGGCCCGCTGCGAGCGGCGGCCGCAAGGGCCGCTGGTACCGATGGTGACGCGCACCTGAATGCGACAACACGGTGACGCGCACCTGAGTGCGCCAACCAAAGAGCGGCGCGGCGCCACGGGCGGTGGCGTGCGTGCCTGAGGGGTGGGCCTGGCCTGGGACGGCCGGGCCCACCCCTTCGCCGTTCTCCGGTCGCACCCTCGCTACGCCGAAGACCGCGCTCCCAGCCGTCCGTCGGCCCGGGGCGACGCGGTGCGTGGCCTGGGGGTCAGGGCCGCGCGCAGCGCGGGGACCAGGACGTGGCGGGCCTCGGACGGGGTGAGGGCGGCGGGGGTGGGGAGCGGGTTGAGGTAGCGGGTGTAGATCAGGCCGCCGAGGATCGTCGTCACGGCGGTGGCGCGGGCGGTCGCGTCCTGGCCGCCGAGAAATTCAACAAGCCGGGCCAGCAACTCGCGTTCCAGGTATTCACGGATCACCTCGGCGGCCTCGTCGCCCTGGGCGGTGAGCGCCAGGAAATCGGCGTCCTCCCACAGACCCGTCACCGCGTCGATCAGACGCTCGGGAAGGGTGGTCGGGTCACCGCCGAGGACATGGTCCACCGTCAGCGCGTTGGCGCACTGGAACTGCATCACATCCGCGAACAGCCCCTTCTTCGAGCCGAAGTGGTAGGCGATCAGCGCCGGATCGACTCCGGCGGCTCCTGCCACCGCACGCAGAGTGGTACGTCGGTAGCCGCGCTCCAAGAACAGCGCACGGGCGGCCGAGACGATCGATTCACGGGTCGGCGGATTGCCGCGGGGGCGGCCTCGCGTGCGGGCTGGAGCAGGGGCTTCGTTATTCATCAGCGTTGAGCCTGCGCACACGGATCGGGACAGTCAAGGGCGTTCCAGGAACCACACGAAGGGATGTCCCGACACCATGCGCATCGCAGTCTTCGGCGCCAACGGACCGACCGGCCGCCACCTCACCG
Organism: Streptomyces sp. NPDC047525; assembly: GCF_040643025.1. Lineage (NCBI taxonomy): Bacteria > Bacillati > Actinomycetota > Actinomycetes > Kitasatosporales > Streptomycetaceae > Streptomyces > Streptomyces sp. NPDC047525. The sequence continues at coordinate 910,496 of NZ_JBEYTL010000002.1, forward strand.
ACCAAGCCATCGCCGCCGGCCACGAGGTCGTCGCCGTGACCCGTCGCCCCGGCTCACTCACCCCGCGACCCGCCCTCACTGTCGCCGTCGCCGACGCCACCGACCCGGCAGCCGTCGATGCCGCGATCGGCGGGACGGACGCCGTCCTCTCCGCCCTGGGCGCACGATTCAGCAAGGAGGCCGTCACCACGTACTCGGCGAGCGCCACGGCCATCACCGAGGCCATGGCGGGCCACGGCATCAAGCGCCTGCTCGCCGTCAGCTCCAGCATCGCCGACCCGAACTGGCGCCCCACCGGCGCGCACTTCTTCAACCACGTCCTGGACCCGCTGGTGAACCGACGGCTCGGCCGCACCCTCCACGAGGACATGCGCCGTATGGAGGCCGTGATCCGGGAGGCGGACCTCGACTGGACCCTCGTCCGTCCGTCGGGCCTCTTCGAGCACTCCGTCGTCACGGATTACCACACGGCCGAGACCAGCGCCGACGGCGTCTTCACCGCACGCGCCGACCTGGCGGCGAGCATGCTGCGCGAGCTGGGGGAGCGGGAGTACGTCCACCGGGCCATGGGCGTGATCACCACGGCCGTGAAGCCGAACATCGCCAAGCTGATCTGGAACGAAGGCGTGAAGAAGAAGTGAGCCAGGCAGCCGAACTCCCGGCCACCGCGCGGGCGTTCCTCGCTCGCCCCCACACGGCCACCCTCACCACCCTGCGCCCCGACGGCACGCCGCACGTCACCCCCGTTCGCTTCACCTTCGACGCTGCCGCCGGCCTGGCGCGGGTGACCACGCGGGCGGGGGCCCGCAAGGCCCGCAACGTGACGGAGGGTGGCCCGATGTCCCGGGTCGCCCTCTGCCAGGCGGACGGTTTCCGGTGGATCACCCTCGAAGGCCGGGCCTCCGTGACCGACGATCCCGTGTGCCTGGCCGAAGCGGTCCGCCGCTACACCGTCCGCTACCGCGCGGCCCCGCCCGCCCCGCCGGACCTGGCCGTCATCGAGATCACCGTCGAACGCGCCCTGAGCCTGAACCTGTGACTCCCTGCGTCTGACTCCCTGTGTCTGACTCCCTGTTTCTGGCTCACGGCCTCCGACTCCCTGCCCTGAAAGCGAAGTGACCCCGCGATGCCCACCCTCCCCGTCCTCGGATCCACCCTCCACTACCGGGAGTCCGGCGACCCCGACGGACTGCCGTTCGTCTTCCTCCACGGCAACCCCACCTCGTCCCACCTCTGGCGGAACGTCCTGCCAGGTGTGGCCGCGCCCGGCCGCCGCCTCCTGGCTCCCGATCTCATCGGCATGGGCGAATCCGGCAAGCCCGACCTCGCCTACACCTTCGACGACCACGCACGCCATCTCGACGCCTGGTTCGACGCCCTCGGCCTTGCCGAGGCCGTCCTCGTCGGTCACGACTGGGGCGGCGCGCTCGCCTTCGACCGCGCCGCCCGCCTCCCGGGTCGCGTCCGTGGGATCGCGTTCACCGAGACGATCATCAAGCCGCTGGTCGGCGACGAATTCCCGGCGGCCGGAAGGGAGTTGTTCACGCTTCTTCGCACCCCCGGCGTGGGAGAGGAGATGATCCTGGAGAATTCGCTGTTCATCGAGGGCCTGCCGGACACGCTCGCCACCCCGCTCGACCCCGCGGACCTGGAGGTCTACCGCCGCCCCTTCCCGACCCCGCACAGCCGCCGCCCGGTACTGGCATGGACCCGCATGATGCCGCTGGACGCCGAACCCGCCGACGTCGTGGCCCGCATCGAACGCTACGACGCCTGGCTGGCCGCCAGCCCCGAAGTCCCCAAGCTGCTGGCCGCATTCGAACCGGGACCGGGCGCGATGACCGACCAGGGAGCCGTCGCCTGGTGCGAGGAACACATCGCGGGCCTGGAGGTCTCCCGCCACGGCCTCGCAGGCCACCACTCCCCGGAGGACCGCCCCGAAGAGCTGGCCGCGGCGATCAACGGCTGGGCCGCCCGCCACGGGCTGGAGCGCACCTAGGGACATGCTGGCACCTCCCAGCTCAACCGCCTGATCACCCCCTTCGGCAAGATCACCACTACCTGGGATGAGAGCAAGGCCCCGCTGTACGCTGCGACCATGCAGCCGTCCGCATCCTCCTCGTCACCGGGTTCCACGCAGCCGGGCCGCCTCCCCGAAACGGCTGAGCGCGGCCTGCTGACCGAGCGGATCGCGCGCCAGCTGGAACACGAGATCCGCTCCGGTGAGATCGAGGTCGGGGCCAAGCTGCCCTCCGAGCGTGAACTGGCCACCCAGTTCGGCTCAAGCCGCAATGTCGTGCGGGAGGTCCTGCGGCGGCTGGAAGCGCAGCACCTCATCGAAGTCGCTCCGGGGCGCGGTTCCTTCGTACGTGAGCAGACCTCGGGCCAGGCCCGAGGGTATGACGCGCTGTACCGTGCGGGCCGGCCCACGGTCCGTCAGCTCATCGAGGCGCGGCTTCCGCTGGAGGTCGAGATGGTGCGGCTGGCGACCCGGCTGGCCACGGACGAGGACATCGCGGTGATGCGGGGCGCGTGCGATGCCCTGGAGTCGGCCACGGACGTCGTCGTCAAGGCGCAGGCGGACATGGAGTTCCATGACGCGATCGCGGTGGCGAGCAAGAATCCCGTACTGCGGATCATGCTGTCGTCGATCAGCGGGATGATGTTCGAGATGATGCTCCGCTCGAACTCGGACCCCTCGATCGGCGAGCCCGGAGTGCCGCATCACCCGGAGATCTTCGAGGCGATCGAGGCGCGTGACGAGGAGCTCGCGGCTGCGCGCATGCGAGAGCACCTCATGCTCGGACTGCGCACTTACGGCGCTGATCTCGACGTGCAGGTGGACATCATGGCGCGCAACCACATCGAGACGCTCCTTGGGCAGGCGGAGGTCCGACGGACGGGCGGCAGGGCGGGGGAGTAGCCGCCAGGTGCCATCGGCCAAGCCCTGACCTGCAGTTGAGGGCTCTGTGCGGCATGGCGCGAGGTGGTGGGCGTGACCGCTTCGTTGTGTGGATCTTTCTCTCAGGGGCTGTTGGCGGGCCTCCGCATCCTGCTACGGTCCCGTCAGATTCCAACTGGTCCTACCAGTTGGACCAGCCTTGGACCACTCTTGGACCGCGGTGGGAACCACTGCTGGAACCACGGGTTCGGGAACATTCCCAGGACAGAGACGAGGACAACGATGTCCACGAGCAGCCAGCCCTTGAGTCGGCGCTCTTTCGGCAGGTTGGCCGCAGGCGCGGCGGGCGCCGTCGGCATGGGCGCATCGGGCGCCTGTTCACCACAGGGCACCAGGCCCTCGGCCCGCAGCCCGTTGCGGATCATGGCGATCAACCATGTGTGGTCGCAGGCGATCAAGCGCCGGACCAAGGAGTTCGAGGAGCAGATCGGGCGCCGGGTCTCGATGACCCTGCTCACCTCGGATCAGCTGTCGAGCAGCTACAACGTCAAGCTCAACGCATCGGGCACCGACGTGGACGTCATGATGGTGCGCGCGCTCCAGGAGCAACTGGTCTTCGCGCACAACGACTGGCTGACCGACCTCACCGACCGGGTCGAGGGCGACAAGGAGTTCGCCTGGGCGGACTTCCAGAAGGCGCCGCGCGATGCGTCCCTGGCGGCGGGCAAGATCCTGAGCGTCCCCGTGGTGACCGAACGCCCCACGCTGTACTACCGCAAGGATCTCGTCGAGGGGCTCGGCGGCCCGCCGCGCACCCTGGACGCGCTGATGTCGGCCGCACTCGAACTCACCGAGAAGAAGAAGGGGTTCTACGGATACGTCGGCCGCGGGCAGCGCAGCGGCGCCGTGTCCCAGTGGTCGAGTTTCCTGTACTCGCACGGAGGCGACTTCCTCGCCGACGGCAAGTCCGCCATCGGGAGCCGCCAGGCGCTGGCCGCCTACGAGTACTACGGCAAGCTCCTCGGCACAGCGGGACCGCCGGGCGCGACCAACATGAGCCTCGAACAGGCCATGCCGATCTTCGCGCAGGGCAAAGCCGCGTTCTACATAGACGCCGACGCCATCTACAGCAACTTCCTCGACCCGAAGATCGCGACCCCGGCCGTACGGGAGTCCGTCGGGTTCGCGCCCTTCCCCGCGGGCCCGGCCGGCGCCAAGCCGCACAACATCCCGTCCTGGAGCCTTGGCATCAACAAGTTCTCCCTCCTGCGCGACGACGCCTGGGAGTTCATCAGGTGGGCCGCAGGGCCGAAGATGTCCGCCGCCCTCCAGTCGGACGGCATCCCCGGCGCCCGCAGCTCCGTGTGGGCGAACCAGCGGACTCTCGCCGCCTTCCCGCCGGACCTCGCCGAGGCGATGCGGGTCAACGCCGAACGCGGTCTGGGCTACGACCGGCCGCGGGTCCTCCAGGTCGGCCGGGCCAGGGACATCGTCGGCCGGCCGCTGGTCGCAGCCATCCTCGGCGAGTCCGTACGGCCCGTCGTACGCGACGCCGACGCGGAGTTCGCCGAGTTCCTCGTCCGCGACAACCGCCACAAGGAGTCCTGATGGCCGCCACCGAGGTCTCCGCGCCCCAGGCAGACACCCGATCGTCAGAGCCGCGGCAGGGCACACGCCGCACCCGCACTCCCCGCACCTTCGAACAGGCCAACCGGCGGCTGAAGTGGGCGATGCTCGCCCCGGCGCTGCTCTTCGTCGGCCTGATGATCGTCTTCCCGCTGGCCTTCACGCTCGACCTCAGCCTGACCGACGCGTTCGGCGCGGTGAACGCCGACAAGCGCCACATCGGCCTGCGGAACTTCACCGACGCACTGGGCGACACACGCCGGTTCTGGCCCGCCGCACGCCGCACCCTGGTCTTCACGGTCGGTGCCGTGATCCTGGAGACGGTTCTGGGACTCGCGCTCGCGATGCTCATGCGCAAGCCGTTCCGCGGCATGCGCATGGTCCGCACCGTCCTGATCATTCCGCTGCTCGCCACCCCTGTCGCGATCGGCATCCTGTGGCTGCTGATCCTCGACCCGACCAACGGCATCGCCAACCACCTCCTCGAAGGCCTAGGACTGCCCCGCCAGGAGTTCCTCGGCTCGGTGAGCCAGTCACTGCCGATGCTGATGCTCATCGACGTATGGCAGTGGACGCCGATGATGACGCTGCTCCTGCTGGCAGGCCTGAGCACGCTCCCCGAGGAGCCCGAGGAAGCGGCACTCGTCGACGGCGCCAACGCCTGGCAGCGCTTCCGCTACGTCGTCCTGCCGATGCTGGGCCCCACGCTCGCCACGGCCCTGGTCCTGCGCGCCGTCGACGCGCTCAAGACCTTCGACATCCTCTACGCGACCAAGGGCGCGGGCGGCGGCTCCGACTTCGAGGTGGAGACGCTCAACGTCTACGCCTACGGCCTCACCTTCGACTACCAGGAGTACGGCCTGGCCGCTGCCGTCCTGGTCCTGTTCACGCTGTTCATCATCGGTGTCGTGGTCGTGCTGCGCCGCCGCGGAGGAGGGAAGAACGCATGAGTGCCACCGCCACCCCCGCGACCCGGCCACCGGTCGCACCGCAGCCCCGAGGCCGCACGACGCAGCCCCGCGGGCGCCGGAAGTGGACGTGGCTGCGCGGGATGGCCATCACGCTCGTCACGCTGGTCTTCGCGCTGCCGCTCGTGTGGATGTTCGCCGCCGCGTTCAAGACCAACGTGCAGGTGACCGACCCCGGCGTTGGCCTGTGGTTCAAGCCCACCCTCGACAACTTCCGCAGCATCGTGGAGGCCGGACAGATCGTCCGCTCCATGGGCAACTCCCTGCTGGTGGGGGTGGTTTCCACGGTGCTCTCCGCCGTCATCGCCGTGCCCGCGGCGTGGGCCGTCGGCCGGTTCGCCATGCACCGCACCGGCTCGCTCATCCTGGTCGCACGCATCGTTCCCGCGATCTCACTGCTCGTGCCCTGGTACTACCTGTTCGCGCAGATGGGGCTCGTCGGCTCCTACACCGTCCTCGTGCTCAGCCACATGTTCGTCTCCGTGCCGCTGATCATGTGGATCATGATCAGCTTCTTCGCCGGGCTGCCGGTCGAACTCGAAGAGGCCGCACGCACCGACGGCTTGAGCGCGTTCGGCGCCTTCTGGCGCATCTCGCTGCCGCTCGCCGCACCCGGCACCGCGACCGCCTCGCTCCTGGCATTCGTCTTCAGCTGGAACAACTTCATGTTCGCGCTGGTCTTCGCCGACGACCGCACCCAGACGGTACCGGTGACCCTCTTCAACTTCATCTCGTACGCGAGCACCGACTGGGGCGGCCTCATGGCCGCCGCCACCCTCATCACCGTCCCCGTCGTCATCGCCGCCGTCGTCGGACAGAAGTACCTGGTGGCAGGCCTGACTTCGGGCGCCACCAAGGGCTGAGCAAGCCCCACCGCCCCCATCGCCCCATCGCACCGCACCGGAAAGAGCACACGCATGAAGATCGTCGACGCGAAGGTCGTCGTCACCAGCCCCGGCCGCAACTTCGTCACCCTGAAGCTGACGACCGACGACGGCCTCACCGGCCTGGGCGACGCCACCCTCAACGGCCGGGAACTCGCCGTCGTCAGCTACCTCACCGACCACGTCGTACCGCTGCTCACCGGCCGTGACCCGCACCGCATCGAGGACACCTGGCAGTACCTGTACCGAGGCGCCTACTGGCGGCGCGGCCCCGTCACCATGGCGGCGATCGCCGCCGTCGACGTCGCCCTGTGGGACATCAAGGCCAAGGCCGCGGGTCTCCCGCTCTACCAACTCCTCGGCGGCGCGAGCCGCGACCGTATCCGTACCTACGGGCACGCGAACGGCCGTGACATCCCCGAACTCCTCGACTCGGTACGGGCCCGGCTGGCCGAGGGCTACCCCGCGGTGCGCATCCAGTCGGGCATCCCCGGCCTGAAGGCCGTGTACGGCGTGCACAGCACCGAGGACGACGGATCACCCGTCCTGCACCAGCAGGCCCGCCCCCTCGTGGAGGACTGGGACACCGACGCCTACCTGCGCCACACACCCACGGTCTTCGAGGCGGTCCGCGCGGAGGTCGGCACCCAGCTCCCGCTGCTCCACGACGCACACCACCGCCTCACCCCGATCCAGGCCGCCCGGCTCGGCAAGGACCTGGAACCGTACCGGCCGTTCTGGCTGGAGGACTGCACCCCGGCCGAGAACCAGGAGGCCCTGCGCCTGGTGCGCAGCCACACCTCGACCCCACTGGCCATCGGGGAGGTCTTCAACACCGTCCACGACTACCAGGCCCTGATCACCGAGCAGTTGATCGACTACGTACGCTCCGCGGTGACCCACTTCGGAGGCGTGACCCCGCTGCGCAAGCTCTTCGACTTCGCCGCGCAGTACCAGATCAAGAGCGCGGTGCACGGCCCCGAGGACATCTCCCCGGTGGGCATGGCGGCGGCCCTGCACCTGGACCTCGCGGTGCACAATTTCGGAATCCAGGAGTACTCGGGCCACACACCGCTCACCCACGAGGTGTTCCGGCACGCCTACACGTTCACGGACGGCCACCTGCACCCGGGGGAGGCTCCGGGCATCGGCGTGGAACTGGACGAGGACCTGGCTGCGGCCCACCCCTACGAAGCGGCGTATCTGCCGGTCAACCGACTGCAGGACGGAACCGTCCACGACTGGTGAGCCGAGGCCGCGGGGCGGCCACGCGGGGGATCGGCGTGGCTAGGCGGGCACGGGGGGAGTGGTGGTGGCCTGGGTGACATCGCCTATCAGCTCGACGACCTCCGGCCCGTAGGCCTGCGAGTCGACGACCCGGAGAAGCTGGCAGAAGGAGGCACCCTTGTAGGTGCTCGCCAGCCGCGCGTGGTGACGCGAGAGATAGCGTGCCGCGGCATGGTTGGCGTTGGAGTGCTGGCCACAGATGAGGAAGATCGGCCGGGCATCCTGCCCCTCGGTGCGATCCACCACCCGTGCCAGGAGCACGTGTTCGGCCCTGCCCCGCTCCATCCGGTAGACATCACCGCCGATGGCGAAGGCTCCGCAGTCCGGCCCCGACGAGGCAACCGTGTTCATCGTGAAGCCCGGCAACAGGTTCCGCAGGTGTGCCGCCATCCGGCTGTTCGACACAGGGCCACCCACACAGAACTCGGTCGTCTCGCCCCAGCCCCGCCGCGCCGTGTCGTGCGCGACGATCTCGACGTTCGCCTTGCACTCCTTGATGAGCATGGACAGTTCGAGGAGCGCGAACACATCGTGCCGCGCGACGGCCCAACGAGCGTCCCCAGCCTTTCCGTTGACGACCAGAAGGCACTCGGAGTCCGGAGCGAGCCCGAAGAACCGCTGTTTGCGCACGAGGGCGCGGCGCCACAGGTAGGTGCGGGTGAACCACCCGAAACCGGCGCTGATCCCGGAAGCCGCTATGCCCAGAAGGATGTTGCGCACGTCGTCGTTCATGTTCAGCAGTCTCCCGCGCGGCTGGTCACCGCGAACTTGTAGCTCGGCACGGTCACCGTCCCTGGGCCGCCTGCCACGCCGGGGGGCTCGTAGTCGTCGCCTTTCGACCTGGTGCGCTCAACATGCACGCACACGGTCGCCCCCGCCCCGGAAGCAGTGACGGTGTAGAGGGCGTCGGACGCCTCATTGGCGGCTGCCGGGGCGGCATCCACCCCGTGCTGCGGGGCGTCGCCGCCGCCGTGCTCGACGACCTCGTCCTCGATCATCGTGGCGTACTCGTCGTCGAATCCGCTGTCGTCACCGAAGATGTCACCGAAGCGGGAACTGCCGTCCAAGGCCGTCACGGCCTGGCCTGCCGCACTGGTCAGTTCGTCATCGCTCCACTCGACGCGGTCCGAGGTGCCCATCAACTGGATGGTGGTGAACACTCCCATCCCTGCCACGCCGAGGAGCACGACGCGGCCGACGGTGAAGGCGGCGTCGGGGAGTTCGGGCGCCGACGGATTCAGGGCATGCCGCACCGCGCGTACGCGGTCCTTCGTGATGCACGCCATGCCGGCCAGTACCGCAGCCAGCACAAAGCCGAACACAACCATCCCCGTCACCCATGAACTCCCGCCCCGTGCGCGCCTGTCGACGCGGATCCAAGCAGCCGCGCCATCCGACCGCGCAGCACACTACCCCGGCACGTTCACCGCCGAGCCCGAGCCCGAGCCCGACCCCCGAGCCCGATCAATGAGCCACGAGCCGAGGCCCACCACCACGGCCGCTCCGACCGCGTAGACAGGCAGCCACAGGGTCGTCGTGGCGGACAGACAGTCGGCGACGGCCTCATGGCTCTGGACCTCTTGCGCTCGAGCCAGGGCGGCACCGTCACGCCCGGCCAGGTTCGCGAGCTCCGCCTCTGCCCGGATGCTCGCGTAATCGCCCACCGCGACACACCTGTCACGGGTTCCCGGCATCGGGAACAGCCACGCCCAGCGCTGCAGCATGGGAGCCAGCGCGATCGCCAGACACAGGCCGACGACCAGTGAATACGCCGCCAGATTGCGCGCGTACGCGGATCGGAGGCCGGGAGCACACGTCGGCAGCCGGTAGTAGGAGAAGATCACGGCAAGGAGGGTGGCCCCGATGTACGTGGCGAACCACTGCCAGGAACCTTGCGCGAGTACGGCCGTCAGTACGGCGGCGAGTGCGATGCCGATGACCCCCGGCTGATCGGGAGCGGCAAGCCGCGCACCGGTGGATGCCACGTTCCGGGCGCCTCGAGTGCTGTGCTCGTCCACGGTCCTCCTGTCTGGTCCGGACATCAGCATCCAGTTGCGCCGCGCCCTCGGCTTGGAGCCATACCGGACCGGCGCGTGAGCCTGGCCCGGTTGGCGGGACGGCAGCTGGTTGGGGACGTGACCAGGCCGGAGCGCGGCGTAGTGATGGAGGGCAGGGCGTACACCGAGGCGCTGCCGGGCCCATGGGTCCAGGTTCTGCTGTCCGAGGGCGGCTGGGACACCGCCGAGCCGTGTACGCCACTGCGCCGTGATGCCACCGCGAGTTCCCTCAACGTCCGGACACGGCTGTGTCGTTGGTCGGTGGAGGCGTCGAATGCTGAGGGTGGGGGAGCGGCGGGAGTACGTCGTCCCGATACTCTGCATGCCGTGGTCAACTCAATTGCGCGCCTTGACGATGCTGATGTGGCGATAGCTGCGGCGCGGGCCGGCGCGGAGGCCGTGCACGCCAGGTACGGGCAGCGGCTCACGCGCATCGACAAGGGCGCCGGGGACTTCGCCACCGATGCCGATGTGGCGGCTGAAGAGGCGATCCTCGGCGTCATCCGTGCCGCGCGGCCCGGCGATGCGGTGCACGGCGAGGAGGGCGGGCAGCAGGGTGCGGCTGACGCGGTGCGCCAGTGGTTCGTGGACCCTCTGTGCGGCACCCTCAACTACGCCGTCGGCAACATGCTGGTCGCCGTCAACGTGGCCCTGCGCGACGGACCGGCAGCGGTGGCCGATCCGTTCAGCGGCGAGGTCTTCCACACCGACGGTGCGACCGCCTGGGTCCGGCGCGACGGGAGCGACACGCGGCTGGCGCCGACGGCTGCCACCCGGTTGGTGGACGTGAACCTGGACCCGCCCTTTCCGAGCGCGCCTGGGTTTCGGGCTGTGGACCTGCTCGCTCACCCCGGGTTCGGCGAACGGTTCCGGCCGCGGGTCGTGTCCACGACGCTGGCCCTGGCATGGGTGGCGGCCGGCAAGCGCGCCGCTTATGTCACCGACGGCGGTGACCTGTCCGAGAGCGTGCACTTCGCCGCCGGTATCGCCCTGTGCCGGGCCGCCGGCTGCGTCGTCACCGGAGTCGACGGGGAACCGGTCGGGCAGGCGGGCCGTGGGCTCCTGGTGGCCGCGGACGCCGAGACTCACGGGCTGCTGTTGTCGCTGATCCGCGGTCGAGGCTGACAGAAGCGGATGAGCGCGCGGGCGATCTGTCCGGGCGCGTTCTCCGTGGGAATGTGATCCGCGTCCGGGATGCGTACGAGCGTGGTCTGCGGGATCTCCGAGGCGAACCGCTCGGCGTACTCCACCTTCTCGAAGGCGTCGTCCTCGCCCCAGATCAGCAGTTTCGGCGTCTGGGACTGCTTCAGTGCGGGAACGAGATCAAGGGTGTAGCGGCTGTCGGCCGCGCCCGCCAGGGCCATCCAGGAGCGGCGGACCCGAGGGTTGGTCCACGGATCCAGATAGTCCGCGATCAGCTGCTCGGTGGCAGCACCGGCCAGCGCCGCAGTCACCGCCTGTCGTCGGGCGGCGAGAACGTCGTCGGCGCTGGTCCCCGCGGTGATTCCCGTACCCCGGAACCGGGCCACGTGGGGCGCGGGCCAGGAGTCGTAGGTGACCGAGTTGACCAAGGCCAACCGGGACACCTCCAGCCCGTCGCGGGCGAGGAGACGCTGCGCGATGGCGCCGCCGATGTCGTGCCCCGCGACGGCGATCGGCCCGGAGATCTTCAGCGCGGACACGAATCGCGCGACCCAGTCCGCCAGGGCTGGGACCGTGGCCGTTTCCAGGGTGAGCTCGCCTCCCGAGCGCCCCAGGCCGGGGAGATCGACCGCGACGGGCCGAAGCCCGGCCTCGGCGAGGCGGTCAAGGACGGGGAGCCAGACCCGGCTCCAGTACGTGCCGTGCAGCAGCAGAACGACCGGGCCGTCCTGCTCCACGGTCAGGTAGCTGGCCGCCTCGGCGTCGACCTGGACTTCGGTCCTCAGTACTTTCGTTACTTTCGTTCCGGTGGATCCACTCATGGGACCACTGTGACCGGGGCCCGGTTCCCGGCCGAGAGTCCAGAAAGACACTCACGGGTACATTCCTGCCATTAACATTCCTGCCATGACCCTCCATCGGCTTCATCGGGTGGTGGCCCTGCTCAACCCGCCCCAGTCGCCCTTCGAGCTCGCCTGTGCCGCCGAGGTCTTCGGCGGCGCTCCGCAGGACGTGCCGGCCCGCTACAGCTTCCGGATCTGCGCCGAGCGCCCCGGCCCTCTGCGGACCACCGTCGGCTTCGCGATGCTCGTCGACGCGGGGCTGGAGGCCTTGCGGGAGGCGGACACCGTGGTCGTCCCGGGCTGGCAGCCGCCCGGCGCTCCGGTGCCGCCGACCGTCACCGAGGCGCTGCGGGCCGCCCACCGGCGAGGGGCGAGGATCGTCGCCATCTGTACGGGGGCGTTCGTCCTCGCTCAGGCCGGGCTGCTCGACGGCCGCCGTGCCACGACCCACTGGCGCAGCACCGCACAGCTCGCCGCCGCCTTCCCCGAGGTGCAGGTGGACCCGGACGTGCTCTTCGTGGACCACGGCGACGTGGCGACCAGCGCCGGAACCGGTGCGGGCATCGACCTGTGCCTGCATCTGGTGCGTTCCGACCACGGCGCGGCATACGCCGCCCAGATCGCCCGGAACATGGTCCTGCCGCCCCACCGGGAGGGCAGCCAGCTCCAGTACGCGGCACAGCCCCCCGCACCCGCCAGGGCGGACGAGTCGTTGGCGCCCCTGCTGGAGTGGGCCACCTCCCGGCTCGACGCCCACCTGACCCTCGATCGCCTCGCCGAACGCGCCGGGCTCTCCAGCCGGACCCTCGCCCGACGGTTCACCGACCAGCTCGGCATCAGTCCGGGACAGTGGCTGCTCGGCCGGCGCCTCGACGCGGCACGGGTTCTGCTGGAGCAGACCGACCTGCCGGTCGAGACCATCGCCACCCGGGTCGGACTGGCCTCGGCGGTCAACCTGCGCCGCCGTTTCCGGTCGCATCTCGGCACCACGCCCAGTGCCTACCGGCGTACGTTCAGTGAAACGTGATGGTGGTGGCGGACGAGGCGGCGGCAGTGTCCGGGTAGCGGGGGAGGCTGCGGGAAGTCGTCGGCGAGATGATGCCCTCTGTGAGGGGGCTGCGGTCATACGCCTTTTTGTTGCTACATCTCTTATGGGTGAGCTTGATGCGTGGTTGGGCGGGTGGAGATCGGAGCGAATGATGAAGGCAGCCCGTTTCAACCGGTTCGGGGGCCCGGAGGTACTGGAGATCGTGGATCTCCCCGATCCGCGTCCGGGCCCCGGCCAGGTCCGGATCGCTGTGCGCGCGGCCGGCATCAACCCGAGCGACTGGAAGAAGCGCGAGGGTCTGATGGACAGTGAGCTCCCGCAGACCATGGGCCATGAGGCGTCGGGCCTCGTCGACGAGCTCGGTGAGGGGGTGGCGGACGTGGCTGTCGGTGATTGCGTGTTCGGCTTCTCCGTCGAGGGGGCGGCCCAGGCCGAGTTGGCGGTGCTGTCCTACTATGCGCCGATCCCGCCGTCGCTCGACTTCCGCGGCGCTGCCGCGCTGCCTGCCGCCATCGAGACGGCCACACGTGCTCTTGACCAGCTCGGCGTGGGAAGCGGCAACATTCTGCTCATCCACGGCGCCTCAGGAATCGTCGGCAGCGCCGCTGTTCAGCTGGCCGTGGTGCGCGGTGCGCGCGTGATCGGCACCGGCAGTCCGGCAAACCACGATCACCTGCGCTCGCTGGGGGCCGAGCCCGTCGCCTACGGCGAGGGTCTCGTCGGCCGGGTCCACGCGCTCGCGCCCGAAGGCGTCGACATGGCGCTCGACGTCGCCGGGAGCGGGGTGCTGCCCGAGCTCATCCAGCTCGCGGGCAGCCCGGAGCACGTCGTCACGATCGCCGACTTCGACGGCGCGCAAGAGCATGGGGTGACGTTCAGCCGCGGGGATTCCGGCCGTGCGGTCCACGCGCTCGGCGAGATCGGGGAGTTGATCGAGTCCGGGCACTTCTCGCTCCCGGTCGCGCGGAGCTTCCCGCTCGCCGAGATCGCGGAGGCCCACCGCGTCGGCGAGGCCGGGCACGTGCGCGGGAAGCTTGTGCTGCTGGTCGGCTGATGCGGCTCGCTGCTCCTTGCCTCAGGTTGCGTCCGGCCGCACGCTCGTCAGATCGGCGGGCGGCCCCTGTCCGGGCCCCTGTCCGGGCCCCTGTCCCTATCTGCTGATCTCGGGGTTGTCGGCCAGGATGTCCTCGCAGATCTGCCAGAGCCGGGGCAGGAAACGGGTGACTTCTTCTGCCCGGTGGAGGAGATCGCGGCTGGAGCTGATGCCCAGGTCGGCGACTGCTGCCCGGAAAGCCGGAGCGCGGGACTCGTGCAGGTCGGGAGCGTCGACCGCCAGGATGGTGTGGCAGCGGGCGAAGGTCGCGATGATCCAGAACACTGCCTCGCGGCAGTCACCGGCATCGATGAGGTTCTGGCTTCCGTCGATGGCGACCGGCCGTGCGGTGGTGGTGATGTCGCTGCTGAAGAAGAACGGGGTCCTCGCCACCTGGGCGGTGGCGTCGAACGTCGCGGCGAGTTCCCGCAGATGGTGCTGGACGCGCCGCGCGGACAGGTGCGAACAGCCGAGGAGCCGGAGGAGTTCGGGGTAGAGGCCGAGGTGGCCGTACGCGGCGAGGACCGAGCGCGCGGCCGGGTAGCGCAGGCGGACAGTGGGGTTGCGCAGAGCTGCGGCGAGCAGCACGTGGCAGGTCACGCCGGTGGGGAACAGCCAGCCGGTGACCTGCTCGTGGAACGGTGCCGAGGTGTCGATCGCCGCGAGCCGGGTCTCGATCCGACGGCGGGCGTCCTGGCATCGGCGCCGGACCCAGGGCCTGGAGGCGAAGCGGGGTGAGACGTGTGTGTGGAGTCTGCGCAGATGGCCGGTGGGGTCATCGATGACCGTGTCGGTACGGAAACTGCCGGCCAGGTGGTACGACGCGAGAACCCCGTCGGCGGGGGCGAGCTCGGCCCAGAGCAGGTGACTGACCTCCAGGAGAGCGCCCTCGTAGCGGAGTTTCCCCAGCTTGGCCGGCGGGTTGTCGGCGGCGGTGACGACGACGATGTCCACGTCGGAGGAGGGCGGCAGCTCGGCGTCGTCCGGCAGCCCGACGGTCGAGCCGCTGAAGTACGCGCCCCGGTAGGCGGCATCGGATGCGGCGTGCTGGGCGACCCACTGGACCGCGGCGGAACGTGCCGGCCCGACCTTCACGGACGAATTCCCCCTCATGACAAGTGCAAGTGCAAGGGCAAGTACAAGACCCTCAATGTTCCAGTGTGCTGTGGCTGGTGAGATCCGACGGGGCGCCTTCGGTCCGTACGGCTCAGGCCTTTTGTCCCGTATCGCGGTTACCTTCGCGACCACGTCGCCCTACCGTCGTGATCTAGGTTTGTCGGTATGGTGCAGCTCAGCGAATTCCTTCCCGTAGAGGCGATCCGGCTCGATGTCTCGGCTCCCGACTGGCAGGGGGCGATGCGGGCGGCCGGTGACCTGTTGGTCGCGAACGGCGTCAGTACCGATGCGTACACCCAGGAGATGCTTCGTACGGTAGAGGAGATCGGGCCGTACATCGTCGTCGCGCCGGGTTTCGCGTTCGCACATGCCCGCCCGTCACCTGCTGTACGGCGTACCGGCATGTCATGGGTGCGCCTTGCCGGGCCGGTGCCCTTCCACCACGAGAGCAACGACCCCGTCGGTCTGGTGGTCGCGCTCGCCGCCACCGACGCGACGGCGCACACCGAGGCGATGGGCGCCCTCGCGCGGCTGTTGGCCGACCCCGAGACGGTCCAGGCCCTCGACCGGGCGACTTCCCCCGAGTCGGTGCGGCAGATCCTCATGAAGGCCGAGGGGCAGGAACAACCGGCCCCGAGCGGAGGCCGTGGCGCCGCGGGGACGCAGAAGATCCTCACGGTGTGCGGCAACGGCGTGGGGACCAGCCTGTTCCTGAAGTCCACTCTCGACAACGTGCTCGATCGGTGGAAGTGGTCGCGTCACGTGACGACGGAGGCCACCGACACCATCTCCGCCAAGGGCAAGGCCTCCGAGGCCGTTGCCATCCTCACCTCGCGGGAGATATCCAGGACGCTCGGTGACCTGGGCGTCCCGGTGCGCGTCGTCGAGGACTTCACGAGTGCGCGAGAGTCACCTGGCAGAAGAAGGTGGTGGACACGGGCTGGGACCCGGGCGCGGCCCGCGACGTGTTCCTGCCGGAACAGGCCCGCAGTGGCGGCGACGATGACGAGACATCATCTCCCGCAGCTGGGCGCACCTATGCCAAGATCCCGGTCCCGTCCGGCGCGCCGACACCGCCGCCCCCTCCCACCGACTGAGAACCCGCCAAGTGATCCCTGCTCAGGGCGGTGCGCCTGTGACAGAACGGAGACGTGGCGGAGGACTGCCTGTAACTCGGTGCGCGATACAAATACTTCAGACCGCACGCACCGAGCTACTCCTGGGGAACACCGTGAAGAACACCCGCCTCACCGCCCTGGCCGCCATCGGCGTCGCCGCCACCCTCTCCCTCACCGCCTGCGGCGGCGGCGACTCCGGCAAGGACTCGTCCTCCAAGGGCTCCTCGTCCTCGTCTTCTTCGTCGGCGGACGACGGATCGAAGTCGCAGGGCGGCTC